>NC_009436.1:3227651-3873181 GCF_000016325.1 Enterobacter sp. 638
CGCAAATGCCGCGACGTCAAAACCGTCGCGGGCATCAAAAATAGCGTGAAGATATTCGCGCCCGAGCAGGCTTTTCAGATTCTGTGGCGCACAACAGGGCTCGACAGATGTTTCGTTACCGACCCACAGCCAGTCACCTTGCAATTGATCGCGTAGCGCCAGAGAGTGCGTTTGTGACCAGTCGTCATCACCGCTCAGTAGCAGCAATCGTCGATGGCCTGACTGCGCAAGCTTAGCGGTCACGTCTTCAAGCGGCCTACCTGTCTCATCCCTGACACGCACCGTCACATGGCTTTACCGAAGGTGTTGCATTGCGAAGGGTCACCGCTGGCGAAACCGCGTTTAAACCAGCTGTAACGTTCTTCTGAAGTGCCATGGGTAAAACTGTCCGGAACAACGCGCCCCTGACTCTGCTGTTGCAGACGGTCGTCGCCGATAGCCTGTGCGGCGTTGAGTGCCTCTTCGAGATCGCCGGATTCCAGCACGCCCTGCTGCTGCATGCTATGGCCCCATACGCCCGCAAAGCAGTCAGCCTGCAGCTCCATTTTCACGGAAAGCCGGTTGGCTTCGACCTGCGATGCATTTTGCTGAAGCTGACGAACTTTCGGTTCAATACCGAGCAGTTTCTGCACGTGGTGGCCGACTTCATGCGCGATCACGTAGCCCTGGGCGAAATCACCGTCCGCGCCGAGCTTGCGTTTCATGTCGTCATAGAAAGAGAGGTCGATGTACACGGTGCTGTCTGCCGGGCAATAGAAAGGCCCCATCACCGATTGGCCCGTACCGCAGCCAGTGCGGGTTGCGCCGCGATACATCACCAGCTTGGGTTGCTGATAGGTGCGTCCCATTTTTTCGAACTGCTGACCCCAGGTGTCTTCCGTCGTCGCCAGAATGACAGAGGTAAATTTTGCGGCTTCATCTTCATTCGGGCTGATGGAGCGCGGAGAAGTTTGCTGTTGCTGAACGGGGTCTCCGGTGATTAATCCCGTCAAATCAACGCCGTAGTAACCCGCGACCAGTACAATGGCGAGCAGAATAATGCCACCCTTTCCGCCAGGTAGACGCATACCGCCGCCGCCCATCGATGGGCCACCGCCGCCATTGCTGCGCCTGTCTTCTACATTGTCACTTTCACGACGCCCTTGCCAGCGCATAACCACCTCGAATAAATTCCATCAATAATAGAGTGATCGTAGGCGGTTAGGGGCAGAATTACCATAGGAAACAGAGGTAAGACGCCAAAGGATGTTTTCACCCTTTGGCGTGAGTCGGGAGGATTTAGTCGAGCTTAACGCCCAGACGATGGGCAACCGCTTCATAGGCTTCAATCAGGCCACCCAGGCTCTGACGGAAACGGTCTTTGTCCATTTTATCCAGCGTCTCTTTGTCCCACAGACGGCTACCGTCCGGAGAAAACTCATCGCCCAGCACCACTTCGCCTTTATAGAGACCGAACTCCAGCTTGAAATCGACCAGGATCAGACCGGCATCGTCAAACAGCTTTTTCAGGACGTCGTTGGCTTTGAAGGTCAGCTCTTGCATACGCGCCAGGTTTTCTTTGCTCACCCAGCCAAAGGTTTCGCAGTAGGATTCGTTCACCATCGGATCGTGCATTTCGTCATTTTTCAGGAACAAATCAAACAACGGTGGGTTCAGCTCGATGCCTTCTTCAATACCCAGACGCTTCACCAGGGAGCCTGCGGCACGGTTACGGACCACACATTCAACCGGAACCATATCCAGTTTTTTGACCAGACATTCCGTATCGGACAGCAACGCTTCCATTTGAGTCGGAATGCCCGCGTCAGCCAGTTTGCTCATAATGAAATGGTTGAACTTGTTGTTCACCATGCCTTTACGGTCGAACTGCTCAATGCGTGCGCCATCTCCTGCTGACGTATCATTGCGGAACTCGAGCACCAACAGATCCGGGTTTTCCGTGCTGTATACGGTCTTCGCTTTGCCACGATACAACTCAGCTTGCTTCTGCATCTTGATTACTCCTGGTGTGATGATTTGTGTTCAAAACTGGGGATATTATGCCACGCACACGTTTGCGTGGCACTAAAATAAAAAGGGCTGGATTAACCAGCCCTTCTTTTTTATTTGCTGAATGCCGCCTGGAAGACAGCGACCAGCGCATCGTTCTGCGACTGGGTCAGCGTGTGACCTTTCGGATCGATAAACTGCAAGCTGCTGCGGTTATCGAGGTCACCGACCTGAATTTTGTAATCGCCTGAGACCAGTCCTGGATCGGTTGCGCCCAGTGCCTGCCATCCGCTGTCCGAAAGTGGCTTATAGGTCGCCGTGATGCTGCCCGTAGAACGGGTGCTATCACTGACTTTCATGCCCACTTTTTCAAGCGTGGCTGGCAGACGCTGCCATGTCTGGTTGAACGGTGCACGCACCACCAGCATTGGCAGACCCGTATCATCCGCGGCGCTTTGTACGTCGAACGTAACACCACTGCGGCTTTGTGCGGAGTTTGCTGCATCGGTCGCAGTTTTATCCAGCCCAGTAGCAATCACATTCATCATTTCAGTGCTGTAGCGCTGCAATGAGGAAGCGTCAGCAACAGGCTTGCCAGCCTGCTCAAGGTTCAGCAGTTTGACCGCGACAGCCTGCTGATAACCCTGTGGTTTCACAGAGACCTGATAACGACCACGGTACTGCTGATCTTCATCAAGACGGTTCCACTCGATCCAGTCGGTGGTCAGCGTCTGGCTGGCATCATCGCGTTTATCAATCGTGTAATTCTTCGACTGAATCACGCTCACAACCTGCGGCCAAAGCGTGTTGCTGCGGTTGTTTTCAACCAGCAGCGTCGCGGTATCACCCGTAAACTGGGTGCGCGCACCGCTCACCAGTGCCAACGGCTGTGCAGGTGGGCGAATATCAAGCGCCTTACCCACAGCACCGCTGCCGTTAGTGACAGGAATGTTGTAATCGCCGTTCTGAACCGGCAGGATCATACCCGCTGGGGAATGAAGTTCAGCAAGCGGGGCTGCATCCAGATAGGATTCATCACCGCTCACCTGGCGCTTGTAGCGCGAGTCTGAACTACAGGCAGCGAGCAGCATAACAAGCGAAACACCCGCAACCTTCACCAGGCGCGTTTTCTGTACTGAGTAAGCCATCAAATCTCCCTAAACTCTACAGCAAACCGGCATGCTTCAGCGCCCCGGCAACCACATCACGACCATGGTCGGTGATAGGGGTCATCGGCAGACGCAGCGTATCGGTTGCTACAAGTCCCAACTCCTTACATGCCCATTTCACTGGGATCGGATTGGGTTCGACAAATAATTTTGTGTGCAGCGGCATTAGACGCTGGTTAATCACGCGCGCTTCATCGAAATGACCCGCCGCAGCCAGTTTGCACATTTCAGCCATATCGCGCGCCGCCACGTTAGTGGTAACGGAAATCACGCCATGGCCGCCGAGCTGCATAAAGTCCAGCGCGGTCGCATCATCACCACTGAGCAGAATAAAGTCGTCTGAAACCAGCTCTTTGATCTGATGAACGCGGCTTAAGTTCCCGGTCGCCTCTTTAATTGCGATAATATTTTTAACTTTCGAGAGACGGCCTACCGTTTCAGGCAGCATATCGCAGCCAGTACGTGACGGCACATTATACAGAATTTGTGGCAAGTCAGTATGTTCAGCGATGGCTTTGAAGTGCTGGAAGAGACCTTCCTGCGTCGGGCGATTGTAGTAAGGCGTCACCGTCAGACAGCCGACAATGCCGCTATTGTTGAAACGCTGCGTTAGGCTAATAGCCTCAGCGGTGGCGTTTGCACCGGTACCGGCAATCACCGGGATACGCCCGTCAGCCAGTTCCACGGTCATCATCACCACATCACCGTGCTCATCGTGGCTCAGGGTGGCGGATTCTCCGGTAGTCCCTACCGAAACGATCGCCGCAGTCCCGTTGGCGACATGGTAATCAATCAGTTTTTTCAGGCTTGACCGGCAGACATTACCTTTCTCATCCATCGGCGTAACAAGCGCAACAATACTTCCCGTGAACATGGGCCATCCTCTGTGCAAACAAGATTCTCAATGGTACGTTTGGAACTGCAATAAAAGCAAGCGACGTAAGGCGTCCAGGCTGTTGTATGCATGTTTTTTTTATGCTTTCCTTAGAACACTTGACCACGCAAAGGAAGAACAGGTTTGACAACCTCATCACAACATTACCTGGTTATCACTGCGCTGGGTGCTGACAGAGCCGGTATTGTGAACACCATCACCCGCCACGTCAGCAGTTGCGGCTGCAATATCGAAGACAGCCGCCTTGCGATGCTTGGCGATGAGTTTACGTTTATTATGCTGCTTTCCGGGACCTGGAACGCGATCACGCTCATCGAATCGACGCTGCCGCTCAAGGGCGCTGAGCTGGATTTACTGATTGTCATGAAGCGTACCACCGCGCATCCGCGCCCAGCGATGCCAGCGACAGTGTGGGTTCAGGTTGAAGTCACCGACTCCCCGCATTTGATTGAACGCTTTACGGCACTTTTTGACAGCCATCAAATGAACATTGCTGAACTGGTATCGCGTACACAGCCAGGTGCCACGCCAAAACTGTTTATTCAGATTACCGCGCACAGCCCCGCGTCACAGGATGCATCAAATATTGAGCAGTCATTCAAAGCGCTCTGTACAGAACTCAATGCGCAAGGCAGTATAAACGTCGTAGATTATTCACAGCACGAACAGGATGGAGTTGAGTAATGAATCCACTGAAAGCCGGTGACATCGCACCGAAATTTAGCCTGCCCGATCAAGACGGCGAGCAAGTAAATTTGACCGACTTCCAGGGACAGCGCGTTCTGGTCTATTTTTACCCGAAGGCCATGACCCCAGGCTGTACCGTACAGGCTTGCGGTTTACGCGATAACATGGACGATCTAAAAAAAGCGGGCGTTGACGTGCTGGGTATCAGCACCGACAAGTCAGAAAAACTGTCACGTTTTGCCGAAAAAGAGCTGCTGAACTTCACGCTACTGTCTGACGAAGACCATCAGGTCTGCGAGCAGTTTGGCATCTGGGGTGAGAAGACCTTTATGGGCAAAACTTACGACGGCATCCATCGCATTAGTTTCTTGATCGGTGCAGATGGCAAAATTGAACATGTATTTGACGATTTTAAAACCAGCAACCACCACGATGTGGTCCTGGCCTGGTTAAAAGAAAACGCCTGAAACCTATAAAAAATCCCGGTTCACTGAACCGGGATTTTTTTACTCTTCTACTGCTGGCACATCCGGCCAGGCGTGAACCACCGCTTTGATAAGCGTGGCGAGCGGAATGGCGAAAAACACGCCCCAGAATCCCCACAAACCGCCGAAAATCACCACCGACAAAATAATCACCAGCGGATGCAAGTTGACCGCTTCCGAGAACAATACGGGCACCAGCAAGTTACCATCCAGCCCCTGAATAATCAGATACACCGCGAAACAGCTCCAGAACTCGGTTCCCAGACCAAACTGGAACAGCGCCACGCCGATAACCGGAATCGTCACCACAAATGCGCCGATATACGGAATCAGAACTGAGAAGCCCACCAGCACCGCCAGCAACAGTGAATAATTAAGCCCGAAGATCACAAAGCCAATCCAGGTGGCAACGCCAACCACAATCATCTCCAGCACTTTGCCGCGAATGTAATTGGTGATCTGCTGATTCATCTCCTTCCAGACCTGTCCTGCCAGCCCACGATTACGTGGCAGAATACGACGCACCGCGTTCAGCATCTGCTCTTTATCCTTCACCAGGAAAAAGACCATCAGCGGCACCAGCACAAGATACACGGCCAGCGTCAGCAGCCCGACCAGCGAGGCGAGCGAATATTTCACCACCGAATCGCCCATCGTCATGATGCGGGCGCGCATGTTTTCAGCCATCGCATCGATAATGCCGGCGTCCATCAGAGCCGGATAACGCCGCGGCAACGTCGCAGAAAAATCGGACAGTTTATTCAGCATGCCCGGCATGTCGCGGATCAGGTTAATCCCCTGTTGCCACGCAATCGGTAGCACCACAAACGACATGAGCAAAAGAATACCGACGAACAAAATGAGGACGATACTGCTTGCCCAGCGGCGAGAGCAGCCGATCTTTTCCAGACGAACCGTCGGCCATTCGAGAAGATAAGCCAACACTAAGGCCACCAGCAAAGGTGCCAGCAGCCCGCTAAAGAAGAATAAAATACCAAATCCGGCGACCAGAATGACCAGCAAAGCAATGGCCTCGGGATCGCTGAAGCGGCGCCGATACCACTGCATTAACATTTCGAGCATACAACCCTTCCCTGAATCGGATGGCGGGACTGAGAGGGCGAATTGTATCTAACTGTCGCAAAAAAGACTTTCGCTTTTTGTATCTCACTCACGTT
Source organism: Enterobacter sp. 638 (assembly GCF_000016325.1). NCBI lineage: Bacteria > Pseudomonadati > Pseudomonadota > Gammaproteobacteria > Enterobacterales > Enterobacteriaceae > Enterobacter > Enterobacter sp. 638. The sequence goes on from NC_009436.1 coordinate 3,234,055, forward strand.
TAGCAAAAGCCGGGTGAATGGGATTTTCTTCACGCCTCAACACGGCTACACTCGCAGAGCAGTCGAAGGTGAACGATATACGGGTTCACCGGTCAAATGAGCACATCCAAAATACAGGGCAGAGGCTATGTTCAGGCAGTTGAAAAAAACTCTGGTTGCGACACTTATCGCCGCGCTGACTGTCGGTCAGGCGATGCCCGCGTTCGCGGACTCGGCGGATACCTTGCCGGATATGGGCACCTCAGCAGGCAGCACGCTGTCCATCGGGCAAGAGATGCAGATGGGCGATTTTTACGTCCGTCAGCTTCGCGGTAGCGCGCCGCTGATTAACGACCCGCTGCTGGTGCAATACATCAACGGGCTTGGGATGCGCCTGGTCGCCCATGCTGACTCGGTCAAAACCCCTTTCCACTTCTATTTAATTAATAACGACGAAATCAACGCTTTCGCCTTCTTTGGTGGAAACGTAGTGCTGCATTCGGCGTTATTCCGTTATTCCGATAACGAAAGCCAGCTTGCGTCGGTTATGGCGCATGAAATCTCCCACGTCACCCAGCGCCATCTGGCGCGTGCGATGGAAGATCAAAAACGTACTGCCCCGCTCACCTGGGTCGGCGCACTGGGCTCTATTTTGCTGGCAATGGCCAGCCCGCAGGCGGGTATGGCAGCACTGACCGGCACGCTTGCCGGTACGCGCCAGGGCATGATCAGCTTTACCCAACAGAACGAGCAGGAAGCCGATCGCATCGGCATTCAGGTGCTTCAGCGCTCAGGCTTTGATCCTCAGGCGATGCCCACGTTCCTCGAAAAGTTGCTGGATCAAGCGCGCTATTCGACTCGTCCGCCAGAAATCTTACTGACTCACCCGTTGCCAGAAAGCCGTCTGTCCGATGCGCGAAACCGTGCCAACCAGATGCGTCCTGTGGTTGTGCAGTCGTCGCAAGATTTCTACATGGCAAAAGTCAGAACGCTCGGGATGTACAAGTCCGGGCGAAATCAGCTCACCAGCGATCTGCTCGACAGCCTGTCTAAAGGCAATATCCGTGAGCAAAATGCAGCGCAGTACGGTCGTGCGCTTGAGGCGATGGAAGCCAGCAAATTCGACGAGGCACGAAAAGCGATACAGCCTTTGCTGACCGCTGATGCCAATAATCCGTGGTATCTCGATCTGTCGACCGACATTGATTTGGGCCAGAAGAAAACCACCGATGCGATTAATCGCCTGAAAGGGGCAAAAGATCTGCGCACCAACCCGGTGCTGCAGCTCAACCTGGCGAATGCTTACTTACAGGGTGGACAGCCGAAAGAGGCCGCCACAATCCTTAATCGTTACACCTTCAATAATAAAGACGATCCTAACGGCTGGGATTTACTGGCACAAACGGAAGCACAGCTCGGTAATCGCGACCAGGAACTGGCTGCACGCGCAGAAGGCTTCGCGCTAGTGGGGCGTCTGGATCAGTCCATTTCGCTGTTGAGCAGCGCCAGTTCGCAAGTGAAGCTGGGTAGTCTGCAACAGGCCCGATACGATGCGCGTATCGACCAGCTGCGTTCATTGCAGCAGCGGTTCAAGCCTTACGAGAAAATGTGATTTAGCACGTTGCAGGAAAGCCAACGCACCTGCAACGTGAAGTGCGACGAATAAAAGGAGAATTCATGTCAGACGCGGTAAAAATTTATCATAACCCACGCTGCTCCAAGAGCCGCGAAACGCTTGAGCTTGTGAAATCAAAAGGCGTCGAACCCGAAGTGGTGTTGTATCTGGAGACGCCACCGGACGCACAGACTCTTCGCCAGCTGTTGAGCATGCTGAATATGGCAAGCGCGCGGGAACTCATGCGTCAGAAAGAAGATCTGTATAAATCGTTAAATCTGGCGAACAGCCAACTGACGGAAGATGATCTGATTAAGGCGATGATCGACAATCCAAAGCTGATTGAACGCCCGATTGTCGTCGCTCATGGCAAGGCACGCATTGGCCGTCCGCAGGAAGACGTGCTCGCGATCCTCAACTAATCCTGACGCCGCAGCGCTTCCAGAAATGCCTGCGGCGTACGATCCCCCAGTTTTTTCTGCGCTTTCCCCTCGTTATAAAACTCACACATTTTTTCCAGTAAGCACTCTACTGGCTCAGCCTGGATACGCGGAATAATCTCCACCAGCCGCACCGCCACCTGCACGGCATTTTGCTTTGCGCGACCGATCGTCAGGGCTATGCCGTCGGGGATGAAGGGCGATTCAAAACCAAAAGTCTCAAAAGATTGTATATCGGCCGGGCAAGCCTTTAGCAGTTCACGAATCCAGTTTGCGAGTAATTGTGGCGAGGTCCCCGCGTAAACCCGCGCAAAGCACCAGCCGCTGATGGGCTCTCGCGCCCAGAGCACATGTTGCTCGCCACCGTCGTCCATATGCAGTGAAAATGAAAGATGGTGAAGTTCAAGATGGTTCGGCCGTCGCCCCGCCTTTATCGCTTTTAGCCCCTTCAGCGGCGCGCCCTGACGCGGTGTCACCGCCGCTTTGAGATAGCGGTTTAGCGTGGCGCGAGAGACGTGAATACCCAACCCATCGTTGACTAACATTAGAAGCTCATCGAGCGGCGCGCCCGTGGCATCGCGTAGGGCATTAATCAACGAGATCTGTTCTTGTCTCATCGCTTTGTGTATGACCTTCGGTGTGGTGTGGTTATCTGAAATATGCTCACGGTTACGCCAGCGGCGGACGGTGGTGATGGATATCCCCAGTTCCACAGACAGCTCCCTGTCACTTTTATCGGACTGCTGAAGATACCGACGGATACGCGGTGTGGTCGTGGCATTAGCGTGCAGTTTAATTTCCATCGTGAGAATTCCGTTAAATTTTTAATAACTAATCTTATGAGATATACATTCGCAATGTGAATGCATTGTGACCGATTTCACCTTTTTCTCGTCACGCAGCACTGATAATCCACACACATAACACAAACCACATCACTCAATCTTGTACGGAGTTCACAATGAACAATGTTCTGGGATTTCTCGAAGCAAAACTGATGCCGCTGGCGGCTAAAACGGCTCAACAACGTCATCTGGGCGCTATTCGTGGCGCCTATGTTTCTTTCATGCCGTTTATTATTGTCGGCTCAATCCTGCTGGTTATCTCTTCTTTCCCCAATCAGACTTACCAGCAGTTTATGTCTCAGGCTTTTGGTGCGAGCTGGAGCGCCATTATCGAGATCCCGTTCAACGCGGTGTTCTCCACGATGTCGCTGTTTATCAGCTTCCTCGTCGCGTACCGTCTGGCGGAACACTACAATGAAGATCGCGTGTCGTGCGGCATCCTTGCGCTGGTGAGTTTCCTGATCCTCACGCCGTTTATCAAAGTGGCCGAGAACGGCGGCATCACGGTCATCCCCGTGGAATGGATCGGCAGCAAAGGGCTTTTCGTAGCGATGATTGGCTCGCTGCTGTGGACCGAATTGTTCTGCTGGCTGAAGCGCAAAAATCTGGTGATCAAAATGCCAGAAGGCGTACCGCCTGCGGTACAGGAATCGTTCGCCGCGCTCATCCCCGCGCTGGTGGTCATGATTCTGGTACTGATGATTCGCATCGCGTTTGAAAACACCCACTACAACACCATTCACCAGTTCATCTACGAAGTGGTCGCCACGCCAGTGCGACATTACGGGACATCCTACTTTGGCGCGCTGATGACGGTATTCAGCATCACCATTTTGTGGTCAGTGGGCATTAACTCCGGCTCGATGGTTAACGGCATTATTCGTCCGCTATGGATGGAAAATCAGACCGACAATATCGCTGCCATTCAGGCTGGCGTGACCCCGCCGCACATTATCACCGAACAGTTTTTTGACATGATCTGGATGGGTGGCGCAGGTGCAACGCTGTCGTTGGTCATTGCGATGCTGATTTTTGCTCGCAGTAAAAACATGCGTGAAGTGGCACGACTCGGCGCGGGGGCGTCGGTGTTTAACATCAACGAGCCGATTCTGTTTGGTCTGCCGGTCATCATGAATCCGATCATGCTCATCCCGTTCAACCTGGTGCCGCTGGTGCTCGTCACCGTGCAGTATGCCGCGATGAAACTCGGCGCGGTGGCGGTGACGACGGGCGTTTTCATCCCCTGGACGCTACCACCGGTCATCAGCGGATTTATCGTTACCGGACACATTAGCGGCAGCGTGATGCAGCTTCTCAATTTGCTGATCGGCGCGATGCTCTACCTGCCGTTTATGCGCATCCTGGACAAACAATACCGCGCCGCGGAGCTTGCAACCGCGATGCCAACTGAAACCACGCTGGCCAAACAGGAGTAAACCATGTGGGGAATTATTGCGACCTGGCGAATGGCGCTGGAAGGAGTCACGGAGTCGGCAACGGCGCTGGCGGCGGGAAAGCCAGTTTCAACGGCGGTGGTCGATGCCGTCGCGACCGTCGAGGATTTTCCGTTTTATAAGTCCGTCGGTTATGGCGGGCTGCCTACCGAGAACGGTGACGTTGAGCTGGATGCCGCCTACATGGATGGCGACACGCTGGCCTTCGGCGCAGTCGGCAATCTGGTCGATATCGCAAACCCGATCCGCGTGGCGCATGCCTTGAGCCGTCAGCGCTATAACAGCTTGTTAGTCGGCCAGGGTGCGCGTGAATGGGCGCTGAGCCAGGGATTCACCGACAAGACAATGCTCACCGACAGAGCCTTGCAGCACTATCGCAAACGCTGCCGTGAAACGCTGGATAAAGGGTTAAGTCCTTACAACGGACACGATACGGTCGGGATCATTGGCCTGGATAATCACGGATCGATGAGCGTCGCCACGTCCACCAGCGGCCTGTTTATGAAAAAGCGCGGACGGCTAGGCGATTCGCCGATCATCGGCTCAGGTTTTTATTGCGACAGCGAAACGGGCGCGGCGACCGCCACAGGCGTGGGCGAAGACCTGATGAAAGGTTGCACCAGTTACGAAATCGTTCGTCGAATGGCTCAGGGCATGACTCCGCAACAGGCAGCGGATTCCGTAGTCTTCGAACTGGAGGACAAGCTGATGTCGCGCTTCGGGCGCGTAGGCGATCTCTCGGTGGTCTGCATGAACAACAAGGGTGAATTTGGCGCAGCAACCAATATCAAAACGTTCTCCTTCGTCGTTGCTACTGCGCGTCAGCCGCTCACCGTTTTTCGCACCGAGCGTCAGCATGAGAAAACCCATTATCAGCCTGTCGATGATGCATGGATGCAGGATTATGCCGCACGCATTCGTGCGCCGATTGAGGAGTCATCATGATTACCTACCAGCTTATTAACACGCTCGCGCAGGCCGATGCAGCGAGTCATTTGATTGCCCGCAGCGCCTGCCAACATTTGCCCGGCACCGCGCTGATTAACGAAATGCGCGCGCAGAAAAGCGTGGCGGACACCCGCTTCGGTTGTGCCCCTTTTACGCGCATCACCCTGCTGCCAGATGCCTTATGGAAGGATAATCTGACCGAGAGTTTGCTCAACGCACTGCGCCCGATTTTTGCCGATCCGGTCAGCGAAACGGTGATTATCGACGTTACCGAAATTGATGACACCGTGCTGGCGCAGCTGCTGCGCTTTGTGTTCAACCAGGCGCATCGGCTCAGCGATTTGCAGTTGAAAAAACCGGATGCCTCGGCGATTCGCCTTCGCCACATCTCCGCACTGTGTCTGCCAGAGCAGCAGGCGCATGTAGAGTCAGTCTTCCGTCAGCAGCAGGCGATTGCGAACGGGATGATTGCCGCACGGCGTCTATCGGATATGCCCTCTGACCGCTGCACACCGCAGTTTGTGGTCGAGGAGTCGCAAAGATTATGTGCCGCCTTCCCTTCCCTTCGCTGCGAGTCGCTCGATGAAAAACAAATCGTTGAGCAAGGGCTGGGATTGCTACATGCCGTCGGGAAAGGCGCGGCCTGCCCGCCGCGACTGCTGGCAATCCATTACGACGGTATCAAGGATGGCCCGGTGCGTTGTTACGTCGGTAAAGGCATCACTTTCGACACCGGTGGCCTGTGGCTAAAAGACGGCGCGGGCATGTACACCATGAAATATGACATGTGCGGCGCGGCAAACGTGATGGGGCTAATGCTCACTATTGCTGAGCTGAATCTGCCGGTGCGGGTAATGGGCGTCCTTGCGCTGGCGGAAAATGCCATAGGCTCGGATGCGATGCAGCCCGGCACGGTGGCGCGCGCCTGCAACGGCATGACGGTCGAGATTAATAATACCGACGCTGAAGGACGATTAGTGCTGGCCGATGCCATTGCGTGGGCGAGCCAGCGCCATCCGCAGGCACATTATATTATCGACATCGCAACGTTAACGGGCGCGGTGGTGAAGGCGCTGGGGTATGAGTTAAGTGGTTTGATGACGCAACATGAGCCGCTGCGTCAGTCACTGACGGCTGCTGGCGTAAAAAGTGGAGACGAAGTGTGGTCATTGCCGCTGGATGCGCGGCTGAAAAAACAGACCGAAAGCGCTATCGCCGATCTGTGTAATACGCCGACGAACAACGCCGCGATCAGTGCTTCGGCGGCGTGGCTGCTGCATCACTTTTGCCCACCGTCTATTGCGTGGGCGCATCTCGATATTAGCGGTACGGCGTTATGGCGGGAAGGTGGAAAAAGCGTGGCATCAGGCAGACCGATTCCGCTTCTTACTGAGCATTTATTGGGTGATATACAGAAAGGGTAAAACATTTGCTCTGGAGCCGGGCAAATATCAGTACCGCCCGGCACATTAGAGCTTCAGGGTGTCTTTCACGAACGGGATCGTCAGCTTACGCTGGGCGGTAATCGAGGCGTGATCGAGCTGATCGAGCGTATCAAAAAGCGTGCGCATTTCCCGATCCAGGCGCTTAAGCAGAAAACGGCCCACGTCTTCCGGAAGCTCAAATCCACGCAGTCGTGAACGCAACTGTAACGCCTGGAGCTTATCTTCGTCGGACAACGGCTGCAGCTTGTAAATTTGCCCCCAGTCCAGACGAGAGGCCAGATCCGGTAAACCGAGATTGAGCTGGCGCGGCGGACGATCACCCGTGATCAGTAAACGGGTTTTGCCCGATTCCAGAATCCGGTTATACAGATTGAACATCGCCATTTCCCACTGCTCGTCCCCGGCAATACATTCGATATTGTCGATACACACCAGCGAAAGATGTTCCATGCCGTCGAGCACTTCCGGTACGAACCAGGTGCGCTTGTCCAGCGGCACATAGCCTACCGCGTCGCCACGTTGCGAAAGTTCAGCACAGGCGGCATGCAAAAGATGGCTACGCCCCGCGCCTTCGCGTGACCAGATATAAATGTATCCGCTGTGATCCTGGCGCAACACGTTTTGCAGCGCAGCCAGTAAAGAGGGGTTATCACCCGGCCAAAAACTCGCGAAAGTTTCGTCGTCAGGAAGATAAAGTGGCAGAGAGAGCTGTGCCGGTCCGTTCAGAAATACCTCGATTAAGGTCTAACGTAAAATCGGCGAAGAGTTTACCACGGAACCTGCAATGAGAGAACCGGGCGGATCGTCCGCCCGGTTATACACGTCATCCTTCAAGCTGCCTCTGCGTTGGCTGCGTCTGCTCACCTCAGTCACTTACTTGAGTAAGCTCTTGGGGATTCTCAGACTTGCCGCCTTGATGCCGCTTGAATGATTTTATGTATATAAGATCAATGTGACGCGTTTTCACTGTCGTCCGCGTCCAGAATTTCTTCTTCAGGACGCAGGACGGAGATCAGTTTGAAAATCAGGCTCAGCCCCACACCAACGATGGTGGCCAGCGCCATGCCTTTCAATTCTGCCGCACCAATGTGAACCTTCGCACCGCTCACACCGATGATCAGAATGACGGAAGTCAGGATCAGGTTCTGCGTTTTGTTGTAATCCACTTTGGATTCAATCAGCACGCGAATACCGGACGCGCCAATCACCCCGTACAGCAGCAGCGAAACACCGCCAATCACCGGAACCGGGATAATCTGGATTGCCGCTGCCAGCTTGCCGACGCAGGAGAGCAGAATCGCAAAGATAGCCGCCCCGCCAATCACCCAAGTGCTGTAGACGCGGGTAATCGCCATCACGCCGATGTTCTCACCGTAGGTGGTGTTTGGCGTTGAGCCAAAGAAACCGGAGATCATGGTCGACAGCCCGTTGGCAAACATCGAGCGGTGCAGACCAGGGTCACGGATCAGATCTTTTTTGACGATATTCGCCGTGACCACCAGGTGACCGACGTGCTCAGCGATAACCACCAGCGCGGCAGGCAGAATGGTGAAAATAGCAAACCACTCAAAACGCGGGGTGTAGAAGGTTGGCAGCGCGAACCAGTGCGCCTGCGCAATCGGGGAGGTATCCACGACGCCCATCGCGAAGGAGAGCGTGTAGCCCGCCAGCACCCCAATCAGAATCGGGATAATCGCCATAAAACCACGGAACAGAACGGAACCAAATACCGTCACACCCAGCGTGACCAGCGAGATGATAATGGTTTTGGAATCAGGTGATTGCCCATCAGCCGGCAACAGACCCGCCATGTTGGCAGCGACGCCTGCAAGCTCAAGACCGATGACGGCAACGATTGCGCCCATCGCCGCAGGTGGGAACATCACGTCCAGCCAGCCGGTACCGGCTTTTTTCACGATAAAGGCCACAACGCAGAACAGCACGCCGCACATAATGAAACCACCCAACGCCACTTCGTACCCTAACGGCAACAGCAGCAGAACCGGCGAGATAAACGCAAAGCTTGAACCCAGATAAGCCGGGATTTTTCCTTTACAGATGAAGAGATAAAGCAGCGTACCGACGCCATTGAACAGCAGCACGGTGGCCGGGTTGATGTGAAACAGGATTGGCACCAGCACGGTTGCGCCAAACATGGCAAACAGGTGCTGCAAACTAAGCGGGATTGTCTGCAAAAGCGGCGGTCTTTCACTCACCCCGATAGTACGGCGCGTCATAGTGTTTTCCTCAAGTGTTGTTGGTTGTTGGTGTTTTTATTCAAAAAAAAGCCGACTATCAAAGTCGGCTTCTTATTCGTTATTCGATTATTTCGTACCAAAAATCTTGTCGCCGGCATCGCCAAGCCCGGGGATGATGTACCCGTGCTCGTTCAGACCCTGGTCGATAGAAGCCGTATACAGCTCAACGTCCGGGTGCGCTTTTTCCAGCGCAGCGATACCTTCTGGCGCCGCAACCAGCACCAGCACTTTAATGCTGTTACAGCCCGCGTTTTTCAGCAGATCGATAGTCGCGATCATCGAACCACCGGTTGCCAGCATTGGGTCAACCACCAGCGCCATACGCTCGTCGATGTTGGAAACCAGCTTCTGGAAATACGGAACAGGCTCAAGGGTTTCTTCGTTACGGTAGATGCCGACAACGCTGATACGCGCGCTCGGGACGTGCTCCAGCACGCCTTCCATCATACCCAGACCTGCGCGAAGGATTGGCACAACGGTAATTTTTTTACCTTTGATCTGCTCAACCTGAACCGGGCCGTTCCAGCCCTCGATGGTCACTTTTTCAGTGGCCAGATCGGATGTTGCTTCGTAAGTCAGTAAGCTTCCAACTTCAGAGGCCAGTTCGCGAAAACGCTTCGTGCTGATGTCATGCTCACGCATCAGGCCCAGCTTGTGTTTAACGAGTGGGTGCTTCACTTCCACAATCTTCATTCTCATTCTCCTCTGAGGTGGCTACCGCAAAAAAAATCGCCGGATTATACCGCTTTTTTCGGAGTGCGCCATACCCATCTTGATTGACGGTGATCAAGCAAAGTGATGAATACTGCGATATTGAGTCTACATCAAGACAAAAAAGAGCCCCGCATTGCGGGGCTTATTCGTCATTTACGCGGGTTAGAGCGATTCGCCGTTGGTGGCGATCACGTTTTGATACCAGTCAAAAGACTTTTTCTTGCTGCGTTTAAGCGTGCCGTGACCTTCGTTATCTTTATCAACAAAGATGAATCCGTAGCGTTTTTTCATCTCGCCAGTTCCCGCAGAAACCAGATCGATACAACCCCACGGGGTGTAGCCCATCAGATCGACACCATCTTCGACAACGGCTTTTTTCATCTCGCTGATATGCGCGGCAAGATAATCAATGCGGTACTGATCGTTCACCGTGCCGTCACTTTCCTGCACATCGATGGCACCGAAGCCGTTTTCAACGATAAACAGCGGCAGCTGATAGTGATCCCAGAACCAGTTCATGGAATAACGCAGCCCAACCGGATCGATCTGCCAGCCCCAGTCAGATTTTTGCACGTACGGATTAGACACCAGCGATTTGCTTTCGTCGTAGTCCAGCTGCGGGTTATCTGGCGTCGCTTTAGTGGCGAACGACATGTAATAGCTGAAACCGATGTAATCCACACAGCCTTGTTGCAGCGCGGCAAGATCCTCGGCTGTGATGTCCAGTTCAAAACCGCGACGTTCAAAGTAGTTGAGCAAGTGCTGAGGGTATTTTCCACGGACATGCACGTCGGTGAACCAGTAGCGGCGGTGCATAGCGTTCATCGCCATCATGACGTCGTTAGGCGCGCAGCTTAACGGATAGATTGGGCACATGGCGATCATGCAGCCGATTTGCAGCGACGGATTGATTTCGCGTCCGGCTTTGACTGCCAGCGCACTGGCCACCAGTTCATAATGCGCTGCCTGGAACATTACCGGCTCGCGGTCTTCGCCCGGCTCATACTTTAGACCGGAGTTGGTAAAGGGCGCGAAATCTTCGTGGAAGTTAGCCTGATTGTTGATCTCGTTGAACGTCATCCAGTACTTCACTTTGTGCTGGTAGCGCTCAAACGCCACCGTTGCGAAACGCACAAAGAAATCGATAAGCTTGCGATTACGCCAGCCGCCGTATTCCGTGACCAGATGATAGGGCATCTCAAAGTGAGAAAGGGTAATCACCGGCTCGATACCGTATTTCCGGCATTCGTCGAACAGATCGTCATAGAACTGCAAACCGGCTTCATTGGGTTCCAGCTCATCACCGTTTGGGAAGAGGCGTGTCCAGGCAATCGAGGTACGGAAACATTTAAAGCCCAGTTCGGCAAAAAGTTTGATGTCTTCTTTGTAGCGATGGTAAAAGTCGATGGCTTCGTGGTTCGGGTAGTTTTTACCCTGCAATACGCCGTTGGTGATTTCACGCGGTACGCCATGGGCACCCACCGTCATCACATCGGCAACGCTCACGCCCTTGCCGCCCTCTTTCCAGCCACCTTCCAGTTGATGTGCCGCGACCGCGCCCCCCCACAGAAAACCTTCTTTGAATCCTGGCATGCTTTTTCCCTCATTCTGCGTTATGTTCTGCAAAAACCATTACAGAAACCGGTTTCAGTGGAATCATGTGCAATGCCATAAAGCGTTGCAAGCACATTACCGAAACCGGTTTCATTTTCGTGAACGGTATCAACTTTGTCTGCGCCCCAGCGTTAAATGTGTAAATTTCCCGCGACTTTTTGTGACAGCAGAATAGGCTCGCAAACGTTTGCCTGGACTGTTAGAATTGCGCCGATTTTTCTTACTATCGCAATGCAATCGCGTGGGGACTTGAGCCGTGACCAACAAAACTTCTCTCAGCTACAAAGATGCCGGTGTTGATATTGACGCAGGTAATGCGCTGGTTGACCGAATCAAAGGTGTGGTGAAAAAAACCCGCCGTCCTGAAGTGATGGGCGGTCTGGGTGGATTCGGCGCACTGTGTGCACTGCCGCAAAAATATCGCGAACCTGTTCTGGTTTCTGGCACTGACGGCGTGGGAACGAAACTGCGTCTGGCGATGGATCTTAAACGCCACGACACCATCGGTATCGATTTGGTCGCCATGTGCGTCAACGACCTGGTCGTACAGGGTGCTGAGCCACTTTTCTTCCTCGACTATTACGCTACCGGCAAACTCGACGTTGATACCGCAGCAAGCGTGATCACCGGCATCGCTGAAGGCTGTCTGCAGTCTGGCTGTTCGCTGGTCGGTGGTGAAACGGCAGAAATGCCGGGGATGTACCACGGTGAAGATTACGACGTCGCGGGATTCTGCGTCGGCGTGGTAGAAAAATCAGAAATTATCGATGGCAGCAAAGTGACCGATGGCGATGTGCTGATTGCGCTGGGATCCAGCGGCCCGCACTCAAACGGTTACTCGCTGGTACGTAAGATCCTCGAAGTAAGCAAAACCGATCCAGAAACCACCGAGCTTGAAGGCAAGCCGCTGGCCGATCACCTGCTCGCGCCAACCCGCATCTACGTGAAAAATATTCTTGAGCTGATTGAGAACGTTGACGTTCATGCCATTGCCCACCTGACCGGTGGTGGCTTCTGGGAAAATATTCCACGCGTTCTTCCTGATAACACCCAGGCCGTGATTGACGAATCCTCATGGCAATGGCCAGCCGTGTTTAACTGGCTGCAAACGGCGGGTAACGTTAGCCAGCACGAAATGTATCGCACCTTCAACTGCGGCGTTGGGATGCTCATCGCCCTGCCTGCCAGCGAAGCTGATAAGGCCATCGCCCTGATGACGGCGAAAGGTGAAAACGCGTGGAAAATCGGTATCATCAAAGCATCTGATTCCGACGAGCGTGTGGTCATTGAATGAAAAATATAGTGGTGCTCATTTCAGGTAACGGAAGCAATTTGCAGGCAATTATTGATGCCTGCAAACAGAAACAGATTAATGGCACCCTACGCGCAGTTTTCAGCAACAAGGCCGACGCGTTCGGCCTTGAGCGCGCACGCGAAGCGCACATTCCCGCGCACGCGCTTGAAGCCTCTCAGTTTGCCAGTCGTGAAGCGTTTGACCGTGAACTGGTCCAGGAAATTGACGCCTATGCACCGGATGTGGTGGTGCTCGCCGGCTACATGCGAATTCTCAGCCCCGCGTTTGTCGCGCATTATTCCGGACGCCTGCTGAACATCCACCCTTCTCTTCTGCCAAAATATCCAGGTCTGCACACCCACCGTCAGGTGCTGGAAAACGGTGATGAGGAACATGGTACGTCGGTGCATTTTGTCACTGACGAGCTGGATGGCGGGCCAGTTATTCTGCAGGCCAAAGTCCCGGTCTTTGATGGCGACAATGAAGATGACATCACGGATCGCGTCCAGGCGCAGGAACATGCCATTTACCCGCTTGTGGTGAGCTGGTTCGTCGATGGGCGCCTGGAGATGCGTGAAAACGCAGCCTGGCTGGATGGTATAAAACTGCCCCCTCAAGGGCATGCTTCAGAAGAATGATAATTCAAGCCGGCGATTGCCGGCTTTTTGTTGCCTGTCATTCGTAAAAACCACAAACAATCAGACGGTTTAGCGCTAATTTTCACGCTGCGTGGTCGGTTTACTGTCATACTTTTCTGGCACAGTTGGACATCTCGTGGCAAAGCTCGCCATAATAGAATCGAGACGGATTTGCTGCGTCCCGTGATTGAAACGGAGTGTAAGTTGTAATGGGTCAGGAAAAGTTATACATCGAGAAAGAGCTAAGCTGGTTAGCGTTCAACGAACGTGTCCTTCAGGAAGCGGCTGACAAGAGCAACCCGCTGATTGAGCGTATGCGTTTTCTGGGGATTTATTCCAATAACCTGGATGAATTCTACAAGGTGCGTTTTGCTGAACTGAAACGGCGGATTATCATCAGCGAAGAGCAGGGTTTAAACTCTCATTCGCGTCATCTGTTGGGCAAAATTCAGGCGCGAGTGCTGAAGGCAGATCAAGAATTCGACGGTCTGTATAACGAACTGCTGCTGGAAATGGCGCGCAACCAGATTTTCCTGATTAACGAGCGTCAGCTTTCTGCCAATCAGCAAACCTGGCTGCGGCACTATTTCAAACATTATCTTCGCCAGCATATCACCCCCATTCTTATCAATCGCGAAACGGATCTGGTGCAGTTCCTGAAGGATGACTACACCTATCTGGCGGTTGAAATTATTCGCGGCGAATCCATTCGCTATGCGCTGCTGGAAATCCCGTCGGACAAAGTGCCGCGCTTCGTCAATCTGCCGCCGGAAACCCCGCGCAGACGCAAGCCGATGATCCTGCTGGATAACATTCTGCGCTATTGCCTGGACGACATTTTCAAGGGCTTCTTCGATTACGATGCGCTGAACGCGTATTCGATGAAAATGACCCGCGATGCCGAATACGATCTGGTTCATGAGATGGAAGCCAGCCTGATGGAGCTGATGTCGTCGAGCCTGAAACAACGCCTGACGGCAGAGCCGGTGCGCTTTGTCTATCAGCGCGATATGCCGGACGCACTGGTGGAAATGCTGCGCGATAAGCTGACGATTTCCCGCTATGACTCCATCGTGCCGGGTGGCCGTTACCACAACTTTAAAGACTTTATTGGTTTCCCGAACGTCGGCAAAGCCAATCTGGTCAACAAACCGCTGCCTCGCCTGCGTCATATTTGGTTCGATAAATTCCGTAACGGATTTGACGCCATCCGCGAGCGCGACGTGCTGCTCTATTATCCGTACCACACGTTTGAACACGTGCTGGAACTGCTGCGCCAGGCATCGTTTGATCCCAACGTATTGGCCATCAAAATCAATATTTACCGCGTGGCGAAAGACTCGCGCATTATTGATGCGATGATCCACGCTGCGCACAACGGCAAAAAAGTCTCTGTGGTGGTTGAGTTGCAGGCTCGCTTCGATGAAGAGGCCAACATTCACTGGGCGCGTCGTCTGACTGAAGCCGGTGTACACGTTATCTTCTCAGCACCGGGTCTGAAAATTCACGCCAAGCTGTTCCTGATTTCGCGCAAAGAAGGCGAAGATGTGGTGCGCTACGCCCATATCGGTACCGGCAACTTTAACGAGAAAACCGCGCGTATTTATACCGACTACTCGCTACTAACCGCCGATGCACGTATCACCAACGAAGTGCGTCGGGTGTTTAACTTTATCGAGAATCCGTATCGTCCGGTGAATTTCGATTATCTGCTGGTTTCGCCCCAGAACTCGCGCCGACTGCTGTATGCGATGATCGACAAAGAGATCGCCGCCGCGCAAAAAGGCGAGCCGTCTGGCATTACGCTGAAACTCAACAATTTAGTCGACAAAGGACTGGTGGATCGACTTTACGCCGCCTCAAGCTCCGGCGTGCCGGTGAACCTGCTGATCCGCGGAATGTGCTCTCTGATTCCTGAACTTGAAGGCATTAGCGACAATATTCGAGTGATCAGTATTGTTGATCGCTATCTCGAGCACGATCGCGTTTATATTTTCGAAAATGGTGGCGACAAACAGGTTTATCTCTCTTCTGCGGACTGGATGACGCGTAATATTGATTACCGAATCGAAGTGGCCACCCCGCTGCTGGACCCGCGTCTGAAGCAGCAGATCCTGGATATTATCGAACTTTTACTGAGTGACACCGTAAAAGCGCGTTATATCGACAAAGAACTGAGTAACCGCTATGTGCAGCGCGGCAACCGCCGTAAAGTGCGCGCACAACTGGCGATTTACGACTATATCAAATCACTCGAGCAACCTGATTAACCTATGCCGATAAATGATAAGACCCCACGAGCGCAGGAATTTGCTGCGGTCGATTTAGGTTCTAACAGCTTCCATATGGTCATCGCCCGCGAAGTCGATGGCGCAATGCAGATCATCGGTCGCCTCAAGCAACGCGTCCATTTGGCCGACGGTCTTGACGATAAAAACATGCTCAGCGAAGAGGCGATGGAGCGAGGCTTAGCCTGCTTGTCGCTGTTTGCTGAGCGCCTGCAAGGTTTTTCCGCATCCAGCGTCTGTATCGTTGGCACGCATACCCTGCGCCAGGCTTTGAACGCGCCGGAGTTTTTGAAACGCGCCGAAAAAGTGATCCCCTACCCCATTGAAATCATTTCGGGCAATGAAGAAGCGCGTCTGATTTTCATGGGCGTGGAGCATACCCAGCCGGAAAAAGGCCGCAAACTGGTCATCGATATCGGTGGTGGTTCGACGGAGCTGGTGATTGGCGAAGATTTCGAGCCAAAACTGGTTGAGAGCCGCCGCATGGGCTGCGTCAGCTTTGCGCAAATGTACTTCCCTGGCGGCGCGATCACCCGTGAGAACTTCCAGCGTGCGCGCATGGCCGCTGTACAAAAACTCGAATCTCTGGCGTGGCAATACCGTATTCAAGGGTGGAACGTCGCGCTAGGCGCATCCGGAAGTATCAAAGCCTCTCACGAAGTCCTGCTGGCGATGGGCGAAAAAGACGGTTTTATCACCCCGGAACGCCTGGAAATGTTGCGTGAAGAGGTTCTGAAACATAAGAGTTTCGAGTCGCTCAGCTTACCGGGACTTTCCGACGAGCGTAAGGCCGTATTTGTGCCGGGCCTCGCGATTTTGTGCGGCGTGTTTGATGCCCTGGCGATCCGCGAACTGCGTCTTTCCGACGGCGCGCTGCGTGAAGGTGTGCTGTACGAAATGGAAGGCCGCTTCCGCCATCAGGATATTCGCAGCCGCACCGCGCAAAGCCTGGCGAATCAGTACAACATTGACCGTGAGCAAGCCAAGCGTGTTCTGGAAACCACGATGCATATCTATGAACAGTGGGAAGCGCAAAATCCCAAGCTGGCGCACCCGCAGCTGGCGGCACTGCTCAAATGGGCTACCACCCTGCACGAAGTGGGCCTGAACATTAACCACAGCGGCATGCACCGCCATTCGGCCTACATTCTGCAGAACAGCGATCTGCCTGGCTTTAATCAGGAACAGCAAACCATGATGGCGACGCTGGTGCGTTACCATCGTAAAGCAATCAAGCTGGACGATTTGCCGCGCTTTACGCTGTTCAAGAAAAAGCAGTTCCTGCCGTTGATCCAGCTGTTGCGCTTGGGTGTGTTACTCAATAATCAGCGTCAGGCGACAACCACACCGCCAACGTTAAGGCTGAAAACGGATGACCACCACTGGACGCTGAGCTTCCCGCATGGCTGGTTTAGCCAGAATGCGCTGGTGCTGCTGGATCTCGAAAAAGAGCAGCAATACTGGGAAGCCGTAACGGGCTGGTTGTTAAAAATCGAAGAAGAAGAATCGCCGGAAATTGCGGCATAACGCCTGAGACTCAGACGTCTGAAAAAGACGTCTGAGTCTCGATAAGCCCTTCAAGCGGTTCAGGTTTACCCATCAAATAGCCCTGCAAATAGTCAATACCTAACGCCGTGACGGCGCTGTGTATCGCTTCGCTTTCCACGTATTCCGCCACGACCAGCATTTTCTTCATCCGCGCCAGATGGCATATAGAGGCAACGATTTGATAATCGAGACTGTTGTCGGCGATATTGCGAATAAAACTGCCATCAATTTTCAGAATATCTGCGTCGACGCTTTTCAGCCGCGCATAGCTGGCGTATCCCGTACCAAAATCGTCGATAGCGATTCGACAGCCCATCATCTGAAGCTGTTTGACGATCTGGCCGGCCAAAACGGCATTGCCAAAACCGCTGCTTTCGGTGATTTCGAAGATCAACTGCCAGGCCTCAATCGCGTATTTCTTGAGTAACCGATTCACCTCAAGGGGAAATTGCGAGCGGCATACCGTCGAGGGCGATAAATTGATGGCAAAACGCTTGCCCGGCAGCCTTTCGCGATGTGTCGCCATAAACTGCAGAGTGCGTTCGAGCACCCATAAATCCACGCGCGACGATAAACCAAATTCCTGCGCAACGGGGAGGAAGGTGTCCGGTGAAAGTAACGTGCCATTTTCATTCGGCATGCGCAGCAAAATTTCATGGTAATGATCGCCGCGAACGGCCTGTACACGCTGCGCCATCAGCACAAATTGGTTTCCTTCAAGCGCCGCTTGCAGGCGATTCATCATCGCCACTTTATCTTTCAGGTTCCGTTGCAGATGCGCTGCCCCGCGCTGCTGTAAGCTCTCAGGATGATTGGTGGATAATGATAAATCCGCAATGATGCTCAGCTCACCCAGCAGCAAATAAAGATGGTTTACAGGGGAGCGCACGCAGCAATAGCTCACGCCAACCTGCGGCTGCAGCGGCATGCCATCCCAGATAAACCGAAACTGCTTGATGTGTTCATCCAGCGCCTCGATTCGCGCAGAATGCGATTCGGTGTTAAGTCGTACCGCCAAATCGTATCCCGACAATTGATAGACGCACTCATTGTGCTGGAGCGTACCGTTAATCCACGCGGCGAGCTTTTGCTTGTACTGGATCCGCAGCAGCACGCCGTAATTGCGCCCTAGCACTTCCAGCTCGGGGATCCGGAGCATGCACAGTGCTGACCACGGTGATTGAGTCAGCGCGCGCGACAATGCACGCAGGTTGGGCATATGGACGACCGGATCGAGAAACGCCAGTCGGCTGGCGCGTAGCATGATGACGCGCTGACGAGTCGCCAGCATGGCCATATAGATCACCACGAAGGAGAAAACCAGATAGCTTGACGAGGTGATCGCCAGTTGGATGTCGTAACCCTGATACAGCGGGATGTAGCGGTAAAAATAATGAATGGAAACCATCAGAACGGGCGTCCAGATCAACGACATCAGTTTGTAGCCAAAACGCATGGAACCCCACAGCATCAAAGGCATCAGCAATGACAGCGTGTAGTTGGTGCTGAATATCGAGCTGTTTTCATTGATGGGTATGAGCAGCAGGGACAGCAGCCCAACCAGCACTGCGCCCCAGATGACAAATTCAGCCACGCTCACTTTTTTGTCAATCTGTAGTCGGATCTGCGAAATCAGCCCTTTCAGATAACGAGGATGCCGAATCACACGAATCAACAGATAGCTTAACGGCACTCCCGTGAGCCCTCCCACCAGCAGGCCCTGATAATTAATCAAGGTGCGGATGCTCATTGGATTTATACCGACCATGCTTTGGCGAGTCGCGTAGATACCCAAATAGACCGCAAACTGGAACAGCAGTAAAAAGAGGGTCGACGGACAGATCACCTGCCAGAAGATACGCTGCGCCATGAGCCTGTCGTCACCATATGCCACCATGCTGCGACGCGGGGCAAACACGCGATATCCCCCCCAACTGAGGATCAGCGGAACGATAAAATGACAGGTGATAGCGATCGTTTCGAACCAGCCAGCGGTAGGGTAGTAGCGGAGAAACAGAGCCAGAATAATACCGGGCACTGCCGCGAGGCCAAAAAATAGCATCGTGGCGAGTAAAAATGCCAGGGGCATATAATAGAGCGCAACCAGGCCGCCGCTTAATTGCGTATACGTACTGGCGAAACTAAATACAGGAAGTAAAGCAACCGGCAAAATGAGAGGAAGTGCCCACCAGCGGTCTTTGTTTTTCTTGAGGAATGCCAGAATTTTCATAGATGCCCAATATAAGCCCTTTCATCCAGAGGGAATTTCAGACAGGCATCCATCCTGACATCATTGCCGCATGCTGTTTGCGTGATACAAACAATATGGAAGAAGAATTTTAGTGCTCAATGACCGGCAGGAATTGACTTAAATCAAACTACATGGTTCAAAAAAGGGTTTATGACAAGATAATTGTGCTGTTTTCTCTTTTCTATCAAAGCGGTAAATACTTGAATCATCTTCGATAACAATAATTAATTTAAACATTGACGATTTTTTACACTTAGCATAATTGACCACCTCTTCCCACTGTGCCTTAATAGCCGCATCGCCCGAAAGGGTATGCCCAGGAAAATACAGTGAGTCAGGCAACGCGTATGCACAAACGACATCGATTTAACACTCGAATGACCCGCATTATATTGCTGATAAGCTTTCTGTTTTTCTTTGGTCGCTTCGTTTATTCCTCCATTGGTGCCTGGTATCACCATCAGGACAAAATCCATTCTCAGCAGGTCACTCAGCCACTGGATACTACAAACCGCTAGCCTCCTGACGCAGCAACCGGATCACTTCAGCAATTCCTTTACTGAGAATTTTGTCCTGCCGCATCACGATACCTAACTGCCGATGCAGAATGGGATCCAGTGAACCGACGGTCAAACCTTCGCGATCCGCTGCATGCTGAACCGCCATTCTCGGGACAATACTGAATCCCAGCCCTGCTCTCACCATCCGTTTGATGGCTTCTATACTGCCTAGCTGCATCACTGGCGTGACAGAAAAAGCACTCGCCTGGAACCAACCGTCGATGAGTGCCCGCGTTCCGCTCCCGGATTCAAACGCAATCAGCGGTAGCGTATGCAAAACAGATGGGGTGAGCTGCCCCAGGCTTTCACCCTGCTCGCGCGCAATAATACAGACAAACTCCTCATCAAGAATCGGCATAACATCCAGCGAACGACCGCTTGCCGGAAGGGTTACAAGGCCGATATCCAGGCGGTTTTCTTCGACGGCTCGCACAATATCAAGCGTATTACCCGTGGTCACGCCCACGCCTAGCAGCGGGTGATCCTGCCGCAGCTGCTGTAATAGTCGTGGCAAAAGATGAATGCATGCCGTTGCGCCCGTCCCTATTGTCACTTCGCCGCTTATCTCGTCACTCAACGATCTCACCGAACAAATCGCCTCATCGACCACGTGTTCAATGCGGTCACTATGTTTCAACAATACCAGGCCTGCGGCCGTGGCTTTGACGCCGCGCCCGGTGCGTTCAACTAAACGCGTCTGGAGAAACTGTTCAAGCTGGCGAATCTGCAAACTTACCGCAGGTTGAGAAAGGCCAAGCGCATCCGCAGCAGCAGAAAAACTGCCGCGCTGGATAACCAGTCGGAAGGTAGCCAGATTACCCAGATTCAGCGTCGTCATCGCAAAGTTTCTCTTATAAAGGTCATAAACACAGGGGCCTGCCAGCACCATACCGCGCACAGTATGCTAAGGACAACTGCCTAACGGAATGAAAAATAATGAAAACGCCAGCCGCCCCCCGCCTGCTTTCGCTTGCCGCCGGAAGCAACCAACTTATCAACTGGGGAATTTCGTTTTATATGCCGGGGACATTCGCTCGCACTATTGCGACCGATACGGGCTGGTCGTCGCCACAGATCTATCTGGGCTTAACGCTTGCCATGCTGGTGATGGCCGCTGTTTCACCGTTTGTGGCCCGATTGCTGACCCATTTTGGCGGGCAGAGAGTGGTGATGTGCGGCACGCTACTCATTTCTGTTAGCTGCCTGATAATGGCTGAATC
Organism: Enterobacter sp. 638; assembly: GCF_000016325.1. Lineage (NCBI taxonomy): Bacteria > Pseudomonadati > Pseudomonadota > Gammaproteobacteria > Enterobacterales > Enterobacteriaceae > Enterobacter > Enterobacter sp. 638. Next base: position 3,255,166 of record NC_009436.1, read on the forward strand.
ACACTCTCTGGCGGGCTGGTATTGCGCCTGGCTGCTGGCGGGAGTCGGTATGCGTCTGTCTTTGTACGACGCGCTGTTTGCATCGCTTGTGAATCTTTACGGGCAAAATGCGCGACGGATGATTTCTCGTGTCACTCTGGCTGGCGGACTCGCTTCTGCCGTTTTTTGGCCGCTCGGTGCAGCGTTACTGACATTGATGAGCTGGCGAGAAGCGCTGCTGATTTATGCTCTTTTCGGGCTAGTGAGCGCGGCGTTGATTCGCGTGCTGCCCAATCAGACACTTGCAGTAAGAACTTTACCTAAAAATCCTGTCGCCACACGACCTCACGATCGCCTGAACGCCTGGCTCTATGCTGCGTTTATCGCGCTGATCACGTTTGTCTCGAATGGGACATCCACGCACCTCCCCGAATTTATCGCGAACGCTGGTTTGCCCGTAGCGATTGGGATGCTGTGGGGTATTGGCCAGACGGGTGCACGTTTGCTAGACGTGATGGCTGGCGCGAAATTAACGCCAACGCAGCTCATGCTCATCACTGCCCTCGCCATGCCATTGTGCTTTTTGTTGGGAATAAGCAGCTCGGTGTATATCGAATCTGCCGCCGGGTTTGTTCTGGGATATGGCGCGATCAACGGCCTGGTCACGATCGTCAAAGCCACCCTCCCCCTGGAACTCTTCGCGCCTGAGGACTACGCACAGCGAACGGGCGTGCTGCTGATCCCCGCCCAGTTAATGGCTGCGATATCGCCTTTTGCGTATGCGGGATTAAACAAAGCATTAGGGGTAATCGGATCGATGTGGGTGTCGTGGGGATTAACGCTAATTATTGGCGGCCTGGCGGCAGGGATTGCCGTGAAACAAAAACAGCAATCCCTTCCGTCACGGGCAGAGAGCACAGCGCCGTAAAAGGCTTTAAGCACGGCTTGCCGTGCTTATTGATAACCGCCTCATCATGACCGGGCGCTGCACTTATCATCTGAATTCACGTTTTGGCGTTTAATAAACACGTGATTCAGATGCCTCCCAACTGTAAGTGCCGTTTTCAACTAACGCATCGCCCAACTCCTGATATTCGAAATTGTAAAACTCTGCGCTGGCGGCGTAACCCGAGTAGTCCACCACGGCCAGGCCAACGAATGCGCCGGTAAAGAATCCGCCATAGCTTTGCAGCACATAATCATCTGAAAGCACGGCGGAATCTAATTTGACAGGGATTTCAGTGAATGTGATCCCATTAAAGCTATATTCATATGTATAACTTTCCTTGCGAACTTTCGTGCGGAACCAAACATATTCCGTACCTTCTGGGATCTTGATTGCTTCATCTTTAAGATGTGACGTATATTTCCCGCGATTATTGTCGCCGACTTCGATAACAGCGCCATTAATTTCATTCCAGGTAATGAAAACAAAACTCCAGTGGCGATCGTTATAATAATTCGTTAACCCTGCCATTTGTTGATAGTTAAAGGGATTAAATTTTACTTTAACGTGCGCATCAAAATAAAAGGCTTGCCAGCGTCGGGCAATAAGCGAAAGGTCATGTGTATTCGCCAAAGAACCCTGGCCAATTAACGTCAGCTTCCCGTCGCCAGTTGTACCCATTTTTTCGGTGAACGGGACACGGAGTGTATTCCAGTTAAGATCAAGTGTCGGCGCTTTAAATTCATCGTACTGGCTATGATCTTTTGCGCTTTCGGTGTAAATGGCATCGGTTGGGCCTTCGACAAATGTTTTGCCACCGTGACCGCCATCGATACGCGGCCAGCCCTCTTTATCCCAGTACACTTTTTGGATAGATGTTTCTCTGCCAAGGGTTGACCAGCCACGAGGATCGTAAACTGACTCACCAGGACGGTTCCACGGGCGCGCGCAGAGCGAGGCATAATACCATTCACCTTTAGGGGTTGAAACCAAGGAGCCATGCCCTTGCTTCTGAATGTAACTGTCAGGCGTATCGACATTCGTTAAGAATACGTCCCCCGGCTGTGTCTCAAAACTATTGGCATCTAACGTTTTGGAACGTGCCACAACCTCCTGGTGGGTAAATACTGTTCCCCCCTGAGCAGCAAAGAGATAATAATATCCGTTCAGTTTGTAGAGATGTGGCCCTTCAACGAGTGCAACGGCTGTGCCTCGATAAAGAGTACGCGCTGTTTCAGGTTTTAATTTCAGAGTCTGCGCATCAAGTTCAGTTAACGTAATTCCATCAAAGGGATGATGATATTCTCTGTGATCCCAGGTTTGCTGAACGATATATTTACGACCATCGTCGTCATGGAACAGTGACGCATCAAAACCCACACCATTAAGTTTAATCGGATCGGACCATGGACCACGAATATCTGTCGCGGTGGTCAGATAGTTTGTCATGTCTTTAAAAGCGCCTTCTGTGATTTTCACATCCGTATAAACCAGCCAGAATTTGCCATCAGCATAAGAGAGAGCCGGAGCCCAAATCCCACCGGATGAAGGATTACCTTTCATATCTAAAAGCGTGGTAGTCGACAGCGGGCTTGGGAGAAGATTCCAGTGTTCAAGATCTTTTGATTCATGTAAACGAACACCTGGGAACCACTCAAATGTAGAGTTTGCAATATAGTAGGTGTCCTCAACACGGATAATACTCGGGTCCGCATTAAATCCAGGTAAGATAGGGTTTTGAATAAGCGACATATCATTAGACCTTTTCTGAGAATTTTATTTTATATATTCACTTCGATTTATAATTACGTTTCAAACTATACCCGTATCTCATCAAGCTGACGGTTGATGTCTGTGACATTTTCGTCAGAGATTGGATAGATTTGAATGACAATCATCGAAATAGCGGCTAGAACGATGGGTATCCAAACTGCGGTGATAATTATTCCATCGATCGCATTTGCGCTTTGATTCGCGCCCGTTTCGTTAAAGCCATAAGCAGCGAGTAACCAAAGTGGAATCGCGCCACCAATAGTAAAACCAATTTTGAAGAAAAGTCCCATAATCGCATTAATGATCGCGGCATTTCGCTTACCCGATTTTAACTCACCGTAAGCAATCACTTCAGGGACAAGTGCCCACATGAAACCTGTAGCCGAACTTAAGCCCCACTGTTTAATAAATGTTGCGATATAAGCAAGCCAAAGTTCATCATGCATACCTGCGCGTGACCAAACGTAAGTCAACAACTGCCCCACAATAAACATGCCGAGGAAGAGATGGAAGAAGCCTTTTTTACCAAAAATTTTCTTAAGTCTTGACCAAAAAATAGGGAATAAAATGCCCGGGATTGAGGCAACAAGACCGATAGCCCCCATCCATTCAGAATGGTTAACAACGTATTGATTGAAAAATCCATTAACGGTATTCATGAAAAACATGAACGTGAAGGCTAACATGAAAAATAACCCGAGAATGATGAGAGGTCGGTTATTTTTGAGTTCAAGGAACAGATCTGTCGTTTTAACGTTGGCCGTTTGTTCTGCAGTCGCTACGACACGTTCTTTGGTAAATTTATAGCAGATGAAAAGCGCAATCGCGCCTAACACCATATATATCGAATAAACGCCAAACCAGGCATAATTCGCTGAGGGGTCGGTGTAATTCCCCATATTGAGCTTGAGACCAAAGAAACCCGTATCCTTGAGGCTTCGATCTTTTGGTGAAGCCATTTGTACAAACATGGGGAATAACGTATAGACAAGCAGATTGGCACTATTAGCCAGCATCATGCGTGTGCTGGTCAGTTTATCAATAGATTCCGGATCTCTTGTCAGAGAGGCATTGAGAGAACCATAAGGAATGTTCACAACGGAATAAACCAAATCCAGTGCCAGATAAACGATAAATGCAAATGGAACTGAACCTCGGATACCTGGGATAGGTGCAAACAGTAAAGCAGACAGAATAACAAGTGGAACGCCAGCCCTTAAAAGCCAGGGGCGATATTTCCCCGCTGGCGAACTTCGTTTATCCACATAGGTCCCGACCATCGGGTCCCATAAAACATTTATGATTCGAACAAAAAGAAATATAAACCCTGCTGTTGCTGTACTGATGGTATTGACAGTCAACATATGAAGAGCCAGAAACCCACCTATTGTACCGAACACAAGGTTTTGAGCAAAGTCACCCATCCCATAACCAATCCGCTCGCTGCGGGTTAATTTATGATATTCATCATGCCGGTGTTGCAATATTTTTTCACTCATTCTAATCCAATCTCCGGTTTCTTTTGTGAAGGTGGGAGAGTTTCTGACACAGGGCCCCCGGAGAATCCATTACGTTTTTAAATTAATTAATTATGTTTTTTTATTTCTGTGATCATCGATACAAATGTCATTTATAAACCCTATATTCAAAATGGTGATTATCAGCTCTCAAAATCACCGCCCTGGCAAGTGAATAGCCCTCGTAAAATTGATATTTTTATCACCTGTATTTCCTGAAAAAACAAGCTCCGCAAGGCTAGTATCGTGTTTTATACATGACAGTCATTTTTGGGATATCTGTCACGTTTGAGTATTATCTTAACGCAAGAGTGAAATAACGTAATTGAGCAATCGACGAGGAAAATACAGGATACGCTATAGTCATATATTTGTTGAAAACTAACTTAGGAAATTCATTATGTCAGTTTATTTTGTTCAATTCACCTGATATCAATTTGGACAACCAGCCGATAAAACCAACGTCTCAAAATAGCCGCTTACAGGACTAAATTCAGAAAAAGGGATGATGCGCTGCAAACGTGTTATGCCAGAAAACGCCAGATACAAAAACAAAAAAGCCCGCAGTTACGCGGGCTCGGAAGTCTGTTCAGCTTTATGCAGGACGTGAAATCATTCCCACTCAATCGTCGCTGGCGGTTTACCGCTGATGTCGTACACGACACGGGAAATACCGTTCACTTCGTTGATGATGCGGTTAGACACGCGGCCTAAGAAATCATACGGCAGGTGCGCCCAGTGTGCCGTCATGAAGTCGATGGTTTCTACCGCACGCAGGGAGACAACCCAGTCGTATTTGCGGCCATCGCCCATCACGCCGACGGAACGAACCGGCAGGAACACGGTGAATGCCTGGCTCACTTTATTGTACAGATCGGCTTTGTGCAGTTCTTCGATGAAGATAGCATCAGCACGACGCAGCAGGTCGCAGTACTCTTTCTTCACTTCGCCCAGCACACGCACGCCAAGACCTGGTCCCGGGAACGGGTGACGGTACAGCATGTCGTATGGAAGACCCAGCTCAAGGCCAATCTTACGCACTTCGTCTTTGAACAGCTCACGCAGCGGCTCAACCAGACCCATCTTCATCTCTTTCGGCAGGCCGCCCACGTTGTGGTGAGATTTGATGACGTGTGCCTTGCCGGTAGCAGAGGCAGCAGACTCGATCACATCAGGGTAAATCGTACCCTGTGCCAACCACTTCACATCTTCCAGACGCAGCGCTTGCTCGTCGAAGACTTCAACAAACACGCGGCCGATAATTTTACGTTTTGCTTCCGGATCGTTCTCGCCCGCCAGTGCGGTCAGGAAACGCTCTTCACCTTCGACGTGAACGATGTTCAGGCCGAAGTGGTCACCAAACATATCCATCACCTGCTCGGCTTCGTTCAGGCGTAACAGGCCATTATCGACGAATACACAGGTCAGATTTTTACCGATAGCACGGTGCAGCAGCATGGCAGTTACGGAGGAGTCAACGCCACCGGACAGACCGAGGATCACTTTATCGTCGCCAACCTGCTGGCGGATACGCGCAATGGCGTCGTCGATGATTTTCGCTGGTGTCCACAGGGCTTCGCACTGGCAGATATCGCGAACAAAACGATCCAGCATGCGCATGCCCTGGCGGGTATGGGTCACTTCCGGGTGGAACTGCACGCCGTAGAAGCGTTTTTCTTCGTTGGCCATAATGGCAAACGGACAGGTTTCGGTGCTGGCAACGGTCACGAAGTCTGACGGAATGGCTGTCACTTTATCGCCGTGGCTCATCCACACGTCCAGCAGCGGTTTACCGTCTGCGGTCAGGGAATCTTCAATGCCACGCACCAGCGCGCTGTCGGTCAACACTTCGACCTGCGCGTAACCAAATTCGCGCTCGTTAGAGGCTTCAACATGGCCGCCCAACTGCATCGCCATCGTCTGCATGCCGTAACACACGCCAAATACAGGAACGCCTGCTTCAAATACATACTGCGGCGCGCGTGGGCTGTTGTCTTCAGTGGTACTTTCCGGACCACCAGAAAGAATAATGCCGCTTGGGTTAAATTCACGGATCTGTGCTTCCGTGACATCCCATGCCCACAGTTCACAATAAACGCCAAGTTCACGCACGCGACGAGCAACAAGCTGCGTGTATTGGGAGCCGAAGTCCAGGATAAGAATGCGATGTTTATGAATGTTTTCCGTCATTGACGATAATTCCGAGGCAAGTGAAACAAAGCGCCCGGCATTAAGCCGGGCGCGGAAACTTATCAGGAGCCTAAACGGTAGTTCGGGGACTCTTTAGTGATCGTGACGTCGTGAACGTGACTTTCCTGGATGCCCGCACCGCTGATACGTACGAATTCCGCTTTAGTACGCAGCAGATCGATGGTACCACAGCCGGTCAGACCCATACAGGAACGCAGGCCGCCCATCTGCTGGTGAATAATCTCTTTCAGATGGCCTTTATACGCCACGCGACCTTCGATACCTTCTGGCACTAATTTGTCAGCAGCGTTATCGGTCTGGAAGTAGCGGTCGGAAGACCCTTTGGACATCGCGCCCAGAGAACCCATCCCGCGGTAAGACTTATAAGAACGGCCCTGGAACAGTTCGATTTCGCCAGGAGATTCTTCAGTACCCGCCAGCATAGAGCCCACCATCACCACGCTTGCGCCAGCCGCAATGGCTTTTGCGATGTCCCCGGAGAAACGAATACCGCCATCAGCGATAACCGGAATACCGGTACCTTCCAGCGCTTCGACAGCGTCGGATACCGCTGTGATCTGCGGTACACCTACGCCGGTAACGATACGGGTCGTACAAATGGAGCCAGGACCGATACCGACTTTAACTGCGCTGCAGCCGGCTTCTGCCAGAGCACGCGCGCCAGCACCCGTGGCCACGTTGCCGCCGATGATTTGTAGGTCAGGATATTTAGCGCGGGTTTCGCGAATACGTTGCAGAACGCCTTCGGAATGGCCATGTGAGGAGTCAATCAGCAGAACATCAACGCCTGCGGCAACCAGCGCGTCAACACGCTCTTCGTTGCCCGCACCTGCGCCAACCGCAGCACCAACGCGCAGACGGCCATGCTCGTCTTTACAGGCGTTTGGTTTACGTTCTGCTTTCTGGAAGTCTTTCACGGTGATCATGCCGCGAAGATGGAAGCTGTCGTCAACAACCAGCGCTTTCTCAACGCGTTTTTCGTGCATTTTGGCCAGCACGACATCGCGCGTTTCGCCTTCACGCACGGTAACCAGACGCTCTTTTGGCGTCATATAAACACTGACGGGTTGAGACAGGTCAGTCACGAAACGCACGTCACGGCCAGTGATGATACCCACCAGTTCGTAATCTTCGGTAACAACCGGATAGCCCGCAAAACCGTTACGTTCAGTCAGCGCTTTGACTTCCGCCAGCGTGGTGGTTGGCAGAACGCTCTGTGGGTCGGTGACAATACCGGATTCATGTTTTTTCACGCGGCGAACTTCTTCAGCCTGGCGCTCAATAGACATGTTTTTGTGAATAAAGCCGATGCCGCCTTCCTGTGCCAGGGCGATCGCCAGGCGCGCTTCAGTCACGGTGTCCATTGCCGCAGAGAGCATAGGAATGTTCAGGCGAATGGTTTTCGTCAACTGCGTGCTGAGATCGGCAGTATTCGGCAGAACGGTAGAATGAGCGGGAACGAGGAGGACGTCGTCAAACGTCAGTGCTTCTTTGGCAATACGTAGCATGGGCAATATCTCTGACCTGGAGGGTTAAATATTGCCGTGGCATTATACAGAGCGTAACCGATTGCATCTACACTTTTTTATAAAAATGCTTGCGATCGTGTCTCATCAGGTTACTATCGATTGAATAACTTGCTGATTTAAAATTTGATCCTGCTCACATGTTATCTTCCCAAAGCCCCTCAATTTATACCGTTAGCCGCCTCAATCAATCGGTTCGTTTACTGCTCGAGCAGGAAATGGGACAGGTTTGGATCAGCGGTGAGATTTCCAATTTCACGCAGCCGTCATCCGGTCACTGGTATTTTACGCTTAAGGACGATAACGCTCAGGTGCGCTGCGCGATGTTTCGCAACAGCAATCGACGCGTAACGTTTCGTCCTCAGCATGGCCAGCAGGTGCTGGTGCGCGCCAATATCACGCTGTACGAACCGCGCGGTGATTATCAAATCATCGTCGAGAGCATGCAGCCCGCAGGCGAAGGGCTGTTACAGCAAAAATATGAGCAGTTAAAGGCGAAATTGTCAGCGGAAGGTCTGTTCGATCAGCAGTTCAAAAAGCCACTGCCCTCGCCTGCGCACTGCGTCGGTGTCATTACCTCCAAAACCGGTGCAGCGCTGCATGATATTCTGCATGTGCTGAAGCGTCGCGACCCCTCCCTGCCCGTCATTATCTACCCAACAGCGGTTCAGGGTGACGATGCGCCGGGGCAAATCGTTCGCGCGATTGAGCTGGCAAATGCGCGCCATGAGTGTGACGTGTTAATTGTTGGACGCGGCGGCGGGTCCCTTGAAGATCTCTGGAGCTTTAACGATGAGCGCGTCGCGCGGGCGATTTTTGCCAGTCAGATACCCGTCGTAAGCGCCGTTGGGCATGAAACCGATGTCACTATCGCCGATTTTGTATCGGATATGCGTGCGCCGACGCCATCAGCAGCGGCTGAAGTGGTGAGTCGAAATCAGCAGGAATTACTCCGCCAGATGCAGAACGGGCAACAGCGTCTGGAAATGGCGATGGACTATTTCCTGGCTAATCGCACGCGCCGCTTTACTCAATTGCACCATCGGCTGCAGCAGCAGCATCCACAGCTGCGACTGGAGCGCCAACAAACCGTACTGGAACGCCTGCGTCAGCGCATGAACTTCGCGCTGGATAATCAGCTTAAACGCGTTGTTTCTCATCAGCAGCGCATGACTCAGCGGCTGAATCAGCAAAACCCGCAGCCGAAAATTTACCGGACGCAAACCCGTATTCAACAGTTGGAATATCGTCTCGCCGAGAACTTACGCGCACGTTTGAGCACGACGCGAGAACGTTTTGGCAATGCCGTTACCCATCTCGAAGCCGTCAGCCCGCTCTCCACGCTGGCACGTGGCTACAGCGTGACCACAGCGACGGATGGCAAAGTGCTGAAGCAGACCAAACAGGTTAAAGCGGGGGATTTGATGACGACCCGCCTGGCAGATGGCTGGGTAGAAAGCGAAGTGAAAGGCATAACGCCTGCCAAAAAAACGCGTAAGAAAAAGCCGGTTTAAACCGGCTCAAACTCAACACGCTTTTTTGAAATCAACCCATGGCCGTTCTGACAGAAATAATCGACCGCACCGCAGGCCTTTAAGACCTGAAGAGGCAGATGGCACTCAGGGCAACGCGCCACCAGAGCGATATCGTTACCACAGTTGCCGCAATGCGCCATCCCATTTTCAGGCTCAAGCGTTGCCTGGCATGCCGGACAGATAATCGTCATTGTGACTCCTCAATTGAATGTTAGTGACACGATCATTCTAACATGACGTCGTGAATACCCGCTGTAATCGCTGCGATCATTCTACCGCCCTGAGCCGTTGTGAATCCCAGCAGATAAAAAACAAAAACCTGACAGAGTCGCGCTTTATCGTGCAATGACTTTCTTTTCTTGATGTGAAAATACAACACGACATATTCTATTGATTTTTATACATTTTAAATCTAATAAAATCTTTGTGTACTTCCTTGTGTATCTTAAAAACTGAAGCGCTGGTTATTGTATAAAATTCATTAAATCCATGAGGATAAATTTTTTTGCGTTTGACTTCAAAATACTCATAGTAAACACAGTTCGCTGCGTACTTTTTGCATACCCGTTCACCCTATGGCTTCCAGAGATTCCTCCCCTTGCCGTCAGCTTTCTACATGCAGATATTTAGACAAAGGCGGCATGATTGCCGCCTGACTGATTTAGGTATTACGCTCCAGCCAAACTACCTTTTCCCCAAGGAATACAGCCACAGCTGCCGTCAAAGCATTAAACACGATGTACATAGTGAAATAGTTATCATCTACGCGATCAGGGTAAGGTTCCAGTTTCTCAGTCGGAAAGTAATTCATCAAGTTCGTGACGGTAAATTTCAGGCTTTCGGCCAGCGGATTGAATACCCCTGATAGCATCAGCGCAATCGTGATAGCCAGAAACACCAACAGTCGAAACGACCATTTAGCTGGACCTGACATCACAACTCCCCGACTTATCACCAATTACCGTTACTTCACCATAAACCCAGAGCTTATCCCCCTGCAGAACGCGATGTCGGTGGGCTTTTAATAGCGCAGAGCGCACCACGTAAAAGTCACGGGACAAGAAAAGGTTATACAGCCCTCACTGATCCCTGATCCATCTGGCCGTGGTGGATGTAAACGGAAATGACCGCGCTGGTAGTGATGGCCTGCATCAACGTCAAAGTTCATGTATCATCAATGATTCCATCCTTTCTGAACAGCGCAAACCAATCGTAATAGTTATTACCTGTATATGCGTGCTTAAACCAGGTTTGAGTATGGGAGTAAAAACCACCTTCCGGGCGGTCAACTATCCAGTAACTGCCCGGAGGAACGGTCGCGTTCGTCATGTATGAACTTTCTGGTTTGTTTGCCAGATTGCCCAATCCGGAAAAAACAGGAAACGAACCAACGCCGCCCACATCCAAACGGGCCACCCGGCCTTCGTCATAAAGATGATTAAAATCGACTCTGCAACTAATCATTAAGCCACCACTCGCTGATTCCATGAGTCTGTATATGAAATATTCCCTTCGAGATAGAGCCAGGTAATGCTTTCATACGCCAGCGAAATTGATTCAGTAGGATTATTCATCTGGCCGCCAGTGTTCTTAAAGTTGTGCATCACCGGGGTAACGGCCACCACCTTTACGTTTTTCAAAATGATGTGCATGAATTTCTCCTTTACGCCTGCGTCATTAATCCGATACCACTTAATGATCGCCTGCTGGAGCGTCTCGCCCTGACAAACTGCACGGTTCAGGTAAGGCGTGGCCTTGTCCAGCTCTTTCGTGAAACTTAACTGGTCATGCACGCGTGTTCCTGTGAGTTTGCCGAAGGTATTATCGTAGGGGATGTGTACGCCATGGTTAAAACTCTGCATTTCAATAGCGCCCTCACGAAGCAGCACATTGCTACTTCCTTGGACCAGGGTTCCGCCTTAAGCGAAGTGTTTTGCATGCTTCATATCTGCTTTAACCGGATAGCGTCCAGTAATAAAAAAAGCCCGACGCATTGCGGGCTTCTGGGATTTTTGAAAGCGGATGATTTTTAGTCAACCATCATTTACTTTTCTTGATGTGCTTAATTAAACGCTTACGCTTACGCATTTGGTTTGGCGTCAATGTGTTGCGCTTATCTGCAAACGGGTTTTCCCCTTCCTTGAACTGAATTCGGATAGGCGTACCCATCACGTCCAGCGATTTTCGGAAGTAGTTCATCAGGTAGCGTTTGTAGGAATCAGGCAAATCTTTCACCTGGTTGCCGTGAATGACCACGATTGGCGGATTATAACCACCGGCATGAGCATACTTCAGCTTCACACGACGACCACGAACTAACGGCGGCTGATGGTCTTCAGAGGCCATGGTCATAATACGAGTCAGCATTGCGGTGCTCTGACGACGCGTTGAGCTGTCGTAGGCTTCACGAACAGATTCAAACAGGTTGCCCACACCACTACCATGCAGCGCGGAGATAAAGTGAATGCGAGCAAAGTCGATAAAGCCCAGACGGAAGTCCAGCATCTCTTTCACCTGCTCTCTCACATCATTACTCAGGCCGTCCCATTTGTTGACGACGATAACCAGTGAGCGCCCACTATTGAGGATAAAGCCCAACAGAGAGAGATCCTGATCGGAGATACCTTCACGCGCGTCGATAACCAACATGACCACGTTTGCATCTTCAATCGCCTGCAGCGTTTTGATAACGGAGAATTTTTCTACCACATCGGTGATTTTCCCACGCTTACGCACGCCCGCAGTATCAATCAGCACGTATTCGCGCTCGTCACGCTGCATCGGGATATAAATGCTGTCACGCGTGGTGCCAGGCATGTCATAAACCACGACGCGATCTTCACCGAGAATGCGGTTAGTTAGCGTTGACTTACCTACGTTTGGACGGCCAACAATCGCTAGCTTGATCGGCAGATCCTGCGGGTTAAAGTCATCCACAGGCTCTTCTTTGCCTTCCACGGCCTCTTCGAATTGCGCCCAATAGGCGGCGTCTTCGTCGATTTCTTCAGGCGGGTTGATTTCGTCAACCCATGGCATCAGCACCGTTTCCAGCAGGCTAGTGACGCCACGACCATGAGAAGCCGCGATCGGATAGATTTCTCCCAGGCCCAAAGCCCAGAAATCCGCGACAGCCTGATCGGCATCAATACCGTCAGTTTTGTTCGCCACCAGGAAGGTTGGCTTTTCGCGAGAACGCAGGTGTTTGGCAATAGCCGTATCGGCTGGCATTAAACCCGCACGAGCATCAACCATGAACAGCACAATGTCCGCTTCTTCGATTGCCAGCAGAGATTGTTCCGCCATACGCGTTTCCACGCCGTCTTCTGTACCATCAATACCACCGGTATCGATACAGATAAACTCTCGTCCTTCCACTTCAGCACGACCGTACTTACGGTCACGAGTCAGCCCCGGGAAATCCGCAACCAGCGCATCACGGGTGCGTGTTAAACGGTTAAAAAGAGTGGATTTTCCAACGTTCGGGCGCCCGACAAGCGCGACCACAGGTACCATGTTTGAAGCCTCATAAAATTCAAAATAACGCCGTATTCACGACGTCTATAAAAACAGTAAAACGGCTCCTGAGTTAACAGGAGCCGTTTATTATACTACAAACGCTACGATTAACGCGTGATTGCGTACAGCGTTCCGTCTTTTGCCTGGATCAGCAGCTTGCCATCAGCAACAACAGGGTCGGTCAGGAAACCTGAACTATCGATTTTCTCCTGTGCCACAAAACGTCCGTTTTCTGGATCAATCCAGTGCATGTAACCTTCGCTATCACCTACAACCAGGCTACCATTATACAGCGCCGGTGCGGTCAGCAGACGGTGCAGCAGATCGCTTTGCGTCCACAGCGTGACGCCGCCGTCGGTGTTCAGTGCCAGCAGGCGATCGTTCTGATCGACCAGATAAATGCGATTACCTTCAACGACGAAATCATTCACAGACCCCAGTTCACGTTTCCACATGACCTGGCCGCTGCGCAGATCCAACGCCGTGAGGTTGCCGTTATAAGCCAGCGCATAAACCACATTGTCGACAATGACTGGGGTGGTATCAACATCGCTCAGGCGGTCGATTTCAGTCGGCCCTGTAGCCTGAGAAATACGCTGCTGCCAAATCATCTGGCCTTGCTGCATTAATACGGCGCTCACGCGGCCATTATCACCACCCACGATAGCTGCACCAAAAGCCGTAGCCGGAGCAGATTCACCACGCAGAGAAAGTGCTGGCATGTCCAGGTTAACGGTCCATTTCACAGCACCATCAGCCTCGTTCAGCGCTTGCAACTGACCATTACTGGTGTGAATCAGCACCACACCGTCACTGACGACAGGACGTGACAGCGCTTCACCTGCAACGCGAGATTGCCACGCGACAGAGCCATCATTGGTGTTCAGCGCATAAACCTGGGCTTTCTCGCTACCGACATAAACGTGTCCACCGGAAACGGTCAACCCACCAGAAAGCAGCGCAGGTGCACGAGAGAACCAACCGTCTTTTTCCGCCAGGTTCACAGACCAGACTTCTTTACCGTCATCCGCATTAAATGCGCGAACGGTGCCTTTGCGGTCAGCCGCATAAACAACGTTGTCAGCAAAAGCTGGATGCAGGTTGGAATAGAAATCACCAATACCGCTACCCACGGAAGAACTCCACGCGGTGGAGGGGGTAAATTGATTTTCAACGGTTGGCAACGGAGACATTTTTACAACATCTTCTTCGCCACTGAACAGTGAACAGCCGCTCAATAACGTAACGGAAAGCAGTCCTGGCAGAAGTAATTTACGCAATTGCATCGGGTCCCTCTCAGACGGACAAATTATTTATTTTCATCTGCATCATTTCGCTCAGCGCAGGTGAGGCGTTACTTTTCACGCCTGATTCCCACGCGCTGCGCGCGCCTTGTTTGTCGCCTTTGCTCAGCAGAGCTTCACCGCGCAGGTCAGCGACAATGGCAGCAAAACCTTCGCCTTTGATGGTGTCGAGCGTTTTCAACGCATCATCAGCCTTTTTCTGCTGAACCTGAATACGGGCAAGACGCAGATTGATCACCGCTTTCAGATTATCATCGCTCGTTGCAGAGAGACCCTGCTGGAGCTGCGCAGCCGCTTTATCGAGTTCGTTCTTATCAACGAATTGTTGAGCAACTTCAAGCGACGCAAGTGCGCCGTAGATGTTTTTATTGTCAGCAGCAAATTTTTCGGCAGCCGCCAGCGTTTGAGGCTGATCGGCGCGAATTGCGCTCACGGTATTTTCGTAAGACAGGGAAGCTCCACGCGCGGAATCAGCCTGATGGCTATTCCAGTAACGCCAGCCCATCAGCGCGCCCACACCTAAAATTACACCAACAGCCAGGGCTTTGCCGTTTTCAGCAAAAAAGCGTTTAACCGCATCAACCTGGTCGTTTTCGTTCTCGTACATTTCCACGCCGTTCTTCCCCTTAGCCCAGTAAAGTGCGCAAGTGCGCCGCAACGCCATCCTGCGTTACCGTTGTTTGCTCACCAGAGCGCAGGTCTTTCACCACGACTTCACCAGCGGCCACTTCGGACTCACCCAGTACCAGTGCAACACTTGCGCCCCATTTATCAGCACGGGCAAACTGTTTTTTGAAGTTGCCACCGCCGTGGTTGGTCATCAGTTTAACGCCCGGTAGCGCATCGCGCACACGTTCGGCAAACTTCATGGCCGCAGACTGCGTATCCGCACCTGAAGCGACCAGGTATATATCGACAACGGATTCTGCTTTAAATTCCGGATTAACTGCCTGAACCAGCAAAACAAGTCGCTCAAGCCCCATCGCGAAACCAACCGCTGGCGCTGCGCGGCCCCCCAGTTGCTCGACCAGACCGTCATAACGCCCGCCAGCACAGACCGTACCCTGAGAGCCGAGGCTGGTGGTCACCCACTCAAACACGGTGCGGTTGTAGTAATCCAGACCACGTACCAGACGCTGATTCACGGTGTATGCAATGCCAGCAGCTTCAAGCAATTTACACAGACCCGCGAAATGGTCGCGAGACTCTTCATCAAGATAATCACCCAGCGCAGGCGCATCGTTCAACAGTGCCTGAACATCCTGGTTTTTGGAATCCAGAACGCGCAGCGGGTTGCTATACATACGACGCTGGCAATCTTCATCCAGCTTGTCTTTATGCAGTTCCAGGAACGCAACCAGCGCATCACGGTAGTTCGCGCGTGCTTCCAGGGATCCGATGGAGTTCAACTCCAGAGCAACGTGCTGAGAAATACCCAGCTCACGCCACCAGCGCGCAGTCAGCATGATCAGTTCAGCGTCAATATCCGGGCCTTGCAGACCGAACACTTCGACACCCAACTGGTTAAACTGGCGATAACGGCCTTTTTGCGGACGTTCGTGACGGAACATCGGGCCGATATACCACAGGCGCTGTTCCTGATTGTACAGAAGACCATGTTCGATGCCGGCACGTACGCAGCCCGCCGTTCCCTCAGGACGCAGCGTCAGGCTATCGCCATTGCGGTCCTCAAAGGTATACATCTCTTTTTCAACGACGTCGGTCACTTCGCCGATCGCGCGTTTAAATAACGGGGTCTGCTCTACAATCGGCAAACGGATTTCACTATAACCGTAGCTGCCGAGCACCTGTTTCAGTGTGCCTTCAATGCGCTGCCAGATGGCGGTTTCGCCAGGCAGATAATCGTTCATGCCGCGAATGGCTTGAATGTTTTTTGCCACGTTTATTCTCTTTCTATATACAAAAAAGAACCCTAAGAATGGGTTCAATCATACATGGGAAGCACCGCTTCCCATCACGTTATTTCTCAATCTGCTGAATGCTGATGCGCTGCGCTTCATCCAGTATTGTTGCTTTCGCTCGGATGCGGGCTTCAAGCTGATCGATCATGTCGTTATTATCAAGACGATCCTTACGAATGCCATCTTCATAAAGGCCACTTTTCTTATTCCCACCCGTCACCCCGAGGGTAGACACCAGCGCTTCACCAGGACCGTTAACGACACACCCGATGATCGAGACATCCATTGGCGTAATGAGATCTTCGAGGCGTTGTTCCAGCGCGTTTACCGTACCGATAACGTCAAACTCCTGACGCGAACAGGTTGGACACGCGATAAAATTGATGCCGCGGGCACGAATGCGCAGTGATTTCAAAATATCGAAACCAACTTTGATCTCTTCGACCGGATCGGCCGCTAACGAAACGCGTAACGTGTCGCCGATACCTTCGGAAAGCAACAGCCCCAGACCAATGGCCGACTTAACGGAACCGCTACGCAAACCACCAGCTTCAGTGATCCCAAGGTGCAGCGGCTGTTCGATCTGTTTTGCCAGCAAACGATAGGATTCGACCGCCAGAAACACATCTGACGCTTTAACGCTCACTTTGAACTGATCAAAGTTGAGACGATCGAGATGATCGACATGACGCATGGCTGATTCCAGCAGCGCCTGCGGGGTCGGTTCGCCGTATTTTTCCTGCAGATCTTTTTCCAGCGACCCGGCGTTAACGCCGATGCGGATAGGTATATTTTTATCACGAGCACAATCAACTACTGCGCGGATACGCTCTTCGCTGCCGATGTTACCCGGATTAATACGCAGGCAATCAACGCCGTATTCGGCCACTTTTAGCGCGATGCGATAGTCGAAGTGGATGTCCGCAACCAGCGGAACATTGACCTGCTGCTTGATGAGTTTGAATGCTTCAGCCGCATCCATTGTCGGCACGGAAACGCGAACAATATCCGCACCTACGCGCTCTAATGCTTTGATTTGATTAACTGTCGCAGCAACATCCGTGGTGCGGGTGTTGGTCATCGACTGGACGGCGATAGGTGCACCATCGCCAATCGGCACATTCCCAACGTAGATCCGTTTGGATTTCCTACGTTGAATCGGAGCCTGGTTATGCATGAAAAATCTCCCGCGTTACTCGCCTGTTACTGTGCTGCAGATTGTTCGGCACTAACGGTAAGACGCGCAACCTGGTTTGTTCTGATAAAACGGCTTAAATCGACAGGTTTACCTTGATACTGGATCTGTACCGCAGATGGAGCGCCGATTTTAAGCTTATACGGCGCCTGACCCGTTAGATTTAACGTGCCATCTTTACGCTGCAAACCACTGAACAGCTTTTTACCTGTCGCGTCTGTCACTTCGAGCCAACAGTCGGCAGAGAAGTTCATGACCAGCGCGTTGGCATCAGCAGTCGTTGCTGCAACGCCAGCCTGATCGGTAGGCAGTGGCTGAGTAACGTTAACATTGCCAGTCGTTGTGGGGGTTACCGCCGGTGCAGAATCAACGTTCGCCTGAGAAGGCGATACCACTGCGTTTTGCGCAGCAGTCTGATCTGGCGTCATAGCAGGCGCTGGAGTCTGGACAGGCTCGACAGTCTGAGAATCCGTCTCAGCGGTTTGAGGTTCGCTTGACGTCGAAGCGCTGTCAGTGTTTAACGGCACGCTTTGCGCGCCGTTGTTGCCGGAATTATTCAATGCCGCCGAAGATTGATCGGCCATGGTGGTGATCTCTTCCTGCTGCGCTTTATGGTTTTGCCACCACCAGGCGCCAGTCAGGCCAATAACCACAAACAGAACCAGCCAGGTAAAACTCATTAACCAGCCGTCACGTTTTTTACGACGTTTGCCCAGAGAGAAGGTCTGCATCGGAGCGACTTTCGCCGCGCGAACCGGTGCATGCTTTTCCATCATCGGCAACAGTTCTTCTTCGGGGATATGCACCAGTTTTGCATAAGAGCGGATGTAACCACGCAGAAATGTTGAAGCAAGATCGGCGGGTGCCTTATCTTCTTCAATATCGCGAACCGTGGAAACTTTCAGGCACAAGCGTTCTGCAACAGCTTGCTGGCTGAGTCCGAGTTGTTCACGGGCGTTGCGAAGACGAACGCCAGTGGAGAGTGCTTCAGTTTTATCGTGAGTGGCTTCAGTATTCATTCGCTACAACTACTGGTACGTGTAAATTAGGATTCAGGTGCCGGTCAGTCACAATGCCACCCGCACCGCGAAACTTCTGGTCAATTAACCTTAGACAGACAGTATAGGACTGCCAGGCCTTAGTTTACAGTGCAGCTCAACTCGCGAAGCTAAACTGTTGTTACGACGTTACATACTGCCTTAAAGTCGTCAGAAACGCACCGTAATTATTAAGTGATTACAACGAATCTGACCGCTTATTCAGTAAGCTGATGCTTCACGGCGCAAAGCATGCGCCGTGACTGCATGATAATCAAACAGCTTTAACATCGATTGTCTCACCCTGCATACGCTTACGCAGCGTGCGTTTGGTACGGTCAATCACATCGCCCGCCAGCTGTCCGCAGGCTGCATCGATGTCATCGCCACGGGTTTTACGCACGATAGTGGTAAACCCATAATCCATCAGCACTTTGGAGAAACGGTCGATACGGCTGTTCGAGCTACGTCCATATGGCGCGCCCGGGAACGGGTTCCATGGGATCAGGTTGATTTTACACGGTGTGTCTTTCAGCAGCTCTGCCAGCTGATGTGCATGATCGGTTTCATCATTCACATGATCCAACATCACATACTCGATAGTGACACGGCCCTGATTCGCATTGGACTTCGCAAGGTAGCGGCGCACGGCAGCGAGGAAGGTTTCGATATTGTACTTTTTGTTGACCGGTACAATTTCATCACGGATTTCATCGTTAGGTGCATGCAAAGAGATCGCCAGCGCAACGTCAATCATGTCGCCCAGCTTATCTAGCGCAGGAACGACACCAGATGTGGAGAGCGTCACACGGCGTTTGGACAGACCAAAACCGAAATCGTCCAGCATGATTTCCATCGCCGGAACGACGTTAGTCAGGTTCAGCAGCGGTTCACCCATGCCCATCATCACCACATTGGTGATAGGACGCGTGCCCGTAACTTTAGCCGCGCCAACGATTTTCGCTGCGCGCCATACCTGCCCGATAATTTCTGAAACGCGCAGGTTACGGTTAAAGCCCTGCTGCGCCGTTGAACAGAATTTGCACTCAAGTGCACAACCCACCTGAGAGGAAACGCACAGCGTCGCGCGATCTTCTTCCGGGATATAAACCGTTTCAACACGCTGATCGCCAACTGCAATCGCCCATTTGATAGTGCCGTCGGCTGAGCGTTGCTCTTCGACCACTTCAGGTGCGCGGATTTCAGCGACGTCTTTCAGCTTGTTACGCAGCACTTTGTTGATGTCCGTCATATCATCAAAGTTGTCGCTGCAATAATGATACATCCACTTCATGACCTGGTCGGCACGAAACGGCTTTTCGCCCATTTCCAGAAAGAACTCGCGCATCTGCTGACGGTTCAGATCCAGCAGGTTGATTTTTCCATTTTTATTGGGAACCGCGACAGTGGCGACTTCTGAGGTATTCACTAATTCAGACATAATATTTTCCGGCCTCGTTGTTACACGTTGTGGCCCGTGGAGGGTTAAAAAGAAACGCCCCGGTGAGCAGTCTGCTCTTCCGGGGCGTAGCATTGTACAAATTCTGGCGCAGGGATGCCACGTTTGCACACAGCATTTACGAAAAAATTAACGTGTGCGTGGGCACACTTCGCCTTCAGCGAAGAAATAAGCGATTTCGCGCGCGGCAGATTCAACTGAATCAGAACCGTGAGTTCCGTTCTCAGTGAAGCTATCAGCATAATCAGCGCGCAGAGTACCCGCCAGGGCGTTAGCCGGGTTGGTCGCACCCAGCAGATCGCGGTGACGCTGTACTGCATTTTCGCTTTCCAGTACGGAAACAACGATTGGGCCGGAAGTCATGAACTCAACCAGACCGTCGAAGAAAGGTTTACCGTCATGCTCTGCATAGAAACCGCGAGCCTGTTCAACGGTCAGATGCAGCATTTTGGTGCCTACGATTTTGAACCCTGCAGATTCAAAGCGAGCAAAGATGCTGCCAATAACGTTTTTTGCCACCGCGTTTGGCTTAATGATGGAAAAAGTACGTTCAATAGTCATGATAACCCCTGTAATTTGTTCTGTTGTTTTGCATACGTCTGTATGACCTGGCGCGGATTATAGAGAGCATTAGCCGTATTGCCTATGGATCTAAGTAACATTTTTTTAAAATAAGACGAGCTTTAGCAACAGACCACATCGACAATTTGCTTTTATTCACTGCAGGACGAAGTTCACTGTGGCAACCTGCCCCGTTTCATCCATGATCAGTACCTGATAATCGCCTGCTTTATCAAGCTGCAAAGTGTAAGCGCGCCCCTGAACATCCAAAGGCTCGCCATTCAGGAACCACCAGCGCCTCCCTTCCCCACCAAATGTGGCGAGCGGTAACGATACGCGCGATTCGCCAGGCAAACGTTTGATAACAGCCCCCTCACGCACCCCGGATAACTGGAAGGGCGCGGGTGAATCCTGCGCCAAAGGGGGACAAACCGAAGATGCTAATGGGATACGCGCCTGTCTTCGCTCTGAAGTAGGCAGCCATGGCTCAAGCGGTAGCGGCCAGACGTCCAGGACTTTTTCTTGCGCACCAGGGCAATCGGCGGCGACGCGCTTGCCCTGGTTATCTACCCAAATTGGAAAACGAATTCCCCGAATACCCTCCTGCTCCGGCAGCAACAGCGTTGGCGGCTGGCTGCCGTCAAGCAGCCATGTCGACAACCGGCGACGACAGTTTTCACTCCCAACGGGCAGCGATTGGCCACCCGGCCAGCAAATCACGCCGCGCCCCACGGAGTCTGGGCGCAAGTCACGCGGCAAGTGTGACTCGTCAATCGCCGAGTTAGACTGAAGCAAGTTGTTGACCTGATTCAGCAGCGGAACGGCGCTGGCAAACCCAAACTGCCCGGCGACAGGGGTCCCGTCGGGGCGTCCCGTCCAGATACCGATTATATAACGCGCGTTCAAACCCACCGCCCAGGCATCGCGATAGCCATAGCTGGTGCCGGTTTTCCACGCCAGCGGGGCAACCTGCGGCAGCGCGGCATCGGGCAGCGGCTGCGACTCATTGGCTAAAATACGCCGAATAATCCAGGCAGCGCCCGGCGAAAGTAACGGTCGTTCGACAAGCGGCTCGCCTGGCTGGACGCGCAATCGACCGGCTTTACCATGCCGGGCAAACGCACTGTAGGCTGCCGTAATATCGGCAAGCCGCGCCCCTGCTCCGCCAAGAATGAGTGATAAATTTGGCTGTGCGCCTGCGGGGAGGAGTAGTGGTAAGCCTGCGTTACTGAGTAATCCTGCAAAACGTTTTGGCCCGTAAGCTTCCAGCACTTGCACGGCGGGTAGATTCAGCGAACGGACCAATGCTTCACTCATACTGACGGGACCGTGAAATCCGCTGTCGAAATTACCCGGCCGATAATCTCCCGTTCGGCGCGGAACATCCTGCAGCAGAGAGGCGGGATGAATCAGGCCATCGTCCAGCGCCATTCCGTAGATAAAGGGCTTCAGCACCGATCCCGGTGATCGGATCGCATTGACCATATCAACATGGCTAAAACGGCTGTCATCGGTGATGTCTACCGACCCCACCCAACCGCGCACCTTCATATTGGTATGATCAACCACGATCATCGCCAATGAACTGCGCGACGGGAGCCGGGATTTCCAGTTGATCGCCAGCTCTTCCAGTTGTCGCTGAAGGGAGGCATCCAGAGTGGTTACAATTTTATTTTCGCGGCTTTTGTTGAGCATCATGCGCGAGAACAGCGGCGCTAATTGCGGCATCTGTCGTGGAGCAAGCCAGACTGGTTCTTCTCGCGACTCTTTAACCTGCTGCGCAGTCCAGACGCCTTGCGTCACCATGCGCTCCAGGACTTTATTCCTGGCTGCTTCAGCACGATCCGGCCAGCGGTCTGGGCGCAGGCGGCTCGGTGCCTGAGGGAGCACCGCCAGAAGCGCGGCTTCTGAATAACTCAACTGGGCGGGGGATTTACCAAGATAAGCCCAGCTTGCGGCACCAACGCCTTGTAGCGTCCCGCCAAATGGGGCGCGATTAAGATAAAGCGTGAGGATATCGCGCTTGGAAAGATGCCATTCCAGCTGCATGGCACGCCATAGCTGGCGGATTTTTCCGCCAAAGGTGCGCGGATGAGGATCAAGAAGCCGCGCTACCTGCATAGTGAGCGTGCTGCCACCCGAGACGACTTTACCCGAACGCAAATCCTGCCAGGCCGCGCGCATGACTGAAAAGGGGTTTACACCAGGATGATCCCAGAACCAGCGATCCTCATACTGGATCAGGGCTTCAAGATAGCGCGGAGAAACGTCTTCAATGGTGACGGGATAGCGCCAGATCCCTTCGCTATCCGCAAATCGCCAAAGCGGAATTCCTTTTTCATCTGTGACCACGCGCGCGGGACTGACCTCTTTTAAAGGCAACGGCCACAGGCGATCGGCAGCGAAAACCAGCCCCCATAAAATAAGAAGAGCGCCCGCCAGCCATAGCCAGCGGGAGCGTCTCAGATGTATTGACCGCACGTTACGGAACGACAATCAGCGGGCCACTTGCCGCACCTGTTGCCCGCCACTGCGGAACATACATGGACTCCACCAGAGGAACCGGAACCTGGTATGTTCCCGGCGTGACAGCGCGGGCCAGATAGACCAGCGTAACTGGTTGTCCTTCGTTTACCGGGACCGCCGCAACGAAGCGATCGTCGCGGAACTCCATATGCTGGAT
Organism: Enterobacter sp. 638; assembly: GCF_000016325.1. Classification (NCBI taxonomy): domain Bacteria; kingdom Pseudomonadati; phylum Pseudomonadota; class Gammaproteobacteria; order Enterobacterales; family Enterobacteriaceae; genus Enterobacter; species Enterobacter sp. 638. The sequence goes on from NC_009436.1 coordinate 3,278,330, forward strand.
ATCGGCCTGCTGCATCTGGCTGAGCAGATTCTGAACTTCACTGCCGCTGTCTTGCAGGCTGGCGCTACTGCTGGCCAGGTTTTGGTTTTCAAGCTCAAGCCCGGCAGGCAATAAGTCGACAACCAGTGCATCGGGGACATTCTGGTTGGCTTTGACTTCTAGCCAGACCAGTACCAGTTCGCCGCTTTTTAGAGAAGAGAGCGATTTAGTACTGCCATCGGTGGCCAGAATATGGCGTTCAATTTGCAGAACGTTTGAACTCGGCTGCGGTGCATATTCCGGATACCCCGAGGTATCAAGACGTACCCATAACGGCCCCATCCCGCTGTTTGTGACCTGCAATGTGGCAAGCCGATCGCCCGCGACATTTTGCACCTGCGCGCGATCGCCACTGAGCGCACTTTCCGCCAGGCTGGTCGTTGCCTGCCATTTTCCTGAAAGCGTCTGTAACGAACGTCCGGCCAGGAACAGGGCATTGCTTTCCTGAGTCGACAGCCAACGCTGGCTGAATGCCTGTTCTGATAGAACATTCAGCAAGCTATTTTGCGCATCCGGCAACAGCTTGTACTCTTCCAGCAGCGAAAGCATCAGCGCATTATCACGAAGCTGGCTACCATAATCTGCCATCCAGTTTCTGGAATCACTCCGCGGAGTTTTAAGCGCTAAATCCAGTGCCTGCTGGCTTCGCGGTGCGTCACCCATCAGCTTCAGCGCCATACCTAACTGCATCAACGGAAGCCCTGAAGCGGCCTGATCATAGCGCTGCCAGATTTCACGCAGCGCCCCCAGCGGCGCTTTTTGCTGACGCGCCAGCACCAGCGCAGCATAAGCCTGCACGGCAAATTTACTCGCCTGCGCATTATCGCTGTAGCGAATCGACATCATGCCAGGATCTTGTAGATAGCGCAGCAGACGGCTGTTGGCATTATTGATGGCATCAACCGGCACGCTGTAGCCCTGCTCACCGGCACGTACCAGGAAGTCAGTGACGTATGCGGTGAGCCAATACTCTTCCGGGCCGTTCTTATCCCATAAAGCAAAACCACCCTCGTCGCGCTGCATTTGCAGCAAGCGCGAGATGCCAATATCAATGGCCGCACGTCGTTTATCGTCCGTGTCTCCTTTGATGCCAAGCGCGGCGAGTTGCGCTGCATTGGTATAAAGCGACGGGAACAACCCGCTGGCGGTTTGCTCCAGACAGCCATAAGGGTAAGCCTGTAACTCGCGGATATAACGCGCCAGATTTAGCGGCGGCTTACCGCTGAGCAGCAATTGCCCTTGCAGGGTTGCCGGAGAGAACCCGGTGAGATGTTGGGCAGGTGCGGTCCAGCTTTCGCCCGGATTGAGCATCGCCCCCGTATTGACCGTTTGTGCCGGGAATGCCGGACGCACGCCGATTTTCCAGCTCTTCTGCTGCGCAGCGAACGTCTCGCCCGGAAGCGTCAAGCCTGAGACTTGTGCAGCGATTTCGCCGTCACCGTAGCCCTCCAGGGCACGAACAGGAATAAAGAGTGTGGTTCGCGCACCTGGTGCTAATTTAACCGGCTGCGGTTGACCACCTTCAAGAGCCATCAGCCCTGAAACGTTCAACGCGACGTTCAGCGTTTGCGGCTGGTCGGTAAGGTTAGTGAGATCGAGCGTTAATCGTGTGGTATCGCCGCTGGCCAGGAAACGTGGCATGTTCAGCTCAGTAATGACGGGCGCGGCGACGATCACTTTGCTTTCATTGCTGCCGAAGTCATCCTCGGTCCAGGCCTGCGCCATTAGCCGTAGCTCACCGTTGAAATCACCAATCGGTAAAGAAACGGTTCCTTCTCCGTTGGCATCCAGCACGACGGGCTGCGCCTGTTGAGCAATAATAGTGACATGATTCACCGGCGGTTTACCGCCGCGTTTCAGTTCATCACCATCGCCACCAAAGCGCAGCGCTGCCAGTCGGCCCTGCCCTTCAATCACCTGACCATAAATATCGTAGATATCTGCTCCGTAGCGTTTCTGGCCGAAGAAGGCCTGCCACGGATCCGGCGTGACGTAATCGGTAATATTCAACACACCGCTATCCACGGCGGAAACAAGAACGTTCACTTTTTGAGGGACCGTCCCCTCTTTTACGCTGGCTTTCACTTTTACCGACAGCGTTTGATTCGGACGCATTTTCTGCGGATTATCCAGCGCGATATTCAGGCGGCGATTCTCATCTCCCATCGGCAGATGCAGCAGTCCCACAGCACGTTTTGGTGTGGCCGATTTGGATTTGTCACCCGGGCGAACCACCAGCGTGCTCAGGTACAGATCGTGGCGCTTCCAGGTTTTATCGACCGGTATGGACAGATCCAGCCCATTTGCCGGCACGTCGATCTCCTTCCACCATAGCGGACCTTCGCTGGACTCGATCATCGCATAGCCTTTACCTGCGGCCGGTGCGGCAATATGTAACTTAATGGTATCGCCCGGTTGATAGGCGGGTTTGTCGAGCTTCAGCGTCACGCGATCCGGACGAGCCGCACCGGTGCCGTCGCTGTTGTCCTGCCAGCTGTAACCGGCCCAGAATCGTACGCTACTGACCACGTTGTCTGGTGCTTTGACTTCCAGCCTGTATGAACCCCACTCCACGGGGAACGTCACTTTGCCCGTCTCGTCGGCTGCCAGCGTCATCTCCTGCTCGCCTTCAACCAGCTCTTTTTGGTCGAACTGGGACATCCAGCCTTCGCTTTCTGACCAGTTCCAGTAGTAGTCACGGCGCTCGCGGATCAAACGAACCTGTAGGCCCGACACGGCTTTTTTAGCTCCGCTGGCATCGGCATAGACGATATCGAAACTGGCGTTACCGTTTTCATCAACAATGGGCTGATTCACCGTGGTGTCGGTTCGGTAGTCATACACTGCTTTACTGGCAAACTGCGGGCGAATACCCGGAAGTGTCTCTGCAGGCCAGATCGCCTGCTCCGCACGACGGGTTATCGGACGGCCACCGGATTCCAGCAGGCTCGCCTGAAGAATAAGCTGCAGCGGTGAATGGGTCTCTTTCCACTGGCTCTCGGTTGAAACCTTCCCTCTCCCCATTTCATCGAGCGTCAATTGCACTTCATCCAGACTGCGGCTGAGATTCTCTTCTGCAATGTCGCCAAACTGGAAGCCAGGTAATGCGCTGACAGCTTCACGCAATGGGCGCAGGAACAGCTGCCCTTGCAGGCTATTTCCATTGGCCGGCGCACCGTAAAGGTAATAACCCACAACGTTGAAATTCACTTCGTCTTGTGGCGAAACAGGCGTTTTCTGCGTTTTCAGGTCAAGCGCCATGCGCTCTGGCATAAAATCTTCAACATGGAAATCCCACATCCGCTGCTGGTTATCGCCCGTATTCGCGCGAATATGCCACATGCCGGTTTGGGCACCGCTATCCAGCGGATAATTGAAGCGATACAACCCGTTTTCTGGCTGGCTGACAAACGTGCGCGCCACTTGCCCATCGGGACGAAGGACTTCGAGCTTCACAGGCTGATCGGGAAGCGGTTTGCCGTCACTGTCACGCAGCAAACCGTTGAGAATGACCGTTTCGCCCGGACGATAGAGATCGCGTGGGCTAAACATAAAGAATTGTTTGCTGAAACCGGGCGCACCGGCGATATCAAACTCAGCCAGATCGAGCGCCGGGAGTTTCAGATCGAGCAGCGTCGTTTGCCCGTCTTTGCGCGCCAGGATCAACGCGGCCTCTTTATCGGTTTCGAGCTTCGCGTGTCCATCCGCATCACTGGTGCCTTGCGCCAGGGTTTGCCCCTTATCGTTTAGCAGCGTGACTTCGATTCCCGATTGCGCAGCACCGCTTTCCAGGCTCTGGGTGAAGATATCAAGACGATTGTGGTAGCGATGCGCAGACAGGCCGATATCGCTCAGAGTAAAAAGCGTGGCGGCATTGCTGTAATTGTAATGCCCAGCCTGATTCATTACGGCGATGTAGACACCTGACTGCTGCAACGGCTTGATATCACGCAGCGGGAGCAGCAGTTTTTCACGGGTGTTACGCGTCGGATTCAGATCAAAACGTCCGGTATAAACCAGCTCTGCCATTTTGAGCAGATTATCGGATTCCCAGTTGGTCAGGGAATTGCGGTATTCCCACTGGCTGACAAATGCCGCCAGCGACTCCGGCTTAATTCGATAGAAATTCACGTCCACATTGTTGACGTTCAGGGCCATGACCGGCAAGCCTTCAACCACTTTTCCCGGCAGGAGTGAACCCCGGCTGGCAAACCCCACACTGGGTTCAATGTCGCGCGTAGTCAGGGCCTTTTCGTAATCAATCCCAAACGTGGCTTTGTTCAGTGCCTGAAGGTCACGCTCGATAGTCACCACCAGATTGCGGTTCGGCTCCAGGTGACGCAGGCGCAACTCTTTAAGCGTGGGGGAGAGTTCCCACGCGCCATCCACTTTGCCGCTTTTTTTATCGACGACATGAACGGTACGGGCGAAATCTTGATCAGGATTGAGCGGGACAGAGAAGGTCAGCACCAGGGTTGATGCGCCGTCGAGCTGCACTTCAGACGCATCGAGCAGCGTCAGCGCTTTTCCCTGGCTTTGCGCAGCCAGTTTCGCAAGCTTTTCACCATCAGGTTTTTCAGTGGCTTTTGAAGGCGCGGCGGCCGATGCTGCGGGTGCAGCGGCCTGAGTTTTATCGTCGCTGTTGTCACAACCGAAAAGCGTGAACGTGGAAAACAATGCCAGCGAAAGTGCGGCTATACGAAACGGTTTCATCTTATATCCCTGGCCTGTAGGGCCTGTTGATGGTCATCCGGGTAATTATTATCGGCTAGTTTCATTAATTCAAAAGTCCAGTGCAAGAATTTGGAAAGCGCCTCGCATATCTCTTCACTTGAATTCCTGCTGCCACACCGGTCACAGTGTCGCACGTTACATGTAACCTTCGAAGTCATTTGTTTTTAAAACAATAAGATAGATGGATACCTTGCCCCATCACCTGCTAGTTTTAAACCTGAGACGCACTCTGAGTGCGCGGTTCATTAAGAGAGATAGCCATGAAACGAGCCGTGAACGCCCTACAAAACTTCGGAAAATCATTGTACGGACCGGTACTTATCTTACCCATTGTCGGTCTGTTCATCGCTTTCGGCAACGTGTTAGGTAACGGTAATCTTGCCGAGTACCTTCCGTTTCTGGGGCATCCGCTGATTCAAAATATCGGTCAGTTGATTGCCAAATCTGCCGTATCGGTGCTGGTAAACCTGGCGCTGGTGTTTGCCGTGGGGATCCCCGTAGGCCTTGCGGCGCGCGATAAAGGTTACGCCGCGTTAATTGGTCTGGTGACGTTTGTGGTGTTTATCAACGCCATGAATGTAACGCTTCAGTTGCAAGGGGAACTCGCGCCTGCGGAGCACATGAAAGCAGCCGGTCAAAGCATGGTGCTGGGCGTGCAGGTTCTGGAGATGGGTGTCTTCGCCGGGATCCTGACGGGTGCCCTGTCTGGATACCTGTACAACAAATATTCCAGCGTACAGTTTAACGGCGCGATGGCGATTTACTCCGGTCACTGTTTTGTCGCCATTATCATGCTGCCGGTCTCAATGCTGCTGGGCGTGATAATGAGCGAACTGTGGCCATTTGCTCAACACGGTATCAGCACGATGGCGCTGGCGATTAAAGGGTCCGGTCCGTTTGGCGTCGCCATCTACGGGTTCCTGGAGCGCATCCTGGTGCCGACCGGCCTCCATCACCTTGTCTACACCCCTTTCCTCTATACCGAACTGGGCGGCACGCAGGAAGTCTGCGGGACGACTTACCAGGGCGCGCGCAATATTTACTTTGCCGAGATGGCCTGCCCGGACGTGAAGCAACTCAGCAGCACCGTGGTGTGGGATGCGCGCGGCATCAGCAAAATGTTTGGTCTGCCCGCCGCGGCTCTGGCGATGTACATGACCGCTAAACCGGAGCGCAAAGCGATCGCCAAAGCGATTCTGATCCCGGCGGCACTGACGTCGCTGCTGGTGGGTGTCACCGAGCCCATTGAGTTTTCCTTCCTGTTTGTTGCCCCGCTGCTTTTCATGGTGCATGCGGTGCTGACCGGCCTCGGCATGATGCTGTTTTATCTGTTCGGCGTTCACGCCATCGGTGCCAACGGCATTATCGATTTCATTCTCTACAACCTGCCGCTTGGCACGGAGAAATCGAACTGGCCGATGTACATCGTGGTCGGGCTGATTATGTTCGCGCTCTATTTCATCGTGTTCCGTTTCCTGATTCTGCGCTTCAACATGAAGACGCCAGGTCGTGAAGACGATGATCAGGAGACCCGCCTGTACAGCAAGCAAGAGTATCAGGCGAAAGGCAATAACGACGGGCTGGGAGAATCCATTGTTATCGGCCTCGGCGGGCGAGAAAACATCGAAGTGGTGGATAACTGCTACACCCGACTGCGCGTCACCGTGAAAGATGTCGCCATTATTGATGAGCCGCGACTCAAGGCGACCGGCGCGAAGGGAATTATCAAACAAGGTAACAACGTTCAGGTGGTCTACGGGCTGCATGTCAAAAAAATGCGAGAAGCCGTTGAGACGTTTCTCTGAAGGAGATAAACATGTTTAAACCCCCTTTTATTCTGTCCATCGCCGGTGGCGGCAGTACCTATACGCCTGGCATTGTGAAAAGCCTGATGGTGCAGTTACAGGACTTTCCGCTGGCAGAAATTCGCCTCTATGATATCGATGCGGCGCGCCAGAACACCATTGCGCCAGTCGTTGAAAAAGTCATACGCGATCACAGCCAGAGCATTATTTTCACCGTCACCGACGATCCAGAAGTGGCCTTCAGCGGCGCGCACTTTGTTTTTGCTCAGATGCGCGTGGGTCAGTACAAAATGCGCGAGCAGGATGAGAAGATCCCACTGCGTCACGGCGTAGTCGGCCAGGAAACCTGTGGGCCGGGTGGGCTTGCCTACGGACTGCGCACAATCCTGCCGATGGTGGAACTGATCGATCTTGTCGAGCGTTTCGCCCATGAGAAGGCCTGGATTGTGAACTACTCCAACCCGGCGGCGATTGTGGCAGAAGGTGTGCGCCGTCTGCGTCCGAACGCACGCGTGCTCAACATTTGCGATATGCCGGTGGCGGCGATGCGCAATATGGGGGCGATTTTGGGCGTCGATCGCCACAAACTGGAAGTCGATTACTTTGGCCTGAATCACTTCGGCTGGTTTACGCGCGTGATGGTGGACGGCGTCGACAGACTGCCGGAGTTGCGTAGCCATATCGCCAAATTTGGGTTGCTGACCGAAGACGCGGCCAAAACCGATCCGCAGCACTCCGATCCGTCATGGGTCAAAACCTGGCGCAACATTAAGCCGATCATGGATAATTTCCCGGACTATCTGCCGAATCCGTATCTGCAGTATTACCTGATGCCTAACCAGATCGTTGAACATCAGAACCCGGATTACACCCGCGCCAACGAAGTGATGAACGGGCGCGAGAAAAAGCTGTTCGCGGCTGCTGAAGAGTACAAGCGTACTGGCATTTTATCCGATGCGTTCCACGTCGGCGTTCACGGCGAGTTTATTGTGAATGTCGCTCGTTCGCTGGCGTTTAACCTGCGCCAGCGCCATCTGGTGATGGTCGAAAACCGTGGTGCGATCACCAATCTGCCTTACGATGCGGTTGTTGAAGTCCCGGCGTATATCACATCCGAAGGGCCAGAACCGATTCGCGTCGGGCAGGTGCCGCTGTTCCATCAGACTTTGCTGCAGCAGCAGCTTGCGTCTGAGCAACTGTTGGTCGAAGCCACTGTTGAAGGCAGCTACGAAAAAGCCCTGCAGGCCTTCACCCTGAACCGCACGGTGCCAACAATGGAACACGCGAAAGCGATTCTGGATGACATGATAGAAGCTAACCGGGACTACTGGCCTGCGCTGCAAAAAGCCTGGCAGGACGGCGAAGCGGTGAAAAAATAAGGGGTTGCTCGCGAGTTGAACGTGGTTTGCTTGTCGGTGTCAGAAAAAACACCGACAATCCATTTTTACCGTCAATCCTTCGGGTTGCAGTATTTGCATCACTAAGGGGAACGGTTAAGTGGCGAAAATGGAGGCAACCATGTCCACCTCATATTTTGTTGCAGCCGACTGGCTGATTGAACATAGCGACGATCCGGAAGTACAAATTATTGACGCCCGTATGGCACCTCCCGGTCAGGAGCACCGCGACCTCACCGCTGAATACCGCGCCGGACATCTGCCGGGCGCGGTATTTTTTGATATTGAAGCCCTGTCCGATCACACCTCCTCGCTTCCCCATATGCTCCCGCGCCCGGAGGCCTTTGCCGTGGCCATGCGCGAGCTGGGCGTGAATCGTGAAAAACATCTGGTCGTGTACGACGAAGGGAATCTGTTCTCCGCCCCGCGTGCATGGTGGATGCTGAAAGCCTTTGGTGCTGACAACGTGTCTATTCTGGCGGGCGGTCTCGCGGGCTGGAAGCGTGATGAATTGCCCTTGCAACAGGGTGACGTTGCGCTGCCTGAAGGGGACTTTGATGCCTCGTTAGATGCCGTCCAGGTGAAACGCCTCACCGATGTGTTGCTGGCTAGCCACGAAAAAACAGCGCAAATCGTCGATGCCCGTCCGGCACCACGGTTTAACGCGCAAGCGGATGAACCACGTCCTGGCCTGAAGCGCGGCCATATTCCCGGCGCACTCAACGTGCCGTGGGGCGATTTAGTCTTTGAAGGTGAACTGAAAACTACCGATGAGCTGGTCGAGATTTTTGAGCGTCAGGGTGTGAGTCTTCATCTGCCCATTATTGCCAGCTGTGGTTCCGGCGTGACGGCCTGCGTGGTGATTCTGGCGCTAGCGACGCTGGGTGTTTCAGACGTCACGCTTTATGACGGTGCCTGGAGCGAATGGGGTGCGCGCGACGACCTGCCGATTGAACCTACACCGTAATGGATAATCGCCTGGCAACGCTGCTAACGCGCGGGGAATCACTGACCCGCGCGGAGTATCGCGTCTTAGCGCATCTGACAGAACACCCGTTGCTGGTGGGCAATATCACAGTGCGCGAACTGGCGCAGGCGACGTTTGTCTCGACCGCGACCATCATGCGGCTGTGTCAAAAGCTGGGGTTTAGCGGTTTCAGCGAGTTTATCTGGCACTGTAAACAGCTACTTTCCGATACGCCGCATATTGCGTCGCAGGCTCAGGATTTGCCGCAACTCCCTGCCCTGTTTAATCAGTTTATCGCCAACTATCAGCTGACGTTTCAATGGGCCACGCAAGAGAAGCGACAGCAATTTGCAGCACTATTGCGCGAGAAAGAGAGCTTCTTTCTCTACGGCGCGGGCTTTTCGTATTTGTTTGCTGAATACCTGACCAAGAAATTGCAGGTGTTAGGCAAAACGGCGTTTATCTCCGGCCCCGGTGACAGTCGAAATATCTTTTTGAGCAACGCGGCGCGTTACCAGGTGTTTATCGCCGTTTCACGCAGCGGTGAAACGGAACAGGTGCTGGATAAAGCGCGGATTGCGAAAAATGTCGGCATGACGGTGGTCGCGTTTACGCGCGCGTCGGCGAATACCCTGGCGGGGATGGCGGATGTGCATTTTGCGCTGTATGACGAGGCGGTGCATTACGCTGCTGAAGCCGCAGGCGTGACGTCGTTTGAATCAAATCTGGTTTTGCTGATGGATTTATTGCTGCTGGAAGCGACGGGGTGAGCGCTCACCCCGATCACTTTAGAGGATACGGTTGGTTTTAAGATCGCGCAGGAATCCGCCCCAGCGACGTTCGTAAAACGGCGTGATGTGTTCAGTGATAAAGTGGCTGATGCCCTTTTCACCTTTCACAACCCGACAAATATCAATCGGCTCATCGCCCGGCAACGTATCCGTTGCCACACTTCCCGCCGCCTGAATAATGTCTTCAATCTCACCGTCCGCTTCAATGCCGATCAGCAGAATCGGCTGTTCGTCGGCACGCTCTTTGATAGAGCACAGAAACGCGCGTTTGACCGGCTTGATGGTTTTGAACAGCGTGGTTAAAGAGTCAATCATCTGCGCCGGGGGTTCTGCCACTTCGGACAGCAGCAGCGTTTCGCCGCCTTCCAGCACTTCTTGCGTGCTCAGCGGATTGCCCTCTTCACCGATGAGATGGCTGATTTCACGCGGGGTAAACTCTTTACCGGTCGGCAGTTTGGCATTGAGAAACAGGGTTTCGCCAAGCGTCATCTCAAAGAGCGTGCGCACCGGCATCACGACGAACGCCTGCTCGTCTTCCACCGCTTCCTGCAAGGTTTCGAGGGAGGTGAAGAACGGGATCACCGAGGTGCCGTCGTCTTTTTCCCAGTGCAGCAGATCCAGCGCGCTGTCTTCAACAACCTGCTCGCCTTCCGCCGCCGTGCCTGGTACCCACACCGTGGATTCCAGCAGTGTGCGGAAAAATGCCGGACGATGGGCTGGCTCAGTCGCCGCTTGCTCCAGCAGAGTTTCTAATTCGTTTTTGGTTTCGGACATAAACTTTCCAGATGTCATTTTCCCCCTCACCCCGGTCCTCTCTCAAGGGCGAATGAGCAAACCATCGCCTCTCCCCGTGGGAGAGGCCGAGGGTGAGGGCAACAGTTACTCTGCGGTCAAAAGGTTCGCAATGGTGCGTACGCCCAAACCGGTTGCGCCCGCAGACCACTGCTCAACGCCCGCTTTACGGTAAGTTGCGGAGCAGTCGATGTGCAGCCAGCCTTCATGATAGTTCTCAACGAAGTGGGACAGGAAACCTGCCGCGGTGCTTGCACCGGCTGGATACGCCGCGCTCGCGGTGTTGTTCAGCTCGGCAAAGTTAGACGGCAACTGGCTACGGTGGAATTCAGCCAGCGGCAAACGCCAGAACGGTTCGTTCTCAGCCGCCGCGCTCGCCATCAGACGGCTCGCCAGTTTGTCATCAAAGGTGAACAGCGCGTGATAGTCATTGCCTAGCGCAGTTTTCGCCGCACCGGTCAGCGTGGCCATATCAATGATCAGCTCTGGTTTCTGCGCAGACGCATCAATCAGGCCATCCGCCAGCACCAGACGGCCTTCGGCGTCGGTGTTCATCACTTCGACGTTTTTCCCGTTACGATAACGAATGATATCGCCAAGCTTAAACGCGTTACCGCTCACCATGTTGTCTGCACAGCACAGGTACAGCTTCACGCGCTTGTTCAGACCACGGGTGATAGCGAAGGCCAGCGCACCGGTAATGGTCGCCGCGCCGCCCATATCGGACTTCATTGAGTCCATGAACGCGCTCTGCTTCAGGCTGTAGCCACCGGTATCGAAGGTGATGCCTTTGCCGACCAGACAGGCGTAGACCGGCGCTTGTTTGTCGCCGGTTGGGTTGTAATCCAGCGCCAACAGCACTGGCGGACGCTCTGATCCACGGCCAACCGTATGCAGGCCCATGTAATTTTGCTCGCGCAGGTCTTCGCCTTTGGTGATGCGGTAAGACATTTTGTCACCTGCCGCTTTGCACAGCAGATCCACTGCGCGCTGCGCCAGCTGTTCCGGACCTAACTCTTCCGCCGGAGCGTTAATGGTGTCACGCACCCAGTCGATGATCATCAGACGGCTTTCCAGCTCTTTCTGACCGGCTTCGTCGAGGTTTGCCCACTCGATTTTACGCGTGCCTTTCGGGCCTTTGTAACCTGCCCAGAATGCCCAGCTGCGATCCGTATCCCAGCCTTCGCCCGCCAACGTAACGTGTTTAATACCCAGGCCGTCAATTTTGCGCGCGGCGCGCTGGATCAAACCTAAATCATCGCTGCCGTTCAGGTGCAGGGTGATGCCGTCGTTATTAATGCTGTAGGTGGCTTTTTCGCCCCAACGCGCATCCGCAGGCTGGGTAGAGAGCGTAATATTCATCGCTTCGGTCATTTTTATTTATCCTTATTAGCAACTAGCAAACGGGCCGCCTCAAGGCAGCCCGTTTCATTTTCTATTCTGCTTCATCTAACCAGACTAACAGAATCGCCTCCAGAATTTTTTCACTGGATGCGCTGGGATCGTCATCAAAATCTTCCAGATCGCAGATCCACTGGTGCATATCGGTGAATCGCACGGTCTTCGGATCGAGATCCGGATTGGCATCGTACAGCGCCTCGCCGATTTCGCGGCTATCAGTCCACTTCAGTCCCATACTAACCTCTGTTAATGCTCGCGGGCATGGTTAATAGTGTAACGAGGGAATTCGACCACCAGGTCTTCATCGGTGACGCGCGCCTGACAGCTCAAACGGCTATCGGGCTCCAGACCCCATGCCTTATCCAGCATGTCATCTTCGTCTTCCGTGCTTTCCGCAAGGGAGTCAAAACCTTCACGAACAACGCAGTGGCAGGTCGTACAGGCACAGGATTTTTCACAGGCGTGTTCCACCTCGATACCGTTGCGCAGGGCAACATCGAGAATGGTTTCGCCGGTCTCAGCTTCCAGAACTACGCCATCCGGACACAGGTCCGCATGAGGCAAAAAAACAATCTTTGGCATATTAAACCTCGTCCACGGACTGGCCTTTCAGCGCGACACGGACAGATTTGTCCATGCGGCGAGCGGCGAAGTCCTGGGTTTCTTTATCAACGTTTTTAATCGCTTGTTCTATTGCGTCAGCGTCATTTTCAGCAGCAACGATCCGTAAATGGGCCGTTGCCTCATCAATCACCTGACGCTCTGCGGCGCTGAGCAGCGCGGCATCAGCAGTGAGTGCGCCTTCAAGACTTTCCAGTACGCGTGCGGCTTCCACTTTTTGTTCCGCCAGCATGCGCGCTTTCACGTCCTGTTCGGCATAGCTCATTGAATCCTGAATCATGGTGGCGATTTCGCTATCCGTTAAACCGTAAGACGGTTTTACCTGAATAGACGATTCGACACCGGTCGATTTTTCCATCGCCGTGACGTTCAGCAAACCGTCCGCATCGACCTGGAAAGTGACGCGGATATGCGCCCCGCCCGCAGGCAATGCAGGAATACCCCGCAGCGCAAAACGCGCCAGCGAACGGCAATCCTGAACCAGCTCGCGCTCGCCCTGCATCACGTGGATGGACATCGCAGTTTGGCCGTCTTTGAAGGTGGTAAATTCCTGCGCGCGCGCCACCGGAATGGTGGTGTTACGCGGGATCACTTTCTCGACCAGGCCGCCCATGGTTTCTAAACCAAGGGAAAGCGGAATGACGTCCAGCAACAGCATTTCGCTGTCCGGCTTGTTGCCGACCAGAATATCAGCCTGGATCGCCGCGCCAATTGCCACGACTTTATCCGGGTCGATAGACGTCAGCGGCGTGCGGCCAAAGAATTCACCCACGCGCTCACGCACCAGCGGCACGCGGGTCGAACCGCCAACCATCACCACTTCAAGCACTTCGCTGGCTTCGACATCCGCATCTTTCAGCGCACGACGACACGCCAGCAGCGTGCGTTTAACCAGCGCGGCAATCAGTTCATTGAACTGATCGCGCGTGATTTCACCCTGCCAGCCCGCCACATTCACGGTCACCGCCTGGGCATCGCTGAGCGCGATTTTCGCGTCAATGGCGGCATCCAGCAGTTCACGCTGTACGCGGACATCGCGACGATCGGCAATACCCGCCTGCTCGCGAATATAATCCGCTAGCAGATGGTCGAAGTCATCGCCGCCCAGCGCAGAATCACCGCCGGTCGCCAGCACCTCAAACACGCCACGGCTTAAGCGCAGAATGGAAATATCAAACGTCCCGCCGCCGAGATCGTACACGGCAATGACGCCTTCCTGACCGGAATCCAGACCGTAGGCGATTGCCGCAGCCGTCGGTTCATTCAGCAGACGCAATACGTGTAGGCCCGCCAGACGCGCGGCGTCTTTGGTGCCCTGACGCTGTGCATCATCAAAATACGCGGGGACGGTGATCACGACGCCATCGAGATCGCCTTCAAGCGTCGCGGTAGCGCGCGCAGCGAGGGCTTTCAGGATATCGGCAGAAACGCGAATCGGATTCAGCAGTCCGGCATCGGTGGCAATCATCGGCAGGCCGTTTTCACTCGCCTGGAGTTGATACGGCAGATGCGGATAGCGTTGTTGAATATCCACCAGCGAGCGGCCCATCATGCGTTTAACGGAGCTGATGGTGTTGGCAGGATCTTTCGCCGCGTTGGTGCGCGCGTCATATCCCACCGAGTGGCCCTGCTGTTGGTAGTGGACGACGGAGGGTAGCAAATGACGCCCTTCGGCGTCTGCCAGCGTTTCAGCCTGGCCGCTACGAACGGTCGCCACGAGGGAATTGGTGGTGCCTAAGTCAATGCCCACCGCCAGACGACGCTGGTGGGGTGCGGCGCTTAAGCCAGGCTCACTAATTTGTAATAAGGCCATAATCGCTTCCGAAATTAAAAATCGAGCAGTTTTTCTTCGAGTTGTTCAGCGCTGCTTCGTAGTTTATCGAGAAAACGCAGCTTGCGCACAGAGTCTGCGGCCACGTCCCACGTCTCGTTATTCAGTTGTTCAACCATCTGCTGATGGCGGGAATCGAACATACCCTTAACTCGCTTGATGAAGCTTTCCAGACGCGCTTCGTCTTTCGCCTGATCGATTTCATCCAGCTCCTCACGCAGCTCCAGCTGTTCCATCAGGAACGCGGTGTCACGTACGGTATGCTGTTCGCTCGTCAGATCAAAACCGTGCAGGGAAAGCAGATACTCCGCGCGAGCCAACGGGTTACGCAGAGTTTGCCACGCCTGATTGATGGTTGCAGACTGTGATACAGCCGCCAGTTGCTCCGCCGGGGTACCGCTGGCGAATTTATCCGGATGGAATTGACGTTGCAAATCCTGAAAACGGATCGTCAGCGCGGGAAGATCAATCGAATACTGGGCGGGCAACCCAAAGAGGGTGAAATAATCCATAACAATCTCAGGGTTAGCCTGTTAAAACAAACCCCACCGCAGGAGTACTACGCGTGGGGTTATACCTTCTTTCTTAGCGTTGCAAATGCGTTGTCTTCACGTGTTCACCCCAGTCACTTACTCAAGTAAGCTCCTGAGGATTCACTCGTTTGCCGCCTTTCTGCAACACGAATGACTCGGCATAACAGCGGATCGCGACTATACGTGGAAGCTTTCGCCGCAACCGCACTCATCTTTAACGTTCGGGTTGGTGAATTTAAACCCTTCGTTCAGGCCTTCTTTGACGAAGTCCAACTGAGTGCCGTCGAGGAATTGCAAGCTCTTGCCATCGATCACTACCTTCACGCCTTTGTCTTCAAACACGGTGTCATCCGTCGCCGGTTCGTCCACAAATTCCAGTACATAAGCCATACCGGAACAGCCGGAGGTACGTACGCCCAGTCGCAGGCCATAGCCTTTACCACGGTTCTCCAGAAAGGAGCTTACTCGCGCGGCAGCGCTGTCGCTAAGGGTAATCGACATACTTAAACCTCAACTCTTATTTTGCTTCACGTTTGCTTTTGTAGTCCGCAATAGCGGCTTTAATCGCGTCTTCTGCCAGGATAGAGCAGTGAATTTTCACGGGTGGCAGTTCGAGTTCGTCAGCAATATCGGTATTTTTAATTGCCTGTGCTTCGTCCAGAGACTTGCCCTTCACCCACTCGGTTACGAGGGAGCTGGACGCGATTGCAGAGCCGCAACCGTAAGTCTTGAAACGTGCGTCTTCAATGATACCTTCATTGTTGACTTTGATCTGCAACTTCATCACGTCGCCACACGCTGGCGCGCCAACCATGCCGCTGCCTACGCTCTCGTCGCTGTTGTCGAAAGAGCCAACGTTGCGTGGGTTCTCGTAATGATCAATAACTTTTTCGCTGTATGCCATGATTGAATCTCCTTACCTACCGATTAGTGATGTGACCATTCGATGCTGTTGATATCCACGCCCTGTTTGAACATTTCCCACAGTGGAGAAAGGTCGCGCAGACGGCCAATGGAGTTGCGAACGAGCTTGATGGTGTAGTCAATCTCTTCTTCGGTAGTGAAACGACCTAAAGAGAAACGGATAGAACTGTGTGCCAGCTCGTCGGTCATGCCCAGTGCGCGCAGCACGTAGGATGGCTCGAGGCTTGCAGACGTACAGGCAGAACCCGAAGAAACGGCCAGGTCTTTCAGCGCCATAATCAGCGACTCGCCTTCAACATAGTTGAAGCTGACGTTGAGAATATTTGGCACGCCCTGCTCGAGATCGCCGTTCAGGTACACTTCTTCCATGTCCTTCACGCCGTCCCAAAGACGGTTACGCAGCGTGCGCAGGCGCGCCATCTCGGTTTCCATCTCTTCTTTCGCGATACGGTAGGCTTCACCCATTCCCACGATCTGGTGAACAGGCAGAGTCCCTGAACGCATGCCGCGCTCGTGACCGCCGCCGTGCATCTGTGCTTCGATGCGGATACGGGGTTTACGACGAACGTACAGCGCGCCGATACCTTTCGGTCCGTAGATCTTGTGGCCGGTGAAGGACATCAGATCTACTTTCAGCTGGCTCAGGTCGATAGGCAGTTTGCCCACGCTCTGGGTGGCGTCCACGTGATAGATGATGCCGCGCGCACGGCACATTTCGCCGATAGTCGCGATATCCTGAACCACGCCGATTTCGTTGTTCACGTGCATGATTGAAACCAGAATGGTGTCATCACGCATGGCCGCTTCGAGCTCTTTGAGGTCGATGATACCGTTGCTTTTTGGCGCAAGGTAAGTGACGTCAAACCCTTCACGTTCCAGCTGACGACAGGTATCCAGCACGGCTTTGTGTTCGGTTTTGCTGGTAATAATGTGCTTGCCTTTCTTCTGATAGAAGTTGGCCGCGCCTTTTATCGCCAGGTTATCGGATTCGGTAGCGCCGGAGGTGAAAACAATTTCACGCGGATCGGCACCCACCAGCTCAGCAATCTGATTACGGGCGATATCAACCGCCTCTTCAGCATGCCAGCCAAAACGGTGAGAACGGGAAGCTGGGTTACCAAAGTTTCCGTCCAGGGTCAGACACTGCATCATTTTCTCGGCAACACGCGGGTCCACCGGCGTGGTTGCGGAGTAGTCGAGATAGATCGGTAATTTCATTGCTCTATAAACTCCGTACATCGCTTCAATGCAAGGAATCAGGCAACCGGCTGGATGTACGACCGAGTAAACGGGGCGGGTTAACGCCCCGGCCTGATTCTAAAATCTCTTTTATAATTTTTACCCTAACTGCTTTGCGGGACAGCGTCGTTGGCTGCCCACGAAACAGGATGGGTAAATTATGCGCGTAACTTAACGTCGATAGCGTCTTGCGCGCGGGTAGTGCGTTGTGTTTCATGGCTCTGCTGACGACCCGACACATCCAGAACTTCCTGGTTATTCACCAGTTCACCCAGGGTGATGTTGTTCAGGAAGCCGGTCAGACGATCACTCAGATCGCGCCACAGCGCGTGGGTCAGGCACTTATCGCCGCCCTGACAACCGCCTTTGCCCTGGCAACGCGTCGCATCTACAGACTCGTCAACAGCGCTGATCACTTCGCCAACTGCAATACTGCCCGCGTCTTTACCCAGCAGATATCCGCCGCCTGGGCCACGGACGCTGGAAACCAATCCATTTTTACGCAGTCTGGAGAAAAGCTGCTCCAGATAAGACAGGGAAATTCCCTGACGTTCTGAAATATCTGCCAACGGAACCGGGCCCGTTTCGGAGTTGAGCGCAACGTCCAGCATCGCGGTCACGGCATAACGCCCTTTAGATGTCAGTCTCATGTCTTACTTAACCTCAAACTCGCCCCTGCCCGGGGTTTTTATTGTAAAATGGGGGTATTGCATAGCAGGGGCAAGTCTGACATTCCCGACTAAATTGGTCAACTATTTACTTGACTGTTTTAGTCAGGTATTTAACCTTCTGTGCCGTTTAAGATTCTTTGTTCTTTTGCTCAATAATTGAAGCCAACATGCCGCGCAGAATGTTCAATTCCTGGGTTTCTGGACGGGCACGCGTAAACAGACGGCGCAGCTTATTCATGACCTGGCCTGGATGAGAGGCGCGGATAAAACCGGTCGTGAGCAGCGTTTGCTCCAGATGACCGTAAAAACGCTCGAGATCATCCACCAGCGGATACGGTGTTTCTTCGGGTTCAGCGGTCTCGCCTTTTTCCTGCGCGGCGAGCCATGCCATCCGCACTTCGTAAGCAATAACCTGTACCGCCATCGCCAGATTCAGCGAGCTGTATTCTGGGTTAGCCGCAATCGCCACATGGTAGTGGCACTTCTGTAGCTCGTCGTTAGTCAGGCCAACGCGCTCACGACCAAACACCAGCGCCACCGGCGCATGTTCGGCTTCGGCAGTACTTTTCAGACCGCATTCGCGTGGATCGAGCATCGGCCACGGCAGCGTACGCGAGCGCGCGCTGGTGCCGACCACAAGGCTGCAACCCGCCAGCGCTTCGTCGAGGGTATCCACGATTTGCGCGTTGCCGATAACATCACTGGCACCCGCAGCCAGTGCGATCGCCTGAGAGTCTGGCTTCACTAGGGGATTCACCAGCCAAAGATTGGTTAAACCCATTGTTTTCATTGCACGGGCAACAGAGCCCATATTGCCGGTATGCGATGTTTCGACCAGCACGATTCGAATATTTTGCAGCATAGTTTTAGTTGTCTGAGGTCATTGTCTGAAGAATATTCCGGCATATTATCATAAACGAGAGACATGATCCGAACTCGCTGCTATACTCTGCGCCGTTTTCGTTTCCCTGTTCTTTAACATCCAGTGAGAGTAACCGATGCAACATCCTATGTTGACCATCGCCGTGCGCGCAGCGCGCAAGGCGGGTAATGTAATTGCCAAACACTACGAAACACCAGATTCTGTAGAAACCAGCCAGAAAGGCAGCAATGACTTTGTGACTAACGTCGATAAAGCCGCAGAAGCGATTATTATCGAAACCATTCGCAAATCTTACCCGCAGCACACCATCATCGCCGAAGAAAGCGGTGAGAATGAAGGCGAAGATCAGGATGTTCAATGGATTATCGATCCACTGGATGGCACGACCAACTTCGTTAAACGCCTCCCACACTTCTCTGTTTCTATCGCAGTTCGCATCAAAGGCCGTACTGAAGTCGCTGTTGTTTACGATCCAATGCGTAACGAACTGTTCACCGCTACCCGCGGTCAAGGTGCACAGCTGAACGGTTATCGTCTGCGCGGCACCAACGCGCGCGATCTGGATGGCACTATTCTGGCGACCGGCTTCCCGTTCAAAGCCAAACAGCACGCCACCACGTATATGAAAATCCTCGGCAAGCTGTTCACCGAATGCGCTGACTTCCGCCGTTCAGGTTCTGCTGCACTGGATCTGGCCTACGTTGCGGCTGGCCGTGTTGATGGTTACTTCGAAATCGCACTGAAGCCATGGGACTTTGCTGCAGGTGAACTGATTGCACGTGAAGCAGGCGCACTGGTGTGTGACTTCACTGGCGGCCACAACCACCTGATGAGCGGTAACATCGTTGCAGGTAACCCACGCGTCGTGAAATCGATGCTGGCGAGCATGCGTGACGAACTGAGTGATGCGCTGAAGCGTTAATCGCTCCAGCAGCATCCAACGGTTCCCTCTCCCATTGGGAGAGGGAAAAGTCATCAAAACGGTCTTAATCCCCTTCCCATCGGTACGGCGCTTATCCACATCGTCACCGCCGCGACCAGCAGAATCACGCCACCCGCTAATGCCAACGTCGTCCATCCCACCTGTCGCCACAGAACCGGGGCTTTATTACCGCTCAATCTGACGGCCAGTTGACGGAAGCTGTGCACCAGCAGCGCCAGCGACGTAATCGTCAACGACGTACCGGCCGCCATCGCCAGTGCGGACACAACACCCCAGCTAAATACGCCAATCACCTTACTAAACAGCAGAACCATAATCGCCCCGGAACACGGTCGCATTCCCATGGACAGAATAATCATCAGGCGTGCCCGCCAGTCATCGCCGCTCTGGAGCTGTTCCTGCGTCGGTAAATGCTGATGCCCACACCCGCAGCGTTCGTCATGAACATGATGCGGGGTAAAGGCTTTGAACTTCGGCTTGCGCAGCAGCGCGCTTAATTTTTTGAGCGCTCGCCAGCAGAGCATCACGCCCAGTAAGCCCACCAGCGCATAGCTGCCCTTCTCTAACCAGAAACTACTCATATGCAGCTGACGAGCGGGCAATCGCAGCAGCGTGAGCACCACGAGCACCAGAGCAATCGCCACGCAGCCTTGCAATAAAGACGACGCGAGCGTTAAACCAATACTGGATTTCAGCCTGGAAGGATGCGTCGCCAGCCAGGTGGTAATGACAATTTTTCCATGCCCCGGTCCTAAGGCGTGCAGCACGCCATAGAGAAAGCTGAAAATCAACAGCGAGCCTCCCGCCTTTGACGGATTCTCCGCAACGGCTTTCAGCAAGCCGCTCATCTGCTGGTTAACCTCTCGTTGCCAAAGAATGCTTTTCATCATCACCTGCGGCCACGCCTGCCAAAGCCACAGCGCGGCAAACGCTGCGATGACCAAAAACAGCGCCAGCGGCCACAGATGTAGCCAACGACGCTTTGTCTTCATCGACGCTGAAATTACTGACATTGGACGGTCACCTGCTGCGCGAACTGTTTGCCCAGATCCATGTCCTCCGGCGGCGCATCGTCTTTATCCAGAGCGATCGCAAAATTGCGCGTTTCGTCGCTGGGCGACGGCGTATGTACGGCGATGCTGCAGCGTTTTTGTAGCGCCGCTGGCAAGGTAGCATCGCGGTCTTCGGCGTAACTCATATCGACGTAATAGCTCGGATCAAAAGTGGAAAACGTGTATTTCTGCCCGGCCAGCGGCTGCGGTTGTGCCAGAGGCAGAATAAAAGTCAAAACCGCCTGATGACCGTCGCGCTCCATGCCGTATGTCGTAGGACGATTCAGGAACTTTACCTTTTGTCCGTTAT
Source organism: Enterobacter sp. 638 (assembly GCF_000016325.1). Classification (NCBI taxonomy): domain Bacteria; kingdom Pseudomonadati; phylum Pseudomonadota; class Gammaproteobacteria; order Enterobacterales; family Enterobacteriaceae; genus Enterobacter; species Enterobacter sp. 638. The sequence goes on from NC_009436.1 coordinate 3,299,263, forward strand.
GCCAGAATTCAGTGAAATAGTGCTGGCCGAGGACATTTGCCATCACTTCTGCCGCCAGTTTTTTCCAGATTTCATCGCCGGGTTTGGCGTTGCCCGCATCATAGAGTAGATCGGCGGAGGTGATTTCATCCATCGTCCAGCGCATTTTCAGCCCGCTAATCTGCGCGTCATCAGCCACTACTTCCGTTTTCAGGCTGATGAAACTGTGAGGATGCGCCGCGGCGGAGAGGGATAAAACCGCCAAAAATAGCGCGCTGGCGCTTTGTTTAACTATTTGCATCGTTTCCTCACGTCAAAAATTCTGTGATGTTCTCCCGCATTCCTGACGGAAAGAGCTGCCGCCGCGCTTTCCAGCGCACATCCTTTGGCTATTCTTATCGAATACTTCTCCTGGATACCGACAGATGATGACGACACTTGAAATTCCATCTGTGCTTTCCAGTTCGCAGCGTCGCTGCCAGGTGCTTTTGATGCTTTACCTGCCCGATTTTGCCGTTACCCCGCAAAGCATTGTTGGCATTAATGGGGTCGACGACGACATTGCACGGCAAGATATAGCCGAGACGCGCGATGAAATCCAGCGCTATCACCGGCTCGACATCGCCACGCACCATGACGGCAGCTACCGGCTTGAAGGCACCACGCTCGATCAACGGTTATGCCTGCTGCACTGGCTGCGTCGGGCGTTGCGCCTGTGTCCGCACTTTATCACTCAGCAGTTTACCCCGGCGCTTAAAACGCAGCTTAAACAGCTCGGCATTGCGCGCACACTCTATGACGATACCAATCTGCGGGCGCTGATCAACTTCTGCTCGCGCCGCCTGCAGCGCCAGTTTGAGTGCCGTGACGTTCAGTTTTTGCAGCTGTACCTGCAGTACTGTCTGATACAGCATCATCTTGGTCTCACGCCGCAGTTTTCTCCCGTGCAACGTCACTGGGCGCAGTCCCGCAGGGAATTCCTGACCGCGCAGGAGATCGTTCGTCACTGGCAGCGCCGGGTACAACAGAATCCTCACACCGATGAAAATCTTTTCCTGTCGTTGCTGTTCATGATGATTCGCACCCCGGACCCGCTGCGGGACGCGCATCAGCAGGATGAGCGGCTGCGTCAGGCGATTTCGCGAATGATCGCTCGTTTTCGCGGCCAAACGGGAATGCGCTTTAGCGATGAACAAGGGCTGACGGACCAGCTGTATATTCATCTGACGCAGGCGCTGGATCGCTCGTTGTTCGGCATCGGGATCGATAACAGCCTGCCCGAAGAGATCGGGCGTCTTTATCCGCGCCTGATGCGCACCACTCGCCATGTTCTGTTTGAAGTCGAAGCCGAATTTGGCCTGCGCTTTTCGGATGAAGAGATGTGCCTGGTTGCCGTCATCTTTGGCGCGTGGCTGATGCAGGAAACCGACCTGTATGAAAAACAGGTGGTATTGCTCACGGGTGAAGACAAAGCGTGTGAAGAGCTGATTGAGGAACAACTACGGGAGCTGACTCTGTTGCCGTTGAATATTCGCTATCTGACGCTGCAGGCTTTCCAGAAAGACGGTGCACCGCGAGAGGCAGCGCTGGTGATTACCCCTTACGCCACCGCCCTACCGCTGTTCTCGCCGCCGCTGATTCATGCCGTAGAGGCATTGAACACGCAGCAGCAAGAACATATTCGCGTGATGCTGGAATCGTAACGCTTAACTGCGTGCGGCCACTTTCGGTCGCACAACCATCGCGGGCAACGCAACCAGCGCCATCACCCAAAACACGCCGTGACCGAGATGCTGGTACAAATAGCCTGCAAAAACCGTCATCACGGCGATACTGCCGCCCATCGCCACGGCGGAATAAATCGCCTGCAGACGAATAACGTCGCCGCCCTCACGCGCAGAGATGTAACGCATTGCCGCCAGATGGCACACAGTGAACGTGCCGCAGTGCAGGATTTGCGCCACGATAAGCCACGGTAATTCCGTCGTCCAGCCCATGATCCCCCAGCGCGCCACGCCGCATACGGCGGAAAGCAGCAGCAAATCGCGCGCACCAAAGCGGCGGAACAGCTTCTTGCTGAGCGCGAAAATAACCACTTCCGCCACCACGCCGAGCGACCACAGATAACCGATGGCCGAAGCGGAGTAGCCCGCGCCCTGCCAGTAGATCGCGCTGAAACCGTAGTACGCCGCATGTGCGCCCTGCAGCAAACAGACGCACGCCAGAAAACGCCAGCTTTGCACGATCAGCATTTTCCAGGCCGGCCAGCCCGCGTGCTCCTGATGACGGCTTTCGCCCTGTGGCATCACGGACGGTCGCAGCAGCATCCCCAGCAGCATTGAGGCAATCCCGACACTCAATAGCGCCAGAATGGCCTGATAATCGTAAAGGCTGACCAGTTTCCCCACCAGCGCAGAGCCAATCACAAAGGCTATCGACCCCCACAGGCGCACCCGGCCATAATCCATCGGCATCTGTTTTTGCCAGGTATTGGCCAGCGCATCCGTCAGTGGAACCAGGGGGGAGAAAAAGAGGTTGAAGCCGACCATCACCACCATCAGCCAGGCAAACTGCTGGCTGACCCAAAAGCCCGCCAGAAATACCAACGTGAGCAGTGACAGAATGCGCACGGATTTGATCAGCAGCGAGGGATCGCTGACACGCGGCGCAATCAGCAGACTGCCTAAGAAACGCGCCACCAGACCTGCACCAAGCAGGATGCCGATCGTTTCGGGCGTGAGGCCGATTCCTGCGAGCCAGACGCTCCAGAAAGGCAGAAAAATACCGTAGCTAAAGAAGTAGGTGAAATAGCTGAGCGCCAGCCAGCGTGTGGAATGCAAAATCATGAATCCCTCCCGATTTGGAGGCGTTAGTCTGGCGAGAATAGCGAAATTAAGCAAGCCGTTAGCCTGCTATAAATTAACGATAAATTAACATCACTGGAGCCGTTCGGCTGATGGCGGTGACGGTAAATGTGTATTACGTTTAAATAACAACACTTGCAGAGGTCATTTCCCCATGAACTCACTTCGCTATTTCGATTTCGGCCAGTCTCGTTCGTTAATACTGTTGATCGCCCGCATCGCGGTCGTGGTGCTGTTTATTATTTTTGGTATTCCCAAAATGACCGGGTTTGATGGAACGGTACAGTATATGACGTCGCTGGGTGCGCCTATGCCAATGCTGGCGGCCATTATTGCGGTGGTGATGGAAGTGCCTGCCGCAATCCTGATTGTGCTCGGTTTCTTTACCCGCCCCCTGGCGGTGCTGTTTGTCTTTTATACGCTGGGAACGGCGGTAATTGGGCATCACTACTGGGATATGAGTGGCGATGCGGTGATGCCAAACATGATTAATTTCTACAAAAACGTCAGTATCGCTGGCGCATTTTTATTGCTGGCGGTAACCGGGCCGGGTGCGATTTCCATTGACCGGCGCTAGATAAACGAAAGGCCGCTTACGCGGCCTTTCATGTCACTGCGAGCAGAATTAGGCGTACACAGGGAAACGCGCGCAGATATCCAGCACTTTACCTTTGATACGTTCGATCACCGCTTCGTCGTTGATGTTATCCAGAACATCACACATCCAGCCAGCCAGCTCTTTCACTTCAGCTTCTTTGAAGCCGCGGCGAGTCACAGCCGGAGAACCGATACGGATACCGGAAGTCACAAACGGGCTTTTCGGATCGTTTGGTACGCTGTTTTTGTTCACGGTGATGTTCGCGCGGCCCAGGGCGGCGTCAGCTTCTTTACCGGTCAGGTTTTTATCAACCAGATCCAGCAGGAACAGGTGGTTTTCAGTACCGCCGGAAACCACTTTGTAACCACGGTTCAGGAAGACTTCCACCATGGCTTTGGCGTTTTTCGCAACCTGCTGCTGATACACTTTAAACTCTGGCTCCATCGCTTCTTTCAGCGCCACGGCTTTGGCCGCGATCACGTGCATCAGCGGGCCGCCCTGAGCGCTTGGGAACACAGCAGAGTTGAGTTTTTTGTACAGCTCTTCGTTACCGCCATGTGCCAGGATCAGGCCGCCACGCGGACCCGCCAGGGTTTTATGGGTGGTCGTCGTCACAACGTGAGCATGTGGAACCGGGTTCGGGTAAACGCCTGCCGCAATCAGACCCGCGACGTGCGCCATGTCGACGAACAGGTATGCGCCGATGCTGTCTGCGATTTCACGCATTTTTGCCCAGTCAACCACGCCAGAGTAAGCAGAGAAGCCACCGATAATCATCTTCGGTTTGTGGGTCTCAGCCTGCTTCGCCATGTCTTCGTAGTCAATTTTACCGGACTCATCAATGCCGTAAGGAATGATGTTGTACAGTTTGCCTGAGAAGTTAACCGGTGAGCCGTGAGTCAGGTGACCGCCTTGTGCAAGGTTCATACCCAGCACGGTATCACCCGGTTGCAGCAGCGCAGTGTAAACCGCAAAGTTAGCCTGAGAACCGGAGTGCGGCTGCACGTTAGCGTAATCTGCGCCAAACAGCTCTTTTGCACGGTCGATCGCCAACTGCTCAACGATATCAACGTACTCGCAACCGCCGTAGTAGCGTTTGCCTGGATAACCTTCAGCGTATTTGTTGGTCAGCTGAGAACCCTGAGCCTGCATAACGCGCGGGCTGGTGTAGTTTTCGGAGGCGATCAGTTCGATGTGCTCTTCCTGACGTACTTTTTCCTGCTCCATTGCTTGCCACAGTTCTGCATCATAATCGGCAATGTTCATTTCACGCTTTAACATCCGCTTCTCCTACTCAGCTAACAATAAAATTTGGCCTAAAAAGCCGGTCCTGTTGGACAACGCGCCACAGTATAACCGAATAGTTCTTCGATAACAGGTCTTGACAAACGAATTTACGCAAACGTTTACCTCCACGCCACGCAAGGGTTTGAGGAATAAAGCTCTCACGATTTTAAACGGATTTCTTTTCAGGTTTGTGATGCACATTTTTCATGATGCACAGACCCATTTACAACGCAGGGTTATTTTTTATAAGATGCATATAAAATACATCATTAAAATATCACCTGAAGGAAATTGCTATGTTAGACGCTCAAACCATCGCTACGGTCAAGGCTACCATTCCCCTGCTTGTTGAAACCGGACCAAAACTCACCGCCCATTTCTACGATCGCATGTTCGCGCATAACCCGGAGCTCAAAGAGATTTTCAACATGAGCAACCAACGCAACGGCGATCAGCGCGAAGCCCTGTTTAACGCTATCGCGGCTTATGCCAGCAATATCGATAATCTTGCGGCGCTTTTACCTGCGGTCGAAAAAATCGCGCAAAAACACACCAGCTTCCAGATCAAACCGGAGCAGTACAATATTGTCGGCAGCCATCTGCTGGCGACGCTGGATGAGATGTTCAGCCCAGGCCAGGAGGTGCTGGATGCCTGGGGCAAAGCCTATGGCGTGCTGGCGAATGTATTTATCAATCGCGAAGCGCAAATCTACAGTGAACACGCCACTAAAAATGGCGGCTGGGAAGGAACGCGTGCTTTCCGCATCGTAGAGAAAACACCGCGTAGTGCGCTGATCACCAGTTTTGAAGTTGAGCCGGTTGATGGTCTGCCTGTCGCGGACTATCAGCCAGGTCAGTATCTTGGCGTGTGGATCAAGCCCGAGGGGTTCCCACATCAGGAAATCCGCCAGTATTCCCTGACTCGCAAACCAAACGGTAAAGGCTATCGCATTGCCGTGAAACGCGAAGATGGCGGTCAGGTATCAAGCTGGCTGCACAACCACGCCGTGGTTGGCGATGAAGTTCATCTTGCCGCGCCGGCGGGGGACTTCTTTATGACTGTTGACGCCAATACGCCTGTTACGCTGATTTCCGCAGGCGTCGGCCAAACGCCTATGCTGGCGATGCTGGACACGCTCGCTCAAGCCAATCATAGCGCTCAGGTTAACTGGTTCCACGCGGCGGAAAACGGCGATGTGCATGCCTTTGCCGATGAGATAGCTACCATGACGACCGGTTTGCCGCGCTTTAACGCACACACCTGGTACCGTCTGCCAACGGATGCAGACCGCGCAAATGCACGTTTTGACAGCGAAGGGTTGATGGATTTAAGCCTGCATGAGGGATTATTCAGCGCGTCGGAGATGCAGTTTTACGTCTGTGGGCCGGTGGCGTTTATGCAGTTTGCCGCGAAGCAGCTGGTTGAGCTGGGCGTGAATAAAGACAACATTCATTACGAATGTTTCGGCCCGCATAAAGTGCTGTAGTTGGACTTCCCCTCCCGAGCGGGAGGGGAATATTCAGATTAGATTGCGGCGTCGTCTTCTTCACCCGTACGAATACGAATGACGCGCGCCACATCAAAGACAAAGATCTTACCGTCACCAATTTTACCGGTTTGCGCCGTGCGGATAATGGTATCCACACAGGTATCCACGATATCGTCAGTCACCACAATTTCGATTTTCACTTTCGGCAGGAAGTCCACCATGTACTCTGCGCCACGGTACAACTCGGTGTGACCCTTCTGGCGACCAAAACCTTTCACCTCGGTCACTGTCATCCCGGTAATGCCAACTTCCGCCAGCGCTTCACGCACATCATCCAGTTTGAAAGGTTTAATAATCGCATCAATCTTTTTCATGGTGGGTCCTTAAACGCCTGTCTTTTGCAGCTTCGTAATCGATTGCTCACAGTATCATAAACAATCAAATTTGCGGTATTACTCTTTAAAGTCGTTCGCTTCCAGCTCATGGCGCGACAGCAGTTTATAAAACTCTGTACGGTTTCGCCCAGCCATGCGCGCGGCGTGCGTCACGTTGCCCTTGGTGATTTGCAGCAGCTTACGCAGATAGTTCAGCTCGAACTGATTACGCGCTTCAACAAACGTCGGCAGCGCGGTATTTTCGCCTTCAAGCGCCTGCTCCACCAGCGCATCGCTAATGACCGGCGAAGAGGTCAGCGCCACGCACTGCTCAATCACGTTCACCAGTTGACGGACGTTACCCGGCCAGCCGGCGGTCATGAGTCGTTTCATTGCATCGGTTGAAAACGCACGCACAAACGGCTTATGTCTGTCCGCCGACTGGCGCAGAAGATGATTTGCCAGCAGCGGAATATCTTCCGCACGCTCCGCCAGCGCGGGGATTTTCAGATTGACGACGTTCAGGCGGTAGTAGAGATCTTCGCGGAACTCTTTACGCTCCATCGCTTTCGGTAAATCGCGGTGAGTGGCCGAGATAATACGCACGTTAATGTCGATATCACGGTTGCTGCCGAGCGGACGCACTTTGCGCTCCTGCAACACGCGCAGCAGTTTGACCTGCAATGGCGCGGGCATATCACCAATTTCATCGAGGAACAGCGTCCCGCCTTCTGCAGCCTGGAACAGCCCTTCCCTGCTACTCACCGCGCCCGTAAACGCGCCGCGTGCATGGCCAAAGAGTTCAGATTCCAGCAACTGTTCCGGCAGCGCACCGCAGTTAATGGCGATGAAGGCGTTTTTGCTGCGCGGGCTGGCGTTGTGAATCGCCTGCGCCAGAATCTCTTTCCCGGTTCCGCTCTGCCCATTAATCAGCAGGCTGACGTCGGATTGCGCGACCATGCGCGCTTGTTCCAGCAAGCGCAGCATAATCGGGCTGCGCGTGACGATGGATTCACGCCATTTTTCATCAACGGACGGAGCGGAATGTTCCAGCGCATCGTCGATGGCTTTATACAACGCGTCTTTGTCCACCGGCTTGGTCAGGAAGCTAAACACGCCCTGCTGTGTTGCAGCGACCGCATCAGGAATCGAGCCGTGGGCCGTGAGAATAATGACCGGCATTCCGGGCTGCAGCTTCTGGATTTCGACGAACAGCTGCATGCCATCCATCTCGTCCATGCGCAGATCGCTGATCACCAGATCGATTTTCTCGCGACCAAGCGCTTTCAGCCCTTCCTGTCCACTTTCGGCGGTGACAACGCTGTAGCCTTCGCTGACCAGGCGCATTCCCAACAGCTTCAGCAAGCCGGGATCGTCATCCACCAGCAGGAGATGGGCAGGTTTGCGGCTTGTCATGGCTTCACGTCCTCTTGTTTCGAAGTACCACCGTCATCATCAGGCGTTTTGGTCGGCTGCGCGTTAGTCTTCGGTCCGTCCGGCAGATAGTTGCTGGCTGGCTTACGCGTGGATAGCTGACGCTCAATATCCGTGAGGTTTTCCAGCTTGCGCGTCGTGGTTTCAAGCTGCGCGCGCAAATACTGGTGCTGTGACCGAAGCATATCCAGTTCAGCGTCAGCGGATTGCTGCAATTTACTGTAACGGAAGCGCTCTTCGGCGAGCTGCAATTGCAGGACCTGCCCGTCACGCCAGAGCTGATACACCGGGCGAACTTGCGCAGGAATTTGTGGGCTGAGCGCATCCATCCGCGTGGTGTTCATGCGACGCTCAACCGGGTTAATTTTGGCATTGGCCAGCAGGATGCCGCGTTTGAAACTGTCCTGCCAGGTGTCATCGGCCCACTGGTGGGCCTGTGCGCGCGCCGCCGCAGGTGACAGCCGATCGGCGCAATCAATTCCTCGCAACCAGAATAACGGGTTCGCTTCGACATCATGGCCGTTCAGTTGCCAGATGTTTTCGCAATCAGTCGAGAGGAAATCGGCCAACTGATGCTCAGGTAATTTATCGTCTTGTTTATCGCTGATTGCACTTTTCGGCGCGTGGGAAACGCATCCCGCCAACAGCAAACATGGCAGGCCGGTACGGATAATTTTACGGGAAAACACCGCGTTAATGGCGCGAGAAAAGACGTGTAACATACTCACCAGACTTAGATTCATTGCATTGATTTTTCCGGCTCAAGAGGCAGTTCAATACGAAAGCAAACATCGGCGCGATCGTCATGCGAGATATATAATTCGCCGTGCATACGCCGTATGCAATCGCGGGCGATACTTAAGCCCAAACCGCTCCCCTTTACCGCACCTTTTCGCTGATGACTTCCCTGGAAAAAGGGCTCAAAAATCATCGTTTTTTCGTCATCCGGAATGGGATCTCCGGTATTGGCAACATCGACACACACCCGCGATCCCTGGGTGAAACTACGAATATAAATGTTACCGGATTCAGTACCATAGTGCACCGCATTGGAATAAAGATTATCCAGCACACTCATTAATAGCATAGGCTCTGCAAAACAGACTGGCTCCTGGAGATCCAGTTCGGTATGCATCATTTTAGCTCGCGCAGGCAAGCTGTGGGCGGAGAGCACCATATCCACCAGCGGTTCGATCTCCACTCTTTCCAGTTCAACCGCGCCATCAGCCAGTTTACGGTTGTAATCCAGCAGTTGTTCGATCAGCTTTTGCAGATTCCGGCTACTGGCATCCAGGATTTCAACGATCTCTTTTTGCTCGGCGGTTAACGGCCCAGCCACTTCATCGGCGAGCAGTTCCGTCCCCTCGCGCATGCTGGCGAGCGGCGTTTTTAATTCGTGGGAGATATGGCGTAAAAATTGGTGGCGCTGAGATTCCAGCCACGCCAGTCGCTCAGAGAGCCAGATAATCCGTTGCCCCACGGAACGCAGTTCCCGCGGCCCTTTAAACACCACGGTATTCCCGAGAGATTTTCCTTCACCCAAAAGATTAATCATCCGTTCAATGCCTTTTACCGGGCCGATGATCATTCGGGTAAACAGCAGCACCAGCCCAAGACTGACCATAAACAGCACCAGCGCCTGCCAGCCAAAGAACTGACCGCGCTCGGCGATTTCCTGTTGCAGCTGCTGTCCACGGGAAAAAATCACGGTACGGGTTGTTTGCACCATCTCGGTATTGGCGCTGGCAAACGCTTCGAGCCGGACCGTTGCGACAGCATCAGGCCCACTGTTTTTGCACTGCAATTGCCCAAGATCGTTCAGATCCTGGCGCAGCGCCTGATACAGCTTATCGTCAGGGAGCACACCCGCATGCGCGTCCAGCATTTCGCTGTAGCGTTTGCGTTGATTTTGATAGACCTTTTCCAGCGTACGGTCGTCCAGCACGCAATACTGGCGATAGCTGCGCTCCATTTCCAGCGCGGCGTTGGTCATCGCCTCACTACGGCGGGCATCAATGAGCGTCGTGCGGTTAGTCTGCGCGGCCTGGGCGCTGAGCGCATTCAGGCTTTGCCACGCCTGCCATGCCAATACCAGCAGCGGTAACAGGATGAGCAGGAAGGCCATCATAACAAGCTGTCGCAGGGAGCGAGGAAAAACAGACCAGCGTTTCAACGCATGATTCTCTCAGTGAGGGGGGTCTGGAGAGCGTACCGAGTCTGCCCTTCAGATACAACAAAGCCGGGTAAATACCCGGCTTTGTTATGCAATGAGGCGGTGCCTTACTCGACGTTTCGCCCGGAGCCTGATAAAGCTTACGCAATAATCAGTAGTTGGACGGCAGGCACCTTTTTGTGCGTCATTCGAAGTTTATGTAGCGCGTCCCGAAGGGGCTGACATAAGAGGGTGAATGAGCCACTGGTTAATATTATGCAACAGCCGTGCCAAAAATCAAAACAAAATATTAACATTATGAAATATATGAATTTTACTACAATATCTTGTTACTTATTGCCTGAATGATTTCCAGGCTAAGTGTCGCTTATTAGCTACACCTTATTACAAACCCTATGACCGCCTTATAAATCAAGGCGTTAAATGTCGCCATTTAGAGACACCCCAAATGCGCCATTGTCGGGGATTACCGACACCTAAAGATGCGCGCCGTCACAATGAAAAAGCCCGGTCGCATTGACGCGGTCCGGGCATTGAAAGCACATCTCATCCGCCGGACGTAACGCTTAGCGTCCGGCGCCAGGCAACGGGGTTACCCCAGTTGCTTGCGCGCATTGCGGAAAATACGCATCCATGGGCTGTCTTCGCCCCAGTTTTCCGGGTGCCATGAGTTGCTGACGGTGCGGAATACACGCTCCGGATGCGGCATCATGATGGTTACACGGCCACTTTCGTTGGTGACCGCGGTAATGCCGTTCGCCGAGCCGTTCGGGTTTGCCGGGTAGTTCTGCGTCACTTTGCCGTTGTTATCGACAAAGCGCAGCGCCACCAGCCCTTTACTTTCGAGCGTCGCAAGATGCGCAGCGTCACGCAGTTCTACCTGCCCTTCACCATGCGAAACCGCAATCGGCATCTGTGAACCCACCATGCCCTGCAACAGCAGCGACGGGCTTTGAGTCACTTCAACCAGGCTAAAGCGCGCTTCAAAACGGTCCGACTGGTTACGCACAAAGCGCGGCCAGGCTTCGCTGCCCGGAATGACTTCGCGCAGATTGGACATCATCTGGCAGCCGTTACACACGCCCAATGCCAGCGTCTGTGGACGATGGAAGAAGGTTTCAAACTCATCGCGCACGCGATTGTTGAAGAGAATGGACTTCGCCCAGCCTTCACCCGCGCCCAGCACGTCGCCGTAAGAGAACCCGCCGCAGGCCACCAGCGCCTGGAAGTCCTCAAGACCCATGCGGCCAGCCAGCAGGTCACTCATGTGCACGTCGATAGCATCAAAGCCCGCACGGTGGAACGCTGCCGCCATTTCAACGTGGGAGTTCACGCCCTGCTCACGCAGAACAGCGACCTTCGGACGCGCACCGGTCGAAATATACGGAGCCGCAACATCCTCGTTGATATCGAAAGAGAGCTTCACGTTCAGGCCCGGATCGTTATCGTTGGCTTTCGCCTCATGCTCCTGGTCAGCGCATTCTGGGTTATCACGCAGGCGCTGCATCTGCCAGGTGGTTTCAGCCCACCACATACGCAGCGTCGAGCGGCTTTCGCTGAACACCGCATGACCGTCCGCTTCAATGACAAAGCGATCGCCCGCCACGGCTTTACCCAGGTAATGTACGCAATCCGCCAGACCGTGCTGCGCCAGTAGCGCTTCAACGGCTTCGCGATCCGCCGCACGCACCTGAATCACCGCGCCCAGCTCTTCGTTGAACAGCGCCGCCAGACGATCGTCACCCAGCGCAGCAATATCCGCTTCCACGCCACAGTGGCCGGTAAAGGCCATTTCCGCCAGAGTGACCATCAGGCCGCCGTCTGAACGGTCGTGGTAGGCCAGCAGTTGGCGTGCGGCCACCAGCGCCTGAATGGCCTCGTAGAAGCCTTTCAGCTGTGCCACATCACGCACGTCAGCAGGTTTGTCACCAAGTTGGCGGTAAACCTGCGCCAGTGCGGTCGCGCCTAGCGCGTTGTGTCCTTTACCCAGGTCGATAAGCAACAGGGCATTATCGTCGGTAGAAAGCTGCGGTGTGATGGTATGACGTACGTCTTCAACACGCGCAAAAGCGGTAATCACCAGCGACAGCGGAGACGTCATCTCGCGCTGCTCATTGCCTTCCTGCCAGCGGGTTTTCATCGACATCGAGTCTTTGCCCACCGGAATGGTCAGGCCGAGCGCCGGACACAGCTCTTCGCCTACCGCTTTCACCGCTTCGTACAGACCGGCGTCTTCACCAGGGTGCCCTGCAGCCGCCATCCAGTTTGCGGACAATTTGATGCGTTTGATGTCGCCAATCTGCGTGGCGGCAATGTTCGTCAGCGCTTCGCCAACAGCCAGGCGTGCAGAAGCAGCAAAGTCGAGCAGCGCGACCGGCGTACGTTCGCCCAGCGCCATCGCTTCGCCATAATAACTATCGAGGCTCGCGGTGGTAACCGCGCAGTTCGCCACCGGGATCTGCCACGGTCCGACCATTTGATCGCGTGCCACCATACCGGTCACGGAACGGTCACCGATGGTTACCAGGAAGGTTTTCTCTGCCACCGCAGGCAGATGCAGAACGCGGTTTACCGCATCGGCAATCGTCACACCATGCAGATCCAGCGTTTTGCCCGTCGCTTTACGGGTTTGCACATCGCGGGTCATTTTTGGCGTTTTGCCCAGCAGCACATCCAGCGGCAGATCGATCGGCTGATTGTCGAAGTGAGGATCGTTCATGGTCAGATGCAGTTCTTCTGTCGCTTCACCAATCACCGCGTACGGCGCGCGCTCACGGCGGCACAGCTCGTCAAACAGCGGCAACTGATCGGCAGCGACGGCCATCACGTAGCGTTCCTGAGATTCGTTACACCAGATTTCCAGCGGGCTCATGCCTGGCTCGTCGCTCAGAATATCGCGCAGATTGAAGCGACCACCGCGACCGCCGTCGCTCACCAGCTCAGGCATGGCGTTCGAAAGACCACCTGCGCCGACATCATGAATGAACAGAATCGGGTTGGCATCGCCAAGCTGCCAGCAGCGGTCGATCACTTCCTGACAACGACGTTCCATTTCCGGGTTGTCACGTTGGACGGAGGCAAAATCAAGGTCTGCGTCAGATTGACCGGACGCCATAGAAGACGCCGCACCGCCGCCAAGACCGATATTCATGGCCGGACCGCCCAGGACGATCAGTTTTGCGCCCACAACGATCTCGCCTTTCTGGACATGATCGGCGCGAATATTGCCGATCCCACCCGCCAGCATGATCGGTTTGTGATACCCGCGCAGCTCTTCGCCGTTATGGCTATCGACTTTTTCTTCGTAGGTACGGAAGTAGCCGTTCAGCGCCGGACGTCCAAATTCGTTGTTAAAGGCTGCGCCACCCAGCGGGCCTTCGGTCATGATATCGAGCGCGGTGACAATGCGATCCGGCTTGCCGAAATCTTCTTCCCACGGCTGTTCAAAGCCAGGAATACGCAAGTTTGAAACGGAGAAGCCTACCAGCCCTGCTTTCGGCTTCGCGCCACGTCCGGTTGCGCCTTCGTCACGAATCTCACCGCCGGAACCTGTCGCCGCACCCGGCCACGGAGAAATCGCCGTCGGGTGGTTATGCGTTTCGACCTTCATCAGGATATGCGTTGGCTCCTGGTGGAAGTCATAGCGCCCTGCTTCGCGATCGGCGAAGAAGCGGCCCACGTCAGACCCTTCCATGACAGCCGCGTTGTCTTTGTACGCAGACAGCACGTGTTCAGGGTTTTTCTCAAAGGTGTTTTTAATCATCTTGAACAGCGATTTCGGCTGTTCTTCGCCGTCGATAATCCAGTCGGCGTTAAAAATCTTGTGACGACAATGCTCAGAGTTCGCCTGCGCGAACATATACAGTTCGATGTCGTTAGGGTTGCGGTTCAGCGTAACGAACGCATCCTGCAGGTAGTCAATTTCGTCATCCGCCAGCGCCAGCCCTAAACGCAGGTTGGCGTCAATCAGCGCCTGGCGGCCCTGTCCCAGCAGATCCACGCTTTGTACAGGTGCAGGCTGATGATGAGAAAACAGCTGTTGTGCATCGTCCAGAGAGGCAAACACGCTCTCCATCATGCGATCGTGTAGTTCTGCGGCAACCGTCTGCCACTGCTCGTCTGTCAGCGTCGATGCTTCAACGTAATACGCCACGCCGCGTTCCAGACGATTGATCTGGCTCAGGCCGCAGTTGTGGGCGATGTCAGTGGCTTTAGAAGACCAGGGGGAGATGGTGCCCGGACGAGGCGTAGCAAGAATCAGTTTACCGGTCGGCGTGTGGCTGCTCAGACTTGGGCCATACTTGAGCAGGCGTTCGAGCTGCGCTCGCTGTTCTGCATTTAAAGGAGCATTCAGGTCAGCAAAATGGACATACTCAGCGTAAATAGTGCTTACCGGAAGGCCGTCAGCCTGAAAACGTGCCAGCAGTTTGTTGATACGGAAGGCAGATAGTGCAGGCGAACCACGCAGAATTTCCATCATAAGTCTCTCGTCTTCGAAGCGCTTGAGGCGCTTACAGTGTGCGCAAGGGGAAAACGGGCGTCATTATAGAGAATCCTGAGCGCCGACGAAACCGTTTGCGTCGAAATAAAATCATTCTGAATTTTTATCGATTGGTGTGACCTGTCTCTCTAATTAGTTGCCAACTGGCGTAAGTTTACGCAAAATGCCGCTCAATCAATGGTAAACCTTATTCATAACATGACTACAGCACACTGAGGCATCGCACGGCGCAGAGAATTAACTAATTGAAAAAATTCAAGATTAATTATCTGCTCATCGGCATAGTCACCTTGCTGCTGGCAGCGGCCTTATGGCCTTCTATTCCCTGGTTCGGCAAAGCCGAAAACCGTATCGCCGCGATTCAGTCGCGGGGGGAACTGCGCGTCAGTACCCTCGACTCCCCGCTGACCTATAACAATGTGAATGGCAAAATCATTGGCCTGGATTATGAACTGGCGCAACAGTTTGCCGATTACCTGGGCGTGAAGCTCAAAATCACTGTTCGTCAGAATATTAGTCAGCTGTTTGATGACCTGGATAATGACGATGCCGATCTGCTGGCCGCTGGGCTGGTGTATAACAGCGAGCGGAGTAAAAACTATCAGCCCGGCCCGACATACTATTCTGTATCGCAGCAGGTGGTGTATCGCGTCGGTGGCGTTCGTCCGCGCACGATGGCCACGCTTAACGATCAGCAGCTCACCGTCGCGCCGGGCCATGTGGTCATTGACGATCTGCGTGCCCTGAAAGAAAAAAAATATCCGGATCTGAGCTGGAAGGTTGATGAGAAGCTGGGTACGACTGCGCTGCTGGAGCAAGTAAAGGACAAAAAGTTGGCGTACACGATCGCTGATTCTGTCGCGATCAGTTTCTTCCAGCGCGTTCATCCAGAAATCGCCGTTGCGCTTGATGTGACCGATGAACAGCCCGTCACCTGGTTTAGCCCGCTCGACGACGATCAGACTCTCTCCGCCGCCATTCTCGATTTCTTTAATTCCATGAATGAAGAAGGCACGCTGGCGCGACTTGAAGAGAAATATCTCGGGCACGGCGGTGATTTTGATTACGTCGATACCCGCAGCTTCCTGCGTGCCGTTGACAGCGTGTTGCCCGATTTACAGCCGCTCTTCGAGAAATATGCCGAGGAAATTGACTGGCGTTTGCTGGCGGCAATTTCCTATCAGGAATCACATTGGGATGCCCAGGCGACATCACCGACCGGTGTACGCGGCCTAATGATGCTCACCAAAAATACCGCGCAAAGTCTCGGCCTGACCGATCGCACCGATGCCGAACAAAGCATCAGCGGCGGCGCGCGCTATTTGCAGGATATGATGGCAAAAGTACCGGATACCGTGCCGGAAGAAGAGCGGATTTGGTTTGCGCTCGCGGCCTACAATATGGGCTATGCGCATATGCTCGACGCCCGTGCGTTGACGGCCAAAACGAAAGGAAACCCGGACAGCTGGTCCGACGTTAAACAGCGCTTGCCCCTGTTAAGCCAGAAACCCTTGTACAACAAACTCACCTACGGCTATGCGCGTGGGCATGAGGCTTACGCCTATGTGGAAAATATCCGGAAATATCAGATAAGCCTGGTGGGTTATCTGATGGAGAAGGAAAAGGAAGTGACGAAGGCAAAACAGATCGCGCAGAGCTATCCGGTGGTTTCACCGCATGAGCTCAATCACCCCGCGACGACGTCGATTCTGCCTTTTGTTGCTTTTTCTGCTGACGGCGCATTCGAAAGAAATCACTTAATAGCCCCGAACACTCTGGTGCAAGCACCCCGTCGATAACCTGCACCTGGTGGTTCATACCTGGATGGCCGAGTACGTTCATCAGCGAACCCGCCGCGCCTGTTTTTTCGTCACGCGCCCCAAAGACCAACGTCCCGATGCGACTGTGCACCATCGCGCCAGAGCACATTACGCAGGGCTCCAGCGTGACGTAAAGCGTGGTATCAAGCAGACGATAGTTTTGTAATACCAGACCGCCCTGACGCAACGCCATAATTTCGGCATGTGCAGTGGGATCGTGACGCCCAATCGGGCGGTTCCACCCTTCCCCAATCACCTGGTTGTTGTGCACCAGAACAGCACCCACGGGCACTTCACCCTCATCCCAGGCGCGTTTGGCAAGCAGGAGCGCATGGCGCATCCAGTATTCGTGATTAAGTTCGAGGTCGGACAACGGCTAATACTCCAGTCTGAAAAGCGGGCGCATTATACACACCCGTTATGATTAACACTATTCCAGTTGCTGAAGTTCGCCAGACGGTGTGACTCGCCAGCGGTGCTGGCAAAAATAGAGCAGCGGGTTGTCTTGTTTGCTGTCGCTGTAACCGCTGTACAGCCGCAGCGGCGTACCAATTTTTTTCTCGAGTTGCACGACTTTCTCGTGACCCAGGCAGCGCATAGTCAGCACCCAGCCACCATAGGCACGACCAGTTTGGGTGGCGATAAGATTCACGCGCGGCAGCCACGGCGTATCAAAATAGACCTGCTCCACCAGCGGCTGGGGAGAACCGGTAATTAACCAGATATCCGCATCGTTGGCATTCAGATAGGTGGTCAGGCGATCCTGGACCACCGGAAACGCGGTGACATGCTCGCGGAACCACAGGGCAAAATCCTGCTGAAGCTGCTTGAGCCGTGCCTCGCTATGACCAAAAGTACATCCCCATAGCAGCAGGCTCATCGGCCAGCGAGCGGCGCGTCCTTTGATTAACAACGCCATGCCGATCACCGGCAAAAGAGGCAGCACGAGCAGCGCATTGAGGGGCTGGCGGCGCAGCAGATAGCGCATAAATGTGCCAAACATATCCTGCTGATGCAGCGTTCCATCTAGATCGAAAAAGACAACACGTCGCTCGTGATTAACCAAACCTTACTCCTCTGGATCGTTGAACCCTAACAGCCAGGTAAACAGGAACCCGGCGATCACCGCTATTAGATAGCCTAACAGATAGAGCATGACTTTTCCGGTCACGATGGTTAATGCCAGCGGTAAACCTGAAATGCCAAAGGTGATAACGGTCGCCACTTTCCAGTAGCTGATCAGCGCCCCGCCCACAGCACCGCCCAGACAGGCACCGAGGAACGGTTTGCCGAGCGGGAGCGTGACGCCGAAAATAAGCGGCTCGCCGATACCCAACAGCCCTACCGGCAGCGCCCCTTTGATGACCTTTTTCAGTCGGGCGTTGCGCGTTTTCATCAGTACCGCAATGGCCGCACCCACTTGTCCAACGCCCGCCATCGACAGGATCGGCAGCAGAGCGTTGTAACCATGCGCCTGAACCAGCTCAACGTGAATCGGCACCAGTCCCTGATGTAAACCGGTCAACACCAGGGGCAGGAACGTCCCGGACAAAATCGCCCCAACCAGCAGGCCGCCGCGATCGATAGCTAAAGAAGCGCCGTGAGCGATGGCCTCTGAGATCCATCCGCCCAACGGTTGTAGCGCAACAATCGCGATACTCCCTGTGATCAGCGTCGTCAGCAGCGGGTTAAGAATCAACTCAATTGAGCCTGGCAGCAGGCTGCGCAGTTTTTTCTCTACCCAGCACATCAGGACGACCACCAGCAGCACCGCGATTACGCCACCCCGCCCCGGCTGTAGCGCCTCGCCAAACAGCGTTATTTGCGCCAGTTGCGGACTGGAAAGGATCCCCGCCATCACGCCACCCATCGCCAGCGACCCGCCAAACACCTTCGCGGCATTGACGCCGACCAGGATATTCATAATGGCAAATACCGCGCTGCCGAAAATGCCCAGAATCCCCAGCATATTCGGATATTGCGTGGCGAAATCCCCGACGATGTCCGGGCGCTTAAGAATATTGATAATGCCGGTAATCAGACCCGAGGCGATAAACGCAGGAATCAGAGGAATAAAGACGTTAGCCAGCTGTCGCAGCGCATCGCTCATTGGGGCTTTGTATTTGGCTTTCGCCTGAGCTTTGGTGCGTTCGGCGTCCTCAAACGCACCAGCGCCGCCTGCCCCCATTAATGCCCGCATCGCATCGACAACCTGCGCGGCTTTGCCCGGCCCAACAATCAGCTGGTGCTGCGCACCTTGTTTAACGTAGCCGCTGACGCCGGAGAGATTTTTCAGGCGAGCGACATCAAGCTGTTCGTCATCCTGAACTTCCACTCGCACCCGCGTCATGCAGTTTTCAAGACGCAGAATATTTTTCTCTCCGCCAATCCCCTGCAAAATGTCGCTGGCGAGCGCTGCTGTTTTTTCCATACACGCCTCTGCTGTTTTAGTTTTCTAACGCTGCCCGCAGGAAACCTTGATGCGCATCGAGCTTAGCGCGCGCCGCTGCGGCGTCCAGCCCACTCAGGATCATCAGAATGGCGGGTTTCACATCGTGATCGGTTTGCTTGAGCGCCGCTTCCGCCTCTTCACGGCTGGCCCCCGTTGCCTGCACCACCATGCGACAGGCTCTGTCCACCAGCTTGATATTGGTGGCTTGCATATCCACCATTAGGTTCTGGTAAACCTTGCCGAATTTCACCATCGCGCCGGTGGAGATCATGTTGAGCACCAGCTTTTGCGCCGTGCCGGATTTAAGCCGCGTTGAGCCGGTCAACGCTTCTGGCCCCACAACAGGAGAGATAGCAATCGCCGCGACCTGAGCAATCGGCGACACCGGATTGCAGGAGATCGCAACCGTCGTGCATCCCAGCTGTTTGGCATATTCCAGGCCGCCGATGACGTAAGGCGTGCGCCCGGATGCGGCCAGACCGACCACCAAATCATTGGCAGTCAGATGAATTGCGATGAGATCATCTGCGCCCAGTTGCTGATTATCTTCAGCGCCTTCGACCGCTTTTAATAACGCGCCGGGTCCGCCTGCAATCAGGCCAAGCACCAGACCGTGCGGCACACCAAAGGTTGGCGGACATTCTGACGCATCCAGCACACCCAGCCGCCCGCTGGTCCCTGCGCCCATATAAATTATGCGCCCACCGGACTTCAACGCATCAGTTGCCGCATCTACGGCTTTAGCCACCTCGGGCAATGTCTCTTTCACTGCCAGCGCGACCAGCGTATCCTGTTGATTAAAACGGGTTACAAGGTCAAAGGTGGACAACGCGTCCAGATCCATGGTTTGTGGATTACGTGATTCAGACACTAACGAGCCAAGATTCATCTTTTGTACCTCAAGAATTTTTAATTCATAATACCCGTACTATAGTGGAATATAAAATTCATTCAGGTGAGCAAACGTCGATTTGCTGCGGCTATCACATTTTCGCCAGGAGGACGTATGAACTGCTTAATTCGTATTCGCCAGCGTTATGCGGGCTTTGCCCAGAGCGACAAAAAACTGGCGGATTTCCTGCTGGCGCAGCCCGATCACGCGCGTCACTTAAGCTCTCAACAGCTCGCCAGTGAAGCGGGTGTTAGCCAGTCGAGTGTTGTGAAATTTGCACAAAAAATTGGGTTTAAAGGGTTTCCGGCACTAAAACTGGCGATCAGTGAAGCGCTGGTCAACAACCCTAATCCGCAATCTATGCCGCTGCACAATCAGATTCGCGGTGATGACCCGATGCGCCTCGTCGGGGAAAAACTCATCAAGGAGAACGTGACGGCAATGCACGCCACGCTTGATGTGAATAGCGAAGAAAAATTGCTCGAAAGTGTCGCCATGCTGCGCAGTGCGAGACGGATAATTTTGACGGGCATTGGCGCATCCGGACTGGTGGCGCGGAATTTAGGCTGGAAACTTACGAAAATTGGTTTCAACGCCATGTCCGAACAGGATATGCATGCCCTACTGTCGACGGTTCAGGCAATGGCTCCCGACGATCTGCTGCTGGCAATTTCGTATTCAGGTGAGCGCCGCGAGATCAATCTTGCCGCGGATGAAGCGTTACGCGTTGGGGGTAAGATTCTGGCGATTACCGGTTTTACCCCTAACGCTCTGCAACAACGGGCGACGCGCTGCCTGTACACCATTGCTGAAGAACAAGCGACGCGCAGCGCGGCGATTTCGTCCACCAGCGCGCAGATGATGCTGACGGATTTGCTCTTTGTGGCACTCGTACAGCAGGATCTGGAACATGCGCCAGAACGTATTCGTCACAGCGAAGAGCTGGTAAAAAAACTGGTTTGAACAGGGAATGAGCGTATAATGCCCGCCCTGTTTGTGATGTTTCTGAGATTTTCCTGATGGCGCTGTTAATCACTAAAAAATGCATCAATTGCGATATGTGCGAACCCGAATGCCCTAACGAGGCGATTTCCATGGGTGACAGCATTTATGAGATTAACAGCGATCGCTGTACCGAATGCATCGGTCATTACGAGACGCCGACCTGTCAGAAAGTGTGTCCTATTCCAAACACCATCCTCAAAGATCCTGCGCATGCTGAATCAGAAGAGCAGCTGTGGGACAAATTTGTACTGATGCACCACGCCGACAAAGTTTAACTTTCGAGAATGACCGTCGCGCAGGCGTAGCGCCTTTCATCCGCCAGCGTCACGTGCATATTGACCACGCCGAGTTTCTCCGCCAGTTTTTGCGCCTCACCCCATAAACGCAGGCGCGGTTTGCCCAATTCATCGTTAAACACTTCAAACTGATTAAAAGCCAGCCCGTTGCGAATGCCCGTGCCGAAGGCTTTCGCTGCCGCCTCTTTGACCGCAAAACGCTTCGCCAGAAAACGCACCGGCTGTTGATGCGTTTCCCAGATTGCCCATTCGTTGTCGCTCAGCACGCGTCTCGCCAGGCGATCGCCACTCCGGGCGATCACCGCTTCGATACGGCCAATTTCAACGATGTCCGTGCCTAAGCCCAGAATCGCCATTACTGACGCGCTTCCAGCATCAGACGTTTCATTTCCGACACGGCTTCTTTGAGACCGCTCATCACTGCCCGACCTATAATGGCGTGACCGATATTCAGCTCAAACATCTCTGGAATTTGCGCAATCGCTTTGACGTTGTGATACGTCAGACCGTGCCCGGCATTAACCTTCAAGCCCAAGCTGGCAGCGTAAGTGGCGGCTTTCGCGATACGGGCAAGCTCTTTAGCCTGAGCGACTTCGTCTTCGGCATCGGCATAGCAGCCGGTGTGAATTTCGATGTACGGCGCGCCGACCGCGGCAGCCGCTTTGATCTGGTCAAAATCGGCGTCGATAAACAGGGAAACCAGAATTCCGGCGTCAGCGAGGCGTTTGCAGGCATCGCGCATTTTATCCTGCTGCCCGGCGACATCCAGCCCACCTTCGGTGGTCACTTCCTGACGTTTTTCCGGCACCAGGCAGCAGAAATGAGGTTTGGTTTCGCAGGCAATCGCCAGCATCTCTTCCGTCACCGCCATTTCCAGATTCATGCGGGTATCCAGCGTCTGGCGCAGAATTTTCACATCTCGGTCAGTGATATGGCGGCGATCTTCACGCAAATGAACGGTGATACCGTCTGCGCCCGCCTGCTCGGCAATAAACGCCGCCTGAACCGGATCAGGATATGCCGTACCACGCGCGTTACGCAGTGTGGCGATGTGATCAATGTTGACGCCTAACAGTAATTCAGCCATGACAATCCTCGGTTTTCTCATTGTTCGTTAACGCTTTGGCACAAACTGCCTGAATAATTCTCGGCTCTTTAAGGGCTTGCCACCAAGATACGGCTTGAGGGCGATTCGGGTAAAGCGTTTTGCCGCGCGTAAGGTGTCCTGATCGGGAAATTCACGCTCGGACAGCGCCCGGAGGTGTCGCCCGGTAAAAGTGGTGTTATCAATAACGATACTGGCGATAAAACCTTTCTCTTCCCGATAACGATAAGTCATGGTGTCATCGACTGAATCCCCGCTCCCCGCACAGTGCAGAAAATCGACGCCGTAGCCAAGATGCCCGAGCAGCGCCAGTTCAAACCGACGTAATGCGGGTTCCGGCGAATCCGTTGCGCCAGCAAGTGCCTGGATACAGTGCAGATAATCGAAGAAAAGTTCAGAGAAGCGGGTCTCATGTTCCAGAACGCGTGAGATGAGTTCGTTGACATACAGACCGCTGTAAAGCGTGATACCAGAAAGGGGAAGCGCCAGAGAGACGGCTTCAGCACTGCGCAGGGTTTTGACTTCCCCACGACCACCAAAGCGAACTAAAAGAGGAGTGAAAGGTTGTAGAGCTCCTTTCAGATTGGAACGTTTGGATCGCGCGCCTTTTGCCACAAGGCGCACGCGACCAGATTCTTCCGTGAAGACGTCCAGCATGAGGCTGGTTTCGCTCCAGGGACGACTATGCAGGACGAATGCGCGCTGCCAGCCTTCCATCATACTCGTCGTCTTTCACGCTGCAGGTGCGTTGGCGGCACCCATTCACCCCGGTCGTTTACCCGAGTAAGCTCCCGGAGATTCGCGGTCTTGCCGCCTTCCTGCACCTCGAAAACCATCGAGTATGAAAATCAGACGTCGTCGCCGTAACCGAGGCTGCGCAGTGCGCGCTCATCATCGGCCCAGCCAGATTTCACCTTCACCCACAGTTCGAGGTGTACCGGTGCTTCAAACATATCCTGCATGTCTTTACGCGCTTCAATACCGATGGTTTTAATCTTGGAACCTTTGTTACCAATCACCATCTTCTTCTGCCCTTCGCGCTCGACGAGGATCAGTCCGTTGATGTCATAACCACCGCGCTCGTTAGTCTGGAAACGCTCGATTTCAACGGTGACAGAGTACGGCAGTTCAGCGCCCAGGAAACGCATCAGTTTTTCACGGATGATTTCAGAGGCCATAAAGCGCTGAGAACGGTCGGTAATGTAATCTTCCGGGAAGTGATGAATCGCTTCTGGCAGATGTTTACGCACAATACCCGCGATGGTATCCACGTTCATTCCGCTTTCCGCAGACAGCGGAACGATATCAAGGAAGTTCATCTGGCTTGCCAGGAACTGCAGGTGTGGCAGCAGATCGGCTTTCTCTTGCACGTTATCAACTTTGTTGACCGCAAGAATGACCGGCGCTCTGCCGTCACGCAGCTTGTTCAGGACCATTTCATCGTCCGCCGTCCAGCGAGTCCCTTCCACGACGAAAATGATCAGCTCAACATCACCGATTGAGCTGCTCGCCGCTTTGTTCATCAGACGGTTAATGGCACGTTTTTCTTCCATATGCAGGCCCGGAGTATCAACGTAAATTGCCTGATATTCACCTTCTGTATGGATGCCAACGATACGGTGGCGCGTGGTCTGCGCCTTTCGGGACGTGATTGAGATCTTCTGCCCAAGTAATGTATTCAGCAGGGTTGATTTGCCAACGTTCGGGCGTCCGACGATAGCAATAAAACCACAGTAACTTTTTTCTTCGCTCATTCCAGCTCCAGCATTTTCAACGCCTGTTCGGCGGCAGCCTGTTCAGCCTTACGGCGGCTTGAACCTGTGCCAACCACCGGTTCACTCAGGCCGCTAACCTGGCAATGGATGGTAAATTCTTGATCGTGCGCTTCGCCACGGACCTGCACCACCAGATACGATGGCAACGGCAGATGGCGACCCTGCAGGTATTCCTGCAGACGCGTTTTCGGATCTTTTTGTTTATCGCCTGGACTGATTTCGTCCAGACGCGTTTGATACCAGTTCAGAATCAGTTGCTCAACAGTCTGGATATCGCTGTCGAGGAAAACGCCACCGATTAATGCTTCGACAGTATCGGCGAGAATAGATTCACGGCGAAAACCACCGCTTTTCAGTTCGCCAGGACCCAGTCGCAAACATTCACCCAGTTCAAACTCGCGCGCAATTTCGGCAAGCGTATTGCCGCGAACCAGCGTGGCACGCATCCGGCTCATGTCGCCTTCGTCAACGCGCGGGAAACGGTGATAAAGCGCGTTCGCGATCACGTAACTCAAAATGGAGTCACCTAAAAACTCTAAACGCTCATTATGTTTGCTGCTGGCACTGCGATGGGTTAATGCCTGTTGCAATAATTCATGATGCTGAAAAGTGTAGCCCAGCTTCCGTTGAAGCCGATTAATTACGATGGGGTTCATGCTATACCAATAAATGAATGCGTCAAAAATGCAGCACACGAAACCGACCTGAGAAAACCAACGCGGTTTCGTGTGCCGTGGCACTGGCTCTGCGCCAACCTTAAACTTCGGGGGAATATTCTATACACAACGGGTGGGGATGTCGTTAGCCAGGTGAGATTATCCTTTAAATAATTCACGTAACCACTCTTATCAGTGGTTACGTGTTCAATTCACACGAATTAATGAATCGCGCCAATACGATTCAAGCGGACGCCAGTCGGCCATTCGCCTTCTTGTTTCTCAAAGCTCATCCAAATCGCAGTCGCTTTACCGACCAGGTTGGCTTCCGGAACAAAGCCCCAATAACGGCTGTCCGCGGAATTATCACGGTTATCACCCATCATGAAGTAATGTCCAGGCGGCACGATCCAGGTCGCTAACGGCTGGCCTGACTGCTGGTAATACATTCCCAGCTGATCCTGCGCAATCGGCACGGCCAGAATACGATGTGTTACATCACCCAGCGTTTCCTTGCGTTCTACCAAGCGAATACCGTTTTCTTTGGTCTCGCCTTTTGGCAACTGGAAGAAGCCACTGGTGGCTTCGCCGCCATTACGACGCGCAAAAGTCTGAACGAAGTCGCTCGGCTCAACGTTGGAATAGGTGATTGGCAGCGCGTTTTCACATGCCGTACCGGAACTGCAACCCGGCTGAACGGTGACTTCTTTCGCGACTGGATCGTAGCTGACTTTGTCGCCAGGCAAACCCACTGCACGCTTGATGTAGTCCAGACGCGGATCGTCAGGGTATTTGAACACCACGATGTCGCCGCGTTTTGGATGACCGGTTTCAATCAATGTTTTCTGGTAGATAGGATCTTTGATGCCGTAAGCAAACTTCTCTACCAGAATAAAATCACCAATCAAAAGCGTTGGCATCATCGAACCTGACGGGATCTGGAAGGGTTCATAAATAAATGAACGCACCACCAAAACTATCGCCAAAACCGGGAACACGGAAGCGCCAGTTTCCAGCCAGCCCGGTTTAGGGCTGACTTTCTTCAGGGTTTTCGGATCCAGTTGATCACCTGTCGCTGCCTGCGCGGCTGCCTGACGCTGGAGACGTTTAGGGGCAAAAATAAACTTATCCAGACACCACAACAGACCCGTCACCAGTGTCGCAACCACCAGGATCAGGGCAAACATGTTCGCCATGCCAACTCCTTAGAATTATTTTCCGTCTTTGCCAACGTGCAGAATGGCGAGGAACGCTTCCTGTGGCAGCTCAACGTTACCAACCTGCTTCATGCGTTTCTTACCATCTTTCTGTTTCTGCAGCAGTTTTTTCTTACGGCTGACGTCACCGCCGTAGCATTTCGCCAGAACGTTTTTACGCAGCTGTTTTACCGTTGCACGAGCAATAATATGGTTGCCAATGGCCGCCTGAATCGCGATATCAAACTGCTGACGCGGGATCAGTTCTTTCATTTTCTCGACCAGTTCGCGGCCACGGTATGGTGCGTTATCGTTGTGCGTAATCAGCGCCAGCGCATCGACGCGCTCACTGTTAATCAGCACATCTACACGTACCATGTTGGAAGCCTGGAAGCGTTTGAAGTTGTAATCCAACGACGCGTAGCCGCGCGAAGTTGACTTCAGACGGTCGAAGAAGTCGAGCACCACTTCTGCCATCGGGATTTCATAGGTGAGCGCAACCTGGTTACCGTGGTAAACCATGTTGGTCTGCACGCCGCGTTTCTCGATGCATAGCGTAATCACGTTGCCCAGGAATTCCTGTGGCAGCAACATGTGACATTCAGCGATAGGCTCGCGCAGCTCTTCGATGTTATTCAGAGGCGGCAGCTTCGATGGGCTGTCGACGTAAATAACTTCTTTGTTCGTTGTCTCAACTTCATACACTACGGTCGGTGCCGTGGTGATGAGATCCAGATCGTATTCACGCTCCAGACGTTCCTGAATGATCTCCATGTGCAAAAGACCGAGGAAGCCACAGCGGAAGCCGAAGCCCAACGCCGTAGAGCTTTCTGGCTCATAGAACAGTGAAGCATCGTTCAGGCTCAGCTTACCAAGCGCGTCACGGAAGTTTTCGTAATCATCAGAGCTAACGGGGAACAGACCCGCATATACCTGTGGTTTCACTTTTTTGAAGCCAGGCAGCGCTTTGTCAGCCGGGTTACGCGCTTGCGTCAGGGTATCGCCCACTGGCGCGCCCAGAATGTCTTTAATCGCGCAAACCAACCAGCCAACTTCACCGCATCTCAGTTCAGTGCGGTCAACCTGTTTTGGCGTGAAGATCCCCAGACGATCGGCGTTATAAACCTGACCGGTGCTCATCACTTTGATTTTGTCGCCTTTGCGCATGGTGCCGTTTTTGATACGGACCAGCGACACAACGCCCAGGTAGTTATCAAACCAGGAGTCAATAATCAGTGCCTGCAGCGGGGCATCCACATCACCTTCCGGTGGCGGAATGTCGCGAACCAGTCGTTCCAGCACATCCGGAACACCCACGCCGGTTTTCGCGGAGCAGCGCACAGCATCGGTAGCATCGATGCCCACGATATCTTCAATCTCTTCCGCTACACGCTCTGGATCAGCCGCAGGCAGGTCGATTTTGTTAAGAACCGGCACCACTTCAAGTTCCATTTCCATTGCGGTGTAGCAGTTCGCCAGGGTCTGGGCTTCTACGCCCTGCCCGGCATCGACCACCAGCAGCGCGCCTTCACAGGCCGCCAACGAGCGAGAAACTTCATATGAGAAGTCAACGTGGCCTGGGGTGTCGATGAAATTCAGTTGATAGGTTTCGCCATCGGCGGCTTTGTAATCAAGCGTGACGCTCTGCGCTTTGATGGTAATACCACGTTCGCGTTCCAGGTCCATGGAGTCCAGAACCTGGGCTTCCATTTCACGATCAGACAGGCCACCGCAAATCTGGATAATACGGTCAGACAGCGTCGACTTACCGTGGTCAATGTGAGCAATGATCGAAAAGTTACGTATATTCTTCATATAATTAAATAATTATGCCTTACGAATTCCTGGAGGCCGCTGTTCTTAGCCTGACGTTTTTCAGTGCGAAAACGCAGCATTCTACACTACATCTTCGTCACCAGGAAATGCTCTTGAAGCCAAGCTTAGCGCGAGGATTCGGGGTTTTCATTTCAGAGATGTAAATAAAGATAAAGCCCGGTGTAATTACCGGGCTTCAGAAGAAAGCGTTTCAACACGAAGCATGTTGGGAGGAAGGCCTACGCTCAGAATGACAGGCTGCCAGGCCTCTCGCTCAGCGAGTTTTTGCGAAAAGCCACGTGCCAACATGAAACCGCCCACACCACCCAATGCTCCGCCACACATTGCAGCAAGATCGGTTCCAAATAATATTTGGAAGATTCCCGCTAGCACAAATAAGCCCACGAGCGGTGATAGGTAAACCAGCATTGCCGAACCAAGTAAACTGCCCTCAGCAATACCAAGCTCGACCTTTTGCCCTTTGGTGAGAGGCTGCTCGCTGGGTACAGAAATCGTATGCGTGGTTTGCGGCCCGAGTTTGTTGAGTACGCGAGAGCCGCATCCAGCACGGGAAGCACAACTGTTACATGAGGCTTTGACGTCGCACATAACAAGCGCGACGCCATCGTTCCACGAAACCACCGTGGCCCATTCTTTAATCATTGTGCAGCCCTGAATTTAATGCTGTCTGAAATACGCTTCGCCGTTTGCGGAGGAAGTTCTCCCACAATGGTGATCTCAGCATTATCGCGTATCGTCGAACTGACTGTTCGGCGACCCGTCCGGAGCATTTGCTCAGAACTGTTAGCGGTGGCGCGATTGATATTCACCGAGAAGCTAAACAGGCCGTCAGAATAAAGTCGAGATTCGACCGCAGTTTCAATCGTTGGAAGCTGACGGCGACTGCTGGATATCTCACTGAAACCTTGAGGTATCCATGATGGCGCCCAGTTAAAGTTAGCCGCGTCGCCCGCAGGAACCGACAGAAGCGGTGGAAGGTTAGCTTTAGCCAGGCTTTGCATACTCGAGCCAACCTGATTATTCACGGTGAACGAGATCACGCGGAATTGCTCAAGCGTTTCACCGTCGCGATCGAGCAGATCGACACGCATTGGCAGCTTGGTTTCCGTATCCATCCACACAATGTAGCTATAGCGTGTGCCGTCTTTTGCCACTACGCGAATGACTTCGCACAGCCTGTCCGCAATGCGGGTACGGCCAACCGAAATAAAATCGTAGTAAGGCGACAGACGCTTAAAATCGGTATACACAAGAGCGGGTAGCGAATCGACGATGTAATCGCCATTGAGCGTAAACGGTTCAAGACCTGGCTCAAAATAGCTGATTTCATTACCGCGCTGAACAACTTCACGGCGCGGGCCGTCCATCTGTAAAAGCTGGGCAAGCGGCTGTTTATCAAGACGAGCATGGCGATAGCGCAACGACTCTACACCTTGCTTATTGATACTGACAAAAGCCAACTCATAATTGAGTGACTGGCTGGCCATATTCATTTGCTGCAACAACGCCCCGGACGATAAATCAGCCGAGGCGTTGGCAGAGAAGAACAGGCTACCCGCCACCAAAGACATGGCGCACCAAAGTTGCTTCATTACTGCGATTGCGTTCCTAAAGTTTGGTTTCCTGGTACTTGCACGCCAGCTTGCTGGGTTTGCGCCTGCTCAAACTGGAGTTGTTCCGAGTGCAAGCGGCGCTGCAATTCGTAATCCTGCAACATCGCATTAATACGACGGCGCTGTTCCTGTACCTGCTGTTGCTGACCAGGACTTACCGACGCATCTGCTGGCACGCCCAGACTTACCGGACTTGCTTTGCCCATCATCGGCAGCGTATTGAACACTGGCGCTTCAGGCTGCTGATTCGCTTCAGATTGACCATTATAGTGCTGGACGCCAACAATAACTGCAAGCGATACACATGCCGCCACACCCATTTGGGTAAGCTGACTCGCCCATGGGCGCACTTTTTTCCAGAACGGCATCTTCTGCCATTGATGCGGCGCCGGCTGAGCTTCAGGAATCAAAGGAATAGTTTGATGTACAGGCTCGTTCTCAATGGCCGCCATTACGCGTGCTGAGATATCGAAATGGAGAACATCGCCCGTATCACCGCGCATAGAATCACGGATGAGATGGTAACTCTCCCAGGTCTTTTGCATATCGGGAGAATGAGAAAGCTCGTTGAGCAACTCACTGTCCAGCATTTCACCATCCATTAAAGCGGAAAGTTTTTCTTTCTGCATGCCTAATACCTTTTCCAGTATCCCGCTATCGTCAACGCCTGATAAGCGGTTGAACTTTATTATCAATAGCTTCTCGCGCACGGAAAATACGTGAGCGAACCGTCCCGACCGGACAATCCATGATGGCAGCTATCTCTTCATAGCTAAGGCCATCCAGTTCCCGTAACGTAATTGCCATACGTAAATCTTCCGGGAGCGACTCGATCGTTCGAAAAACTATTTGTCTCAGCTCTTCTGACAACATTAAGTTCTCAGGGTTCGAAATTTCTTTCAATGCACCGCCACTTTCGAAGTTTTCTGCTTCAATCGCATCAATATCACTTGATGGCGGACGACGTCCCTGAGCAACCAGATAATTCTTTGCTGTATTGACAGCAATACGATACAGCCAGGTGTAAAAAGCACTATCTCCCCGGAAAGAATCCAGCGCGCGATAGGCCTTAATGAAAGACTCTTGTACCACATCAGGGACATCCCCTGACGGGACATAACGGGACACCAGACTTGCCACTTTATGCTGGTAGCGCACTACCAGTAAGTTAAAGGCTTTCTGATCTCCCTTCTGGACCCGTTCTACCAGGACCTGGTCCGTTAACTGCTCGCTCATCCGAGGTAATGTCTCCCCAAACCTAAATTCCACGCGTTATCGAAACGCCACTCTAAAAACACTGCAATGTGAGCAAGCAGGGGATTAGAGTGTCTATTCATCAGTAAGTTCCGTTACGCTTTTGTTTTTGTTCATCGTGTCGCAGACAGTTCATTTTCTCTCATTATATGTCTGTTAACGATACGTACCCCAATTTCTGATAGTAAAGGGCATTTTTACAGCCAGCAGAGTACCGCAACAAAGGTATTATTTCACCACAAAATCTGAAGCTAACGATCTGCTTCGCAAAATATTTTCGCGCATTTGCACGATTTTATCCTCTCCGCCGATGTTTAGGCTGCGCAACACACAATAAAAAAAACGTGCTGTACATCGCGTACCGGTGCTATTCTGGCCAAACACTGTTTAGTAAATTAAACAAAAATCATGAACACAACTCCAGAACTCCAATGTGATGTACTGATTATTGGCAGCGGCGCAGCTGGCCTGTCCCTCGCACTTCGCCTGGCTTCTCAGCAGAAAGTGATTGTCCTGAGTAAAGGGCCAATGAGCGAAGGCTCAACCTTCTACGCGCAAGGTGGTATTGCGGCTGTGTTTGATGAAACAGACAGCATCGCGTCACATGTCGAAGACACCTTAATAGCCGGCGCAGGAATTGTTGATGAGCATGCCGCTGAATTTGTAGCCAGCAATGCACGTCACTGTGTTCAATGGCTTATCGATCAGGGCGTTTTATTCGATACGCATATTCAGCCGAATGGTGAAGAGGGCTATCACCTCACCCGTGAAGGGGGTCATAGTCACCGTCGCATTTTGCACACTGCCGACGCCACGGGTAAAGAAGTTGAAACCACGCTGGTGAGCCAGGCGCGTAACCATCCGAACATTCAGGTACTCGAGCGCAGCAACGCGGTCGATTTGATTGTTTCCGATAAGATTGGGCTGCCGGGAACGCGACGAGTCGTTGGCGCATGGGTCTGGAACCGTAATAAAGAAAAAGTGGAAACCTGTCAGGCAAAATCTGTGGTGCTGGCAACGGGCGGTGCTTCTAAAGTTTACCAATATACGACAAACCCAGACATCTCCTCAGGCGATGGCATTGCGATGGCCTGGCGTGCCGGCTGCCGTGTCGCCAATCTGGAATTTAATCAGTTTCATCCAACAGCGTTGTTCCATCCTCAGGCGCGCAACTTTCTGTTGACCGAAGCCCTGCGTGGCGAAGGCGCTCACCTTAAACGCCCCGACGGCTCGCGGTTTATGCCAGACTTTGATTCCCGCGGTGAACTTGCTCCGCGCGATATTGTGGCGCGCGCCATTGACCATGAAATGAAGCGTCTCGGCGTCGATTGCATGTATCTCGACATCAGCCATAAACCCGCTGATTTTGTGCGTCAGCACTTCCCGACCATCTACGAGAAATTACTCGGACTGGGGATCGATCTGACCAAAGAACCCGTTCCTATTGTCCCCGCTGCGCACTATACATGCGGCGGCGTGATGGTAGACGATCATGGACGGACAGACGTTGATGGTCTTTACGCGATCGGCGAGGTGAGTTACACCGGGCTGCATGGTGCCAACCGCATGGCGTCTAACTCGCTGCTTGAATGTCTGGTTTATGGCTGGTCAGCTGCAGAAGATATCACCAAACGTACGCCCTATGCCCGCAAGGTAGAATCGCTTCCCGCCTGGGATGAGAGTCGAGTCGATAATCCGGATGAACTCGTGGTCATTCAGCATAACTGGCATGAGTTAAGACTGTTTATGTGGGATTACGTTGGGATTGTGCGGACCACGAAACGTCTGGAACGCGCGCTGCGGCGCATTACTATGCTCCAGCAAGAAATCGATGAGTATTACGCTCATTTCCGCGTATCCAATAACCTGCTTGAGCTGCGCAACCTGGTACAGGTTGCAGAGTTGATTGTGCGGTGTGCCATGATGCGTAAAGAAAGTCGAGGCTTACATTACACGCTGGATTACCCCGATCAACTGGAAGAATCGGGGCCGTCGATTCTAGCCCCACTTGTTCACATAAACAGATAAAATGCCTGGGTCAGCGCGGTGTAATCTTCGGAGTAACGCTGGTCTGGCCCACGAATCACCATTCTGTCGCTAAAGCACTCTCCCTCTTTCGGCGATAGCGCCAGTAATACCCGGTGAGGCAGTTTTCCATCGGTATCGGCAATATCGGTTCGCAGACGTAAAAACCAGCCGATGTCGAGCGCAGTCTTGATAAAAGTATTCCCGGTATTTTCGGGTAATACGACGCAGAAAAAACCTTCTTCCGAGATTAAATTGGCTGCCGCAGCTAAAAGCGCAGGATGCCCAAGCGAACCGGTATAGCGAGCCTGTTCACGCTCTGGCGTGCCGCAGTCAACGCCAGGCTCATAATAAGGGGGATTGCTAACGATAAGATCGTAACGCGCCGTTTGCTCGGGCGCCCACGCCAGAATATCAGCGCACTGAACCTGAACGCGTTCAGCCCAAGGGGATTCAGCGGCGTTTTCACTGGCCTGATTCGCTGCCTGAGCATCCAGTTCGACCGAGTCAATCGTGACATGCTGCTCGGTACGTTGCGCCAGCATCAGCGCTAAAAGGCCACTTCCGCTACCGATATCCAAAATTCGCTTTACGCCCGCGACGGGAGCCCATGCACCGAGTAAAATACCGTCAGTACCGACCTTCATCGCGCAACGATCGTGAGCTACAAAGAACTGTTTAAAAGTGAAACCATCGCGGCGCAACAGCGCTTTGGGTTGGGACATGTCAAAACAACCTTCTTAAATGAAACTGGAGTAGCATAGGGGAAAGCGAAGTGGTGGAAAAGGGATATCCATACAAACAGATGAAGATTGCAGCCATAACGTCTATAATCAGCGCCCCACACAGAGGTAGAACATGACTGTAACGACTTTTTCCGAACTTGAACTCGATGAATGCCTGCTGGAAGCTCTCCAGAATAAAGGCTTCACACGCCCGACTGCCATCCAGGCGGCTGCCATTCCGCCTGCGTTAGAAGGCCGTGATGTACTCGGTTCTGCGCCGACAGGCACCGGTAAAACGGCGGCGTACTTGCTGCCTGTCTTGCAGCATCTTATTGATTTCCCTCGCAAGAAATCTGGCCCGCCGCGTATTTTGATTCTGACACCTACACGTGAGTTAGCCGTTCAGGTAGCAGAACATGCGCGTGAATTAGCCGCAAAAACGCATCTGGACATTGCCACCATCACCGGTGGTGTCGCCTACATGAACCACGCCGAAGTGTTCAGTGAGAACCAGGATATCGTGGTAGCGACGACCGGCCGTTTGATGCAATACATCAAAGAAGAGAACTTTGACTGCCGCGCAGTAGAAACGCTGATCCTTGATGAAGCAGACCGTATGCTGGAACTGGGCTTTGCGCAGGATATCGAGCATATCGCAGGCGAAACGCGCTGGCGCAAACAGACGATGCTGTTCTCCGCAACGCTTGAAGGCGATGCGATCAAAGATTTTGCTGAGCGTCTTCTGGAAGATCCGGCCGAAGTTTCTGCCACGCCTTCTACGCGTGAGCGCAAAAAGATCCACCAGTGGTATTACCGCGCAGATAACTTTGAACACAAGCTTGAGCTGCTGAAGCATCTGCTCAAACAAGATGACACGACGCGTACCATTGTTTTTGTTCGTAAACGCGAGCGCGTACATGAGTTGGCCGCTCAGTTGCGTTCAGCGGGTATCGATAACTGTTATCTTGAAGGCGACATGCCGCAGGTGAAACGCACCGAAGGGATTAAACGTCTGACTGAGGGTCGCGTTAATGTTCTGGTGGCTACCGACGTAGCGGCGCGCGGTATCGACATTCCTGAAGTAAGCCATGTTATTAACTTTGACATGCCGCGCAGCGGGGATACCTATCTTCACCGTATCGGTCGTACCGGACGTGCAGGCCTGAAGGGTACGGCTATTTCTTTGGTTGAGGCGCATGACTATCTGCTGCTTCAGAAAGTAGGCCGTTACATCGAAGAGCCCGTTAAAGCGCGCGTAATTGATGAGTTACGCCCTACGACGCGTCCGCCGAGCGAGAAAATGACGGGTAAACCGTCTAAGAAAGTGCTCGCTAAACGCGAAGAGCAGAAACAGAAAGAAAAAGAAAAACCGCGCGTGAAGGACCGTCACCGTGATGCCAAGAATATTGGCAAACGCCGTAAGCCGAGTGGCTCAACAGCGACTTCTAACAAAGAAGAATAAAAAAACGCCGGGCTCATTACCCGGCGTTTTTATTTCTAGCGGATCTTACAGGCTAGCAGTAAAGGTACGAGCAATCACATCGCGCTGCTGTTCTGGCGTCAGTGAATTGAAGCGTACGGCATAACCTGAAACGCGGATGGTCAGCTGCGGATATTTTTCTGGATGCTTAACCGCATCTTCCAGGGTCTCGCGACGCAGTACGTTGACGTTCAGGTGTTGTCCACCTTCAACGCGTACTTCTGGTTGGATCTCCATTGGGATTTCACGGTATTCGATTTCGCCCAGTTTGTTTACTGGCACAATTTGGTCTTCCGCAAAACCGGCTTTCGCCACGACGCAACGCGCTTCACCTTTCTCGCTGTCCAGCAGCCAAAAAGAATTCAACAGGTCGTCATTTGCAGCTTTAGTGATCTGGATACCCGTAATCATATGATGCCTCCCATAACCTACATTATTTGGTGTCGGCCATTAGCGGCCAATTGGTAAAACCATTGTTTCTTGAGTGTATATATATCAGTCGAACCCGCCCAATTCATTGACCTAAATCAACAAAAAACAGACCTTACAAATTGTGTGGTTTGAATTTGTTGTTTTATATCAATTTTCACACCGTGGAATCTGGGTATGTTTTCGTTCTTTTCAAGTCTTAAGGGCTTTATCCCTAACGGATTTTGCGCCTCCGGCATTAACGGTTAAGCTAGGCGCAGATAAAATTCGCAGGAGAGCGAGATGACCACTTCATTAACATGGCATGACGTGTTGGCTGATGAAAAACAACAACCCTATTTTGTTAATACGCTGAATACTGTCGCCGCTGAAAGGCAGTCAGGCCAAACAATCTACCCGCCGCAAAAAGATGTGTTTAACGCTTTCCGCTACACCGAGCTCAATAACGTCAAAGTCGTGATCCTGGGTCAGGATCCCTACCACGGCCCAGGACAAGCGCATGGTTTGGCTTTCTCTGTTCGTCCGGGTATTGCCACACCACCTTCTCTGCTGAACATGTATAAGGAGCTGGAAGGTTCTCTGCCTGGCTTTGTTCGCCCTGCTCATGGCTATCTGGAGAGCTGGGCGCATCAGGGTGTGCTGCTTCTCAATACGGTACTGACCGTGCGGGCAGGACAGGCGCATTCTCATGCCAGCCTCGGATGGGAAACGTTCACCGACAAAGTGATTAGCCTGATCAACGAGCATCGAGAAGGCGTTGTGTTTTTACTGTGGGGAGCGCATGCGCAGAAGAAAGGGGCAATTATTGATCCCAAGCGCCACCATGTGCTGAAAGCGCCCCATCCTTCTCCGCTGTCTGCTCATCGCGGCTTTTTTGGCTGCAATCATTTTGTGTTAACGAATGAATGGTTAGAAAAACGCGGCGAGAAGCCTATCGACTGGATGCCAGTCTTACCGATGGAAAGTGAGTGATTTTTTAAGCAGATTTAAAGGTTAAGACCAAAATGAATATGCCCGACAATCGCCGGGCATATTAAACAATGCGAGATTACGCTTTGTTTTGACGCCACCATTCAGCCAGCAGAACGCCGGTTGCAACGGAAACGTTAAGGCTTTCTACTTTACCAGTCCCTTCGATAGAAACACTCAGGTCGGCCGTTGAAAGCGCAGCATCGGACAAACCATCGCGTTCCTGACCCAGCACCAGCACCATTTTGCGTGGCAGCGTGGCCTGGAACAGCGGCGTGCCTGTATGGCTGGATGTAGTCACGATGGAATAACCCGCTTTGCGGAACTCCTCAATTGCATCCAGTACGCTTTCGCCTGTGATAGGCTGGACGTGCTCAGCCCCGCCTTCAGCCGTACGAATCGCTGCACCTGACTCGACAATTGCCGCATCCTGCAACAGTACGCCTTTCACGCCGAAGTGTGCGCAGCTACGCATCATTGCGCCCAGATTATGTGGGTTACCCACATCTTCCAGCGCCAGTACACAGTCATCGGCATCCGCCTGGCTGACCCACTGCTTAACGGTTGTGCCGTTACGCTTTTTGATCAGGAAGCAAACGCCACCGTGATGCTCAGTACCCGACGCCTTCGTCAGTTCTTCGTCATCAACAACGTGGTATGCCTTACGGTTTGCAGCCATCCAGCGAAGTGCTTCTTTGAAACGCGGCGTTACGCTCTGGATAAACCAGGCACGAACGATACATTCCGGACGGCTCTGGAACAGGGCCTGACACGCATTTTCACCGTACACACGGGTTTCTTCTGCACGTTGACGGCGCAGCACTTCCGGATCGATGAAGCTTTTACCACTGATTCCGCCGTGATCGGCCTTAGCCGGTGCGTCGTCAGTTGGGGCACGAGATACCGTGCGCCATGGTGAGGAATCACGTTGGAAGTCATCCCGAGGGCGGTCGTCGCGTTTGCGATCGTCACGCTTACGGTCATCACGTTTGCGGTCATCACCGCGGGAATTTTTGTCATCGCGGGCGGGGCGACGGCCACCGTCTGCACGCGACGATGCTGGACGCCCGGCGCCCTTTCCGGTACGCGGATTTACGGTGCGTTTGTCAGAATCATCATCACTGCGGACATACATCACTTTGACCTTGCCGCTTTTATTTTTCAGTTCGTCGTTCATGCTTTTCTCCACCAGCGCTGCGCGAAGCGCGCAGATTACCCGATGTGCAAGCGCATAGCCATTATTTCGTATAAAAGCCTATGACTATTGTTCCTATTGAATAAAACGCATTGTCGTTTCAAACAGGCTCAATGATAATATGTAACATATCGGAAACATTATCGGCATTATGCCGCATTGTCCTAGTGCTCTATCAGAGGTTAGTTATGAATACCGTATGTGCCAACTGCCAGGCTCTTAATCGCATTCCGGAAGGCCGCATTGATGATGGAGCAAAATGTGGGCGTTGCGGTCATGAGCTTTTCGATGGCGACGTGATTAACGCCACGGGTGAAACTCTCGACAAACTGCTGAAAGACGATCTCCCGGTTGTAGTGGATTTCTGGGCACCCTGGTGTGGCCCGTGCCGTAACTTTGCACCCATCTTTGAAGATGTCGCGGAAGAACGCAGCGGCAAAATGCGTTTCGTGAAAGTTAATACCGAAGCTGAACGCGAGCTCAGCGCGCGTTTTCGCATTCGCAGTATTCCGACTATCATGATTTTCAAAAATGGCGAAATGGTGGATATGCTTAATGGTGCCGTACCGAAGGCGCCTTTCGAGAGCTGGCTGAACGAATCGCTCTAACAATCTCGGGGTGCGTCTTGTGCCCCGCAGTTTGCTCTGCGAAAATGGCATTTTCCCTATGCCACTTCTATGACTGATAACGCCGTACTCCAATTACGCGCCGAACGCCTGGCGCGTGCGACCCGTCCTTTTCTCGCTCGTGGCAACCGCGTTCGTCGCTGTCAGCGTTGCCTACTGCCGCTTAAACTTTGCCTGTGTGACACGCTGACTCCCAGCCACGCCAAAAGCCGTTTTTGCCTGGTAATGTTTGATACTGAGCCGATGAAACCCAGCAATACTGGCCGGTTGATTGCCGATATCCTTCCGGATACCGTCGCGTTTCAGTGGTCGCGAACCGATCCTCCTCAGGCACTTCTCGATTTGGTTGCAAATCCAGATTATCAACCGATGGTGGTGTTCCCCGCTTCTTACGCAGGGCCTGACAGGAAGGTGATGTCAACGCCAGCAACGGGAAAGCCTCCGCTGTTCATTATGCTGGATGGCACATGGACCGAAGCGCGGAAAATGTTCCGCAAGAGTCCGTATCTGGATGCACTCCCCGTGATCTCAGTCGATCTCTCCAGGGTGTCGGCCTACCGACTACGCGCGGCTCATGCTGAGGATCAATATTGCACGGCTGAAGTGGCTATCGCTCTGCTGGATCTTGCGGGCGATACCGTTGCGGCCAGCGCTTTGGGGAACCATTTTTCCTGTTTCCGTGAGCGCTATCTGGCAGGAAAACCCAATCGTACGGGAAGCGTCACAGCAGAAGAGTCAGAAAGCGTTTAAAATCATCAGGTCACTCGTGCTTTCAGGAGACTTGTATGAGCCAGCGAGGGCTAGAAGCGCTACTCCGTCCAAAATCGATTGCCGTTAT
Source organism: Enterobacter sp. 638 (assembly GCF_000016325.1). Taxonomy (NCBI): domain Bacteria; kingdom Pseudomonadati; phylum Pseudomonadota; class Gammaproteobacteria; order Enterobacterales; family Enterobacteriaceae; genus Enterobacter; species Enterobacter sp. 638. Next base: position 3,338,150 of record NC_009436.1, read on the forward strand.
TGGCGCATCCATGAAACCCGATCGTGCGGGATATTTAATGATGCGCAATCTGCTGGCCGGGGGTTTTAATGGCCCGGTGATGCCCGTTACGCCGGCATATAAAGCGGTTCAAGGTGTGCTTGCATGGCCCGATATAGACAGTCTACCTTTTGTGCCCGATCTTGCTGTGCTGTGTACGCATGCCAAACGCAACATCACGTTGCTGGAAGCGTTGGGTGAGAAAGGCTGTAAAACCTGCATCATTCTCTCTTCCCCGCCTGAACAGCAGGCAGAACTCATGGCCTGCGCCAGCCGTTACCAAATGCGCCTGCTGGGGCCAAACAGTCTGGGATTGCTGGCCCCCTGGCAGGGCTTAAACGCCAGTTTCTCTCCAGTCCCGATACGTAAAGGTAAGTTAGCGTTCATTTCTCAATCGGCAGCCGTTTCTAACACGATTCTCGATTGGGCCCAGCAGCGTGAAATGGGGTTTTCGTATTTTATCGCGCTGGGTGATAGCCTCGATATCGATGTGGACGAACTGCTGGATTTCCTCGCGCGTGACAGTAAAACCAGCGCCATACTTCTTTATCTGGAACATTTAAGCGACGCGCGACGCTTTGTCTCCGCTGCTCGCAGTGCCGCGCGTAACAAACCTATTCTGGTCATTAAAAGCGGTCGTAGCCCGGCAGCGCAGCGTCTGCTGCATTCCCATTCAGGTATGGATCCTGCGTGGGACGCCGCCATTCAGCGTGCCGGTCTGCTGCGTGTGCAGGATACTCACGAACTTTTCTCTGCCGTCGAGACGTTGAGCCATATGCGTCCGTTGCGTGGCGAAAGGCTGATGATCATCAGCAACGGTGCGGCTCCCGCTGCATTGGCGCTGGATGAGCTGTGGCTACGCAATGGAAAATTGGCCACGTTGAGTGAAGAGATGCTTGGCAAACTACGTGAAGTATTTCCGGACAGCGTGACGCCTGGTAATCCACTCGATTTACGAGACGATGCAAGCAGCGAGCGTTATATCAAAGCCATTACATTACTGCTGGATAGTCAGGACTTTGATGCGCTGATGGTGATCCATTCCCCTAGCGCCGCTGCTCCAGGAAGCGAAAGCGCCAGAGCGTTAATCGATGCTGTCAAAAATCACCCACGCGGAAAATATGTCACTCTGCTAACCAACTGGTGCGGCGAGTTTTCCTCGCAAGAGGCACGGCGCTTATTCAGCGAAGCGGGACTCCCGACGTATCGCACGCCAGAAGGGACGATTACCGCTTTTATGCACATGGTTGAGTATCGTCGTAACCAAAAACAACTGCGTGAAACGCCCGCGTTACCTGACAATCTTACGGCAAACGCGACCGCGGCTCATAATCTGTTGCGTTCGGCAATCGAAGACGGCGCACGTGCGCTTGATACGCATGAGGTCCAGCCGATCCTTGATGCCTACAGCATACACACTCTGTCGACCTGGATTGCTGGGGATAGCGCCGAGGCTGTTCACATTGCCGAACAGATTGGTTATCCCGTTGCATTGAAACTGCGCTCCCCTGATATTCCGCATAAGTCGGATGTACAAGGGGTGATGCTTTACCTGCGTACTGCAGCGGAAGTGCAACAGGCCGCTGAAGCGATTTTTGATCGCGTCAAAATGGCCTGGCCTCAGGCGAGGGTTCATGGGCTATTGGTACAAAGCATGGCTAATCGGGCCGGAGCGCAAGAACTGAGAGTTGTTGTCGAGCAGGATCCTGTATTTGGCCCGCTGATTATGTTGGGCGAAGGGGGCGTAGAGTGGCACCCAGAAGAACAGGCTGTCGTGGCATTGCCTCCGCTGAATATGAACCTGGCGCGCTATCTGGTAATACAGGCTATCAAGAGTAAAAAAATCCGTGGCCGCAGTGCTCTTCAGCCTCTTGATATTGCCGGGTTAAGCCAATTTTTAGTGCAAGTATCAAACCTGATTGTCGATTGTGCAGAAATACAGCGATTGGATATTCATCCGCTTTTGGCTTCAGGTAACGAGTTTACGGCTTTGGATGTGACGCTGGATATCGCTCCATTTGACGGCGACCGGGAGAATCGGCTGGCCATCCGTCCCTATCCTTTGCACCTGGAAGAGTGGGTTGAGTTAAAGAACGGGGAAAGCGTGCTATTTCGCCCTATCCTTCCTGAAGACGAGCCGCAGCTGCGAGTATTTATCGAACAGGTCACTAAAGAAGATTTGTATTATCGTTACTTTAGCGAGATCAGCGAATTTACCCATGAAGATTTAGCCAATATGACCCAGATCGACTACGATCGGGAAATGGCTTTTGTGGCCGTTCGTCATCATGATAGCGGCGATGAGATCCTGGGCGTGACGCGCGCGATCTCCGATCCTGACAATGTAGATGCGGAATTTGCGGTGCTTGTTCGGTCTGATCTGAAAGGTCTGGGTCTGGGACGGCGACTGCTAGAAAAACTGATCAGTTACACCCGCGATCACGGATTGTTGTGCCTGAATGGCATTACGATGCCCCATAACCGCGGCATGATTACCCTGGCGCGTAAACTTGGATTTGACGTCGATATTCAGTTGGACGAAGGGATTGTTGCTTTGTCGCTTAGTCTGACACCGCCGTTGAGTCGGAAGTAAGGTACTGGAAATGTTGACCACTTAGACTTTACTGGTGGTATCATTGTCCGCTTATGTTGTCTGCAGATGTCAGATAACCCTTCAATGAACAGAGAAGATACGCACTGTGATGTTGTCAAAATTTAAGCGCAATAAACATCAACAACACCTTGCTCAACTACCGAAGATTTCTCAGTCAGTTGATGATGTCGAGTTCTTTTATGCTCCCGCCCATTTTCGGGAGACGCTTCTGGAAAAGATCGCGAGTGCCACTCAGCGTATTTGCATTGTGGCGCTTTATCTTGAACAGGATGAAGGCGGACGTGCCATTTTAAGCGCAGTCTATGAGGCGAAACGGCAGCGCCCGGAACTTGACGTTCGCATCTTAGTTGACTGGCATCGCGCACAACGAGGCCGGATTGGCGCCGCTGCATCAAACACCAATGCAGACTGGTACTGCCGCATGGCTCAGGAAAATCCAGGTGTAGACGTGCGTGTCTATGGCGTACCGGTCAATACACGTGAAGCGCTTGGTGTTCTGCATTTCAAAGGCTTCATCATTGATGACTGTGTCCTTTACAGCGGCGCAAGCATTAATGACGTTTATCTGCACCAGCTTGATAAATATCGTTATGATCGCTACCACCTTATTCGCAATAAACAGATGACGGACATCATGTTTAACTGGGTTGATCAAAACCTGGTACATGGTCGTGGTGTAAATCGCCTTGATGATCCTAATCGTCCAAAGAGCCCAGAAATCAAAAATGACATCCGCCTTTTCCGTCAGGAATTACGCGATGCGGTTTATCATTTTCATGGCGATGCGGATAATGAACAGCTTTCTGTTACGCCATTGGTCGGTTTGGGTAAATCCAGCTTGCTGAACAAGACCATCTATCATTTGATGCCGTGTACCGAGCAAAAATTGACGATCTGTACGCCGTATTTCAATTTACCTGCCATCCTGGTTCGCAACATTATTCAACTGCTGCGTGATGGTAAAAAAGTCGAAATTATCGTCGGTGATAAGACTGCAAATGATTTCTTTATCCCAGAAGATCAGCCATTTAAAATTATTGGCGCTCTGCCTTATCTCTATGAAATTAACCTGCGTCGATTCTTGAGCCGTCTGCAATATTACGTCAATACCGATCAGCTCATCGTTCGTCTCTGGAAGGATGATGACAACAGCTATCATCTGAAAGGTATGTGGGTGGACGATAACTGGATGCTTCTGACAGGGAATAATTTAAACCCACGCGCATGGCGTCTGGATCTTGAAAACGCGATCCTGATTCACGATCCGCGGCACGAACTTTCTGCACAGCGTGAACGTGAACTCGAATTGATCCGTACCCACACACTCACTGTTCGTCACTATCGCGACCTGCAGAGTATTGCAGACTATCCGGTGAAAGTGCGTAAGCTCATCCGCCGTTTACGCCGGATACGTATTGATCGCCTGATTAGCCGCATTTTGTAATGCCTAAGCCCTGTCTTCGACAGGGCTTTTTTTGGAGTTCACGATGCGCTTCCCTTTCCTCTTTAGCCTTCTTCTACTTTCTGGCTGTAGCCATATGGCCAACGATCGCTGGCAGGGCCAGGATAAAGCCCAGCATTTTATAGCCTCAGCAATGCTATCTGCAGCAGGAAATGAATACGCTCAACATCAGGGTTATAGCCGTGATCGCAGCGCTGTTTATGGACTTATGTTTTCAGTAAGCCTAGGGGCTACAAAGGAATTGTGGGATAGCCGCCCTGCAGGGAGCGGCTGGAGCGGGAAGGACTTTGCATGGGATGTTGCAGGTGCTACTGCGGGGTATTCATTGTGGCAGCTTGCCCATTATTAAGCCGACTCCTTCCCATCTTTCACACGACTGTATCACCGAGGTAATAAACATCTGGACTTCTTACCAGCCTGGCTTATTTTCTGCGCAGTTCACCCGAAAAACACAAGCAAAAAACCCCGGACCTTGCGGACCGGGGTTCTTCTTTATTGATGCCTGGCAGTTCCCTACTCTCACATGGGGAGACCCCACACTACCATCGGCGCTACGGCGTTTCACTTCTGAGTTCGGCATGGGGTCAGGTGGGACCACCGCGCTAAAGCCGCCAGGCAAATTCTGTTATCAACATGCATCTCTGCACATCAATTAATCTGTTATCAAGCTGAATATCGTGTCTCTTTCCGCCAAAACAGCTTCGGCGTTGTAAGGTTAAGCCTCACGGTTCATTAGTATCGGTTAGCTCAATGCATCGCTGCACTTACACACCCGACCTATCAACGTCGTAGTCTTCAACGTTCCTTCAGGACTCTCAAGGAGTCAGGGAGAACTCATCTCGGGGCAAGTTTCGTGCTTAGATGCTTTCAGCACTTATCTTTTCCGCATTTAGCTACCGGGCAATGCCATTGGCATGACAACCCGAACACCAGTGATGCGTCCACTCCGGTCCTCTCGTACTAGGAGCAGCCCCCCTCAATTCTCCAGCGCCCACGGCAGATAGGGACCGAACTGTCTCACGACGTTCTAAACCCAGCTCGCGTACCACTTTAAACGGCGAACAGCCGTACCCTTGGGACCTACTTCAGCCCCAGGATGTGATGAGCCGACATCGAGGTGCCAAACACCGCCGTCGATATGAACTCTTGGGCGGTATCAGCCTGTTATCCCCGGAGTACCTTTTATCCGTTGAGCGATGGCCCTTCCATTCAGAACCACCGGATCACTATGACCTGCTTTCGCACCTGCTCGAGCCGTCACTCTCGCAGTCAAGCTAGCTTATGCCATTGCACTAACCTCCTGATGTCCGACCAGGATTAGCTAACCTTCGTGCTCCTCCGTTACTCTTTAGGAGGAGACCGCCCCAGTCAAACTACCCACCAGACACTGTCCGCAACCCGGATTACGGGTCTACGTTAGAACACCAGCCATTAAAGGGTGGTATTTCAAGGTTGGCTCCACGCAGACTGGCGTCCACGCTTCAAAGCCTCCCACCTATCCTACACATCAAGGACCAGTGTTCAGTGTCAAGCTATAGTAAAGGTTCACGGGGTCTTTCCGTCTTGCCGCGGGTACACTGCATCTTCACAGCGAGTTCAATTTCACTGAGTCTCGGGTGGAGACAGCCTGGCCATCATTACGCCATTCGTGCAGGTCGGAACTTACCCGACAAGGAATTTCGCTACCTTAGGACCGTTATAGTTACGGCCGCCGTTTACCGGGGCTTCGATCAAGAGCTTCGCGTTACCGCTAACCCCATCAATTAACCTTCCGGCACCGGGCAGGCGTCACACCGTATACGTCCACTTTCGTGTTTGCACAGTGCTGTGTTTTTAATAAACAGTTGCAGCCAGCTGGTATCTTCGACTGATTTCAGCTCCGTGAGCAAGTCACTTCACCTACCATCAGCGTGCCTTCTCCCGAAGTTACGGCACCATTTTGCCTAGTTCCTTCACCCGAGTTCTCTCAAGCGCCTTGGTATTCTCTACCTGACCACCTGTGTCGGTTTGGGGTACGATTTGATGTTACCTGATGCTTAGAGGCTTTTCCTGGAAGCAGGGCATTTGTTACTTCAGCACCGTAGTGCCTCGTCATCACACCTCAGCGTTAATAAGCGTCCGGATTTACCTAAACGCTCCGCCTACATGCTTAAACCGGGACAACCGTCGCCCGGCTAACATAGCCTTCTCCGTCCCCCCTTCGCAGTAACACCGAGTACAGGAATATTAACCTGTTTCCCATCGACTACGCCTTTCGGCCTCGCCTTAGGGGTCGACTCACCCTGCCCCGATTAACGTTGGACAGGAACCCTTGGTCTTCCGGCGAGCGGGCTTTTCACCCGCTTTATCGTTACTTATGTCAGCATTCGCACTTCTGATACCTCCAGCACCCCTCACAGGACACCTTCGACGGCTTACAGAACGCTCCCCTACCCAACAACGCCTAAGCGTCGCTGCCGCAGCTTCGGTGCACAGTTTAGCCCCGTTACATCTTCCGCGCAGGCCGACTCGACCAGTGAGCTATTACGCTTTCTTTAAATGATGGCTGCTTCTAAGCCAACATCCTGGCTGTCTGTGCCTTCCCACATCGTTTCCCACTTAACTGTGACTTTGGGACCTTAGCTGGCGGTCTGGGTTGTTTCCCTCTTCACGACGGACGTTAGCACCCGCCGTGTGTCTCCCGTGATAACATTCTTCGGTATTCGTAGTTTGCATCGGGTTGGTAAGCCGGGATGGCCCCCTAGCCGAAACAGTGCTCTACCCCCGAAGATGAGTTCACGAGGCGCTACCTAAATAGCTTTCGGGGAGAACCAGCTATCTCCCGGTTTGATTGGCCTTTCACCCCCAGCCACAAGTCATCCGCTAATTTTTCAACATTAGTCGGTTCGGTCCTCCAGTTAGTGTTACCCAACCTTCAACCTGCCCATGGCTAGATCACCGGGTTTCGGGTCTATACCCTGCAACTTAACGCCCAGTTAAGACTCGGTTTCCCTTCGGCTCCCCTATACGGTTAACCTTGCTACAGAATATAAGTCGCTGACCCATTATACAAAAGGTACGCAGTCACCCTGATAAATCAAGGCTCCCACTGCTTGTACGTACACGGTTTCAGGTTCTGTTTCACTCCCCTCGCCGGGGTTCTTTTCGCCTTTCCCTCACGGTACTGGTTCACTATCGGTCAGTCAGGAGTATTTAGCCTTGGAGGATGGTCCCCCCATATTCAGACAGGATACCACGTGTCCCGCCCTACTCTTCGAACTCACAGTGTATGTACTTTTGTGTACGGGAGTATCACCCTGTACCCTGCGACTTTCCAGACGCTTCCACTAATACATACGCTGATTCAGGTTCTGGGCTGTTCCCCGTTCGCTCGCCGCTACTGGGGGAATCTCGGTTGATTTCTTTTCCTCAGGGTACTTAGATGTTTCAGTTCCCCTGGTTCGCTTCGTTAAGCTATGTATTCACTTAACGATAGTGCAACGGATTGCACTGGGTTTCCCCATTCGGAAATCGTCGGTTATAACGGTTCATATCACCTTACCGACGCTTATCGCAGATTAGCACGTCCTTCATCGCCTCTGACTGCCTAGGCATCCACCGTGTACGCTTAGTCGCTTAACCTCACAACCCGAAGATGTTTCGTAAAACACCCGCAGTGTTGCGAAAATTTGAGAGACTCGAACACACCGCTTATCTGCTCTTATTACGGAGAGCAGACACAGTGTGTCGTTTCAATTTTCAGCTTGATCCAGATTTTTAAAGAGCAAATATCTCAAACATGACTGACTGTTTACACAGCGCAATCAGCTTTGAGATACAGAGGTCGGCGACTTTCACTCACAAACCAGCAAGTGGCGTCCCCTAGGGGATTCGAACCCCTGTTACCGCCGTGAAAGGGCGGTGTCCTGGGCCTCTAGACGAAGGGGACACTGAAGTCTCAATCGCAAGACGCCTTGCTATTTACTTTTCATCAGACAATCTGTGTGGACACTACAAAGGCAGGTTCTTTAGGTAAGGAGGTGATCCAACCGCAGGTTCCCCTACGGTTACCTTGTTACGACTTCACCCCAGTCATGAATCACAAAGTGGTAAGCGCCCTCCCGAAGGTTAAGCTACCTACTTCTTTTGCAACCCACTCCCATGGTGTGACGGGCGGTGTGTACAAGGCCCGGGAACGTATTCACCGTAGCATTCTGATCTACGATTACTAGCGATTCCGACTTCACGGAGTCGAGTTGCAGACTCCGATCCGGACTACGACATACTTTGTGAGGTCCGCTTGCTCTCGCGAGGTCGCTTCTCTTTGTATATGCCATTGTAGCACGTGTGTAGCCCTACTCGTAAGGGCCATGATGACTTGACGTCATCCCCACCTTCCTCCAGTTTATCACTGGCAGTCTCCTTTGAGTTCCCGGCCGAACCGCTGGCAACAAAGGATAAGGGTTGCGCTCGTTGCGGGACTTAACCCAACATTTCACAACACGAGCTGACGACAGCCATGCAGCACCTGTCTCAGAGTTCCCGAAGGCACCAAAGCATCTCTGCTAAGTTCTCTGGATGTCAAGAGTAGGTAAGGTTCTTCGCGTTGCATCGAATTAAACCACATGCTCCACCGCTTGTGCGGGCCCCCGTCAATTCATTTGAGTTTTAACCTTGCGGCCGTACTCCCCAGGCGGTCGACTTAACGCGTTAGCTCCGGAAGCCACTCCTCAAGGGAACAACCTCCAAGTCGACATCGTTTACGGCGTGGACTACCAGGGTATCTAATCCTGTTTGCTCCCCACGCTTTCGCACCTGAGCGTCAGTCTTTGTCCAGGGGGCCGCCTTCGCCACCGGTATTCCTCCAGATCTCTACGCATTTCACCGCTACACCTGGAATTCTACCCCCCTCTACAAGACTCTAGCCTGCCAGTTTCGAATGCAGTTCCCAGGTTGAGCCCGGGGATTTCACATCCGACTTGACAGACCGCCTGCGTGCGCTTTACGCCCAGTAATTCCGATTAACGCTTGCACCCTCCGTATTACCGCGGCTGCTGGCACGGAGTTAGCCGGTGCTTCTTCTGCGAGTAACGTCAATCACTGCGGTTATTAACCACAATGCCTTCCTCCTCGCTGAAAGTACTTTACAACCCGAAGGCCTTCTTCATACACGCGGCATGGCTGCATCAGGCTTGCGCCCATTGTGCAATATTCCCCACTGCTGCCTCCCGTAGGAGTCTGGACCGTGTCTCAGTTCCAGTGTGGCTGGTCATCCTCTCAGACCAGCTAGGGATCGTCGCCTAGGTGAGCCATTACCCCACCTACTAGCTAATCCCATCTGGGCACATCTGATGGCAAGAGGCCCGAAGGTCCCCCTCTTTGGTCTTGCGACGTTATGCGGTATTAGCTACCGTTTCCAGTAGTTATCCCCCTCCATCAGGCAGTTTCCCAGACATTACTCACCCGTCCGCCGCTCGTCACCCAGGAGCAAGCTCCCTGTGCTACCGCTCGACTTGCATGTGTTAGGCCTGCCGCCAGCGTTCAATCTGAGCCATGATCAAACTCTTCAATTTAAGTTTGATGCTCGTGAATTAAACTTCGTAATGAATTACGTATGTTCACTCAGAGACTTTGGTATTCATTTAGCGTCTTGCGACGTTTAGAATCCATGTCACTTTGAGTGCCCACACAGATTGTCTGATAAATTGTTAAAGAGCAGTGCAACGCGGCTTTCGCTCACCGTTGCGAGGTCCCGTATAATACGTTTTCCTCATTCAGAGTCAAGCGTTTATTTTCGCTTTTCTCTGCCGGCGTTCATCGCTGAACCCCGCTGACCCGGCGGCTTGTGTTCCGTTGTTCCGTGTCAGTGGAGGCGCATTATAGGGAGTTATTCCGAGGCCGCAAGTATAAAGTGAAAATTTTTTATCAAGCGCCTACTTTCCAGGCGATTTGCTTTTTAAATAAACGACACGGCTTAATTACCAAACAAAAACGAGCCCCGAGGGGCCCGTTTTACTGTTTTACGTCTTACTGTACTGCGACGATTCGGTCTTCGTTCACTTCCAGACGAATGATTTTCCCCGGAACCAGTTCCCCGGACAGGAGCTGTTGTGCCAATGGGTTTTCAATCTGCTGCTGGATAGCCCGTTTCAAAGGTCGAGCGCCATACACCGGATCGTAACCATTTTCGCTAAGCAGCTTCAGCGCATCGTCAGAAATGTGGATTTCATAGCCACGGTCTTCAAGACGTTTATATAAACGTTGCAACTGAATCTGAGCAATAGAAGCAATGTGTTTCTCACCCAGAGGGTGGAAGACCACGACTTCATCTATACGGTTAATGAATTCTGGACGGAAGCTGTGGCTCACAACGCCCATTACCAGATCTTTCATATGGCCGTAATCAAGTTCGCCAAATCGTTCCTGAATCAAATCAGAACCCAGGTTCGAAGTCATAATGATAACCGTATTACGGAAATCGACAGTTCTCCCCTGCCCATCCGTCAGTCGACCATCGTCCAATACCTGCAACAGGATATTGAAGACATCCGGATGAGCCTTTTCCACTTCATCCAGCAGGATGACGGAATAAGGACGACGGCGCACAGCTTCTGTCAGATAGCCGCCTTCTTCATAACCCACATATCCCGGAGGCGCCCCGACCAAACGCGAGACGGAATGTTTCTCCATAAACTCCGACATGTCGATACGTACCATCGCGTCATCGCTATCAAACATAAAGTTCGCCAGCGCTTTACACAGTTCCGTTTTACCTACACCCGTAGGCCCAAGGAACAGGAACGAACCAATAGGACGATTTGGGTCAGACAACCCCGCGCGGCTACGGCGAATGGCATTCGATACTGCTTCGACAGCTTCATTCTGACCAATCACGCGATGATGGAGATCATGCTCCATACGCAGCAGTTTATCGCGTTCACCTTCGAGCATGCGCGCGACAGGAATACCGGTCCAACGCGCCAGCACATCGGCAATTTCGACATCGGTCACTTTGTTACGCAGCAGCCGCATCGTCTTACCTTCAGACTGCATGGCAAACTCGAGCTGTTTTTCCAGCTCAGGAATTTTGCCGTACTGCAGCTCTGACATCCGTCCCAGATCGCCTACGCGACGAGCCTGTTCAATTGCAATTTTCGCCTGCTCAAGTTCGGCCTTGATAGTCTGCGTCCCGGAAAGTGACGCTTTCTCAGCTTTCCACTCCTCTTCTAACTCGGAATACTGGCGCTCTTTGTCGTCCAGCTCCTCATTAAGCATATCAAGGCGTTTTTTACTCGCTTCATCAGACTCTTTCTTCAGCGCCTGCTGTTCCAGCTTGAGCTGAATGATTCGACGCTCCAGCCTGTCGAGCTCTTCCGGTTTCGAGTCTATCTGCATACGAATGCTGGATGCGGCTTCATCAATCAGGTCGATGGCTTTATCAGGCAGTTGTCTGTCGGCAATATAGCGATGCGACAACGTTGCCGCCGCGACAATCGCCGGGTCAGTAATTTGCACATGATGGTGCAGCTCATAGCGCTCTTTCAGGCCACGTAAAATAGCAATGGTGTCTTCAACTGTCGGCTCGGCGACAAACACTTTCTGGAAACGACGCTCAAGCGCAGCATCTTTCTCTATATACTGTCGGTACTCGTCAAGCGTGGTGGCACCCACGCAGTGCAATTCACCGCGTGCCAGAGCAGGTTTGAGCATATTGCCCGCATCCATAGCGCCATCGGCTTTACCTGCCCCGACCATGGTGTGTAATTCATCGATGAACAGAATGACATTGCCTTCCTGTTTCGACAGATCGTTCAGAACCCCTTTCAGACGCTCTTCAAATTCACCACGGTATTTCGCACCGGCCACCAGCGAGCCCATATCAAGCGCTAAAACACGCCGACCTTTCAAGCCCTCAGGCACTTCACCATTAACAATTCGCTGCGCCAAACCTTCGACGATGGCGGTTTTACCCACACCTGGCTCACCGATCAGGACTGGGTTATTTTTGGTGCGGCGTTGCAGCACCTGAATGGTTCGACGAATCTCTTCGTCACGACCAATGACCGGATCGAGTTTGCCTTGTTCGGCGCGTTCGGTCAGATCAATGGTAAATTTCTTCAAAGCCTGACGTTGGTCTTCGGCCCCCTGGTCGTTCACGCTATCACCTCCACGCATTTGATCAATCGCCTGACTCACGTTGGCGGTTGTGGCTCCGGCCGATTTCAACAGGTCGGTCAGGGTGCCGCGTGATTCAAGCGCAGCCAGAACGAAGAGTTCTGACGAAATAAAGTTGTCTCCACGTTTTTGCGCCAGCTTGTCGCAAAGATTCAGTACACGCACCAGGTCCTGTGATGGCTGAACGTCACCACCGGTGCCTTCTACCTGCGGCAAACGACCGAGTGCCTGATCGATGGCGGTGCGTAACTGGCCAGCATTAATGCCAGCAGACGTGAGTAAAGGACGTACCGATCCCCCTTCCTGATTCAGCAAGGCGCTCATTAAATGAAGAGGTTCGATAAATTGGTTGTCGCGCCCCAGTGCGAGTGACTGGGCGTCGGCGAGAGCAAGCTGGAATTTATTGGTAAGACGATCCAGACGCATAACTCCTCCCATAACAGGTCAATTTTGCTACTGGAGATTAAATGAGGTCATCCCTCAATTATTCAAGGTTAATGACCTGAATTATGCGAAAAGAAAACGGCGCGTGCCGGATCGTCTTGATTCTTTAGGTTATATCAGCCAAATAAAACTTGCCATACGACCAGTGGTATTGTCGCGACGATAAGAGAAAAAATCACCCTTTTCTGTGAAGGTGCAACGATCGCCGCCGAAGATGTGCGTGATGCCGACATTGCTTAAGCGCTGGCGAGCCAGTTGATAAATATCAGCAAGATATTTATCCCCTTTTACCTGAAACGCACTCGCCGCCTGCGCATCTTCTGCGATAAAAGCGTCGCGCACTTCAGGGCCGACTTCAAAGGCCTGTGGACCGATTGCCGGGCCAAGCCAGGCAATCATGTTCTCCGGACGATCCGCAAAACATGCCACGGTCTCTTCCAGAACACCAGCACACAGCCCACGCCATCCGGCATGCGCTGCTGCAACTTCCGTACCGGCTTGATTGCACAACAGAACAGGCAAACAATCGGCAGTCATAACGGCACAAACTGTCCCGGGAGTATTGCTGTAGGAGGCATCCGCACGTTTTGAGGTATAGGGCTCGCCCGTTAACTTCAATACGTCAGTGCCATGCACCTGCTCAAGCCAAACCGGTTTTGAAGGCAGATGTCCCGCCGCAGACATCCGCTTGCGGTTTTCGTCAACATGGTCAAGGTTATCGCCGCAGTGCGCACCTAAATTCAGTGACTCCCACGCATCCTGACTCACGCCGCCGATTCGGGTAGAACTACAGGCAGCCACACCTTTAGGTAGTGGCCACGCCGGGACTATCAGTTTGGTCATAACCAGTCCACTTTATCCTTATGCTCTTCAAAATCTGCACGCATCGCTTCGATGAGCTCGACCATGTCCTGAGGAATAGGCGCATGCCATTCCATCTCGATGCCTGTAATAGGGTGATAGAGGCGCAGCATAGTGGCGTGCAAAGCCTGACGATCAAATTTACGCAGGGTACTGATAAATTCTTCAGAAGCACCTTTAGGTGGACGCGGGCGTCCGCCATAAACCTGATCACCTACCAGCGGATGCGTAATGTGCGACATGTGCACACGGATCTGGTGAGTACGGCCCGTTTCCAGACGCAAACGCAAACGCGTATGAATGCGGAAATGTTCCATAATGCGGTAATGCGTTACCGCGGGTTTCCCCATCGGATGCACTGACATGTGCGTGCGTTTGGTCGGGTGACGGCTGATCGGCTCTTCTACCGTACCGCCTGAGGTCATGTGACCAATCGCGACCGCTTCATATTCACGGGTGATTTCACGCAGCTGCAACGATTCCACCAAGCGCGTTTGCGCCGGAACAGTTTTTGCGACGACCATCAAACCGGTTGTGTCTTTATCCAGACGATGCACGATGCCTGCACGCGGTACATCGGTGATCGGTGGATAGTAGTGGAGCAGCGCATTCAGCACTGTACCATCAGGATTACCCGCTCCCGGGTGGACAACCAGGCCGCGAGGCTTGTTGATCACCAGAATGTCATCATCTTCATAGACGATGGTAAGCGGGATATCTTGTGCTTCAAAACGGACTTCTTCATCGATTTCAGCATTGATGGCGACCACTTCCCCACCTAACACTTTCTCTTTTGGCGTGTCCCAAACTTTGCCGTTGACCATCACTCGTTGGTCAAGAATCCATTCTTTTATGCGTGAACGCGAATAATCAGGGAACATTTCGGCCAAAGCTTGATCTAAGCGTTGACCGAGCTGATTTTCGGAGACTGTTGCGGTGAGTTCTACTCGTTGTGCCATAGACTGCTTCTTCGTTTAACGTTGGGTTTTACGGCTTTGCCGTATAATATAGTGTGCTATTGTAGCTGGTCTTAATCGGGAGCAGGAAAGAGATTCTCCCGGACAAACATTTGAGGAAAGTCAAAACGTCATGACGCGCATGAAATATCTGGTGGCAGCGGCCACGTTGAGCCTGGCTTTGGTGGGCTGCTCCGGTTCAAATGAACAGGTCCCTGACAATCCGCCGAATGAAATCTATGCGACTGCTCAGCAAAAACTCCAGGACGGTAACTGGAAACAGGCCATAACGCAACTGGAAGCGCTGGATAATCGTTATCCATTTGGTCCTTATTCCCAGCAGGTACAGTTAGATCTTATCTATGCCTACTACAAAAATGCCGATCTGCCGCTGGCTCAGGCAACGATCGATCGCTTCATGCGTCTAAACCCGACTCATCCGAACATTGATTATGTCATGTATATGCGTGGCCTAACCAACATGGCGCTGGATGACAGTGCTCTGCAAGGTTTCTTCGGTGTGGATCGTTCTGACCGCGACCCGCAGCACGCGCGCGATGCCTTCAACGATTTCTCAAAACTGGTACGCGGCTATCCAAACAGCCAGTACACCACCGATGCGACCAAGCGTCTGGTGTTCCTGAAAGATCGTCTGGCTAAGTATGAATACTCCGTTGCCGAATACTATACCCGCCGTGGTGCATGGGTGGCAGTCGTGAACCGCGTAGAAGGAATGTTGCGTGATTATCCTGACACTCAGGCGACCCGCGACGGACTGAAGCTGATGGAAAATGCCTATCGCCAGATGCAGATGAACGCTCAGGCAGAAAAAGTAGCGAAGATCATTGCCGCGAACAGCAGCAATACCTAATTGCTTTACGCTATGTAAAACGGCAGCCCATGGGCTGCCGTTTTTTTATTCATTTTATCGCTTACTGGGGCGCTGTAGCCCCGACCAATCCTATCAACTATGGCTGCAAATCCGCACTTCGACAAGGAAAAAAACGCGTCTTCCTGTCGAGGCTCACAAAAAAGGTTCCCTGACAAAAAGTGACAAAAATGTGTGATTTAGATCACACATTTTGACATTGGGAAAGGTATGCTGGAATCACTAAGACGGAAAGACAAGAGGTAACTTTTATGACAATGAACATTACCAGTAAACAAATGGAAATTACTCCGGCAATCCGCCAGCACGTCGCAGACCGTCTCGCCAAACTGGATAAATGGCAAACACACCTGATTAACCCGCATATCATTCTGTCTAAGGAACCGAAGGGTTTTACCGCTGATGCAACTATCAATACACCTAACGGCCATCTGGTCGCCAGCGCTAAACACGAAGATATGTATACGGCTATCAACGATTTGATCAACAAGCTGGAACGGCAGCTCAATAAAGTGCAACACAAAGGCGAAGCCCGTCGCGCCGCGACATCGGTGAAAGACGCAAGCTTAGCGGAAGAAGTTGAAGAAGAGTAATCCTTTAAATTGAGTGTACCGCCAACGCGCCTTCGGGCGCGTTTTTTATTGACAGAACGAAAACAGTACGGGTACTTTAGAGCTATCACTCACAGGATGAATTCATGAAATATACCCCGTTTTTCTTCGCATTCTTTTTTACCTTCCCCTGATTGGGAGGCGTTTCGTCGTGTGATAAAGAATGCGAAGACGAACAACAAGGCCTCCCAAACCGGGAGGCCTTTTTTATGATAACAATAAACGAAATAGGCAACGCTATGACATCGGAAAACCCGTTACTGGATCTGCGAGTAAAAATCAGCGCGCTGGACGAGAAACTACTGGCGCTGCTGGCCGAACGCCGTGCGCTTGCAGTTGAAGTGGGTAAAGCCAAGCTGGATTCCCACCGCCCGGTGCGGGACATCGATCGCGAGCGCGATTTGCTGGAACGCCTGATTCAGCTTGGTAAAGCTCATCATCTGGATGCTCACTACATCACTCGCCTTTTTCAGCTCATCATCGAAGATTCCGTTCTCACCCAGCAGGCGTTGCTCCAACAGCATTTGAATCAAACCAATCCGCACTCAGCGCGCGTGGCCTTCCTCGGGCCAAAAGGATCGTATTCCCATCTTGCAGCGCGCCAGTATGCGGCACGTCATTTCGAAGAATTCATTGAAAGTGGCTGCGCAAAATTCGCCGATATCTTTAATCAGGTCGAAACCGGACAAGCTGATTACGCCGTCGTCCCGATTGAAAACACCAGTTCCGGCGCGATTAACGATGTCTACGACCTGCTCCAGCACACCAGTCTGTCGCTGGTTGGCGAGCTTAATATCCCTATCGACCATTGCGTTCTGGTTTCGGGTTCAACCGATCTCAGCCAGGTCAATACGGTGTACAGCCACCCGCAGCCGTTCCAGCAGTGTAGTCAGTTCCTGAACCGTTACCCAAACTGGAAAATTGAGTACACCGAGAGCACCTCGGCAGCGATGGCGAAAGTCGCGCAGGCTAATTCGCCAACCGTTGCGGCGTTGGGCAGTGAAGCAGGCGGTGCGCTGTACGGCTTGCAGGTACTGGAGCGAAACCTGGCAAATCAAACGCAAAACATCACCCGCTTCGTGGTCCTGGCGCGCAAAGCCATTAACGTATCCGAACAGGTGCCCGCCAAAACAACGCTGCTTATGGCAACGGGTCAGCAGGCCGGTGCGTTGGTAGAAGCGCTGCTGGTTCTGCGAAATCACAATCTGATCATGACCAAACTTGAGTCCCGCCCAATCAACGGTAATCCGTGGGAAGAGATGTTTTATCTTGATATCCAGGCCAACCTGGAGTCCGCTTCCATGCAGAAAGCCCTGCGTGAACTGGGTGAAATCACCCGTTCAATGAAGGTATTGGGCTGTTATCCAGGCGAAAACGTGGTGCCGGTCGATCCGGTTTAACGTTCAACAAACGGGCTTTTCTTCATTCCTGCCACGTTGACTGGCAGGGTGAAGATCGCACCAGAAAGCGGATATTTAGCCACTTCTTCAGCGTTCATATTTTCTCGCGTCGTCGTGATAAACAGCGTTTTCATGTCATCACCGCCAAAGCAAACCATCGTCGGACAACGCACCGGTAGTCGGTATTCTTCCAGTTGTTCACCCTGCGGTGAAAAACGCGCAATACGCCAGCCATCAAACAGCGCGCTCCAGTAGCACCCTTCAACGTCCATCGCCGCACCGTCAGGCATGCCCTCCCCCTTTTCAAACCGGCGAAAGTCGTCACGCATACCCGGCTCACCATGTTCATCTAAAGGCGTACGGTAAATCACGCTGTTTGGCGTATCCGAGGTAAACATCCACTGGTGGTCCGGGCTAAACGCCAGGCCGTTATGCCCGTGTATATCACACTGAATAACTTTAGGCGTCAGGTCGTTATCAATACGCATCAGCATGGCGCCGTTATAATCGCCCGGCCCCCAAAATGTGCCCGCGTAAAAACGCCCACGATGATCGGTACTGCCATCGTTAAAGCGTGCTAGCTGAGGATTGGAAGGGTTATCGCAGACTTTACGTTGGAGCAAACCGTGTTTGTCGGTAAGCCAGATAGCGTTACGCATTGCCACGATAAAACCGCCCTTCTCGCGTAATGCAAAGCACCCGACTTCTTCGTGGAAAGAGAGAACAGAGTGAGTAGCCGACGGGAGATGATACCGATGAATCTCCCCTTCCAGAATATCCGCCCAATAGAGCGCATTCTCGCCCTCACTCCAGGTCGGGCATTCAGGTAAATGCCCGGTGTAATCAAACAGAACGTGTGGTTCAACCATGACCCATCCCCAAAATGAAAAAAGCCAGCTAAGCTGGCTTTCAGTATATACATCACTGGGCTACTGGCGACTATCATTCGCCTGACGCAACAGGGTACGGCTTTCATTCTGGAAACGTTTCGCGTGATCCCCGAACCAGTGCTCGACCTTGCGGAAACTGTCAATAAACGCCTGCTTGTTGCCTTGTTCCAGTAACGCGATAGCCTCACCAAAACGCTGGTAATAACGTTTGATCAGCGCCAGATTACTCTCTGACGACATAATAATATCCGCGTACAATTGCGGGTCCTGCGCAAACAGACGTCCCACCATCGCCAGTTCAAGACGGTAGATGGGTGACGAAAGCGCCAACAGTTGCTCAAGCTGAACGTTTTCTTCCGCCAGATGCAAACCATAGGCAAAGGTCGCAAAGTGGCGCAGCGCCTGAATAAACGCCATGTTTTGATCGTGTTCAACAGCACTGATGCGATGTAGACGCGCGCCCCATACCTGAATCTGTTCCAGGAACCACTGATAGGCTTCGGGCTGACGACCATCACAGTACACGACCACCTGCTTCGCCAGACTGCCGCTATCCGGGCCAAACATTGGGTGTAAACCCAATACCGGGCCTTTGTGCGCCGTCAGCATCGCCTGGAGTGGACCATTTTTCACCGACGCCAGATCAACCAGAATGCAGTCATCCGGTAATAGTGGAAGCTTCGCAATAATCTGCTCAGTGACATGAATCGGCACGCTGACGATAACCATGCCTGCATCAGCCATCAAATCTGTCGCGCGTGCCCAATCCTCTTTTTCAAAAATGCGCACCTGATAGCCAGAAAGCGTCAGCATTTTTTCGAACAGACGGCCCATCTGGCCGCCGCCGCCCACAATGACCACTGGGCGCAATGACGGACACAGGGTTTTAAATCCTTTGTCGTTCTCGCTGGAGTAGGATTCACGCATCACACGACGCAGTACATCTTCAATCAAATCAGGGGAAACCCCCATGGACTGCGCTTCATCGCGTCGGGACGCCAGCATTGATGCTTCACGCTCCGGCACATAAATCGGCAAACCGTATTTGCTTTTCACTTCACCGACTTCAGCGACCAGCGACATGCGGCGTGCCAGAAGATCCAGCAGCGCCTTGTCGACTTCATCAATTTGATCGCGCAGTGCAGTCAATTCTGCAACCATAAAAACCTCTTAAGCCAGACGCGTCGCCAGTTGACCGTTCAAATCTTTGTGGATCTCATGCAGCAAAGCGTCTGTCGCTTCCCAACTGATACAGGCGTCCGTAACGGATACACCGTGTTTCATGGCACTGCGCGGCTGTTCAGACGACTGATTACCTTCATGGATATTGCTCTCAATCATCAGTCCAATAATAGAACGGTTACCATCTTTAATTTGGGCGACCACGGATTCCGCAACCGCAGGCTGGCGACGGTAATCTTTGTTCGAATTACCATGGCTGCAATCTACCATCAGAGCCGGACGCAGTCCCGCCTGCTCCATCTCTTTTTCACACTGCGCCACATCCGCAGGGCTGTAGTTCGGTGCTTTACCGCCGCGCAAAATCACATGTCCATCAGGGTTACCCTGAGTTTGCAGCAGGCAAACCTGGCCGGCCTGGTTAATCCCGACAAAACGGTGCGGCATAGCAGCGGCACGCATGGCGTTGATGGCGGTTGCCAGACTGCCATCGGTGCCATTTTTAAAACCGACCGGCATCGACAGGCCAGAAGCCATCTCGCGGTGAGTTTGTGATTCGGTTGTACGTGCACCAATCGCAGACCAGCTAAACAGATCGCCGAGGTATTGCGGGCTATTAGGATCGAGCGCTTCAGTCGCCAGTGGCAGACCCATGCTGACCAGTTCAACCAGCAGATGACGCGCAATCTTCAGGCCGGATTCAACATCAAACGAACCATCCATGTGCGGGTCGTTGATCAACCCCTTCCAGCCCACGGTGGTACGAGGTTTTTCAAAATAGACGCGCATGACCAGGTAGAGGCTATCGCTGACCTCTTCGGCTAACACTTTAAATCGACGAGCATATTCAATCGCGGTTTCAGGATCGTGAATCGAGCATGGACCACACACCACCAGCAGGCGCGGATCGCGACCGGCAATGATGTCAGAGATGGTCTGGCGCGACTGCTCGATTTGCGCTTCTTGCTCAGAACTCAGTGGGAATTCCAGCTTTAACTGATCCGGAGTGATCAAAACTTGTTCGTCGGTAATATGTACGTTGTTCAGCGCGTCTTTTTGCATGATGGCGATCCTGTAATGCTCGTTTGCGATAGTGTTTTCCTCGATGAGGTGAGCTCACAATACCATACGCAGTAAAGATTTCAATCCAAATTCCGTAAATTTTAATTTACACATCGCGTTTTATAGCAAAATAAACCCGCCATTATCGTAAACATAAAATTACAGCCAAACTTCTCAACGCCAGGCTATGCTGAACAAAAAGGAGAATCCTATGCGCCCACTGGTTTTCGCTCTGCTGGCACTGCTTTTGACAGGCTGTCAAATCAATCCCTACACCTTCCAGCCAGACTGGACCGGTACCAGCTGGTTTACTGCCGGCAAAGAAGATGCCATGAATGGTGCGTCGGTAAAAAGCAATGAAACGCTCGCCGATAACTTTAACGATCCCGATGTGAATCGTAGTGAATATCTGCGTGGTTATGCAGATGGTCAGAAAAGAATATGTACTGAAGACTTTGTCTATGCGTGGGGTCTCTCGGGGAAAATATTCCCCGCCAGTTGCGATACAGCAGAAAATGCGGATTTATTGCGTAAATCCTGGCAAAAAGGAATGGATGAAGGTTTGCGAGCCTCCAGACTTAATTGACCTTATTGCATAGCGACTGCATTCAAATTCTGCTTTAGATTTTACTTAAGTCCCGTGAACAACAATTTCACATAATGACGACTCACGTAAAAAATGATAGTCTGCGGATAATATTGAGAGATATATATTTCAGAGCGGTGCGGCGGTTTCAGGTGAGACATTATTTTGCGATCTCTTTATGCCAACTGACACTGGCGCTAATACTTCTGACGGTCGGAGGGAAAACTCTCGCCGCAGCGCAAACGCCGACGGATAAGTCAGTTCGCGCGATCGTCTCTGGAATAGTCAGTTATACCCGCTGGCCCTCGCTTTCCGGCCAGCCCAAGCTCTGTATTTTTGCCTCTTCACACTATACGCAGGCGCTCAGTGAAAGTAGGTCCGTAACCTTACCCTATACCCCGCTGATTGTTCATAGTGAATCTGAAGCACTTAATGCCACTTGCGATGCTATTTATTTTGGTAACGAATCACCCGCAAGCCAGCTTGAATTAATAAACCGTTATCAGGGAAGAGCGCTCCTATTAATCGCCGAACAAAATCCTGAATGTGTTATTGGCAGCGCATTTTGCCTGATAATTAATGAAGACACAGTACGATTTTCTATAAATCTGGATGCACTATCCCGTAGTGGTGTCAGGGTCAATCCAGAAGTGTTAATGCTTGCCCGGAATAAGAAGCATGAATAAGGAATTCACTTCAACGTCACGACCGACATTTAAAAGAACGTTAAGACGCATCAGTATGATTAGCGTCGTTATCACTATGACCCTGATATGGCTATTATTATCTATTGCCTCAGTCGTCACGCTAAAACAATATGCGCAAAAAAATCTCGAATTAACCAGCGCCACAATGAGCCGGAGTCTTGAGGCTTCGCTGGTGTTCAACGACGCGACAGCTGCCACTGAAACGCTTGCCATGTTGGGCAAACAGGGGCAGTTTGCCGTAGCCGAAGTACTCGACGGACAGGGTAAACGTTTTGCGCACTGGTCGTGGAATCCCGACGATAATCCCGATGCGCTGGGGACTCTGGTCAGCCGCTGGCTGTTCCCCACACCCGCGATTCAACACGTCTTACATAACGGTCATGCTATTGGCGAAGTGCGTATTACTGCGCGCGACAGCCTGATCAGCCACTTTATCTGGATGTCTTTCGCCGTCCTGACGGGGTGTATTCTTATCGCTGCGTTTGTCGCCCTTTCCATCACGCAGTCTCTGCACAACGGAATAGTGAACGCACTACAAAACATCACTGATGTTGTGCATGACGTTAAATCGAATCGCAACTTTTCGCGTCGAGTGGAAGAAGAGCGAATTGAAGAATTTCATCGCTTCGGCCAGGACTTTAATAGTCTGCTCGATGAAATGGAAGAGTGGCAGCTTAAGCTACAGGCGAGGAATGCGCAGTTGATGCGAACCGCGATGCATGACCCCCTGACCGGTCTCGCAAATCGTGCCGCCTTCCGCAACAGCATTGCGGCGCTGATGAAAGACGCTTCTGCGCAAACCAACTCCGCTCTGCTGTTCCTTGATGGGGATGACTTTAAGCTCATTAACGACACATGGGGCCATGCGGCCGGAGATTGTGTGTTGATTGAAGTGGCGAACCGCATGGTCGAGTTTGGTGCGAAACGCCATCAATCGTATCGCCTGGGTGGAGACGAATTTGCCATGATTCTGTACGGCGTCCATTCGGCAACAGACGTCCAACAACTTTGTGCTGCCCTTTCGCAGCAATTCCTCCGCCCGTACGATCTTCATAACGGGCACACTGCAAACATGTCACTCAGCATTGGCTTTGCTCTTACGTGGGAAAATACCTCAGTAGAGGCATTACTGGAGCAAGCCGACCGTAATATGTATCTGGTGAAAAACCAGCGCACAAAAATAATATCTTAAAAAGGAATACGTTATGTTCAGGCGATATCTCGCTCCGGTTTTATTAGCATCAACTATTCTGGCGGGCTGTCATGCCCCCCCTCAGGGAAAATTTACGCCAGAACAAGTCGCTGCGATGAAGTCTTACGGCTTCAATGAAATGAACGGTGACTGGTCACTCGGTCTCTCTGACAAAATTTTGTTCGGCAAAAATGAGTCGCAACTCAGAGCCGAAAGCGAGCAACAAATTCAGTCGATGGCCTCACTCCTGGCGGGAACGGGCTTGACGCACGCCCGGATGGACGGACATACCGACAACTACGGTGAAGAGAGTTACAACCAATCCTTGTCGTTAAAGCGGGCAAACGTGGTGGCTGATGCCTGGGCTAAAGGGGCAAATATCCCGCGCAGCAATCTCACTACGCAGGGATTAGGCAAAAAATATCCGGTCGCCAGCAATAGCACGTCACAAGGACGCGCTGAAAACCGCCGTGTTGCGGTGGTGATCAGCACGCCTTAACCGATTACTTTGCTGATTCAGCCAATGATAACGTCGACTTCGCGCGCCAGCGCAACCAGTCAATGACCACAAAGAGCAGCAGACTGCATCCCATCACTGGCATTGCCAGCCCCAACGCAATACTGATCATGAGCGAGACAATCCGTCCGCTCACTGGCAACGCCATCCAGCACTGACAAAGGGTCAATACGGGGTTGCTTGCCGACTGCGTTGGGCGTCGCATCCACCACATTCGATATCCCCAGGCAATCAACACGCACAGAGCGATACCGAAAGCGATCAGCGCCAGCTGATTTACCAGCCCAAAGAGAATCCCCATGTGGAAATCAACACCCCAGCGGGTCAGCTTTGCCATGAGCGGGAAATCCGCAAAACGGGTGCGATCCAGGATCTGCATGGAATGCGGATCAATAGCAACCGCATCCACCTGCGTCGGCCAGCCACGATCGATTTCCGTCACGGTCCACGCCCGATCGGCCATTTTTGCCGGCCGGATCTCAAGCTTGCTGGCATCAATGCCCGCTGATCTTGCGGCATGCAGAACGTTGTCGAAAAGCGTCAGATCCATTGCCATCTCAGGCATCATCATCGCACTGTGATGCCCGTGATGTTCGGCATGAGGATCGACCTCTTCCGCCGGTCCCTGCAGTTTGGTATTGACCTGAGGCGTTAACCAATCCATTTCAGAGCGCAATTTATCAACGTTTCCTCCCGCCCATTGAGACCAGGTCAGCCCGGTGGCGGAAAACAGAAGCATGCCACCCAACAGCACCCAACCTAACGTCACATGCACGCGACGGCGGTTCTGGAATCGATTATTGATGCGCCGTTTTGGGCGAGTGTAAAACCACAGTGCAATGCCCC
Organism: Enterobacter sp. 638; assembly: GCF_000016325.1. Lineage (NCBI taxonomy): Bacteria > Pseudomonadati > Pseudomonadota > Gammaproteobacteria > Enterobacterales > Enterobacteriaceae > Enterobacter > Enterobacter sp. 638. Next base: position 3,362,538 of record NC_009436.1, read on the forward strand.
CCAGCGCGGCAACCCACATCCATGACGCTGCCAGCTCGCTGTATAAACGGCCAACATCACCCAGCATCAGTGAGCTGTGCAGATAGTCGATAGTCTGGCGTAGCGGCAGGATCCCACTGGTTCCGTATACCGTCATATCGCCTAGGACCGCAAGACTCACGGGATCGACAAAAATAGCCCGATGCTCTGACGACCCAAGCTGCGGATCGGTAAACATCACGCGAGTGGTTTCACCCCTGACCAAACCTGGGCGCACGGCATGAAGACGTAAGTCGTTACCTACCGCTTTCTCGGCCACTGCAATTTGCTCAGCCAAAGACTGCGGTTCACCAGATGTTTCTCCGTAAAGCGCATGCTTGTACATATAGCTCTCAAGCTGCGGCGTGGCGACGTACAAGGTTCCGGTAAGCGCGGCAAAGAAGATAAACGGGCCGACAAATAGCCCAATGTAAAAATGCAGGCGACGCAGCAGGTTTCCCCATGCTGCGTGCGGAGTACAGGTGGTCATACTTTTCCTTTGTGCAGGTAAAAAGTTATCGGCACGCCCAATCAGGTGTGCGTTTTATTTTTAACGGGAAAAAGCAGTACACGGCGGCGGCGCGCGCGTATCAGGATACAACCAGGGGAAGTAGTGCCAGTGACTCACCACCGGGCGTGGTGGCTTTATACTAAGTCTTTGCAGAACGGCACTCAGCACCACCACTAGGGCTAAAATCATGCCCGGAACGTGCGCCATCAGCACACAATACCCACACGCCTCCGCATGATCGACTGGCACTGAGTGCGGGGTATCACCATGATGATCGTCCATCGGCATAGCACTCATATCGTGATGCATGCCAGGCATGGTGCTCATGGGATCTTTTTGCAGCGAGATGGAGATAAGAGGAGCGACCACAATCAGCAGGATCGCAAACAGCGCGGTCCAGGCCGCTGCGCGTTTCAAGGCTGAATGATGCAGTGCGTTATCCAATTGCCCTCCAGGAAGAGGGGGCATTGTAAATGATTTATGAAAGGATGGTTAACATCGTGAGGTCATTTACATAAAAAAGGGCCGACCTTTCGGCCAGCCCTTTTATCAGGATGTCGCTTAAGCGAATCTTAGCCAAGACGCTCTTTGATACGAGCAGACTTACCAGTACGCTCACGCAGGTAGTACAGTTTAGCTTTACGTACAGCACCACGGCGTTTAACAGAAATGCTGTCAATTACTGGAGAGTGAGTCTGGAAGACACGCTCAACACCTTCGCCGTTAGAAATTTTACGAACAGTGAATGCAGAGTGCAGACCGCGGTTACGAATAGCGATAACCACGCCCTCGAATGCCTGCAGACGTTTTTTGGTACCTTCAACAACCCATACTTTCACTTCCACGGAATCACCCGGACGGAATGAAGGTACGTCCTGCTTCATCTGCTCTTGTTCAATTTGCTTAATAATGTTGCTCATAATTTAATCTCTTATCCTGGGTAAACTGATATTTGGGGGCTTACGCCATCCCATCATGTTTATGCTGCTGGTGCGCGTGTTCTTTTTTGAACTCGGCCAGCAACTTTGCTTGCTCTTCAGTCAGAGCCAGGTTTTCCAGAAGTTCAGGTCTTCTAAGCCAGGTGCGGCCCAGCGACTGCTTCAAACGCCAGCGACGTATCTCGGCATGGTTACCTGACAGTAATACCGCCGGTACCTCCATCCCTTCTAACACTTCAGGACGAGTATAGTGTGGACAGTCCAGCAACCCGTCGGCAAAAGAATCTTCTGTTGCCGATGCTTCATGCCCCAGTACACCCGGAATAAACCGGGCTACAGAGTCAATCAGCGTCATTGCCGGTAGCTCACCACCGCTGAGAACGTAATCGCCGATAGACCATTCTTCATCAATCTCGGTCTGAATTACGCGCTCATCTATGCCCTCATAGCGACCACAGACCAGAATCAGTTTCTGATTCGTCGCCAGTTCGCTCACGCCCGCTTGATCAAGCTTGCGTCCCTGAGGTGACAGATAAATCACCTTTGCGCCTTCACCTGCCGCGGCTTTTGCTGTATGAATCGCGTCCCGTAAGGGTTGCACCATCATTAACATCCCCGGTCCGCCGCCGTAAGGACGTTCGTCCACGGTACGGTGCCGGTCATGCGCGAAGTCACGAGGACTCCAGCTCTGGATGTTCAGCAGGCCTTTTTTTACTGCCCGGCCAGTTACCCCGTAATCAGTAATCGCGCGGAACATTTCAGGAAACAGGCTGATAATGCCAATCCACATAGCGCCGTCTTTTACCGTTTATCCGGAGAATTTAAAAACCAGGATCCCAATCTACTTCAATCGTACGAGTAGTGAGATCGACTTTCTTGATAACCTGTCCATCGAGGAACGGAACCAACCGCTCCTTGATGCCAAATGCATCTTTCAGGTTTGCCTTAATGACGAGAACGTCATTTGAGCCCGTTTCCATCATATCAATGACTTTACCGAGCTCGTATCCTTCCGTGGTTACTACCTGGCAACCCATAAGGTCTTTCCAGTAGTAGCCATCGTCAAGCTTTGGCAACTGCGATGAATCAACGACAATTTCGCAATTCGTCAGGAGATTCGCAGCATCGCGATCTTCAACGCCTTTCAGCTTGATCACGATATCCTGATTGTGGCGACGCCAGCTTTCCAGCTCGACCTCTTCCCACTTACCGCCTTTCTGGATAAACCAGGGCTGGTAATCAAAAATGCTTTCAGCGTCTTCAGTGGAGGAAAACACTCTGAGCCAACCACGAATACCGTAGCAAGAACCCATTTTTCCCAATACGATCGGTTCAACAGGTGCTTTATTGCTCATCATGACCACCGTGACAGATTAAGCTGCTTTGTTTGCTGCTTTGATCAGCGCAGCAACGCGGTCGGAAACAGTCGCGCCCAGGCCAACCCAGTGAGCGACACGAGCCAGATCCAGACGAGTTTCTTCTTCTGCACCGCTAGCCAGCGGGTTGAAGAAACCAACGCGCTCGATGAAGCGACCGTTGCGTGCATTACGGCTGTCAGTAACAACAACCTGGTAGAACGGACGCTTTTTCGCGCCGTGACGTGCTAAACGAATAGTTACCATAACATCCTCTTGTGTGAATAAAACACTGGGCCCCATCGAGGAACGGAGCCCAGTGTCATATTAAAAGCCCGAAAATTTTACTCATTTTTGGGCAAAAAGCAATCTCTAAAGCACTTAACGCCCTGGAAAACCTGGAGGCATCATCCCTTTCATCCCACGCATCATTTTCGCCATACCGCCCTTCTTCATTTTCTTCATCATGCGCTGCATGTCGTCGAACTGTTTCAGAAGACGGTTAACGTCCTGCACCTGCATACCGCAACCGGCAGCGATACGACGTTTGCGTGAGCCTTTGATGATTTCTGGTTTTGCGCGCTCTTTCAGCGTCATCGAGTTAATGATCGCTTCCATACGCACCAGCACTTTGTCATCCATCTGCGCTTTCACGTTGTCAGGAATCTGACCCATGCCCGGCAGCTTGCCCATCAGGCTCGCCATGCCGCCCATATTTTTCATCTGACGCAGCTGTTCCAGGAAGTCGGTCAAATCAAAACCGTCACCTTTTTTCAGCTTGCTCGCGAGTTTCTCAGCCTGCGCGCGGTCAACCTTGCTCTCGATATCTTCGATAAGCGACAGCACGTCGCCCATACCGAGAATACGTGACGCAATACGGTCCGGGTGGAAAGGTTCCAGCGCTTCGGTCTTCTCACCCACGCCGAGGAACTTAATCGGCTTACCGGTGATATGACGAATTGAGAGCGCAGCACCGCCGCGGGCGTCGCCGTCCACTTTGGTCAGGACAACGCCGGTCAGCGGCAGCGCTTCGTTAAACGCTTTTGCGGTATTTGCCGCATCCTGACCCGTCATAGCGTCGACAACAAACAAGGTTTCTACCGGATTGATCGCGGCATGAACCTGTTTGATTTCATCCATCATCGCTTCATCAACGTGCAAACGACCGGCAGTATCCACCAGCAGCACGTCGTAAAACTTCAGCTTGGCTTCTTTCAACGCGGCATTAACGATATCAACCGGTTTTTGCGCCACATCGGACGGGAAGAAATCGACCTCAACCTGCTGCGCCAGCGTTTCTAGCTGTTTGATCGCCGCAGGGCGATAAACGTCGGCAGAAACAACCAGCACTTTCTTTTTGTGCTTTTCGCGCAGGAATTTACCCAGTTTACCGACGCTGGTGGTTTTACCCGCACCCTGCAAACCGGCCATCAGCACCACAGCTGGCGGTTGCGCGGCCAGGTTCAGAACCTGATTTTCTTCGCCCATCGCCGCAACCAGCTCGTTGCGCACAATTTTGACGAACTCCTGACCCGGGGTCAGGCTCTTATTCACTTCATGACCAACCGCTTTTTCTTTCACACGGTTGATGAATTCACGCACGACCGGCAGCGCCACGTCGGCTTCGAGTAACGCCATACGCACTTCGCGCAGCGTCTCTTTAACATTGTCTTCGGTAAGTCGTCCACGGCCGCTGATGTTGCGCAGCGAGCGCGACAAACGATCGGTTAAATTATCAAACATTGTCTCTCGCCTGATGTAGAAACGTTGGGTCGCCACAGCGACACATACACAGAATTTTGCCGGAGTATAACATGAAGGCGTCTTTGTTGTTATGCAACGGTTGGAGCACGCGTCACGTAACGTTATACTGCTTATCTTTCTTATTCAGACAACTGTCGACGCCTATATGCCTGTTTTCGCACTGATCGCCCTTGTTGCCTACTCTTTCAGCCTTGCGCTGATCATTCCTGGCCTGTTGCAAAAAAACAGCGGCTGGCGACGGATGGCTATTTTGTCGGCGGTGATCGCACTGGTAAGCCATGCGTTTGCCCTGGAATCGCGTATTATTCCAGGCGACGGCAGCGTCCAAAATTTGAGCGTGCTGAACGTAGGTTCGCTGGTGAGCCTGATGATTTGTACGGTGATGACCATTGTCGCCTCTAAAAATCGCGGGTGGCTGTTACTGCCGATTGTCTATGCCTTCGCGCTCATCAATCTGGCTTTCGCGACTTTCGTGCCAAACGAGTTCATCACGCATCTGGAAACCACACCCGGCATGATGGTGCACATCGGGCTGTCACTATTCTCCTACGCGACGCTGATTATTGCCGCATTGTATGCAATGCAATTGGCGTGGATTGACTACCAGCTAAAAAACAAAAAGCTGGTATTCAACCAGGAAATGCCACCGCTGATGGTGATAGAGCGCAAGATGTTTCACATCACCCAGATTGGCGTGGTGCTGCTAACGCTGACACTGTGCACCGGTTTGTTTTATATGCAGAATTTATTCAGCGTTGAGAATATCGATAAAGCCGTGCTCTCTATCATCGCGTGGTTTGTTTATGTTGTCCTGTTATGGGGCCATTATCACAAGGGCTGGCGCGGTCGTCGCGTCGTCTGGTTTAACGTCGCAGGCGCTGGCATTTTGACCCTGGCTTATTTCGGTAGCCGCGTCATACAGCAGTTCGTCAGCTAAGCAACAAAGGAGTTCCCCCTGGAACACATCTCAACCACCACGCTGATCGTTACGCTGATCGTCATGGTGGTCATCTCCGCCTACTTCTCTGGCTCGGAAACCGGCATGATGACGCTAAACCGCTACCGGTTACGTCATCGTGCGAAGCAAGGCAACCGTGCCGCCCGCCGCGTTGAAAAGCTGCTACGCAAGCCTGACCGCCTGATTAGCTTGGTCTTGATCGGTAATAACCTGGTCAACATTCTGGCTTCTGCGCTGGGCACCATCGTCGGGATGCGTCTTTACGGCAACGCTGGTGTGGCAATTGCCACCGGCGTACTGACATTCGTGGTGCTGGTTTTCGCCGAAGTACTGCCAAAAACCATCGCCGCGCTCTATCCCGAAAAGGTGGCCTATCCAAGCAGCTTTCTGTTGGGACCGTTGCTGATCCTGATGATGCCGCTGGTCTGGTTGCTCAACAAAGTGACGCGTCTGCTGATGCGCTTAATGGGCATTAAAGCGGATGTCACCATCAGCAGCGCACTCAGCAAAGACGAACTGCGCACGCTTGTGAATGAATCACGCTCGCAAATTTCCCGCCGTCACCAGGACATGCTGCTCTCGGTACTGGATCTGGAAAAGATCAGCGTCGACGACATCATGGTCCCGCGCAATGAAATTGTCGGTATCGACATCAACGATGACTGGAAAGCGATTGTCCGCCAACTCACGCACTCTCCTCACGGACGCATCGTTCTTTATCGAGATTCGCTGGATGACGCCATCAGCATGCTGCGCGTGCGTGAAGCATGGCGACTGATGCAAGAAAAGAAAGAGTTCACCAAAGAGGTGATGCTGCGTGCGGCTGATGAGATTTATGTCATACCGGAAGGCACGCCGCTCAGTACTCAACTGGTCAAATTCCAGCGAAATAAAAAGAAAGCGGGCCTGGTTGTGAATGAATATGGCGATATTCAGGGGCTGGTTACCGTGGAAGACATTCTGGAAGAGATCGTTGGCGATTTTACAACGTCCATGTCGCCGTCACTGGCAGAAGAAGTCACGCCGCAAAACGACGGTTCGGTGCTGATTGATGGCAGCACCAACGTTCGTGAGCTGAATAAAGCGTTTAACTGGCACCTGCCGGAAGAGGACGCGCGCACGATTAACGGTATGATTCTGGAAGTGCTGGAAGAGATCCCGGCTGCTGGAACGCGCGTGCGTATCAGCCAGTACGATATTGATATTCTGGATGTGCAGGAAAATATGATTAAGCAGGTGAAAGTCATTCCGGTCAAACCGCTGCGGGACAGCGTCGCAGAATGAGAAATCCCCTCTCCGTCGGGAGAGGGGAAACGGATTAGCCCTTCGCTTTCGCGACAGTGACCATGGCAGCACGAATTGTGCGACCATTCAGCGTATAGCCTTTCTGCATCACAGCCAGCACGTTACCGGCAGCAACGTCTTCTGACTCAACCATCGCAATGGCCTGGTGAACGTTCGGGTCCAGCGCAACGTTAGTCTCTGCAACCACTTCAACGCCGAACTTACGCACCACATCCAGCATAGATTTCAGCGTCAGCTCAAGACCTTCAACCATCGCCGTCATATCCGGATTCGCTTTGTCTGCCACTTCCAGAGCGCGATCCAGGCTATCAATCACCGGCAACAGCTCATTGACGAATTTCTCCAGCGCAAATTTATGCGCTTTCTCAACGTCGAGTTCGGTACGGCGACGCAGGTTTTCCATTTCGGCTTTAACACGCAGCACACCTTCGCGCTCGCGATTCTGCGCTTCAGTTAACTGAGCTTCCAGATTCGCAATTTTTTCATCGCGCGGGTCCACCTGCTCAGCAGAAGCGTCTGGCTCTACAGCCTCAACTTCTTCATGCTGTTCCGTGATAATTTCTTCAGGGGCTTGCCCCTCAGGCGTTTTCTGTTCTTTACTACTCATGAATTTCTCCGCGTTTTTTCTGCATTCATCTCGCTAACTTCGCTTATTATGGGGATCAGTTTCCGGGATTCAAGGGAACAAAGCACATTGTCACCATCATTCGGCACAAGGACCTCCAGAAAATGAATAATCATTTCAAGTGTATTGGGATTGTCGGGCATCCACGTCATCCAACCGCGCTGACGACACATGAAATGCTATATCGCTGGCTGTGCGCGAAAGGTTATGAGGTGATGGTTGAGCAGCAAATTGCCCAGGAATTACAGCTCAAAAATGTCAAAACCGGCACGCTGGCGGAAATTGGACAGCAGGCCGATCTCGCGGTCGTGGTCGGCGGTGACGGCAACATGCTGGGCGCCGCCCGAACGCTGGCCCGCTACGATATTAAGGTTATTGGTATCAATCGCGGCAACCTGGGTTTTCTGACCGATCTCGACCCTGACAATGCCCATCAACAGCTTGCTGATGTACTTGATGGTCATTATATCAGCGAAAAACGCTTTCTGCTGGAAGCGCAGGTCTGCCAGCAAGACTGCCAGAAGCGCATCAGCACGGCGATTAATGAAGTTGTGCTGCACCCTGGCAAAGTCGCACACATGATTGAATTCGAAGTCTATATCGACGAAGTTTTCGCCTTTTCGCAGCGTTCTGATGGGCTAATTATTTCGACCCCTACAGGCTCAACGGCGTATTCCCTTTCTGCGGGCGGACCGATTCTGACTCCGTCGCTGGACGCGATCACGTTAGTCCCCATGTTCCCGCACACTCTCTCTGCTCGCCCACTGGTGATTAACAGCAGCAGCACTATTCGACTGCGCTTTTCACATCGCCGTAACGATCTCGAAATTAGCTGCGACAGCCAGATTGCCCTGCCTATCCAGGAAGGTGAAGACGTGTTAATCCGTCGTTGCGACTATCATTTGAATCTGATCCACCCAAAAGACTACAGCTATTTCAATACATTAAGCTCAAAACTCGGCTGGTCGAAAAAATTGTTCTAATTTTTGCATCCAGTACTTTACTGTATAAAAAACCAGTTTATACTGTATAGAAATACAGTTATGGTTTTTCATACAGGAAAACAATTATGCTGGCACAACTGACCATCAGCAACTTCGCCATTGTTCGTGAACTCGAGATCGACTTCCTGAGCGGAATGACGGCCATTACCGGTGAAACCGGTGCGGGTAAATCTATTGCCATTGATGCGCTCGGCTTGTGCCTTGGCGGTCGTGCCGAAGGCGATATCGTCCGCTCAGGCGCAAACCGCGCTGATCTCTGCGCGCGTTTCTCCCTTAAAGACACGCCTGCCGCCCTGCGCTGGCTTGAAGCGAACCAGCTTGAAGATGGACGTGAGTGTTTACTTCGCCGCGTAATCAGTAACGATGGTCGTTCTCGCGGCTTTATCAACGGTACTGCGGTTCCGCTTTCCCAACTTCGGGAACTGGGCCAGTTGCTGATCCAAATCCACGGTCAACACGCCCATCAGCAATTGATTAAGCCTGAACAGCAAAAGTCCCTTCTCGACGGCTATGCAGGTGAGTATGCGCTCACTCAACTGATGGCTGAGCACTATCGTCAGTGGCACCAAAGCTGCCGCGAGCTGGCCCAGCACCAACAGCAAAGCCAGGAACGTTTAGCGCGTGCCGAACTGCTGGAGTATCAGCTCAAAGAATTCAATGAATTTCAGCCGCAGTTGGGCGAATTCGAACAAATCGACGAAGAGTACAAACGGCTGGCGAACAGCGGCCACCTGATTTCAACCAGCCAGCAAGCCTTAAATCTGCTGGCCGATGGTGAAGACGTCAACCTGCAAAGCCAGCTGTATAGCGTTCGTCAACAGGTGACTGAGTTAGTGGGACTGGACAGTAAACTCTCAAGCGTAATGGAAATGCTTGAAGAAGCGGCGATTCAGATTTCTGAAGCCAGTGTAGAGCTGCGCCATTATTGTGAGCGTCTGGATCTCGATCCGAATCGTTTGTTTGAACTTGAACAACGCATTTCAAAACAGATTTCTCTGGCACGTAAACACCACGTCACCCCGCAAGATTTACCCAATTACCATCAGTCTTTACTGGATGAGCAACAGCAGCTTGACGATCAAGCCGACTCTCTGGAAACCCTTTCGCTGGCAGCGAATATTCACCATCAGCAGGCGCTGGCCACAGCGAAGCAACTTCATGAGGTACGCCAGCAGTACGCACAGGAATTGAGTCAGCATATTACCGACAGCATGCACGTATTATCGATGCCACACGGTGTTTTTGCGATCGACGTTAAATTTGAAGAACAGCATCTCACCGCCGAAGGTGCAGATCGCGTTGAGTTCCGCGTAACGACAAACCCAGGGCAGCCTTTACAGGCGATCTCGAAAGTCGCATCAGGCGGTGAGCTTTCCCGTATCGCTCTGGCCATCCAGGTGATTACTGCACGTAAAATGGAAACGCCTGCACTCATTTTCGATGAAGTGGATGTCGGGATCAGCGGTCCAACCGCTGCTGTTGTGGGTAAATTGCTACGCCAGTTGGGTGAATCCACCCAAGTGATGTGCGTCACTCACCTTCCGCAGGTGGCGGGTTGCGGACATCATCATTTCTTTGTGAGTAAAGAAACGGATGGTGAAATGACAGAAACCCATATGCAGCCGCTTGATAAACGTGCGCGTCTGCAGGAGCTGGCACGACTGCTGGGCGGTAGCGAAGTCACACGAAATACGCTCGCAAACGCCAAAGAACTGCTGGCTGCATAAACTTTTTCGGGATCTCAGGGTCATACAGAACAACAAAAACGCCGTCAGACCGGTTTCAAAGTGGGGCAAGGTCTATTATCATCGGCATATAACATATGAGCCGCGTATTGCTCGGGCCCGAAAAGGAATCAAATCACTATGCGCTGTAAAACGCTGACCGCTGTCGCAGCGGTTCTTCTGATGTTGACCGCAGGTTGTTCCACTCTGGAGCGAGTGGTTTACCGTCCTGACATCAACCAGGGGAACTACCTCACACCTAACGATGTGTCTAAAGTTCGTGTCGGTATGACACAACAGCAGGTCGCTTATGCATTGGGAACCCCGATGATGTCCGATCCATTCGGCACCAATACCTGGTTCTACGTTTTCCGCCAGCAGCCTGGTCATGAAGGCGTAACGCAGCAGACGCTCACGCTGACCTTCAACAGCAGCGGTGTGTTAACGAACATTGATAACAAACCTGCTCTCACCAAAGAGTAAGTTTTCAGAATCGAAAATGCAAAAAGGTGCTCATTGAGCACCTTTTTTATTATCTCTGCTGAGGTTAGCAAAAGAGATTCTACTTTCCTGCCTTCTCCGCACGCTGACGACGCAGCTCTTTTGGATCAGCAATCAGCGGACGATAAATCTCAACGCGATCCCCATCATTCACCACATCGCCGAGCTTAACGGGTCGGCTGTAAATACCGACTTTATTCTTAGCCAGGTCAATGTCGCGACGAAGCTCTAGCAAACCCGATGCTCGGATCGCTTCCTCAACGGTTGCGCCCTCGTCCAATTTTACCTGCTGCAGATACTGCTTTTCAGGTAATGCGTAAGCGACTTCGACAGCGATCTTACGCGACACTGTAAACCTCTTTCGCGCGGACAGTAAACGCCTGAACCATATTCGCAGCCAGCTCCTTGAAAATCCGGCCAAACGCCAGTTCAATCAGCTTATTGGTAAATTCAAAGTCCAAATGGAATTCGATGCGACACGCGTCAGCACTCAGTGGCGTAAATTTCCAGCCACCCATCAGTTTTTTGAAAGGGCCATCGACCAGATGCATCAAAATGCTCTGGTTGTCCGTCAACGTGTTACGGGTGGTAAACGTTTTACTGATCCCCGCTTTCGAGACGTCTACTGCCGCCGTCATCTGAGTCGGACCGGCCTCCAGCACTCGGCTTCCGGTACATCCCGGAATAAACTGTGGATAGGACTTAACGTCGTTCACTAATTGGTACATTTGCTCCACGCTGAACGGAACAAGCGCAGTACGGCTAATCTGAGGCATAGCTTTTTCCATGGTCACACAACCAACAAATAATAACATTTATCCCTTGTTAAAAAAACGGCAGCCCTCATCTCGTGCTAAGATAGCGCGTTAGACCTCACAGGACGCAGTCGCAATGAGGTTACTTTTTGAAATCAGATGACCTATGGTTTTACGACACTTATGACGAAGAAAAAAGTACATAAACCTGGCTCGGCCACCATTGCGCTCAACAAGCGTGCCCGCCATGAATATTTCATTGAAGAAGAATTCGAAGCTGGTCTCTCCTTACAGGGCTGGGAAGTTAAATCCCTGCGTGCGGGGAAAGCCAATATCAGCGACAGCTATGTGATCCTGATTGATGGCGAAGCCTTCCTGTTCGGCGCGAACTTCACGCCGCTGGCTGTCGCCTCTTCCCACTACGTTTGCGATCCGATTCGCACCCGTAAACTGCTGCTGAATCAGCGCGAGCTGGAATCCCTTTTCGGGCGTATCAACCGTGAAGGTTACACCGTCGTTGCGCTCTCGCTGTACTGGAAGAACGCCTGGTGCAAAGTCAAAATTGGCGTTGCGAAAGGTAAGAAACAGCATGACAAACGTTCAGATCTGAAAGATCGCGAATGGCAGGTCGATAAAGCACGAATCATGAAACATGCAGGGCGTTAACCCCGCGTAAACTTTATACAAATCACAGTGATTTAAGAACTTGACGTTCCGGACTGGCATCTCCGTTGGCAGTTCTGGTATACTGAGTTCAACACATTGGGGCTGATTCTGGATTCGACGGGATTTGCGAAACCCAAGGTGCATGCCGAGGGGCGGTTTGCCTCGTAAAAAGCCGCAAAAAAATAGTCGCAAACGACGAAAACTACGCTTTAGCAGCTTAATACCCTGCTAAGAGCCCTCTCTCCCTAGCTTCCGCTCTTAAGACGGGGATAAAGAGAGGTCAAACCCAAAAGAGATCGCGCGGATGTCCTGCCTGGGGCTGAAGTGCTAAAACTAATCAGGCTAGTTCGTTAGTGGCGTGTCTGTCCGCAGCTGGCGTGCGAATGTAAAGACTGACTAAGCATGTAGTACCGAGGATGTAGTAATTTCGGACGGGGGTTCAAATCCCCCCAGCTCCACCAAAATCCTTCGAAGATGATTCCAGAGTCATCCGTAGAAGTCCTGAAAGCCCGCACGGCGCAAGCCCTGCGGGTTTTTTTGTGTCTGTACTCGTCCGAGTCGATCCGCCTGAATCCAGTAAAAATTGGTACACGTTTAGGTACACGCTATACTGTGGTCCAATAAACGTGTACCAATTATGGAAGGGATCCAGATATGGCGCGGATCACACGCCCCCTAACTAACAACGAAATTCTTAAAGCTAAACCTCGCGAAAAAGACTTTACCCTCCATGATGGGGACGGCTTGTTCTTACTCGTCAAAACCTCTGGTAAAAAACTCTGGCGTTTTCGCTACCAGCGACCAAACAGCACCAGCCGTACAAATCTCAGCCTTGGCGCATATCCTGCCCTTACGCTTGCAGCAGCCCGTCTGATACGCGATCAGCATTTGTCTCTCTTAGCACAGGACATAGATCCTCAGCAGCAACAAGAAATAGTCTCAGAACAGCGCCAAATAAAGCTGGACAGCGTTTTCTCTACAGTTGCCGCCAATTGGTTCCAGCTAAAGAGCAAAAGCGTAACACCGGATTATGCAAAAGACATTTGGCGCTCATTAGATAAAGACGTGTTCCCTGCTATTGGCGAGATACCAGTTCAAGAGATCAAAGCCAGAACTATTATTGAAGCGCTTGAGCCTATCAAAGCGCGTGGAGCACTGGAAACAGTTCGTCGTCTTGTACAGCGTATCAATGAGATTATGATTTATGCGGTAAATACCGGCTTGCTTGATGCCAACCCAGCGTCAGGGGTTGGAATGGCTTTTGAGAGACCCAAGAAGCAAAATATGCTTACGCTTCGACCAGAAGAATTGCCCAAGCTGATGCGTTCAATAGGCATGTCAAATCTGTCTGTTCCAACTCGCTGCCTAATCGAATTGCAGCTCCTCACCCTTGTTCGCCCTTCAGAAGCTTCTGGTGCTCGATGGGCAGAGATTGATATCGATGCAAAGCTTTGGAAAATCCCAGCAGAACGGATGAAAGCGAAGCGTGAACACATTGTACCTTTATCTCCTCAGGCGTTAGAGATTCTAGAGATTATGACGCCTATCAGTGCGCATCGCGAGTATGTGTTTCCAAGCAGGAATGATCCAAAGCAACCCATGAATAGCCAGACGGCTAATGCGGCTATAAAGCGTATTGGCTATGGAGGCCGTCTAGTTGCACATGGTCTTCGTTCTATCGCAAGTACAGCGATGAATGAGGAAGGATTTAATCCTGATGTTATTGAAGCGGCATTAGCCCATAGTGATAAAAATGAAGTTCGTCGAGCATATAATAGATCTACATACCTTGAAGCACGGAGAGAACTAATGGATTGGTGGGGTTCAGCCATATACAAATAAAACAGGCCGAGCATAGAATGCTCGGCCTACTAATTTAATGCGCCATTATCTCATTTAAATACTTGATAATAGGTACTTTATTTATATCTTGATGTAAGATGTTTGGCTTTAAAACATCCTTCCAGTACAAGTTAGCATTAAATGGTTTGCTTCTATCACCACTATCCACAAATCGCAAAAAGTCAGGAATACTAGCATCCTGGTGAGCTGGTTCAAATGTAACATTATGAGTTCGAAGCAATCCTATATTTCCGTTCATTGTAGAGCAGTCACTCCTATACTGTTCTGAAATTGTTTTCTGTATTCCAGAATCAAAACCCGCATTGCCGAATTGATCTATGCTAATTATTCCTGCCTTGTCCGTATCACAAATTACATGATACTTAATGTTAAATCTTGAGAAGATTTTCTGATAAAAAGGAATGTTATTAACAGTACCGCAATTCAATACAAATATAGTTTTATTTGATGGGACCTCTTGTAAAAAAGCTCTAGATATTATTTCTTCTGTCGGTCCCTCAATCAAAAGTACCTCATCAGCATAGAATGACTCACAAATATAAGGGTTGAACCTTAAAACCTCATACATTTCTTGTTTAAGCTCATCATTTGTAGCAATCCCTTTAGCATCCTTCAAAAATTGATCATTAATTTGATATGATTTAGTTCCGGAAGAGTTATTGACTAATCGTATTATCGAAGATTTGGGTTTTGAAAGATCTATCATAGAAGATGAATGCGAGGCGCAAAGTACTTGATATGGAAGGTCTTCTGTACTCACCTGATAAATCAGCTCACGAAGTTCTTTCACCATTCTAGGATAGAGAAATAGCTCTGGCTCCTCAAACAGAACCATGTAATCTTTACGACCCTGCCTTCTTTCAAAACGTTCCGCCACATCTCTCATCAATAGTAATGTAAATATTGCTGTCCTAATGGTTCCGTGACCTACACTGCTATAGCTTGATGGAATGTTTTCATCAAAATCCCCTTGGCTATTTTTTTTCATGAACTCAATTTCAAAATCTCTGCCGAGTTTATTCTCAGTCCATATCACCCTATCTTTTTGATCTTTGAAGCATATAGCAGTATCGCCAAATATCTTATTGAAATATCCGTTAACTGAACTCTGATAGGTTTCAATTAATTCTGGATCATACATTTTATCTTGTAATTCTTTTATTTTATCTTGAGCTGCTTTTAATTCCTCAAGGTCTGATGTTTTAAGTGTACTTTCAGCCATCATTTTTAGGATTTCATTGAGGATTTTCTTCGCCTCCTCTTCTGTTGGCATTGCTTTTATAAATACAGGTTTTGGTAAACAAGATTGGAAGACAGTATGCAAACCAACTGTTGCATACCCAACTTCGTCATATTCACCGTTATCTCCTTTACTATAATCATAGGTATAGTTTTTGTCTTCTATTTTAGCTCCGTCTTTTCTCCACACCTTCTTAATTCTTATATAATCATTATTTAAATATTTCTTATAACTTTCCTTTTGCTTAGGTGCTTTTGCTTCTATTCTTTCTTTATCTAATTCATCAAGCTGAACTTCTAATTCAAATTCAATCGAATTATTACCATCTCGTTTAAAAAAATCATCAATCATAGGTTTTTCATTACTATAAAAAAACATATATGCTTTTAAAAAAGTTGATTTACCAGCATTGTTTGCTCCGTAAATAAAAAGTGTATTAGTATCTTTGAAAATTATTTTATTATTGTCAATACCACCAGAAATGGTTCTAAAGTTATTCACACCAAAAAAAGATATTTTCATATAACTCCCTTAATATGATTAATGCCGTTTGTAGTCAAAAACTCTCACCTAAAAGAATATTAATATCAAATAAAGACAACGCGTGGATATAAGCTAATGTTAATTTTGTGAATACATTAGCGATTTATCTGAAAATAAAAGTGACCGCAATCACAATCAAATAGTGAAATCAAAAACAAACACCACATCTGGCGCGCAATGCTCTCCCCGCCACGCCTGCACGCTTAAGAGGCCGCTTTTAATGCATGTGCATGAGTGGCCTCAGACCGTGCCAGAGCTGGCGCTGGCGATGGCTGCAGGGGTGTTAAAACGCATGCGAAACCATGCATCTTACGCATGCATGGCTGAATTAGGGGAAAATGGCGGGATTTACGGAGATTTTCTGACGGGCTACTGCGCGGACAGTTCTGCACGTTTATTCACGTAATTCTGGTTTTGTGCGGGTGTATATTTCTCACGATTATCATCCCGTGAAGCCGCGTCAGGCCTGAATCCGATGGCCGTTAAAATGTCATTATCCTGTGCGGAATAATGAATTTTTTCACCGGCGGCCAGCCACACCGTCAGCGCCTCACGCAGGTAATCGACTGAATGCTGCATCACGCAGCGTGTGACGGCGGGATTCTGGCTGTTATATCCCATTAATTCAGGCGCAAGCGCGGCGGCCAGCTCTGCGCCGTGCACCTGCATAAAATCATTCAGCCGGTCACGGATGCTGATGCGCTGCACGTTCTCATGTGAGCGAATATAGCGACCGGCCGCCTGATTCATTTCCCACTTTTTCACGTCGATAATTTCGCGCAGGGTTTGCAGACTCCGGGTGCGGCTGTCATCACCGGTGGCGATGAGTTCCCGGTATTCCTGTTCAGCCCCGGCCAGTTCCAGTTTGCGGGTCAGCCAGGCGGTTTTGTTATTCAGGCAATCTTCAAAGGCCTGCTGTAGCGTCACGGTGGTCACGAGCGTTTCTCCTGATTATGGCGGAACGGTGAGCTGTAACAGCCCTTTACCATACGAGGCGACATCGGGATATCCGGCACGGTCTGAGGTTTAAAGCTTTCTAAAGGTGACCGGATAATTTCTTCAATCGACTCGATGCTACGAAAAGTGGCTGAGCATTCGATATTGATGCACTGGTGATAGCGTTGTTTGACGTTATCCGAGAGATACCGGCTTGTGCGCGTATGCGCCGCTTTTTTGCAGAACGGGCAGTGCATCATTCCAGCAGCCCCCGCGTTTTCAGGTCAGCTTCACGCTCACGTAGTTTGTTAAAGAAGGTCTGACGCTGGCCGTGGGTCACTGCCACGCCATAATTCATATGCGCCAGTGTCTCAGCCGACAGCCCGGCTTTAAACAGCACCGGCTCATCCGCCAGACGGATGTGACAGTCCTTCACCGCACGCTCAAGCCACGTTTTCACCTCCTGCATGACCGCTTTATCGGGTTCGACATACCCCTGAATCCCGACAGTGTTCGCAAGCGGGTTCCCCAGCGCCAGCATTTTGAGTTTCATCGCCCGGACAAGCGCCCCGCACGTCTCACGCAGCGCGTTATCCAGCTCTTTTCCGGCGTACTCGCTCAGCACATTGTGATGCGCCTGACGGTATTCTCTGGCGGTAATGTCACAGGAGGCTTTCAGGCGGTCGCTGTCATAGGCCAGCACCTCAGCCAGATGGTCGCATTCCTGCGCCAGCTCGCGGGAGGTCACGCGCGCCAGATGCTGCTGTTTCAGCTCATCCGTCAGCAATGCCCCACCGGCACGGAATGCCGCTCGCCATCCGCTGGCCTCGCTGCCGCTTTCCTTTTCGAGCTCTGCTTTCTGCTCTTTGGTTCGGGTCATCGCTGTGGTGGTGTCATCCATCTGACGGGCATTTTCTAGATGGGCGGCTCTGGCCGTGTCCAGTTGCTTGAATGCCGGTTTCAGGTAGTCAGGGATGGTAGTGGTCATGGTGTGTCTCCTCAGTCGTGTCAGGTTGAGGAGATTCTGCCGTGCGCCACACAACAACTCGACTCATTGCCGTTGTGGCAGGAATGGCACAGAAGGGACTTTTAAAAGCAGGCTGGCCAGAGAAAGGTCGCAGGAAAATCACTCTCTTTGTTTGTTTTTTTACTGTTAACTATTCACCACTGTTCACCTTTAATAAAAATATAAGTAATACAGTAAGTTAAATGGTGAACAGTTGAGGATCTGACTGTTCACCGTCTGTTCACCACTGTTCACCCTGAGCATTTATCGACCACTGGCATTCTTTAAGTCTTTTAGATTCATTGGGAATAAAAGAGTGTCTATATATTTCATTTTTAACTTATCGACCTTGCCAACAACGGCCAATAAAGGCCAATAAGGGCCAATATAGACCAGCAGCGTCCACGGTATAAAATTCATACAGTTGTATGGTCTGCTGATACGAAATGACTTGTTGCCCTGAGCGAAAATATTCACAAAATAGAGCGCTACCCGAGGCCGGACGGACACGACCGGCACTGTATGGACTTTATGAGGTAGCCCGATGCACACCGCTTTTTCTTCCCCGTCTTCTGCGCCTGTCGCCCCGCCGATGCCGTTTTCTGACGCCGTTCAGGAGCGTTTTATCCGCCTGCCCGAAGTACTGCACCTGTGCGGCCTGTCACGCTCCACGGTTTATGACCTCATCAGCCGGGAGGCTTTCCCGAAACAAATCTCGCTTGGCGGTAAAAACGTGGCCTGGGCGCAGTCGGAAATCACCGCATGGATGACCGAGCGGATCGCCGACCGTAACCGGAGCTGCGACGCATGATGATGGCCGTTCTTCTTAAAGCCCCTTTTTCTGGCTTGCTTCCGTTCGCCGTTTCCAGGTATAGTTTTCCCGCTGTCGCAAAATCGGCAGCCGGGCGTAGGAACCCGTGTTTAACTATGGCGACATCAGACGCGCCTTGCGTCTTTTTTTATGTCTGTGCCTTGATGCATCCATTCATTACACAATGGTTAATTTACCACTGTGTATATCGTGTAATGGTGGCTCAGGCGGGGCAGCCTTCGGGCTGGCCGGTTCTCATAGTTACCGGTATTCCTACCCCCGTCTGGGCTACCACCCATGAGTGTAGGAACTCCGGTGGTAGCTGTTACCAGCTAACTATGAAGGTTGCCCTTATGGCTACGATCCTCACCCCGTTACACCCGCAATTTGTCTTCGTGTTTGCCGCTATTTGTCGCGCAGATCGTAAACCCCGTATCTGTATGCTTCGCACCGTGGCCGGTGACGAGCACGCCGCACGCCGTTCCCTTGTTCGTGATTACATCCTCTCGTTTGCTGGCCGTCTGCCGGTGGCGGAGGTGCACGCATGAAACATCCCGTGATCACCCTGAAAGACCTTGAATGCCTTGAGCACCTGCGCAACGTCGGCCAGCTCGTCAGCGACCTGTCACAGACGCAGGACAGCACCACCCTTTGCCATAACCCCGCGCAGCGTTTGCAACTCTCTTCCGTGGTTTACCTCATGACGTCCCAGCTCGACGGTGTGGTCGAACGCTGCAATCAGCGCTGGCTGACCGGGGAGGCTAACGCATGAAAAAGCCATTACCGCCTGTATTACGCGCCGCCCTGTATCGCCGCGCCGTGGCCTGCGCCTGGCTGAACCTGTGCGTCCGTCAGCACCGCTACCCGCTGCTCACCCTCGATACGCTGGAAGGCGCGATTGCCGCCGAGCTGGAGGGTTTTTATCTCCGCCAGCACGGCGAGGAAAAAGGTCGCCAGATTGCCTGTGCGCTGCTCGAAGATTTAATGGAAGCCGGACCACTGAAAGCTGCGCCGTCGCTGTCCTTTCTGGGGATGGCCGTCATGGATGAACTCTGCGCCCGTCATATCGCCGCGCCGGTTGTGCACTGAGGGAGAAAATAACAATGAAAATGAACGTAACCGAAACTGTAAAACAGGCGTGCGGCCACTGGCCACGCATTCTGCCCGCGCTGGGTGTGCCGGTCATCAAAAACCGTCATCAGGCCTGTCCGGTGTGTGGCGGCTCTGACCGCTTTCGTTTTGACGATAAAGAGGGGCGCGGGACGTGGTTCTGCAACCAGTGCGGCGCAGGTGACGGGCTTAAGCTGGTCGAAAAAGTGTTCGGCGTGTCGGCCTCGGAGGCTGCCGGAAAGGTGAGCGCCCTGACCGGCAGTCTGCCGCCGGTTACTGAGGACATTATTGCCGCCGCTGAGGCAGAAACCGACGCCAGCCGCAAAGCCGCTGCCACGCTTGCCGCCTCGTTGATGGACAAAGCACGCACTACCACCGGCAATGCCTACCTGACCCGCAAGGGCTTTCCTGCGCTCGAATGCCTGACGCTGACTACCACGCACAAAACCGGCGGCGTGACCTACCGCGCCGGTGATGTCATCGTACCGCTGCAGGACGAGACCGGCGCACGGGTTAACGTTCAGCTTATTAACGCCGAGGGGCTTAAACGCACCCTGAAAGGGGGGCAGGTAAAAGGGGCGTATCATCTTATTGAAGGGAAAAAAGAGGCGGGAAAACGCCTGTGGATAGCGGAGGGTTACGCGACCGCGCTCACCGTGCATCACCTGACCGGTGAAACCGTCATGGTGGCGCTGTCGTCCGTGAATCTTCTTTCTCTGGCGAGCCTTGCCCGTCAGAAACACCCGGCCTGTCAGATTGTCCTCGCCGCCGACCGCGACCTCAGCGGGAACGGCCAGACCAAGGCCGCAGCGGCCGCACAGGCCTGTGAGGGCACGGTTGCCCTCCCGCCGGTATTCGGTGACTGGAATGGTGCCTATATGCAGCAGGGGGCAGACGCCACGCGCAAAGCGATTTACGGTGCCATCCGGCCAGCGGCGCAAAGCCCATTTGACACCATGAGCGAGGCGGAATTTACCGCCATGAGTACCAGCGAAAAGGCAATGCGGGTGCATGAACATTACGGCGAAGCGCTAGCCGTTGATGCGAACGGCCAGCTCCTGTCCCGGTATGAGGCCGGGACATGGAAAATTATCCCGACGTCAGGTTTTGCGCGCGACGTGGCCGGGTTGTTCCAGCGACTGCGCGCCCCGTTCTCGTCGGGAAGAATTGCCTCGGTGGTCGATACCCTGAAACTGATTATTCCGCAGCAGGCCGCCCCGGCACGTCGTCTGATTGGTTTTCGCAATGGCGTGCTCGATACCCTCACCGGCGTGTTCAGTCCGCACAACAAATCGCACTGGCTGCGCACCCTGTGCGACGTGGACTTTACCCCGCCCGTGGACGGCGAAACGCTGGAAACCCACGCGCCGAATTTCTGGCGCTGGCTCGATCGTGCGGCCAGTGGGAACGCTGAAAAGCGCGACGTCATTCTCGCTGCGCTGTTTATGGTGCTGGCTAACCGCTACGACTGGCAACTCTTCCTCGAAGTCACCGGTCCCGGCGGGAGCGGCAAAAGCATTCTGGCCGAAATTGCGACCCTGCTTGCGGGGGAAGATAACGCCACGTCAGCCACCATCGAGACGCTGGAATCACCACGTGAGCGTGCGGCGCTGATTGGCTTCTCGCTGATACGCCTGCCTGACCAGGAGAAATGGAGCGGGGATGGCGCGGGACTAAAGGCCATCACCGGCGGCGATGCGGTGTCGGTCGACCCGAAATACCGTGACGCCTATTCGGCCTATATCCCGGCGGTAATTCTGGCCGTGAACAATAACCCGATGCGCTTCACCGACCGCAGCGGCGGCGTGTCACGTCGCCGGGTCATTATTCATTTCCCGGAGCAAATCGCCCCGGAGGAGCGCGATCCGCAGCTTAAGGACAAAATCGCACGCGAGCTGGCCGTCATCGTGCGCCAGCTTATGCAGCAGTTCAGCGACCCGATGACGGCGCGCTCCCTGCTTCAGTCGCAGCAGAACTCCGACGAGGCACTCAGTATCAAGCGCGATGCCGATCCGACGTTCGATTTTTGCGGCTATCTGGAGGCGCTGCCGCAGACGAACGGGATGTTTATGGGGAACGCCAATATCATCCCGCGACAGCCTCGTAATTATCTCTATCACGCCTATCTGGTCTATATGGAGGCCAACGGTTACAAGCATGTGCTGAGCCTGAAAATGTTCGGGCTGGGGCTGCCGATGATGCTGAAAGAGTACGGGCTGAACTATGACAAGCGGCACACCAAACAGGGCACGCAAACCAACCTGACGCTCAGGGATGACAGCAACGGCGACTGGCTGCCGAAGTGCGACGAAACCGCAGCGACATAACTCACTCAGACCGGCAATCGCCGGTCTTTTTCTTCCTGATTATTCTGCTGCGCCAAAGAGACCGGTTAAACCCCAAAGGTTTTTGTAGAAAGAGTTGGCATCATAAAATCTGCGAATCAATGATATTGACCATACCGTGGCTCATTCAGTTCTGGAATATACGGCCAGTCAGTCCTGCTATTTATCGCGGCTTGTGCCAGCAGGGCTTGCTCTTGAGAAAGAAAAATCCCTGCTAAATTGTTACCTCCATCTACTGCATAAAACTGTATGCCTGTACCTTTGAGCTGTTTATTAACAATAAGAAAAAGGAAAAAGGTTGCCCGTCCCCAGCTTTGCACTTCCGTACCGGGATCCGCAGCGGAATAGACAATATACTCCTCTCCATTGCACTGAATTGTATAGGCTGGCAAATCAGCATCCAGAATCTCACGTACTTCAGCGGGTCGAGCGACCTGTTCCCTGAGTGCAGGCAGTAGCAGTTGATAAGCGTCAGCGATCCCCTGCTCCGCAAGGCGCTCAGCATCAAGGAGAATCAATTTTTCATAATCCAGGATACCGGAAGTGCTCACAGAACTATTTGCGTCAGCTTTAGAGAATAATTTAGCGATTAGCGAAAACATCAGATGTCTCTTTAGAAATGAATAGCATCGGAAATGAATCATATAGCGATTGTAGCTGTCAGGGGGCTTGATACTCCATTACTGTGACGGTGAACAATCGACTGTTCACCCTTCACCATCTGTTCACCGTTTAACACCATGAAATTACTGTATAAAAATGAAAGGTGAACAGAGTGAACAGTAAAACCTAAAAAAACTTTTTACCCCCCCCCTCGTTGCCTGACCCGGAGCAACCTGCGCGCGAAAAAATCACAAAGGTGAAGAGTCGGCTGTTCACTCTTCACCAACTCATCACCACTTAAGATCATGATTTAAAATGGTAAATAACCGAGGTGAACAGTGTGAACAGTTAAATGCAAAAAAACTTTTTTTGCGTATGATGTTGCTGTGTTACTTCAAGGTCAGTTCCAAGCTGACTAACGACCTCATCAGGACAGCGCATTAATTCATAACTTAGCAAGCCAAATTCTAAGGGCGTTTTATGGAAACTACTTTGCTTTCGAATTGCGACGATAAAATTATAAACATACTAAATGAAGCAAAAGATGTGGCACTGAGATATTACAAGCTAACGAATAAACCTCTCGGGATCACCGGCGAAATAGCAGAATATGAAGCAGCAACTCTTCTGGGATTGTCGCTATGCTCGGCTCGTCAGTCTGGATACGATGCGATTGAAATTCTTAACGGGAAAGAACACAGAGTTCAGATAAAAGGTCGCTACATGCCTAATCCAAAGAAAGTTTCTGCGAGAATAGGTGCTATTGATATATCAAAGCCATTTGATTCTGTTCTTTTAGTTTTGCTTGATGAAAATTATGATGCTTTTGAGATGTATGAAGCATCACGAAATGAAGTAGTCGCAGCTCTGATAGCACCTGGTTCAAAGTCAAGAAATGAGCGCAATCAGCTAGGTATAGCAAAATTTAAGTCTATAAGTAGTCTCCGCTGGAGCAAGGTTACTGAACCTGAGATCCTTTAATTGGTACACGTTTAGGTACACACCTGAAATCTGAATTAGTAAAAATCCTTTTAATTTATATATATAACAAATTTATTCAGATTCCCCCAGCCCAAAATTCTCCATCGGTGATTACCAGAGTCATCCGATGAAGTCCTAAGAGCCCGCACGGCGCAAGCCCTGCGGGCTTTTTTGTGTCTCCGATATGTGTGTAGCAGCCCGAGAAAATGCGTCTTCACCCCTAAGATAATAGGCAAACGTTTAAGTAGATGGCAAAACGCACCCTAAAACATATCCCCATTCGCGTAAGAACGGTGATAGGCCTGAGACAGCGCCTCTCGCAGACACCGAATTTTTATCACTGAGTGCTGCCCTCCATGCCGGTGCAGTTTATGACCTGCTGTTGAACGCGACAAAAACAAGCCCTTCTGCTATCTACAATGTGCTCCTCAATAACAAACCTGAGCTGGGTCAGCCATCTTACCAACCCTTACATTCACATCGGTCTGGCGCAGCCTTCATTTTCAGTATCACCGCCTGTATTATTGGTACGAAAAGCACCTGAAATAAGGTATAAAGCGGCATGAAAATTCCAAACAGAATCCAACCCCTGATCGATGACGGCCTGGTAGACGATGTACTTCAGCGCCTGAAAAGTGGCAAAGAAGCCGACGTTTACACTGTCTTGTGCGGCGACAAAATCCAGTGTGCCAAAGTGTACAAAGAAGCCTCGCAGCGCAGCTTTAAGCAGGCGGTGCACTATCAGGAAGGGCGTAAAGTCCGTAACACGCGTAATTCGCGCGCCATGCAAAAAGGCTCAAAGTTCGGGCGTAAGCAACAAGAAGAGACCTGGCAAATGGCCGAGGTCGATGCACTGTTCCGTCTCGCGAACGCCGGGGTGCGTGTCCCGCAGCCCTATATGTGTATCGATGGCGTGTTATTGATGGAGCTGGTGACTGATGCAGAAGGCATGGTAGCTCCGCGCCTTAGCGATGTGACGTTAACGGAAGAAAGCGCCGTTGCCGATTTCCACACGATGATCCGCAACATCGTTCGCATGTTATGCGTTGGCATCGTACACGGCGACTTATCAGAATTTAACGTGTTACTGGATGCCCAAGGCCCGGTGATTATCGACCTTCCGCAGGCCGTCGACGCCGCCGCGAACAACCACGCTGAGTCCATGTTTGAACGTGATGTGGGCAACATCACAGCCTACTACGGTCAGTTCGCCCCGCAACTATTGCAAACACGTTATGCGAAAGAGATTTGGGCGTTGTATGAAGATGGGAAGTTAACCCCGGAATCTCCGCTGACCGGTCTCTTTGTTGAAGAGCTTCAGGATGTGGATATGGGTTCACTGATGGATGAAATCATTGCCGCAGAAGATGAGTACTACGATCGTCAGCGCGCAGCCCAGGAACGTGACGACCAATAACGGTGGAATGAGCGGTGTTGTTGCCAGGTTTCGTCATTTAAAACAGCACGCAGACAATCAGTCCACCCCATTAAATTTAACGGCTTATCCACGGGAGCGTTTCACATTAGGATGTTCTGACTCCTTTGACGTTTATTAATCGCAGGCTCCCTCATGAACACTTTCAGCATCATCGCCATCCCCTTCTTTGCCGTGGCGATTGTCATGCTCGTGCTTGCGGCTACGCGTAAAGAACGTACTTTTTTGATAGTCGGCGGCGTGTTTATGGCCTCATCTGTTATCAACGCGGTGATAGGTTTGTCGGTATAAAAATCGCAATAACAGTCCCCTCGTCTAAAACCCCACTGATCCACTTACAGTTTTTTCCTAGAGCCGTGCCGCTTCGCTCGTGCCATCCTTAACACGCTCATAACATGAATAACGTTAGTTGAGGATATGATGAAAAAGACAATTATTGCATTATCTGCACTTCTGCTGGCGACGCCTGTTTTTGCCGCAACCACACATGCAACCGACGATACCGTTGCCGCCGCGAATGAAAACGCGAACAACGCAAAGCAAAAACTGCATGAAGAGCAGCACAAAGGCGAACAGCTGAAGCTGAAATCTGAACATGCCGCTGAAGGAAAAAGCGAAAGTTTTGGCAGTAAAGTGAGTGAAGATTCGCAGAAAGCCTGGCATAAAACCAAAGAAGGTACCGAGAAAGGGTGGGATGCCACCAAAGAAGGTACTGAGAAAGGCTGGAATAAGACGAAAGAAGGCGCAGCAGAGCTGGAAAAGAAAGTCACTGAATAAGCCCGTTCCTCCCCTTCTAAAGGCCGCCTCGCGGCCTTTTTTATTACCTCGCCTAAAATTTCTCGAATAACTTTTCGACTCCATGCGTTTACACCCTGTCGCTTACTGGAGATCCCACGATGATTCGCCTTACACTTCTTTTGCTTACGCTGATGCTGTGCCCGAGCTTACGCGCAATGCCTGTCAGCTATGCCATTGATACACACAGCACACCTATTACCCTCTCCTGGCGCGCGTTCGGCGGCATTCTTTCCTGGGCTAATCTCGACAGCGCGACGGGAAATGTGACCTTAGATCCCGAGAATGAGTTTGCCGATCGTATCAACGTGAAAATCCCCGTCTCGACGCTGGTCGCCTCCAACAGTTTGCTGACGTGGCAGCTTAAAAGTGACATGTTTTTCGATGCCGCGCGCTACCCCAATATTGTATTCAGCAGCACCAGAGTGGTGCCGCTTGGGAACGGTCGTTTCAGGGTATTTGGCTCGTTACAGGTAAAGGATGTTCAGCGTCCGGTGATCCTTGAGGCGGTACTGGACGATCGCAAAGTGACCGATGCGATCTCCCTTCACGCCACGACCGCCATCTCCCGTTCCGCCTGGCACATGGACAAATTCGCCATGGTGGTCGACGATCGCATCAATATCAAAATTGATATCCATGCCAAATCATGACAGTGCAGAGTGTAATTGCCGTGCGCTGTCCTGTAATTGCGACGCAGGATTTCGTCCGATAAGGACAAATTGATAGCCCCGGCTATTCCACCACACGACGTTCATGCCGTGTCGCGTTTCACGGGTGATTTCCGTGCGACTCTTCTGCTCCAGCGGAGAAATACAGAGCGCCATCGGGCCGTAATCCGCATGTATCCAGGCTATCTGCGCGATAGAGGTGCTCTCATAGCGCAGGATGCGGACCATTTTTAGCTCCGCGCTCTGCAAAGCGAGTTGCTGTTCATTAACGTGTAGCCCGATATCCTGGGCCGTGCGCGCCAGCCCTTTTTGCAGTACTGACGGCGAGCTGTCCAGATCGAGCAGCGTTTCAGCGCTATACAGCGACATGTATTGGGCCTCGAGATCGCGTATATGGCCATTTTCGTCGCGCACCTCTTCGGATGGGCGCACCAGATAACCCAATCCCGAACCGATAACCAGGAAACTCAGCGACGCGGCGATCATCGCCCGACGGCTCACTCCAGCGCGTTTCGTCGACTGCTCGTCCAGATAAGCGTCCAGTTTTGCCTGCATTCGCGCGGACGGCGCATCGTCCAGTAACGGTGCAAAGGAGCCTGGATAATCCTGATTGCTTTTCATCAGCTCAGCGGTACGTGCGGCGAGTTGTTCATCGCTGTTTAGCTGTTGTTCAAAGGCTTGAGCATCAGCACGATCCATTTCGCCATCAAGCCAGGCGACTATCGCATCATCGTCATAAGGGGGCGCAAAACGTAGCGATTTCAAGATCGTTTCTCCTTTGCCACAGGTCGCACGGCTGCCGATTTGGCAAGCGTTGCCCGTGCCGTTGCCAGCCGACTCATTATCGTGCCAATCGGCACCGACAGCGTGTCTGCCGCCTCCTGATACGTAAATCCCTCGACATACACCAAAAACACCGCATTACGCTGCGCTTCCGGGAGGGCATTCACGCTCTGCATAATTTTTTGGTAGTGCATCCGATCCTCATTCTGCCCATGTGTATCCGGGGCGATAAGCTCGTCGCTGGGCACAAATCCCTGTCCCATTCTGACCTGACGAGCGCGGAGATCGGAGATCCAAATCGAATGAAGAATCGAGAACAACCATCGGTCGATACGCGTGCCGGGCGAGTATTGCGCGCTCTTTTCGAGCGCGCGCACGCAGGTGGACTGAACCAGCTCTTCAGCAAGATCCCGATTACGAGACAGCACCAGGCCGTAGCGCCAAAGGCGCGTAAGATGGGCTGCAAGATGTTGGCGAACGTCACTGGTGGTGATTTTTCATGCTCCTGTAAGGGTCAGGATTCCGGATGCCCGTTAATCGCGCTCTGGAGATCGCGATACTCTTCGCAATGTTGGCCGCAAATTCCGGCGATAACCTGCAATTGTTCTTTTGCCAGATCCGGGCGGCCTTTCACCATCCAGGCCTCTCCCAGATATTCGCGGGCTTTGGCGTAATTCGGTTCAAGGGCAAGCGAACGCTGGTAATAACCAATCCCTTCGTCCGTGCGCCCCAGCTTACGCGTCGCGTAACCACGATAATTCCACGCCTCAGCAGTATTGGCATTTTTCAGCGTATCCAGCAAATTCAACGCCGCCTGGTACTCACCTTTTTTCGCGAGATGATAGGCATAGTTGGTTTTATCCTGATCGCTAAGGCGCGTCGACTTCTCTGGCACACACTGTTTCGTCGCGCTGTCGTAAACCTGGCCTTTCGGGCAATCGGGCGTTTTGCTCTCGGTATTATCATCCCCCATCGCCAATGCCTGCGGTGCCTGGAAGCAAAATAACAGCATTGAAATAGCAAGGGAACGGGCGTTCAAACGTGGCGATTTGGCTTTCATTTTCTACTCCTGGTGAGGTTTGTCAGGTCAACAAGGTGTAAACGCCTGAGCCTCCCGTTCTATTCGACGAAAATGAAATTTTTATTGATATAAACATCATGCTGACTGCGTATTCATTACGTAAGCGTGAGCCGTTAATTTAAATAAACAATTAACGATAGCTTAATTACCATTTTGACTAGCACATCATTATTATATTTCCAGTATTATTTTAAACGACGGCCGCAAACATAATATATCTTAAACTCTATTATACACTGCAACTAAACTTAAACTTTAGTCACGCTAAATTGACTTTATATTTACATAACACACCGAAAAATATATTTATCATCCATCACGCCTTTCAAATTTCAAAGCGCATTAGCAACCTATCGCACAACCCTTGCCTGGAGCACACCAAAGGCCGTTCAAACTGCATCATTCACATGTGTAAACAGTCGCTTCACAGCGGCTTAACTGCGATATCAATGGCACTTAATTTGCTTAATTTGTTATTTATAGCTATATCATTTTTAGGCATTCCAAAACGACACCGTTATAAATCACAGGGTTTTAAATAACAGATAAAAATCAAATAGACATTTTTCCACAGCACATTCTTTGAATAATCTGATGTAGCCACTCGATATGCTGGCGGGCATCGGCCGCTCTGAAGATAAATCACGGTGAACACTATTTTAATAAATAGTGACTCCGCCGGGGGCGCTCATTACCCGCAAAAAATCTGGCTTCGTCTTGCACGCCATTAAAAAAATCTGTCGGGAGTCATTATATATGAGCCAAATCTCTGTCATTTCGAAACTCACTGGCGTGGAAACCACCACGGAAGGTAATCAAGTCTCTTTGGGTCAATCCTCAATTGTTAAGCTCCACGTGGGTAGAGCGGATATTTCCCACTACGCCCGTAACGGAAACGACCTGGTCGTCAGCCTGAACTCCGGCGAAACCATTACGCTTAAAAACTTCTACGTCGGTGATGCGCAGGGCGCGAGCATGCTGGTGCTCGAAGAAAGCGACGGCGCATTGTGGTGGATTGAAGACCCCACCGCAGTGGAACATTACGAAGCTATCTCCTCGATTGACGCCCTTATGGCAGCGTCAGGGGGCGACGCGTCCGGCGGTGCCGCGATTTGGCCGTGGGTACTCGGTGGCGCAGCTGTCGCGGGGGGCATTGCCGTGGCGGCGGGTAGCGGAGGAGGAGGTGGTGGTGGAAGTGGTGGCGGGAATAATAATAATCCCGGCAACCTGGGGAATTCCGAGAACCCTCTCAATTCAGACACGACGCCACCCAACGCACCGACCAATCTCGCCTTCTCCACGGACGGTACTACCGTGACCGGTACGGCCGAACCCAACAGCACTATCACGCTCAAAGACGCAAACGGTAATTTGGTTGGCACAGGCCAGGCTGACAGCGACGGGAAATTCACCATCGAATTGGGCACGCCGCTGATAAACGGCGAGCAAATCACCGCAACTGCGACCGACGCCGCAGGAAATATCAGTCAAGATGGCCACGTTACCGCGCCCGATCTCGTAACACCTGATGCTCCTACCCTGATTCTGGTGAACGATGACGCCGGGAGCATCACCGGCCCTCTCATTCAAAACCAGGTGACCGATGATGCCCGCCCGACGCTGAGCGGTAGCGGCGAACCCGGCACTCTGATCACGATTTACGACAAAGGCGTGCAAATCGGCACCACCCAGGTAGGCGCTAACGGTAGCTGGACGTTTACGCCCGGCACGGCCCTGTCTGAAGGTAATCACTCCCTGACCCTCACCGCGACCGATGCCGCGGGCCATGTCAGTGTCCCCTCCGATGCTTTTACCTTGATGGTGGATACCCTCGCGCCACCAGCACCGGTGATGACACTCAATCCTGCGGGCACTGAGGTAACCGGGACCGCAGAGCCGAACAGCACCATCACCATTACCAGCAACAATCAGCCGATCGCGACGGGCAAAGCCGATGGCAACGGCAATTTTGTCATCCCCCTGTCGCCAGCACAGATTGATGGCGAGACCATTCGCGTTGTCGCCACCGATGAGGCGGGGAATACCAGTCTTCCCGCCACAACGACCGCCCCCGATAATATCGCGCCCGCCATGCCAGCAAATCTGGCTGTCGCAGCCGGCGGGAACAGTGTCACAGGCACCACAGAACCTCACTGCACCGTCACGGTAAAAGCCCCTAACGGCGATGTCATTGGTGAAGCCACAGCGGATGGCGACGGTCATTTTACCGTCCCCATTTTTCCACCGCACCTCAATGGCGAAGTGCTGCTCGTTCTGGCAACGGACACATCAAGCAATACCAGCCTGCCGGGTCAAGCCGATGCGCCTGACACCACCAAACCGTTAGCCCCCGATAATCCTGTCGTTTCTGGTGACGGAACCAAAGTCACCGGAACCGCAGAACCTGGCAGCACCGTGACCATCCGCGAAGATGGCGTAAAAATTGGCGAAGGCAAAGCGGACGATCAGGGCAACTTTAGCGTGACCATCGCCCCGCCAAAACTGAACGGCGAAATCCTCACCGCCGAGGCCGCCGATAAAGCCGGAAACACAGGGCCAACGGCGAACGCCACCGCCCCGGATATCACCCCTGCGCAGACGCCGACGATAGTTTCCGTGGAAGATAACGCGGCTAACGTGACTGGTCCTGTCCCGCAAAGCGGGCTGACCAACGACAGTACGCCGACAATCACCGGCACTGGCGAGCCAGGAACGCTGGTTTACATCTATAGCGGTGACAACCAAATTGGCACCGCCAACGTGCTCTCCAACGGCAGTTGGTCGTTTACGCCAACTGTCCATTTACCGGAGGGCGGACATGTTTTAACCGCCGTCGCCGTGGACGATGCGCTCAACCGCAGTGAAACGTCAAACAGCTGGAGTATTACCGTCGACAGCCTCGCGCCTGCGGCCCCGGTCATAACCCAAGTGGTTGATGACGTACCGGGCCGAACCGGCGCACTCGATATCAACGAAGTCACCAACGATAATCGCCCAACGCTTAACGGCACAGGTGAACCTGGCACAACCATCAGCATTCGTCTTGACGGCACGCAGATTGGCACGGCGCTGGTCAACGACGGCGGAGCCTGGACTTACACTCCTACGATTGTTTTCCAGAACGGGCAACACACCCTCACCGCAACTGCCATTGATAAAGCAGGCAACGTTAGCGCAGCATCTGGCGGATTTACCTTCACGGTGGATACGACAGCACCGCCGCCGCCATCCATTACGACGGTCACGGATAACACCGGTGACGTTAAGGGAATCCTCACCAGCGGTTCACCGACGGACGAAACCCATCCGGTCATGCAAGGCACGGCACCCGCGGGCACCACGATTGCCATTTACGACGGTACGACGCTGCTAGGATCTGCCGTGCTCGATGGCAGCGGCGGCTGGAGCTTTACCCCACCGAGTACGCTGACGGACGGCACGCACGTTTTAACGGCGGTGGCGACAAATGCCGCAGGAACCTCCACCCCTTCTGGCTCGTTTACGCTGGTGGTGGACACCGTTGCACCCGCCACGCCTGATTCGCCAGACATCACCGTCAACCCGGACAATGCCCCCATCGGTACCGCGCTCAACCCGGGCGAAGCAACGCGCGATACCTCGCCAACGCTGAGCGGCACCGGGAATGTGGGTGATACGGTCACGATTTACATTGATGGCGTGAAGCAGCCCGGGGCGGTCATCGTCGATGATGACGGGAAATGGAGCTGGTCGCCTGTTCCGCCGCTGACCAATGGCTCGTATGACATCGAGCTAACCGTCACCAATAAAGACGGCGCGGGCAATGAAAGTGCCCCGTCACAGCCGGTCACCATTGTCATTGATACCGTTGCGCCGACCACGCCAGCTACGCCAGTGGTAACGGATAACGTCACGGAGATAACCGGCCCTGTCGCCGATAACGGCAGCACCAACGATCCGCGTCCGGTGATAAGCGGGACGGGCACGCCGAACGACGTGATCACCATTTACGATAGCGTCGACGGTGCGCCGAAAAGTGAAGTAGGCCAGGTCACAATCGGTGCTGACGGCAACTGGAGCTGGAGGCCGGATACTCCCCTGACACAAACGTCGCACACGTTCACCACCACCGCGACGGACGAAGCGGGCAACGTCTCGGGAACGTCTATCGCCATCAAAGTGACTATCGATACCGATGCCCCCCTGCCCCCGGCGATCACTGATGCGGGCGGCGTAAGCAATAACGGCGCGACGCAGGATACCACCCCGACCATTTCGGGAACGGGCGTCAGCGGCGATACGATCCTTATTTATAATAACGGCGTGCAAATCGGGACGGCGACGGTTGCAGGCGGCGTCTGGAGCTTTACGCCTACTACCGCGCTGAGCGAAGGGCCACACACGCTGACGGCGGCGCAAGTCGACGCGGCCGGTAACGTCAGCCCCCTGAGTCCGATTTACACCGTCACCGTCGATACCATCGCGCCAACCACGCCGCTGATTGACAACATATCTTCCAGCACGCTCGCTAACGGCGTTCTTTACACCAACGACAATACGCCAACGCTGACCGGCACCGGCGAGCCGCGCACCGTGATCACCGTCTCTATTGACGGGACTGCGTCTACGGTCACCGCTACGGTTCAACCTGACGGGACCTGGAGCTGGACGTCACCCACGGCGCTTCCTGATACCCCTCATGTCATCACCGTCACGTCCAGCGATGCGGCGGGAAATACCTCTGGCACGTCGACCACTAACGTGACGGTGGATACCGATGCGCCCGCAGCTCCGGTCGTGACGGCGCTGGCTATCGAAGGCACGCCGATTACCGGTACGGCTGAAGCGGGCTCACTGGTGATTATCACGGGCCCCGGCCCGGGCGGCACCACCATTGAGTTGGGTCGCGGCATTGCGGTGGGCGGGAATTTCTCTATCGCCCTTTCGCCTGCGCAAACCAACGAAACCACGCTTACGGTCAGGGCGACAGATGCGGCGGGCAACCTCAGCGATCCCACCACCTTTAACGTCGCGGATGCGCCCGATCTGCCCGACGTGCCGGTCATCACCTCAATCGCTGATAACAACGGCACGGACAGCATCGAAGTGAAAGGGGGAAGTTCCGACGACACCACGCCGGTTATCAGCGGAACCGGTCCAGAAAACAGTACCATTACCCTGTATCTGAACGGGGTGGAGATCGCCACGATTGGGCTGGGCGCGGGGCAAACCACCTGGAGTTACACGGTTCCGGCGGGAAGCGCGTTGGCAGAAGGTACCTACAATTTCACGGCCACCGCGACGATCGGCGGAGCCACCAGCGGGCTTTCCGCGGCGGCGACGGTGACGATCGACCTGACGGCACCGAACATCCCTGCGATTGGTGCCGTGACTGATGACGTGGGTCCTGGCACCGGCCCCCTGACCAACAATCAAATTACCAATGACAGCCAACCGACGCTGACCGGCAATGCGACGGCGGGCGATACCATTTCCGTCTACAGCAACGGCACGCTGCTCGGCAGCGTGTTAGTAGGTCCAACGGGCGCGTGGAGCTTTACCCCTCCGAGCGCGCTGGCCGAGGGCAGCAATGTGCTGACCATCAGGGCCACCGATCCGGCCGGGAATCAAAGTGGTGCTTCCGCCCCGTTCACTATTGTGGTCGATACAGTCTCTACCACGCCGGTGATTGTGGGCGCGGAAGATAACGTCGGCACAACAGAAAACATTCCGACGAACGGCGTCACCAACGACACCACGCCGACACTCTCCGGTACGGCGGAAGCCAACAGCGTCATCGCGATTTTCGAAGGTGCAACGCAGATCGGCACCGCCATCGCCAACGGCAGCGGCGCGTGGACATTCACCCCTGCCGCCGCCCTGAGTGAAGGCTCACACACCTTCACCGTCAAAGCGACCGATCCGCAGGGTAACGTCAGCATTGCCTCCAATGCGTACACGGTCGTCATCGACATCACCCCGCCAGCGGTACCGGTGCTGAGCACGGTTAACGACAACGTCACCGGCGGTGCGTTCGGCAATTTAACAGCGGGACAAGTGACCAACGACGCGACCCCAACGCTGAGCGGAACGGGCGTGACGGGCAGCACGATCCATATTCTCAATAACGGCATTGAAATCGGCACCGCAACCGTCGCCAACGGCACGTGGACCTTCACGCCGCCCGCTAATCTGCCCGACGGCGCTTACAACATCAGGGTTAACGCCAGCGATGCGGCGGGCAACGTCTCCGCGAATTCACCAGTATTCTCATTTACCGTCGACACCACCCCACCCGCCGCACCGATTGTGCTCACGGTGCTGGATGATGTCGGCCCGGTGATCGGGGAAATCACCAGCGGCGACAGCACCAACGATAATCGGCCAACCTTTAACGGCACGGGCGAAGTCGGGGGCACCATTACCCTGCTGAATGACGGACAACCGTTCGGCACCGCCATCGTCAACGCCCAGGGGAACTGGACATTCACCCCGACCGCGCCGCTGAGCGAAGGCACACACACCATTACCCTTAGCACGACCGATGTCGCGGGCAATACCAGCACGACCACCAGCACGTTCGAACTGACGGTCGACACCTTCGCGCCTTCTGCACCGGCCATTATTAACGCGACCGATAATGTGGGAAGCGTCCTGACTCCAGTGACCAACGGCAAAACCACCGATGACACCACGCCAACGCTGAACGGGACGGCGGCGGGCAACGCAACGGTGACTATTTATGAAAACGGCGGCGTCGTGGGTACCGTTCAGGCCAACGCATCAGGCGAATGGAGCTTTACGCCAGGCAGCGCGTTAAGCAACGGGAGCCACACCTGGACCGCCACCGCGACCGACGCGGCGGGTAACGTCAGCGTGGCGTCGCCTGGCTTCACGGTGATTGTCGATACCATCGCGCCGCTCGCCCCAGTGATTACGCAGGCGTTTGACGACGTTGGCACTGTCACCGGGCCGCTGAGCAACGGGCAAACCACCGATGACACCGTTCCGCGTCTCATCGGGACCAGCGAACCTAACGCCACCATCAACATTTTTGAAGGGAACACGCTCGTTGGCACAACCACCGCCGATGCCAGCGGTAATTGGGCCGTCACGCTCAACACCACGTTCCCTGAAGGGCCGCACCAGTTCGTGGCGCGGGCGACCGATGCGGCGGGCAACACCGGCGATCCGTCGTCACCATTTAATCTGAACATTGACCTCACGCCGCCCGCCATTCCGTTGCTGGTGAGCGTGGTCGATGACGTGGGCACCACGGCCACGATCAACAGCGGACAGATAACCAACGACGCGCAGCCTACGCTCAGCGGGACGGCGGAAGCGGGTTCGACGATTAAAATCTACGATAACGGCGTGCAAATCGGCAGCGTAACCGCTGCAGACGGCACTTGGAGCTTTACGC
Source organism: Enterobacter sp. 638 (assembly GCF_000016325.1). NCBI lineage: Bacteria > Pseudomonadati > Pseudomonadota > Gammaproteobacteria > Enterobacterales > Enterobacteriaceae > Enterobacter > Enterobacter sp. 638. The sequence continues at coordinate 3,398,267 of NC_009436.1, forward strand.
CAACGCCAGCGTTAGCCGACGGCCAGCATCCGCTGACGATCACCGCGACCGATCCGTCGGGCAATACCAGCGTTGCGACGACGCCGTTTGTGCTGAACCTGGATGCCACCCCGCCAAATGCGCCGATCATCACAACGATTGTCGATGATGTCGGCCCGAACCTGGGAACGATCGCGGGCGGCACACCAACCAACGATACGCAACCGACGCTGAACGGCACCGCGGAAGCCAACGCGGTGGTGCGCATTTACGACGGCGGTACGCTGGTCGGCACCGTCACGGCGGATGCCAACGGCAACTGGACGCTGCCGCAAACCTCCACCATTCTGACCAACGGCCAGCACAACTTCACCGCAACCGCCACCGATGCTGCGGGCAACACCAGCGCGCCGTCGTCCATCTCCTCGGTCGTGGTCGATACCATCGCTCCTAACCTGCCGACCACGCTCGCGGTCATCACCAACGGGACGCACGTCACCGGTGTTGCCGAAGCGGGCAGCACCGTGACGATAACCACCAGCGGCGGAACCGTGCTGGGCACCGCCACGGCGGATGGCACCGGCAGCTTTAACGTCACTATTTCACCGCCGCAAACCAACGGCGAATCACTGCTGGCGTTTGCAACCGATAAGGCTGGCAACGTCGGCGGCAACGCAACGGTGGTCGCGCCGTTTACCAACCTGCCAAACGCGCCGGTGATTGTGACGATTGACGATAACGTCGGTACGCTGATCGGCAATTTAACCAACGGGAAAGCGACCGACGACACCACGCCGACGCTGACCGGCACCGCGCAGCCAAACTCCACCGTCACGCTGTATAACAACGGCGTGGCAATGGGCACCGCGACCGCCGACATCAACGGCGACTGGTCGTTTACCACGCCAGTTCTCAGCCAGGGCTCGCACGCCTTCACCGCCACGGCCACCAACGTGGTGGGCGGCGTCGGTCCGGTATCATCGCCATCCACCATTATTGTCGATACCGTCGCGCCGAACGCGCCAACCGGGACCTTCAACGCCGACGGTAGCGTCCTGACTGGCAGCGCCGAAGCGGGCAGCACGGTGACGATTCGCCTGCCGGACAATTCGACGTTCACTACAGTCGCCAACAGCAGCGGCACGTACAGCTACACCTTCCTGAACAAACAGACGGAAGGCAACACCCTGCAAATCACCGCCACCGATGCCGCTGGGAACACCTCTACGCCAGGTTCGGTGCTGTCACCGGTTGTGGCGCTGTCGGCAAGTACCAACGTTGAGGAGCTGGATATCAGCACCACGGCCACGGTCACTAACGCGCAGTACAGCGATTACGGATTCCTGCTGGTCGGCGCGCTCGGCAACGTACTGACGTTACTGGGCAACGACACGGCGCAGGTGGGGTTCGTGGTTTCAGACGGCGGCAACGCGGATATCTCGATCAACGCGAACGCCACGGGCGTGGTGCTCTCGCTGCTCAACACGCTGGAGGTGGTGGTTCAGCGCTGGGACGGCGTCAATAACACCTGGACGACGGTCGTTGATACCGGCCTGCCGCAGTTTGCCAACCTGCTCACGCTCGGCGCGAGCGGCGTGACGCTGAACATGACCGGGCTGGAAAACGGCCAGTATCGCGTCCTAAGCTACAACACCAATCTGCTGGCCACCGGGTCTTACACAAGTCTCGACGTAGACGTGACCGAAACCAGCGCCGGGGTCATCACCGGGATCTCAACCCAAAGCGGCAACGTCATTTATGACCTTGACCCGACGACGGGCAGCGATAACGCGCCAGCGGGAACCCGCATCACGGCCGTGACCGACGCGCAAGGTAACGCAGTCAACGTGACGGCGGACGGCACCATCATTCAGGGGCAGTACGGCACGCTGACCATCAACCTGAACGGGAGTTACACCTACACGCTGACCAACACCAGCGCTGCCGTGCTGGGTCGCACCGAGAGCTTCACCTATACCATCGGGCATAACGGTGCCACCGCCTCGGCAAAACTGGTGATTTCACTCGGCGCAAATACCGTCACCAATAGCGTCACAGCGGTCGACGATACGGCATCGCTGACCTACGACACCAGCGTACACGCGATCAACAACGGCCCGTCGTCCCAGGGCGGATTCACCGTCGCGGGCGTTAATCTTGGCAGCACGCTGGGGCTGAACCTACTCGACGATCTGAGCAATCCGATCATCTACAGCGTGCAGGAAGGCACCACCCGCACCATGACTATTCAGGCCTCGGTCGGCGGCGTGGCGCTGGCGTCGGTGTTTGACCTGTATATCTATAAATTTAACGATGCGACCCAAACCTTCGAGCAGATGCGCGTTCAGCCGGGCTGGCTGCGCGCGCCGCTGCTGGGCGGCACCTCGGGCACGCTGACGCTGAACCTGCCTGCGGGCGAATACCTGTTCCTGCTCAATACCGCAGCCGGGATCACGGTGCTCACGGGGTATACCCTTAACGTGCTGGAGGATCACGTTTATAACGTGGCGAGCGTGGGGGCATCGACGACGGGTGACGTGCTGGCGGACGATATTGCGCCGCAGGGCACGCTGGTCACCGAGGTCAACGGTGTCGCCGTTAACGCCACGGGCGTGACCGTTATTCAGGGTGAATACGGTACGCTGACGATTAACGCTCAGGGGAGCTACACCTATACGCTGCGCAGCGGTATCGGCGCGGATCACATCAAAACGCCGGATACGTTCGTCTACACCATCACTGCGCCAAACGGGGATAAAGACACGGCGTCGCTGAATATCACACCAACCGCACGGGCGATGGATGCAGTGAACGACGTCAGCGCCGTGATGGACGTGACCTCCCTGCACCACACCACTGCGTATTCTGACACCACCGTGGGCACCGCAAGCTGGACCACCGCGCTGTTAGCGCCGACTCAGGGCAGCGGCAGCGGCACATTTGTGGTGGATGCCAACACGGCGCTGCATAACGTGGCGCTGCACTTCAACGTCGCATCGCTGCTGGCGCTGGGTGGGTTGACGGTGAGCTGGTCGATCAGTAATGGATCGACGGTTATCCGCAGCGGTTCGTTTGCCGGCGGTGCGCTGCTGGGCGGCAAAATCGATATCAACCTCGGCGGACTGGATCTGGACGCCGGAACCTACACGCTGAACTTCACCGGCAACGTGCCGGGGCTGAGCGTCGGCGGCATCCTCATCACCCCAAGCGTGACGGGGACGGCCTACTCGCTGAGCCAGTTCGACTCCACCAGCGGGCATACGGTTAATGGCAATATCTTTGACGGCAGCGACTCGCAAGGGGCGACGGATCAGCTGCACTCCGTGGATACGCGCCTGAGCATCACCGGCTATAACGGCGTCACCACCACGCTGGATCCGTACACCGCCAGCACTGCAACGTCGACCATTCAGGGGCATTACGGCACGCTGTCCATCGGCGCTGACGGGCATTACACCTACACGCTCAACACCGGGGTTTCACTTTCCAGCATCACCTCGAAAGAGGTCTTCAACTACACCCTGACCGATGCGGCAGGCAAAACGGACAGCGCCTCGCTGACCATCAACATGGCACCGCAGTTCATCAGTTCGGAGCATAACGATCTCATCACCGGGACGGCTTACGCTGACACCTTGATTTACCAGGTGCTTAACAACACCGTGGGAAATGCCACGGCGGGCAACAGCAGCGGCGATCACTGGACTAATTTCTCGATAAGCCAGGGGGACAAAATTGACATCGGCGATCTGCTGGTGGGCTGGAACGGACAGTCCTCTACGCTTGGGAATTACGTCCACGTGACCCAAAGCGGTAATAACACTGTGATCTCCATCGACCGCGATGGCGCAGGGAGTGCCTACACTAATACAACGCTTGTTACGCTGGACAACGTCCAGGCCACCTACGACGAGTTAGTCAACCAGCATCACAACATCATTACCTGATAGCAAAAGTCAGAAACGACCCGGGCGTTCAGCGCCCGGGCGCAGGCATTAGGCAGCATTTTTTATTAGGGACAAAGAATGGGAATAAAGATGCCTTACTGGTGGCTCTCGTGCTGCCTGATATCTGTGCCTGTTCTCGCGGCAAATCCGGCGGCGGTGATCAACCCCGGCCTGCTGAGCGAAGAACAGGAATTACCCTCACTGAATGGCCGTATCGCCCCTGCGCCGGGCAAAGCGGCACCGGGTACGCTCAAGCTTGGCGATGCTGTCAATCGCGCGGTTAACTGGCATCCGACCATCAGTGAAGCCGTTGGCAAACTGTATGAACAATCGGACGTCGTCGATATCGCCAAATCCAAATATTATCCGCAAATTAATGCGGGTATGGACAATGGCTTTACCCATAACGGGGACGGCAATAACTTTACCCCGTCGCTCGTTTTATCGCTCTCCCAGATGCTGTACGACTTTGGCAAAGTTGCGAGTCAGGTGCGCGCCGAAACCGCCGGTGTCGCCCAGCAGCAGGCCAACGTGCTGGTGAGCATTGATACCATCGCCCACGATACCGCGCTGGCGATGGTGCAGGTGCAAACCTGGCAGCAAATGGTGGACACCGCCAAAGAACAGCTGGATGCGCTGTCATCTATCGGATCGCTGACCCGTCAGCGCAACGACGAAGGCGCGACGTCGCTCTCCGATGTGGTGCAAACCGATGCGCGTATCGAAGGCGCACGCGCGCAGCTAATGCAATATACGGCCAGCCTCGACAGTTCCCGCGCCACGCTGATGAGTTTTCTCGGCTGGAATAACCTGAATCAAATCAGTAACGACTTTCCCGACAACCTGAAGCGCAGCTGTGATATCGCCGAACCGGACGATCGTCTGGTGCCAGCGGTGCTCTCCGCATGGGCGCAGGCCAACGTGGCCCAGGCGAATCTCGATTACGCGAACGCACAAATGACGCCGACCGTCTCGCTCGAGCCGGAAGTGCGCCACTATCTCAACGAACGTTATGCGGGCAACGAAACCCTGGACCGCACGCAGTATTCCGCGTGGGTTAAAGTCCAGATGCCGCTGTATCAGGGCGGCGGATTGACCGCGCGGCGTAACGCTGCCGGGCACGCCGTGGACGCGGCACAATCCACTATCCAGCGCACGCGCCTCGACGTGCGGCAAAAACTGCTGGAATCGCGCAGCCAGGTGATGAGCCTGCTGAGCACGCTGCAAATTCAGGGTCGTCAGGAAGCGCTTAGCGCCCGCACCCGCGAACTCTATCAGCAACAGTATCTGGATCTCGGCACACGCCCGCTGCTGGACGTGCTCAACGCCGAGCAAGAAGTCTATCAGGCACGGTTTACGCAGCAGCAAACTCTTGGGCAACTGCATCAGCTCCAGTTGAGTTGCCTGTATAACACGGGCCGTTTGCGGCATGCGTTCGATCTTGAGAATCGCACGATTCAGACGGTGGAGATCCAGCCATGAAGCCAACCGATATTCCGCAAGATGAAAGTCTCTCCGAGGAGTCGCTGGAGCACTGGGCGCAGGCGTTCGGCTACGTCGCCAGCCGTTATCGCGTGGCCTGCTCCCCCGGTGCGCTGGTCGCGGGCGCGCCGTGGCTGAGAGGCAAACCGATGGTGCCCGCGCTCACACAGCTGGCTCGTGAAGCGGGACTGTCCTTTCAGCTGTTGACCGCCACGCAGCAATCCATCAACAGTTGGCGATTGCCGGTGGTGGTGGAACTCAACGAAGGCAAAATCGGCGTGATTGAGCATTTTGACGGCGAAGACACGCTGGATATCTGCTTTGTCGACGCCACGCCGCAAAACAACCGCGTGTCGATGACCGCGCTCCTGCCCGCCATTCGTCACGTCGTCGCTTTGCGTCCGCTGGCGGCGCTGAAAGACAGCCGCGTCGATGCCTATATCTCGAAATACCGCCCGGACTGGCTTTACCGGCTGGTGATGCGCGATTTGCGTCCGTATACCTGGGTGATGCTGGCGGCGCTATTTATCAACATGTTATCGCTCTCCGGGATCCTGTTTTCGATGCAGGTGTATGACCGGGTGATCCCGGCGCAATCCTATCCGACGCTTTATGTGCTCACTATCGGGGTGCTGATCGCTACGCTGTTTGGCTTTGTGCTGCGCATGGTGCGTGGACACATTATGGACTTGCTCGGGAAACGCGCCGATCTGCGCGTATCGGATCGCGTGTTTGGCCACGCGCTGCGCCTGCGCAACAGCGCGATCCCCCGCTCCACCGGCAGCTTTATTTCGCAGCTTCGCGAGCTGGAGCAGATCCGCGAGATGGTCACCTCGTCGACTATTTCGACGATCGTTGATTTGCCGTTCTTTTTCCTGTTCGTGATCGTGCTGGCGATCATCGCCCCGCAGCTGGCGTGGATCGCGCCGGTCGCCGCCGTGCTGATGGTGCTGCCCGGTTTACTGCTGCAAAAGAAACTGGCGGCGCTGGCAAAACAGTCGGCCCACGAATCGACGCTGCGCAACGCGGTGCTGGTCGAAAGCGTGCAGGGGCTGGAAGATATCAAGCTGATGCAGGCGGAAAACCGCTTTTTGCAACAGTGGAACAGCTATATCCAGATCACCGCAGAATCCGGGCTTAAAACCCGCGAACTGACGCAAAACCTAATTAGTTGGGGCATGACCATTCAAAGCCTGGTGTATGCGGGCGTGATTGTGGTTGGCGCGCCGATGGTGATTGAGGGCACGCTCACCACCGGTTCGGTGGTCGCCGCCTCGATGCTGGCCTCGCGAATGATTGCCCCGATGGCCACGCTGTGCGGCGTGCTGGCGCGCTGGCAACAGGTGAAAGCGGCGAAAGAAGGGCTGGACAGCATTATGCAGTTGCCGACGGAAAATCAGCGGGAAGAGACGCCGATCCGCCAGGACGTGTTGCGCGGCCACTATCTGTTCGATCAGGCCCAGTTCCGCTATCACCCGGAAGATCCGCGTATGGCGCTGCGCATTAATCGTCTGGAGATCAAACCCGGCGAAAAAGTGGCGATCCTCGGGCGCAACGGCGCGGGTAAATCGACGCTGCTACAGGCTTTGGCGGGCGGAATGGATCTCGCGGGCGGCGAACTACGCCTCGATAATCTCAGCCTGCCGCACCTGGACGTGGCAGATGTGCGGCGCAACGTCGGCTTTATGACTCAAAACGCGCGCCTGTTTTACGGCACGCTGCGCGAAAACATCACGCTGGGCATGCCGCGTGCCACCGATGAAGAGATCTTCGCCGTGCTGGACATGTGCGGTGCGGCGAGCTTTGTGCAAAAACTGCCGAAGGGGCTGGATTATCCGATTATGGAAAACGGTGTTGGCCTGTCGGGCGGGCAGCGCCAGTCGATTTTACTGGCGCGTATGTTCCTGCGCGATCCCAATATCGTGCTGATGGACGAACCCACCGCATCGCTCGACGAACACACCGAGCGCGAATTTATCCAGCGCCTGAATGACTGGCTCGGCAACCGGACGCTGATTGTCGCGACGCACCGCGTACCGGTGCTGGAACTGGTGGAGCGTGTGGTGGTGCTGAAAGACGGCATGCTGGTGATGGATGCGCCTAAAGCGCAGGCGCTGAGCAACAGCCGGATGCAACAGCAACAGCAGGCAACGGGACGGGAGTGGAAAAATGAAAATCAGTCAGCGTGAAGTCGCCGCGATGGACGATCTGGATAACGCGCTCGATTCGGAAAGCGGCTACTCCGGCGCACGCAGTATTGTCATTTTTTCTCTGCTGCTGTTTATCGTCGTCGGCGTCTGGGCGTGGTACGGCATTCTGGATGAAGTGTCGACGGGCACGGGCAAAGTGATCCCCAGCTCGCGCGAGCAGGTATTGCAGTCGCTCGACGGGGGCATTCTGGCGGAGCTAACCGTCCACGAAGGCGATCAGGTGCAGGCGGGGCAAGTGCTGGCGCGCCTCGATCCTACCCGTTCGGAATCCAACGTCGGTGAAAGTGCGGCCCGCTACCGGGCGTCGTTGGCGTCCAGCGTGCGCCTGACGGCGGAAGTAAGCGATCTGCCACTGGTGTTTCCTGCTTCGCTGCAAAAATGGCCGGATCTGATCGCCACTGAAACGCGGCTGTACACGTCCCGCCGCGCGCAGTTAGAAGACACCCAGCGGGAATTGAAAGCCGCGCTGAGTCTGGCAAATAAAGAGCTGGATATTACGCAACGCCTGATCAAAACCGGTGCCGCCAGCCGGGTGGAAGCCCTGCGTCTCCAGCGCCAAAAAAGCGATCTGGAGCTGAAGCTCACGGATGTGCGATCGCAATATTACGTGCAGGCACGCGAAGCACTGTCGAAGGCCAATGCGGAAGTGGACATGGTGTCGGCGGTGCTGAAAGGCCGTGAAGATTCGGTGACGCGCCTGACCGTGCGATCCCCGGTGCGTGGGATCGTGAAAAACATCAAAGTCACGACCATTGGCGGCGTGATCCCCCCCAACGGCGAGCTGATGGAGATCGTGCCGGTGGACGATCATCTGCTGATCGAAACGCGCCTGTCGCCACGCGATATCGCTTTTATCCATCCTGCGCAAAAAGCGCTGGTGAAGGTAACCGCCTACGATTATGCGATCTACGGCGGTTTGCAGGGCGTGGTCGAAACCATTTCGCCGGACACCATCCAGGATGAGGCTAAGCCCGAAGTGTTCTACTACCGCGTGTTTATTCGCACCAACCAGGATTATCTGGTCAACAAAGCGGGCAGGCATTTCTCGATTGTGCCGGGGATGATCGCGACGGTGGATATCAAAACCGGCGAGAAATCGGTGATGGATTATATGATTAAACCGTTTAACCGCGCGAAAGAAGCGATGCGAGAACGCTGAGGGTTTTGCCCATACGCTTATTACTATGAGCCCGGCAAATGAAGTCAAAACAACGACACTTTGGCAGACTACGGGCACACCCACTATGCCCGACGAGTGATTGCAGGATGAGAATTTCAAGACGATGGCTGAAATTCTGGCAAAAAGAAAATCTCAGCAACAGGACATCGCCTGACTTTTCACTTCGTGCAGTGCGATAAAATACGCCAAACATTTTTAACAGGGAGTTTGTATGCGTCAGCGCACTATCGTCTGTCCGATTATCCAGAATAACGGTGCCTATCTGCTGTGCAAAATGGCGTCCGACCGTGGCGTGTTTCCCGGCCAGTGGGCACTTTCGGGTGGCGGCATGGAGCCCGGCGAAACCATGGAAGAAGCGTTGCGACGTGAAATCCGCGAGGAGCTGGGCGAGCGGCTTGAGATTACCGCCGTCAAACCGTGGGCATTTCGCGATGACATCCGCGTCAAAACCTACGCAGACGGCACCACGGAACAGATTTACATGATCTACCTGATTTTCGATTGCCTCAGCGCCAACCGCGACGTGACGTTCAACGAAGAGTTTCAGGACATCGCGTGGGTTACCCGTGAATCACTGAACACGCTGGATTTGAATGAGGCGACGCGCCTCACGTTTACGCAGAAAGGCTTGCTATAACACGCCGCTGACTTGGCTTAAATCACCCCGCCTGTTGCGGCGCACCGGAAAAGTAGACGCTCAGGTAGCGGGTGAACTTGCCTAAAAACACGCCCGCAAACACGCCGCCGGAGATAATGGCGAATGCGCTCATACCGGTCTGTTGCAGCGTCCCCGGGGACATCGCCGTCATCACGCCCAGAACGTATTTCACCAGAAACGCCAGCATCATAAATGGCAGCGCCGAATAGTCGGCCTGACGATGAATGCTGCGGGGCGCTGCTGCGCGCGTGGCCGAAACGTGCTTAACCAGCACAAAGCCCAGCGCTGCGCCAGCAAGAATCCCGGCAATCCACAACGCGAACGTACTGAGGGTCAACTGGCGATGCACCACCAGATCGTAAATATCCCAGAAAAGGAAAATCGCCGGGATGATGGCGAGTTTTTCGAGCGTCACGGTTGCGGGTTGACGGGCTTTGATGCCGCGGCTTACCAGAAAGACAAATAAAACCCATACCCAGACGGGTGTGTGGATCACAATTTGAGAGAGCGTTTCCATCATAGGTTTTACCGTCGTTGCGTCGATACACCCGGTCATTATTACGCATAATGGCAAGGACGCCATCATGCGTAGGCATTGGCATTACAACGAAATTTTCAGGCGTCTCACCGCTTCCTTCAGTTGCTCTTCCGTCGCCGTCACAAACGACATACGCAGCGTGGAATGATCCGGTTCGCTGCAATAGAAGAACTCACCCGGAACATATACGACGCCGTTACTGAGCGTTTTTTCAAGCCAGGCGGTGGTGTTAATCCCGTTGTTCATTTTGGCCCACAGGAACATCCCGCCCTTCGGTTTGTGGAACGTCATAATATCGCCCAGCTCAGCTTCCAGCTCCTGAGAGAACGTTTGATATTTCTGACGGTACACTTCGCGGATCATCTTAATCTGCGCAGGCAAACGGCCGGTTTTGAGATATTCGCTGGTCATCAACTGCGACAGCGTGCTGGTGTGCAGATCGGTGGTTTGCTTCAGGTTGACGACAGCCCTTTTCAGCCACTCCGGAACAATCACCCAGCCCACACGGGTGCCCGGCGACAGGATCTTGGAGAAGGTAGAGGTGTAAACGACATTTTGCTCGTTACCGATGGCTTTGGCGTGCGCCATCAGTGGGCGGAAAACGTCGTCGGTATAATTAATTTCGCTGTAGGGATCGTCTTCGATAATGACGAAATCATAACGCTTAGAAAGCTCCACCAGCTGTTTCCGGCGGCTTTCAGAAAGCGTGACACCACCAGGGTTACCGAACGTTGGAACGATATAAACCGCTTTGATAGTTTTATTCGCTACCAGCGCCTCAAGTTCGTCGACTTTCATTCCGTCGCCATCGGTTCCGACCGATTCAATATTCGCCTGCGCCAGGCTAAAGACCTGCAACGCGGCCAAATACGTTGGGCGTTCGACCACAACGGTATCACCAGGATTGATTAACGCGCGCGCCAGAATATCCAGAGACTGCTGTGACCCGGAGGTCACCACCACATCATCGGCCTTGCACTGAATACCGCGCTCGGCAGAAATCTGCTGAATGGCCTCACGTAATTCCGGGAAACCTTCACTCAAACCGTACTGAAACGCTTCGCCAAAATGCTGAGAAAGCACGGCCTCGGACGCCATTGTTAACCCTTCATGATCAAAGAGTTCAGGGTTTGGGATCCCCCCGCCAAGTGAGATGACGCCGGGCATCTTACTGTGCTTTAAGAGTTCACGAATGGCGGAGGACTGCAGAGCCTGGACGCTGGTGGCGAGCTTATGAGTTGTCACGCTATTAATACCTGTATTATCTGTTTTTATGATGGTCACAACTTAGTAACACATGTTTTGCGCTTTGATAATCATTTTTGTGCCTGTCCGCATGAAAGGTATCACGCTGACGGTCTCCTGAGCGTGAGGGGGTGAGCACAAAGAAATAGAGGCAGAATCCCTGATCCGATATATTATGTAGCAAACAGCCTGTATTTAATTAATGAATATCAATAGTCAGAATATCATAACCATTATTAATAAACGCACATCGGCCTATTCCAGAGCATGATAACGCCCATTCTTATACCACTCATAAAATATATCAACCCCACGACAAAATCTGTATTTTAAATACCACCACCTAATTTAAGATTTATCTTACAAGCGGAATAACCCAGGGTATTCTATGCCGTAAAATCTTTTGTAAAACGTTGTAAAGCCCCCCGTCACGCCTGGTATCCCATCCTGATTCGAAGCGGCACAGACTTATCCCACCGCCATCAGTCCAACTTCTCTTAATAACTATCAACTTATAGCCTTAATATTCCACCAGCAAGCGAAGCGATATATTCTGCATTCATTAAAATCGTCCAAATAATTAAGAACCACACCGTTTGACACCTTTAAAATAGCGGCTAAGTTTAAGTACTGAACGACAACGGATACGGCTTTATGACGTATCTTCCTGACATAAATGCACCAAGAGGGTTGATATTATGGCAGAGCATCGTGGTGGTTCCGGTAATTTCGCTGAAGACCGTGAAAAAGCATCGGACGCAGGGAAAAAAGGAGGTCAGCAAAGCGGTGGGAACTTTAAGAACGATCCGCAACGTGCCTCCGAAGCCGGTAAGAAAGGCGGTCAGAACAGTCACGGCGGTGGCCGTAAATCTGACAAGTCCTAAGCTTTATATTTCTTAAATTTGTCATGACTTTAAAGAGCACTCTGCGAGTCTGCGGACTCGCAGTATTTTGCTGTGTAAGTGAGGAAACCCTATGAATATGAAAACGCTGCAAGATGTCTTTATTCACCTGCTATCAGATACGTATAGCGCAGAGAAACAGCTTACGCGTGGTTTGGCTAAATTAGCCCGTGAAGCCTCAAGCGAAAAATTAAGCGCTGCGTTTAAAGCTCACCTTGAAGAGACGCAAGGACAAATTGAACGTATCGATCAGATAGTAGAGCAGGAACCAAATCTAAAAATTAAACGCATGAAGTGTGTGGCGATGGAAGGCTTAATTGAAGAAGCCAACGAAGTTATCGAAAGCACTGAAAAGAATGAAGTTCGGGACACCGCATTAATTGCTGCAGCGCAAAAAGTCGAACACTACGAAATTGCCAGTTACGGCACTCTCGCGACTCTGGCGGAGCAATTGGGCTATAAAAAAGCCGTGAAATTGTTAACCGAAACGCTGGAAGAAGAAAAATCTACTGACCTGAAATTAACCGATTTAGCCGTTGGCAATATCAATCAAAAAGCCCAGGCATAATTCGACATAACAGAGGACGATAATAATGAATCACGTAGAACACTACCATGACTGGCTACGCGATGCCCATGCAATGGAAAAGCAAGCCGAATCCATGCTGGAGTCGATGGTCAGCCGTATCGATAATTATCCTGACGTGCGCGCCCGCATTGAACAACACGTTAGCGAGACAAAACGTCAAATCACCGTGCTGGAAGAGATCCTGGATCGAAATGATATTTCCCGTTCGGTGATAAAAGACTCCATGAGCAAAATGGCCGCGCTGGGGCAGTCTATCGGCGGTATGTTCCCGTCCGATGAGATCGTCAAAGGCTCGATCAGCGGGTACGTTTTTGAGCAGTTCGAAATTGCCTGTTATACCACGCTGCTGGCGGCGGCAAAAAGGGCGGGAGATACCGCCTCGATCCCGGCGATTGAATCAATTCTTGCCGAAGAACAGGCGATGGCTGACTGGCTGATTCAGCATATCCCAACGACGACAGAACAATTTCTGCTGCGTTCAGACGCGAAAGGCGTCGAAGCTAAAAAATAATTGCGGGAGGCAGAAGCATGTTCAGACACGTCAAACAATTACAGTATACCGTTCGCGTTGCCGAGCCGAATCCAGGCCTGGCTAATCTTCTGCTTGAGCAATTTGGCGGCCCTCAGGGTGAGCTGGCAGCCGCGTGCCGTTACTTTACCCAAGGGTTAGGCGATGACGATCCGGGCCGCAAAGATTTGCTGCTGGATATCGCCACGGAAGAGTTAAGCCACCTGGAAATTATCGGTACGCTGGTTGGCATGCTGAATAAAGGAGCCAAAGGCGAGCTGGCAGAAGGGACTGAAACTGAGGCCGAGCTGTATCGTTCGCTGACGGCAAACGGTAACGACAGCCACATTACCTCTCTGCTTTATGGTGGTGGGCCAGCACTCACCAACTCAGCGGGTGTGCCATGGACTGCCGCCTACGTCGATACCATCGGTGAACCGACGGCGGATTTGCGCTCCAATATTGCCGCGGAAGCCCGCGCCAAAATCATCTACGAGCGCCTGATCAACGTCACTGACGATCCCGGCGTGAAAGATGCGTTAGCTTTTTTGATGACCCGCGAAGCGGCGCACCAGATGTCATTTGAGAAGGCGTTGCAGTCCATTCGCAATAACTTCCCGCCGGGCAAACTTCCGCCAGTCGAGGAGTACACCAACAAGTACTACAATATGTCGGAAGGCGGTGAAGTACGCGGCAGTTGGAACAGCGATAAGCACTTCGATTACGTTGAAAACCCGCAGCCTGCTGTAGACGGTGGAGACGGGGGTGCAGAAGTCGCGCTGTCGTCGAAACAAAAAACACTGCTCAAAGCGATGGCCAAACGGACGCAATCCGATCCCGAAGCCGATCCGCTAACTGGCGCTGAACTGGGCGCCGGGAAGAAAAAACCGTAACACAACGGGTTTTTCTCGACAGTCCTCCATGCCCCGTCAACGGCGGGGCATGATTTTGTGTTTGTGGGGTGTGGAATATGTTCGAACTCGACGCATTTCATCTGGCCAGGCTTCAGTTCGCTTTTACCGTCTCTTTCCATATCATTTTCCCCGCGATAACCATCGGTCTTGCCAGCTATCTTGTGGTGCTGGAAGGGCTGTGGCTGCGAACTAAAAATGACGTCTGGCGATCGCTGTATCACTTCTGGTTGAAAATCTTCGCCGTCAATTTCGGCATGGGGGTGGTTTCAGGCCTGGTGATGGCGTATCAGTTCGGCACTAACTGGAGCGGATTCTCCGAGTTCGCCGGGAGTATCACCGGCCCCCTCCTCACCTATGAAGTGTTAACTGCCTTTTTCCTTGAAGCCGGTTTCTTGGGCGTGATGCTGTTTGGCTGGAATAAAGTCGGGCCTGGGCTGCATTTTTTCGCGACCTGCATGGTGGCGCTGGGCACGTTGATGTCCACGTTCTGGATCCTCGCCTCAAACAGCTGGATGCACACCCCGCAAGGCTTTAGCATCGCCAACGGTCAGGTCATACCCGAAGACTGGTTTGCGGTGATCTTTAACCCCTCTTTCCCTTATCGCCTTTTCCACATGTCGATTGCGGCGTTTCTGAGTAGCGCCCTGTTTGTTGGCGCATCGGGCGCGTGGCATTTGCTGCGCGGCAACGATACGCCCGCAGTACGCAAAATGTTCTCTATGGCGCTGTGGATGGCGCTGCTGGTCGCGCCGATTCAGGCTTTCGTCGGCGATATGCACGGGCTGAACACGCTCGAACATCAGCCCGCCAAAATTGCCGCTATTGAAGGCCACTGGGAAAATCGTCCTGGCGAAGCCACTCCGCTGCTGCTGTTCGGCGTCCCGGATATGGAAGAGGAACGCACCAAATACGGGCTGGAAATCCCCGCGCTCGGCAGCCTGATCCTGACACACAGCCTGGATAAACAGGTCCCCGCGCTGAAGGAGTTCCCGAAAGACGAGCGCCCTAATTCGCTGATCGTCTTCTGGTCGTTTCGCGTGATGGTTGGCCTCGGTCTGCTCATGATTGCCATGGGCGTGGTGAGCGTGTGGCTCCGCTATCGGCACCGTCTTTACCACTCGCGCCCTTTCCTGTGGTTTGCATTGTGTATGGGGCCTGCGGGTCTGGTTGCGATTCTGGCGGGCTGGGTCACCACCGAAGTGGGCCGCCAGCCGTGGGTCGTTTACGGTTTGCTGCGCACGCGTGACGCGGTTTCATTGCACAGCACGCTGCAGATGAGCATCAGTCTCATCGCCTTTTTCGTGGTGTATTGCTCGGTGTTTGGCGTCGGGTATCTCTATCTGGTCAGGCTTATCAAGAAAGGGCCGCAGCCAGTGGATACGCTCACCTCGAACACATCCGGTACACCTGCCCGTCCGCTGTCCGCCGCTGAGTCCGTTCCGGAACAGGAGAAGCCATAATGGGTGTCGATATCTCAGTTATCTGGTTTGCGATCATCGTCTTTGCCACGCTGATGTACATCATTATGGATGGGTTCGATTTGGGCATTGGTGTGCTATTTAATTTCGTGCGCGATCCCGAAGAGCGCGACATTATGGTGAACAGCGTCGCCCCCGTCTGGGATGGCAATGAGACCTGGCTGGTGCTCGGTGGTGCCGGGCTGTTTGGCGCTTTCCCGCTGGCGTATGCGGTGATTGTGGATGCGCTCACCATTCCCCTCACCGCCATGCTGATTGGCCTGATCTTTCGCGGTGTGGCGTTCGAGTTTCGCTTTAAAGCCACCCCATCACACCGCAAATTCTGGGATTACTCATTTGCCGGAGGTTCGCTGCTGGCGACGTTTAGCCAGGGCATCGTGGTCGGCGCGATGATCAATGGCTTTGACGTTGTAGGTCGCCGCTTTGCCGGTTCTTCACTGGACTGGCTGACGCCGTTCAATCTGTTCTGCGGGCTGGGATTAATCGTGGCATACACCCTTTTAGGGACGACGTGGCTGATTATGAAAAGTGAGGGCGCGCTGCAAATTCGCATGCGTGAGCTGACGCGTCACTGCCTGCTGGCGTTGATGGGGGTGATTGCGGTGGTCAGCATCTGGACGCCCCTCGGCTGGCAGTACGTCGCCGACCGCTGGTTCTCGCTGCCAAACTTCTTTTACTTCCTGCCGGTACCGCTTCTGGTGCTGGTCTTTAGCCTGTGGATCTGGCGACTCACGCATAACGTACACAGTCACACCCGCCCATTCTTGCTAACCCTGGGGCTGATTTTCCTCGGCTTTAGCGGCCTGGGCATCAGCCTGTGGCCGCATATCATTCCGCCACGCATCACGATCTGGGACGCCGCCGCGCCGCCGGCCAGTCAGCTGTTTATGCTGGTCGGCACGCTGCTGATTATCCCGGTGATTCTGGTCTATACCGCATGGAGCTATTACGTCTTCAGGGGAAAAGTGTCAGGGTCGGAGGGGTATCATTGAGCGAACCGCGCGCTAGTTTTTGCGCTTTTTCCAGACGGACAGTTTCACAATGAGTTCCGCCAGCGCGTAGCGCACGGCTTTTTCGATGACGTCCTGACAGTCGCCGGTAAAAAGCACTCTGTCTGTCGAAATCTCACCGCGATAATTCCACGCAAACCAGACGGTGCCCGCAGGGGTACCGTCATCGCCGCCATCGGGCCCGGCGTATCCGCTGATCGCAATGCTGATATCCGCGCCTGCCCGCGTGAGCGCCCCCGCCGACATCTCTTTGACGGTCTGTTCACTGACAGCAGTATATTTCTCAAGCGTGCTCGCCTGGACGCCCAGTATTTTCTGCTTCGCCTCATCGCTAAAGGTTATTAACCCGACGTCATAAAAAGCGGCGGTGTTTTCCTCAGCGCACAGCGCCGTGGCAAGGTTGCCGCCGGTACAGGATTCCGCAGTGGTTAACATTAATTCTCGCTCGGTGAGGACATTCGCAACCTGCTTTGTCAGCTCGCCCGTTGTTTTCGCTTCGTTATAGGCGGTAGTACTCATCAGGATACCCTACTCACTTTCTACAGGAATAATGGAAATATGACCGTTACGTTCAAGAATGGCGTATTTGATTTTACTGAACTCTGTAATTCCGTGATTCTGCCGCGCAGCGACTAAAATATCGTCGCAGGAGACATCCACTTTTTTGAGTTTGTCAGACAGAGGCAGACCATTTTCGAGCAAAATAACGGGCGACCCATCAAGAATAGACTCTGCGCCGGAGATGTACTTCTTCATCAGTCCGAAAACAATATCCACCGCCACCAGCGTGACAATCGTCAGCATTGCCCCGGTGACCGAGAAATCATTGCCCAACAATGCCTGCTGTGTGGCTTCACTGATAATCAGCAGCAGGATCAAATCAAAGCTGGTCATCTGCAATAAAGCGCGACGACCAGCTATTTTAAACACCACCAGTAAAATAAGGTAAATGGCGATCGCCCGGAATACCATCTCCATATTGCTCTCCTAAGGATAAATAAACTGCCAGAACGTGATACCTGGCTGGTCATTGACGCTAATAGAACTCACTGACTTTCCCGGAACAGTGGGGGTGACATACATCCAGACGCTGAAATCACGATTATTATTCACATTGTTATAAACCAGATAGAGCGTTTTCCCCCGGCTGTACATGCTGTCGGGCTGAGGAGAGATACTCCCGGGCTGGAAATCCTCATTAAATTTCCCACCCAGGCTCACGACATACTTATCCGTGTTCTGAGGCTGAACGGTGAAATGAAGTTTGAATTCGGTTTGCAATCGGCCAAAGCGTTCATAATTCACGCTTAGCGTTTGAGATATATTGCTTTTTTTCGCTGAACTGAAATAACCATTAGAAAAAAATCCCAGCACTGCCGCCAGAATGATGCACAGTAAAACCGCAAAACCTATCGACTGAAACCCGGACTCAAAATTGAGCGCAAAGCGGTTCTCTTTAACGCCGGGTAATTTGTCACGGTTATCTTGTGATGATGTCATTTATCCCCTCTGCCGTTTCGGTTATTACGCCTTTAGCGAGATGATTCTTAACGCCATTATCTTTTAGGACTCATCCCGTTTGCCAGATAATGAATCAACAACCAGACTTAATATTAAGCCAGGTTTCACTTTTTTGGAGGTCAGTATGAAATTATCCCTTGCGCCACTTTTCTGTTGTTTGCTCATCCCAACGGCATGGGCAGATGACAGTGGCGGGCTTCAAAAAGGCGAAGCGCCACCGCCGCCGCACGCGATTGATGATGGGTATCGTGGGACGGAAAATGCGCGCACCATGACCGTTGAGCAGGCAAAAGAGATGCACGACGGTGCGACCATTTCGCTACGCGGTAATTTAATTGACGGCTCCGGCGGCGATAAATATAAATTCCGCGATAAGACAGGTGAAATTGACACGATTATCCCGAAATCTGTGTTTGATGGGAGAACAGTTGAGCCCGATAATATGATCAGCATTAATGGTAGTCTGGATAAAAAAATGACGCCGCCGGTCGTGCGAGTGGATCACATTCAAAAATAGCTATTGATGTGCCTGCGCAGTGCAAAGTAAAGAGAGATATCCACTCACTTTGCACTGTGCGATATTTCCTGCCTTAAGCTAAATCTCACCAAAGCCAACGCTGAATACCGTAACCCCTACCAATATCTGGGATGCAAATACCAGGATTAATCTGTCCTTTAGGATTATTCCCCATTTCATCACCTGCTAAAAAAACCAACAATTTTAATCGCTTTCTTTGCCATGGAATATCCATGACATGTTTGCCGATATTATTCGGCGTTATCAACAAAAACGGCACAAAGGATTACGGAAAATGAAACACATTTCTCTGGCGGTATTAGTCGCAGCGAGCCTGGTCAGCGGCGCTGCTCTGGCGGATAATCATACTTTTTCTCTCGGTTATGCGCAGAGCAAAGTTGAGACCTTTAAAAATATTCGCGGCGTGAACGCACAGTACCGTTATGAATGGGATTCCCCGTTGAGCGTAATGGGTTCTTTCACCTATATGAGCGGCGATCAAGATGATAATTATTATATCGATTCTGACTCCGTGAAAAATCACCTTGAGGTGAAATATTACTCACTGATGGCTGGTCCAGCGTACCGTATTAACGAATACGTTTCTCTGTATGCTCTGGGCGGTATTGCCCGTACTAAAGCGGATGGCGACACCAAATGGGTTAACGCGGGCGATGGCTACACTCAGAAAGACAGCATCTCTGAAAAATCGACCTCTTTCGCTTATGGCGCGGGTGTGCAGTTTAACCCAACCGCCGATTTGGCGATTAACGTGGGTTACGAAGGCACCAACGCCGATCTGGAGGGCGACAGCTACTCTATCAATGGCTGGAACCTGGGCGTAGGTTACCGCTTCTAGTCTGTTGAATTGACCTCTCCCGGTCAGGGAGAGGTCAGCGTTTGTGCACCCGCTAAAATATGCGCAATAAAATGCGTGAGTTTTGGCAGCGGACGCAAATCCTGACGCCACAATAAATGCACCGGCCTTGGCTCAGGGGTAAAATCCTCCAGCACGCGTATCAATTTTCCCTTCGCCAACTCTTCTGCCACCAGCACTTCGGGCTGTAATAGCAAACCCGCTCCGGCAATCGCCGCCATGCGTAAACCGTAGCCATCGTTACAGCGTAAAATCGCGTCGCGCTTCCAGCGCACCTCTCCTTCGACGCCCGGCAGCCGCCACTCGTTACGCGCCGTCCACACCGTATGCGACAGACACAAATGATCGACCAGATCGGCGGGTGTTTGCGGCGTGCCGTGTCGTGCCAGATATTCCGGTGCCGCGCAGATCACCATCCGATAGGGACAGAGATATTTCGCTACCAGATCGTCGTTATGAACTTCGCCAATGCGGATCGCCAGATCGATGCCTTCATCGACCAGATCAACCCGCCGGTTCGTCAGATCCAGCTCAACCCGCACGTCCGGCCAGAGTTGCAAAAACGTGGCGGTGAGCGGCGCAATCACGCAGCCACCCAATGACGTCGGTGCGCTGACGCGCAGCGTTCCGGCAGGCGCAGTGCGCAATCGCTCGACGGCACTTTCCGCAATCGACACCTGCTCCAGCACGCGTTTTGCCTCGTCAAAGTACACGCGTCCGGCGTCGGTCAGGCTTTGACGGCGGGTATTGCGCTCCAGCAGACGCGTGCCCAGCTGTGTTTCCAGCAGCGCGATATATTTCCCCACCATCACCGCTGACATCTCCAGCCGTGACGCCGCGCCGGTAAAGCTGCCGCTCTCCACCACCGCGATAAACGTCTCCATGCCGCGAAGCTTATCCATATTACAAACCCCTGGTTAGCAATCATCTAACTTTAGCCCAGTTTATCTCATATTTAATTTATTAAAGAATGGAGGCACACAACATGAGGAGTCAGCGATGAAAATTGTCATTATTGGTGCCAGCGGTACGGTAGGTCGTGCGGTAACGGAAGAGTTGAGCCGTCGCCACGAGGTGATCCGCGTGGGTCATACAAGCGGTGATGAACAGGTGGATATCACCTCGCAGGAGAGCGTCCAGGCGCTGTTCGAGAAAATCGGCCCGGTGGATGCGATTGTCTCCGCGAGCGGCAGCCTGCATTTTGGCCCGCTGGCGACCATGAAAGACAGTGATTTCAATCAGGGATTGCAGGACAAATTGCTGGGCCAGGTGCGACTGGCGCTCACCGGTCAGCACTACCTGAATGAAGGCGGTTCGATCACCTTGATAAGCGGCATTGTGGCGCACGAGCCAATTGCCCAGGGCGTCAACGCCACCACGGTCAATGCTGCGCTGGAAGGTTTTGTCCGCGCCGCCGCCTGTGAACTGCCGCGCGGCATTCGTATCAACCTGATAAGCCCGACGGTGTTGAGCGAATCAGCCGAAGCCTATGACGGATTTTTCCCGGGCTTTGAGAGCGTACCCGCCGCGACCGTCGCGCTGGCCTATCGCCGCAGCGTTGAGGGTGTCCAGAGCGGGCGGGTGTACAAAGTGGGTTACTGAGTTTTTTCAGCCGCGATCAGCACCAGCATCGGGCGTTCCGCTTCTTCAGCCAGCGCAGGCCAGGCATCCGTCTGCGCCTGCGTTGGCCCCCATTCGTTGACTTCACGAATCGTCAGCCCTGCCGCGATCAGCGCATTGAGCGTCGTGCCAAGCGTACGGTGATATTTGATAACACCGTCCGCCAGCCAGTTGCTGACCCGCTCGCCCTCCTGCTGATACTGATTCACACCCCAAAAACGCACACCGTTATCATCGGTGAGCCAACCCTGACGCAACGCGCAGGTGTAGATTGGGTGTTCCATCGAAAACACCAGACTGCCGCCGGGTTTCAGCGCGCGCTGAATTTTGGCAAACAGGGTGTCGAGTTCCGGCAGGTAATGCAGCGCCAGCGAGCTGTAAACCAGATCGAGACTGTTTTCTGCCAGCGTCAGCAACTCCAGACTGGCGCGTTGATAGTGAATCGCCGCGTCGTCGGTCAGCTCCGCGGCGCGTGCGAGCATTTTTTCCGAGATATCAACGCCCGTCACCTGCGTGGCGCCCCTTTCCCGCGCCACGCGGCAGAACCAGCCGTAACCGCAGCCGAGATCGACTACCGATTTCCCGCGCAAATCCGGCAGCATCGTTTTCAGTGCGGGCCACTCGGGCGCGCCATCCAGCCCCTGCACCGAGCGCGGAAGCTGCGCGTAGCCTTCGAAAAACGCCGGATTGTCGTAGATATTCTGTGCCATGTGAGATCCCTCTGTAAGAATGTGCTTAAGAGTATACCTCTCGCTTTGTTCTCTCCCCAAAGGTTGAGAGTTCCCCACAAATTAACAATTTGCACAATGTACTCCCTCTCCTCTTTGGGGAGAGGGCTGGGGTGAGGGGGAGCATGCGGCTCAGGAGGTTATTCCGTTCACTTCCAGTCTCGTGCTTATCTATGATGACGGAACCGGTGAACGTGCCAGGGCGGCTCAGTCGCCGCCGCCCTGGCGACCCGGGCTCCCGGCAAGAAAATCGCCGCTTCGCGGTACCCCTCATCTTATTCCTTACGGCTGTCGGGGACGAGCGCTGCAACGTCCCTGTAAATGCGCCCTCGCCGCGCATCCATGCGCGTCGCCCCGGCTTTCAGTCAACGACTCGGCGATTTACAGCCGGACCATGTCATCGCTGTAAGTCTGATATTTAGATGGCGTCATTTTCATAGCTGTAGAAACAAAAGTTACTGGAGATTCCTCTCCCCAAAAAGGAGAGGAAGTAATTTGTGCGCATCACCCCACCGCTCCCCACACCAGATTCCCTTTATGGAACGTGGCGGTTCGCGGCGAAATGCGCGCCACGGCTTCGGCAGAACAAGAGGCATCCACCAGCACGAAGCTGGCGTCATCTTGCGCCTTCGGCCACACGCGCTCGCCTTTGTCGTTGAGCGGCAGCACGTCACCTGTGGCGATCCCGAGCGCACGCGAGAGGGTTTGCTCGTTCGGACGGATATACAGCTGCGCGTACAAATTGGCTTTTTCGAGCATATCGCCCAGGCCGTACGGCGACCAGTGGTCGATCACGCTGTCGGTGCCCGTCATCACAAATACGCCTTTGTCGCGCAGCTGTTTGAGCGGCATGTGCATCGTGCCAATCGGCACGGTGGAAGCGATAGTGATCTGCTGCGCCGCCATGCGGGTTGCCAGCGCGTCGACCTGCTGTTCGTTGAGCATCGCCAGCGCAAAGCCGTGGCTGATGGTCAATTTGCCCTTCAGCTCCGGCGTTTTTTCAACGGTGTCGACCATGTAATTGACCGCCGCCACGCCCGCGGGGCTGGTTTCATGCAGATGAATGTCCACGCCTTTGTCGTAATCCAGCGCAATCTGGAACATGGTGTCGAGAGATTTCTCCATCGCGCCGTCAACGTTGGTCGGATCCAGCCCGCCAACGTAGTGCGCACCAGCCTGCATCGCCTCGCGCATCAGCGGCTCTGATTTTGAAAGCAGCAAACCGTGCTGCGGAAACGCCACGATTTCACACTCAAAACCGGCGGTGCGACGTGCCAGCACCGCCTGTAAATTTTCCAGATTTTTCAGGCCGGAAGTGGGTTCGATATTGCAGTGGCTGCGGGCAATGGTGGAGCCCTTCGACTGAATCAGATCGATGAGTTTTTCCGCGCGTTCCTGAGTATAAGGCTGCAACTCGGGCAACAGCTTGTGTTCGAGGCGGATCATATCCTGAATGGTGGTTCCCGCCGGACGATTGAGCGAGCGCCACGGGCCACCGTAAAACGTTTTGTCCAGATGGATATGCATGTCGCGCATCGTCGGGAGCATCAGCTTGCCGCCTGCATCGTAGTGCGGCAGCGTGGTGTCGGCGTGGCTTTTGTTATCACGCAGCGCGACAATTTTACCGTCTTTGATTTCCAGCGTTTTCAGTTCGGTGCGCGTGCTGACGGCCACGTCGCCCTCGAAGTGAAAACCCGCCTCCAGCAGCACGTTATCCAGATAATAGTGTTTCGCGGTGATGTTCATCGGTTTGCCGGTCTCGCAGGTCTGTTTCGCAGAATCAGCAGCATACGCGACGGAACCGGTCGCACCAAACAGCGCGCAGGCGGTGACCATTTTGCCGCTCTGGCTGATAAACTCCCGGCGGCTTTTATTCTCATTCATCTTATCTTCCTTATTCTTATACGTTCACAATATGGGTGCCCGTTTCACCGCGCAGCGCCGCGGGCAGGCAGTCTGGCGAGGTGATGATCACCCGTTTGCCGCCGTGCTGCAGGAATGCCAGGCTGGCAACGATTTTGGGTAACATGCTGCCCGCCGGAAAATGGCCCTCTTCCATATAGCGCGTCATCTGCGCAACGTTCACCGTGTCCAGCGCCAGCTGGTTCGGCTTGCCAAAGTTCACGCACACCTTCTCGACGCCGGTGGTGATCACCAGTACGTCGGCGTGAATCTCACGCGCCAGCAGCGCGGTGGAGAGATCTTTATCGATGACGGCATCCACGCTTTGATACTCGCCCGTTTCGGCGCGCGTCACCGGGATCCCGCCACCGCCTGCGCCGATCACCACGAAGCCTTTTTGCGTCAACGTTTTGATCGCGTCCGCTTCCACGATCCGTATGGGTTGTGGAGAAGCCACCACGCGACGGTAGCCGCGCCCGGAGTCTTCAACGAAATGCCAGTCGGGATGGGCGAGCTGTAGCTCATCGCGCTGGGCTTCGCTGAAGAACGCGCCGATCGGTTTGGTAGGATGGGCAAAGCCGGGATCGTTTTTATCGACTTCAACCTGCGTGACGACCGTGACCGCTTTTTGCTCCCCGCGTGCGGCCAGGCGGTTGTTGAGCGCCTGCTGGATCAGATAGCCAATTCCGCCTTGCGTGTCTGCCACGCAGTTGGCGAGCGGGGTCAGCGGCAGTCCTTCGCGCTCATGCGCGATTTCGGCGCGACGCAGATCTAATCCCACCTGCGGGCCGTTGCCGTGCGTCAGGACGATGTCGTAATCGGAGGCCAGCATTTCCAGTACCGAGTCCGCGACCGCTTTGACCGCCTGCGCCTGATGTTCAATCGACTGGCTGGCGTTGTCTTTGATAATGCTGTTGCCGCCGATGGCGACGACCATGAGTTCTTTCATCTTTTTTCCTTTGAAAAAGTGCGGTCTGGTGCCCTCACCCCGGCCCTCTCCCACAGGGAGAGGGAGTAAAATCCCCTCACTCTGTGGCCGAGAGCGAAAAAAATTACTCCGGGCAATCCCTCTCCCTGTGGAAGGATGTGAAGGCCACTCCGAACTGCCCCTCTCCCCGTGGGAGGAAGTAAATGCCGCTCCGAACTGCCCCCTCTCCCCGTGGGAGGATGTAAAGGCTACTCCGAGCTGTCCCCTCTCCCTGTGGGAGAGGGTTAGGGTGAGGGCATCAGGCATTATCAGGACTCTGAAACCGGGGCTCCCGCACGCGCCGCTTCACGGCTTTCGAGGAAGTGTTTCACCACGAACATGCCGCTCATCATCAGGTAGGCCGTGACGAACGTCAGCGAGCTGCCCTCCGCGAAACCCACGACCGGCGCGTGGATCACGCCGAACAGTGCCAACAGCGCACCGACCGCGGCCGCAATCGCACCGCGCAGCGGTTTATTGTTGATGGCGAAAATCGCGATACAGCCCCAGAGCATACTGGCGAGCGGTGCGCCGTTGCCGAGGTGCATCAGCCCTTCGTAGTAAATTCCTTTGCTGTGCAGCACGTCGGTGCCGATTTTCGCCG
Organism: Enterobacter sp. 638; assembly: GCF_000016325.1. Lineage (NCBI taxonomy): Bacteria > Pseudomonadati > Pseudomonadota > Gammaproteobacteria > Enterobacterales > Enterobacteriaceae > Enterobacter > Enterobacter sp. 638. Next base: position 3,423,643 of record NC_009436.1, read on the forward strand.
CGTTGGTTCCCGCCGCCCCCATCACGCTGTTCATCATGGTGAGCGCCCAGTTGGCGATCCACGGGAACAGACAGATAAAGATGACGGGCACCTCCACTTTGGGCGTTTCCCTCACCACCTGGTTGGCAGTGACGACGCCAATAAACACCAGAATTGGCACGATGGCGGTCATCGGAATGATGGCGAGCATAAACGCCCCCAGCCCGAACAGCGGCACGATGAACATGGTGATGCCAGACGCCAGCGTATAGCCGATGCTCGCGCCCATCGCTTTCCATCCCGCGTGACCAACGTAAACCGTCACCGGGAACGGGTTCCCCATCAAGCAGCCGAGCATCGACGCCAGACCGTTCGCCAGCATCACTTTGCGCGTTGGGTAGGGGTCGCCCGCCGCGTGGGCGCTTTCGATGTTCTCGAGGTCAAAGATGTAGTTCGCGAGTCCCAAAGGCACTGCCGAAGCCAGATACGGCAGCGCGTGCGGCAGGCCCTGCATAAAGCTGTCAACGTGGACTTCCGGTGGGTTAAAGCCAAACGACGACATCGACGCTTTAATCGCCTCCGGGCTTTGCAGACCGGAGATCCACGCCAGCGCCGTACCGGCAATCAGCAGCAGCAAACCGGTCGGAATGCGGGCAAAAATTGGCTTTTTGCCAAACCAGTTGATGAAGATCAGCAGCAGCACGATGAACGATACGGTCGGCGCTTCGAACGCCTGCAGCATCGGGTTCATCGCCAGCAGCAGCAGACCCAGGCCGGACAAGCACGACAGCAGCACGGTGCGCGGAATCATCTTACGGATGGTTTCGCCGAGGAACGAACCGCCCGCCAGAATCATCGCTTCAACAAAACACCACACCAGACCAATCTGGATGGCAAAGTCAGCATCCCCGGTTTGCTGATAAACCGGCATGAGCACCAGAAACGTGACGGTAAAAATCGACGGTGCGCTGGGCCCAGACGGCAGCGCGGTAACATCGTTACGTCCGGTTTGACGTGCCATTTGCAGGCCAAACCAGGTGTAACACACGCTCGCCACCAGCACCGCCAGCCCGAAGGCCGGCGCGATACGTCCATAAACAATCTCTTTCGGGATGCCGACGACAAAAATGAGCAGCCCCATCATGGTGAGCAAATTGGTCAGGTTGTTGGTCATCAACCCGAAATATGCCGCCCAGTCACCTCTTTTCCACTCCAGTTTGATGCTTTTCATGGATGCTTACCTTATAGGAAGTAGCGATCGCGGAAGGTCAACAGCGCCTTTTCAAAACAGCTAAACGGCGGGTGAACGATGCCCGCCCCAATCATGCCAATACCGGCGTCTTTGTGGGCGATGGCGGTGTTAATGACCGGCAGAATGCCGCTGCCCGCCACTTTAGTGATATCAATCGCCGTCGGAATGCCCATAAACGAGAGCAGTGGAATGGTGACGTTCGGGTTTTCGCCGAGCGTGATTTCGCGCATCTGGCGCGAGAAGTCGACGGCTTCATCAACCGTACCGCCCACCAGCGCGACAATGGCCGGAGCCGTCGCCATTGCAAAACCGCCGATGCCGTAGGTTTCAGTGATGGCGCTGTCGCCAATGTCCAGACCGGAATCTTCAGGCTTGTAGCCCGCAAACATCGGGCCGATCACCTGCTGCGCCGGACCGGTAAACCATTGCCCCGGCAGACCGGAAATGCGCAGGCCGAATTCGTAACCGTTGCGCGCCATGGTGGTGACCACGGTGCTGTATTCAACGCCGTGGGCGGCATCCAGCGCGGCTTTGCACATCGCCATCCACGTTGGGCCGGAGAAGTAGTCACTGCTGGCGACAAACTCAAACACCTGGCGCTGCTGCTCAACCGGATAGCCCGCCTGAATCAGCCCCGGCGTCAGCGCCTGAATCAGCAGCGTGGTGCCTGCGTTATTGCGGTTATGGCACTCGTCGCCCATGTGCAGCGCCTGCGCCAGCATCAACCGCAGATCGATTTCGCCGATAATCTTCATCGCGTCGCGCAGCATCGGGCCGAGCACGTCACGCATCCAGATCAGACGGTCGATCACGCTCTGGTCGTTGGCCCCCATACGCAGGATCTTCGCCATCTGCTCGCTGAGATTGGTGAACGCGCGGTTGCCGTAGGTTTTGTTTTCGACGATATGCATAAACATCGAGGCTGACGTGACGCCCGCCATCGACCCGACGCAGTCGTGCTCGTGGCACGGCGAGAAGGTGATTTTGCCCGATGCGGCCAGCGTGTCGGCTTCGTCCAGATTGCTCGCCAGGCCTTCAAACACCAGCGCGCCCGTCACCGCACCTTTCATCGCGCCGCACATGTTTTCCCACGCCACCGGTGGGCCAGCGTGCAGAATGGTGGTGCGCGTCATGCCAGGCACCACGTTGATGGCCTGATCAAAGCCCACCAGCACCGGATGAGACTGAATGATGCGCTCCAGCGCGATGTTATTAGCGGCAGCGATTTTGTCGGCCAGCGGTTTGTTTGCCAGCTGATCCAGGGCTTCCACCACCTGCATATTGCCCTGCCCCGGCGGGGTCCAGTCGAGCTGCGTGACCGGAACGTGCTGCTTTTTCAGGTCGTCGCTGAATAGGGCGATACCGACGTTAATGACGTTCAACGGCTGGTTAAATAATGTTTTCATTAGGCTTTCTCCCCTTTGCAGACAAATTCACGCGCCAGTAATCCCGTATTGGTGCTGCTGCTTGCCCAGATAACGCCCGCGTCGGTGAGCAACTGACACTGCTGCGAAAGCGCTGGCGTATCGAGATCGGTGCCCAACACATAGCCCAAGATTTCCAGCGGGCGGTTGTCGTCCTTGGCAATCGCCTGCGCCTCTTTGATCGCGTCGAGCATCACCCCAACGGGGTCTTCATGCGAGCCGAAACCGAGTACAAAATCCATCACGATGACGCCCACTTCCGGGTCTCGTGCTTCCTGTAACAGACGGCTGATGCGGTTGGTCGGGTCGATCATCGGGTGCGGTTTGCCGTTGGTGAAATCGTCATCACCAAAATCGAGGAAAGTGTGGGCTTTGCTGACGTTCACATCGGCTAAGCGTTTCGTCGGATCGGGTTGAATGTTGCTGTAGACGTCGTCGAATTTCTCCAACGCGGCGAACATCGCTTCGTCGCACAGCGTGCCGCCGCAGAACAGCCCGCGAATGTATTTTTGCTGCGGAGTCAGGCGCGCACGGACCTCTTCGATCAGCGGCCAGTTGAGCGGGTGCAGGTCGAGCGACTCTTTTTTGATGCCGGTTAGCAGGACCGCTTTGAGTGCCGCCTCTTTTGTGCCGCGCGCAAACTGCAGGCCGTCTTCATCGGCAGGCGGTGCATTGCGACCGAGGAAACAGACTACAACCGGCTTGCGGCAGGCACGGGCGCGGGCCAGCACTTTTTCAGCAACCGAGGGCGCTGGCGGTTTGGAGATAAGCGTAATGACCTGGGTGGCGTCATCGGCTTCGAGCATGTCGATGGCGTCGAGCATCATCAGACCGCCGATTTTCTCGCTGAGATCACGCCCGCCCGTGCCAATCAACTGTGAAATCCCGCCGCCAAATTCATGAATGCGCGCGCTCAATTCCTGGCTACCGGTGCCAGACGCGCCCACGATGCCAATCGGACCACGGCGAACCGCGTTGCCAAAGCACAGCGCTGCACCGTTAATGATGGCGGTGCCGCAGTCCGGTCCCATCATCAGCAACCCTTTTTCGTGCGCCAGCTGCTTGAGCGCCAGCTCGTCGTCCAGACTGACGTTATCGGAAAAGAGCATCACGTTGAGACCGTTTTCCAGCGCCTGACGCGCTTCGCGGGCGGCAAAGAGTCCGTTGACGGAAATGATCGCCAGATTGCTTTCCGGACGGTGCGTTTTGGCGCTGGCGAGCGTGGCGTAACGCGATTCGTGTGAGCCCGAGCTCTCTTTGCGGGTAAATAACCCCTCGATGGCGGCCAGCGTTTCGTCATCCGCCGCTTCGCCTTTAATCACGATCATCAGGTCGCCATTTTTGGCGTCCTGCAATTCCGGCGTTAATAGTCCGAGGTTTTTTAAGACGCCTTTATTCATTTCGGTCGCCATCGCGATAAATGCCTGTTCAACGCCGGGCAATTTATTGGCTTTGGTCGAGACCGACATCAGCGAGACAGAATCAAAATAAGTATTCTTTTTTATAACGATTTTGGTAGGCATTATTTCCTCCCGAATGCGGGCAAAAGGGGGCCGTCATCATGTTTAAGGCATGATGTAAAAAGTGATATTTTTTAATGCAGGCAAGCCCGATAAGACTTGCCGAATGGATTACGCGCCGGCGGCTAACAGCAGATCGGCAATCGGGTGATAGCCTTTTTCGCGCGCCAGTTCGAGAGGTGATTTACCGTATTTATCCGTCATATGCGGATTCGCGCCGTGGTCGAGCAGCAGCTTGACGATCTCCTGCTGTTTTGCCCCACCGTCGTTTAATACGATGGCCTCCAGCAGCGGTGTCCAGCCGACAAAATTAGTGTGGTTAACGTTGATATCCGTGTGGGTCAGCAGCTCACGCACGATTTCAACGTGCCCTTTTTCACTAGCCGGAGTGATGCCCACGCCGCCGAAGCGCGTCAGTCGGTCGAGATCCGGGTTGGCTGGCAACACAATGCGCAGCAGGGTGATGTCGTTAGTCAGGCAGCTAATCAGGAACGGGTTAAAACAGGTTTGATCTTGCTTATCGATATCCGCGCCTGCGGAAATAAGCAGTTCAACGCAAGAATAATGTTTATGCAGACTGGCAATAATAACGGCGGTTCTTTTCTGACGATTCGTGGCGTTGATATCCACGCCTTTATCCAGACAGGCCTGTAGCGCATTGGCATTGCCCTGTTCTGCGGCCAGCAGAAATTCAGTAACGAGTTCATTTGCAGACATATTAAGACTCCGATGTTTTCATTTCTGATGGCCTGAGAATAGCAACAGCGCATGCATAAAAGAATCCGCTTAAATATCATTCATCGTAAGGTCAGGGATTGTTGAATTAAAATTAACAATGGAGTCAAAACGTGCGTCTGAGCAATGTTTTTCTTATCGTTGGCCCGCTTTTCACCTGCAAAGTGGCATTCTGCTTATGGCTCAAGACCCCTTGCCAGCCGTGGGCTGAAACAAAATCGCAGAAGTGTGATTCTGTTCAAATCAGTTGTGACCGCAGTGTTAAATTTTGTTCAAAACTGATTGCCGTTAACGCGGATTACAAATAGATTCAATATTCCCTTTCGGCCAATAAGCGGAGCACGCAGGCGATGAATTCGATTTTTACGGAAGAAAACCTGCTGGCATTCACCACCGCTGCGCGGTTTGGCAGTTTCAGCAAAGCGGCTGAAGAGTTGGGCGTGACCACGTCGGCGATCAGCTACACCATCAAGCGCATGGAGACAGGGCTGGATGTGGTGCTGTTTGTGCGCAATACGCGCAGCATTGAACTGACCGAATCCGGCTTTTACTTTTATCGCAAAGCAACCGATCTGCTGAATGACTTCCACGCCATTAAGCGCGGGATAGATACGATTTCTCAGGGAATTGAAGCGCGGGTGCGTATTTGTATCAACCAGCTTTTATATACCCCGCGCCATACGGCCAGGCTGCTCCAGGTGCTAAAAAAGCAGTTTCCTACCTGTCAGATTACGGTGACAACCGAGGTGTATAACGGCGTCTGGGATTCCATTATTAATAATCAGGCAAATATTGCGATTGGTGCGCCGGACACGCTGCTGGATGGTGGAGGCATTGATTACACCGAAATTGGGGCGATTCGTTGGGTGTTTGCGATTTCCCCCCAGCATCCGCTCGCATTTGCGCCCGAACCCATCGCCGAAAGCCAGCTCCGGCTTTATCCGAATATCATGGTCGAAGATACAGCGCATACCATCAATAAAAAAGTGGGATGGTTGTTACACGGGCAGGAGGCGATTCTGGTCCCTGACTTTAACACCAAATGTCAGTGTCAGATCCTGGGCGATGGGATTGGTTTTTTGCCTGAACATATGGCGCGAGAAGCGATGGAAGATGGGCTGCTGGTTACGCGTCGGATTAACAATCCACGCCAGGACTCACGTATGTTGCTGGCAACGCAGCATGCGGCGACTGGTCAGGTCACCCGCTGGATCAAACAGCAGTTTGCCCCGCAGGGAGTGCTGACCGGAATTTATAGCGATTTACTCTGGCGAACGTAAAATCTAATTGCGGGTTTGCACCCAGAAAGCGTGAATCAATCCTGGGATATACCCCAACAGGGTCAGGACGATATTAAGCAGGAATGCCCAACCAAAACCTTTGCCAAGCAGCACGCCAAGCGGCGGTAAAATAATCGTTAAAACAACACGCCAGAAACCCATACATTCTCCATACAAACTAAGCAGGTAATTGTAAAAAAAGAGATTTATCTCTAAGCGTAGCGAGTTTAGCGTGTTCCGCCACCCCGCAGCTGCGCTTTTACCCTCCTTTACCCTCTTTACACTGATAGAGACTGGCGATTAAGGGGTAAACCGGCGTTACCACTGTACCGAGCCTGACTCGTGGGCTAAGGTAAAGGTCACTAAACGAGGAGGATGTTATGTTTTCTGTTGGCGATCTTGTGCAACCGCGTATGGGCGGCCCGAAACTGAAAATCGTTGAAGTGCATGACGATCAAATTATCGCTGTTCAGGCGAGTCAGGAGCAGGGAGAGAAGTACACGTTGAAGGCGGCGGATGTGACGCTGTATAAAGAAGACGGCGATTTCGGCGTTTGCTAATACTCAGGGCGGTGAAAACCGCCCTGCAATACATCACGATTAGATTAAGAAATCTTCCAGTGATTTACCGTTCGCCAGTGCAGTTGCAATCGCTTTCGGTGTACGACCCTGACCTGTCCAGGTTTTTTCTTCGCCATTCACATCCGTAAAACGATATTTCGCTTCACGTGCCTGACGTTTCTGCGGCTGGCTTGCGCCTTTTAACACTTCTTTACCCAGTAAGTCTTCTGGAGAAATACCGTCCGCTTTCATCAGCTCCAGCAGAGCATTAATTTTCTGCTGCTGTTCAGCCTGCTGCTGTTGCATTTCGTTTTGCTCATTACGTTTTTCTTCCGTAACAATGCGGAATTTCTCCAGCATTTCTTCGAGCACGTCAATTGAGAAGTCACGCGCCATTGCGCGAAGGGTACGGATATTATTAAGATTTTGTAACATTGAAGACATATTACTGAAGACCTTTTATGAGTTGATTCAATGAGCAATAGGACAACATGGTAATCCACTTTACTTTGAATATCCAGTTTCATTCCTTCCTGACAATTATTAAGGATATTCAAAAAATAGTTATTTAAATATTGTTACTTTTTATTTTCATCATTTAATGCATCTTCATTTTATTCATCACACAATTTTTTAAAATTATAACTCCGCTATTTTGAACAGCCGTACCGCGTCCCAACCCTGACAACTGACTAATCAGTCACCTTATCCGCATAGAACACCCATTGAGCTTGCAGAGTTTTTGACTGCTTTTACCGTACAAAAAGAACATTCATCATAAATGGCGTATTTTTTGAACGGTAGAAAGAACAGCCTGCTAATTGAACGCTGAAGGTTATCTCGCCCTTAATAGATATAAAACTAAGCAATTGATAATTATCATTATTAATAACCACAAAACAGAAATCACCAGCGCGATGAAAAAGCAGGCTTTTTTAGAGAATTTTATGGGAAAAACGCCATTTAATAAAAATTAATCACTCATTGTGCGTTAACAGGCAGAGAGATACTCTATACACATCAAACAAAACAACCTAAAGCACCATACGCCGCGGGTATAATCTCTGTACTGTGTTCTTCTCAAGGAGTTTGGACATGTTCTCACCGCAGTCTCGCCTGCGCCATGCAGTTGCAGACACTTTCGCGATGGTTGTCTACTGTTCCGTAGTGAACATGCTGATCGAGATATTCCTCTCCGGAATGTCTTTTGAGCAGTCGCTTTCTTCCAGGCTTGTGGCCATTCCGGTCAATATCCTTATTGCATGGCCGTATGGTTTTTACCGTGATGCGATCATGCGCATCGCGCGCAGAACCAGTCCATCTGGCTGGATGAAAAACCTGGCAGACGTGCTGGCGTATGTGACATTTCAGTCACCGGTTTATGTCGCGATTTTGCTTACAGTCGGTGCTGACTGGCATCAGATTGCCGCTGCCGTCAGTTCGAATATTGTGGTGTCAATGATGATGGGCGCGGCCTACGGCTACTTCCTTGACTACTGTCGCCGGTTATTCAAGGTGAGTCAGTACACCACGTCTAAAGCGTGATCGACTGCGACTGGCTATTGCCAGTCGCGTGCTTATTGCGCTTCGCCAAACAATCCTTGCAGAAATCGCTCCAGCGCCATGCGGGAGCTAAAACCGTGCGGAATACCATAATGCTCATGTCTTTCACCCGCTAAATACAGGGGGAATTCCTGATAATGATCGCAGGTTTTGATATCCGAGGCTGGCTCAGCAAATGACAAACTTCTGTCTTTTAAGGTCGGGTGAATAATCAGCGCCATGCGACCCATTCGAGCCTCGCGATTAACATAGACATAATTATCGCCACGGCGATAACCGTATGTTTTTTGTGTGACTGCATCCATGATGAAACCCGCTTTTTCAAGAACGCGCGCCACCTCATCGGGTCGTAAATACATATTTTATCCTCGTTATCTTTTACTGCCGGGCAACCTTACATTAATCCGCATTCGTAGCGCTTTCAGATAAATCCATAAACGGCGAGATTCGTCACGACTCGCTTCAGATATTAAAATCATGGGCTAAACTGAATGTGAACGCAAAATTATGGAGGATCGTATGTTTAACAGACCGAACCGAAACGATATTAATGACGACGCTCAGGATATTCGTAATGATGTCAGCCAATTAGCTGACACACTGGAAGATGTTTTAAAATCCTGGGGCTCAGATGCAAAGGACGAGGCGGATGTCGCCAGACGTAAGGCTCAGTCTTTGCTACGTGAAACCCGTGCGCGCATGAATGGCCGCTCTCGCACTTCGCAAGCGGCGTGCGATGCCATCGGATGTGCAAGTACGTTTGTTCGTGAAAAACCGGTGTGTGCGATTGGTACTGTCGCCGCCGTCGGGATTTTTATCGGCGCGCTACTGACGCTACGTAAATAATTCCGCACTGGTATTATTAATGAACCCTCGTTCGCCCTCGCGAGCGGGGGTTTTTATTTTTATGCCGACAAAATCGCCACAACTCCCATGTCATCTGCCCTGCACCGCTGCGCTCATCATTACCGCGCAACCAATTCAATTTTCCCATATCTTGTGTGGTTGAAACTTACATCAACTACATCTAGTATCTCCTTTAACAAGACACACACAACCTGACGCGTTCAATCGCGCCGTTCTCTCATTCTAGATGGAAATACGAATCATGAGCATTACTATTTACACTCGTAACGACTGTGTTCAGTGCCACGCGACCAAGCGGGCGATGGAAAGCCGCGGCGTTGAGTTTGAGATGGTGAATGTGGATTTAGTCCCTGAGGCCGCCGACACGCTTCGCGAGCAAGGTTTTCGCCAGTTGCCAGTGGTGATCGCTGGCGAAACTAGCTGGTCAGGCTTTCGCCCGGACATGATTAACCGCCTGCAAACCCAAGCCGCCAGCGCATGAGTGTGCTCGTCTACTTCTCCAGCAGCTCGGAAAATACGCTCCGCTTTATCGAGCGTGTCGGGCTGCCCGCCGTGCGTATTCCGCTTAACGAACGCGAACGTATTCAGGTAGACGAACCTTATATTCTGGTGGTCCCCAGCTATGGCGGTGGCGGAACGGCGGGCGCGGTGCCGCGTCAGGTCATCCGTTTTCTCAACGATCCCCATAACCGGGCGCTGATTCGCGGCGTCATCGCGGCAGGCAATCGCAACTTCGGCGACGCCTTCTGTCGTGCCGGGGACCTGATTTCTCAAAAATGCGGCGTGCCGTATCTCTATCGTTTTGAACTGATGGGGACGCAGCAGGACGTCGAAAACGTGCGTAAAGGAGTGAACGAATTTTGGCAACGACAACCGCAGAACGCGTAATGCAGGGATCAACGGATTACCACGCGCTGAATGCCATGCTTAACCTCTACGATCGCGAGGGGCACATTCAGTTCGGGAAAGATGCCGAGGCGGTGGACGCCTTTTTTGCCGCCCACGTCCGCCCCAACAGCGTACCGTTTGCCAGCCAGGACGCGCGTCTCGACTATCTGGTGAGCGAAGGGTATTACGAAGAGCGTGTGCTCACTCGCTACGATCGTCCCTTTGTACTGAATCTGTTTGAACGCGCCCACGCCAGCGGTTTTCGTTTCCAGACGTTCCTGGGCGCGTGGAAGTACTACACCAGCTACACGCTCAAAACCTTCGACGGTAAGCGCTACCTCGAAAGCTTTGAAGACCGCGTGTGCATGGTAGCCCTGACGCTGGCGCAAGGGGATGAAAACCTGGCAGAGCAGCTGATGGACGAAATGCTTTCCGCGCGTTTTCAGCCTGCCACACCGACGTTCCTGAACTGCGGCAAAGCGCAGCGCGGCGAGCTGGTGTCCTGTTTTCTGCTGCGAATCGAAGACAATATGGAGTCCATTGGCCGCGCGGTGAACTCTGCCCTGCAATTATCAAAACGCGGTGGCGGCGTTGCGTTTCTGCTTTCCAATTTGCGTGAATCCGGTGCGCCGATTAAGCGCATCGAGAACCAGTCGTCGGGCGTTATCCCGGTGATGAAAATGCTGGAAGATGCGTTTTCCTATGCCAATCAGCTGGGAGCGCGTCAGGGCGCAGGCGCGGTTTATCTGCATGCGCACCACCCGGATATTCTGCGTTTTCTGGATACCAAGCGTGAAAACGCCGATGAAAAAATTCGTATCAAAACCCTATCGCTGGGCGTGGTTATTCCAGATATCACCTTCCAGTTAGCGAAAGAAAACGCCGAGATGGCGCTGTTTTCGCCCTACGATATCGAACGCATTTACGGCAAACCTTTTGGTGACGTGACGATCAGTGAACTCTATGACGAACTGGTCGCCGACGATCGCGTGCGCAAAAAATTCATCAACGCCCGTGATTTCTTCCAGACGCTTGCCGAGATCCAGTTTGAGTCTGGCTATCCGTACATCATGTATGAAGACACGGTGAATCGCGCCAACCCAATCGCCGGGCGCATCAATATGAGCAACCTGTGCTCCGAGATTTTGCAGGTTAATAGCGCGTCGACCTACGACGAGAATCTGGATTACGCGCACACCGGCAAAGACATTTCCTGCAATCTGGGCTCGCTGAATATTGCCCATACCATGGATTCACCCGATTTTGGCCGTACCGTCGAAACGGCGATCCGCGGGCTGACGGCAGTCTCGGACATGAGCCATATCCGCAGCGTGCCGTCGATTGAAACGGGAAATGCCGCTTCACACGCCATTGGGCTTGGGCAGATGAATCTGCACGGCTATCTGGCCCGCGAGGGGATCGCCTACGGCAGTCCGGAGGGGCTGGATTTCACCAACCTCTATTTCTACACCATCACCTGGCATGCGCTGAATACTTCGATGATGCTGGCTCGCGAGCGCAACCAGCGCTTCGCCGGGTTTGAAAAATCCCGTTACGCCAGCGGTGAGTATTTTAATCAGTATCTGGAAAACAGCTGGCAGCCGAAAACCGAGAAAGTGCGTGCGCTGTTTGCGCGCGCAGGCGTCACGTTACCCACGCGAGAGATGTGGCAGCAGCTGCGAGACGACGTAATGACGTTCGGCATCTATAACCAGAATCTGCAGGCGGTGCCGCCGACCGGATCGATCTCGTATATCAACCACGCGACGTCGAGCATTCATCCGATTGTCTCGAAAATTGAAATCCGTAAAGAAGGCAAAACCGGTCGCGTTTATTACCCCGCTCCGTTTATGACCAACGAAAACCTGGCGCTATATCAGGATGCCTACGAAATCGGGCCGGAGAAAATTATTGATACCTACGCCGAGGCCACGAAGCATGTCGATCAGGGGCTGTCGTTAACCCTCTTTTTCCCCGACACCGCCACCACGCGCGACATCAACAAGGCGCAGATTCATGCCTGGAAAAAGGGTATTAAGACGCTGTACTACATTCGCCTGCGCCAGCTTGCGCTCGAAGGCACCGAAATCGAAGGCTGCGTGTCCTGCGCGCTGTAAGGAGAAAGGATGAAACTGTCACGCGTAAGTGCCATCAACTGGAACAAGATTCAGGACGATAAAGACCTGGAGGTCTGGAACCGTCTGACCAGCAACTTCTGGCTACCTGAAAAAGTGCCGCTGTCGAACGATATCCCGGCCTGGCAAACGCTGAGCCACGCCGAGCAGCAGCTGACGATCCGCGTGTTCACGGGCCTGACGCTGCTGGACACCATTCAAAATAGCGTGGGTGCGCCCGCGCTGATGGGCGATTCGCTCACGCCACATGAAGAAGCGGTGATGTCGAATATCAGCTTTATGGAAGCGGTGCATGCCCGGTCGTACAGCTCGATTTTCTCGACGCTGTGCCAGACCAAAGACGTCGATGCTGCCTATTCCTGGAGCGAAGCGTCAACCTCGCTGCAAAGAAAAGCCCAGCTGGTGCTGGAGTATTATCACGCCGATGATCCCTTAAAGAAGAAAATCGCCAGCGTATTCCTGGAATCTTTCCTCTTTTATTCTGGTTTTTGGCTGCCGATGTACTGGTCAAGCCGCGGCAAGCTGACCAACACCGCCGATCTGATTCGCCTGATCATTCGGGATGAAGCGGTACATGGCTATTACATTGGCTATAAGTATCAGAAAGGGCTGGAGAAAATCAGTGAAGCGAAACGGGAAGAACTGAAAGGGTTTGCGCTCGATTTGCTGATGGATTTGTACGATAACGAGCTGAGTTATACCGAAGAGTTGTACGCCGGAACAAGCTGGGAAACGGATGTGAAAGCGTTCCTGTGCTACAACGCCAACAAAGCGCTAATGAACCTCGGCTATGAAGCGCTGTTCCCACCGGAAATGGCCGACGTGAACCCGGCGATTCTGGCTGCCCTCTCTCCAAATGCCGACGAAAATCATGATTTCTTCTCCGGCTCAGGTTCGTCTTATGTGATGGGAAAAGCGGTGGAAACCGAAGATGCAGATTGGGATTTTTGAGACAAAATATAGCGCTCATTAATTTAATATAAATCCTAAAATCTCCGACTTATATTTCCCCATCATCTACACTGTCATCCTGGCTTCATATTCACCTGAATCATTCCGATTCAGGTGGAATTCTCCTGTGGATTGACAAAAATATCAGAAAAATTCGACCGGCGCTCAGCCCTTATCTCATGGGAAATTCAGCCGTTTCGCTTGTTGCAAAATTCAGACCTCAAGCCTGGCAAGGGTTGTCTCAGATTCTGAGTATGTTAGGGTAATGACGGCTAATTATTTCCACTGGTAATGATATCGACATAGATAAATAACAGGACAGACTCTATTGCATGGCAATTAAATTAGAAGTTAAAAATCTGTATAAAGTATTTGGCGATAATCCGCAGCGAGCCTTCAAATATATTGAAAAAGGACTTTCAAAAGAATTAATCCTGGAGAAAACAGGGCTTTCGCTTGGCGTTAAAGACGCCAGTCTGGCCATTGAAGAAGGCGAGATTTTCGTCATCATGGGATTATCCGGTTCGGGTAAATCCACCATGGTACGCCTTCTCAATCGCCTGATTGAACCCACTCGTGGACAGGTGCTGATTGACGGCGTGGATATCGCAAAAATATCCGATGCTGAGCTGCGCGAAGTGCGCAGGAAAAAGATTGCAATGGTCTTCCAGTCATTCGCGCTAATGCCACATATGACGGTATTGGATAATACCGCCTTCGGTATGGAATTAGCGGGAATCCCTGCGGCTGAGCGCCAGGAAAAAGCGCTGGATGCATTGCGTCAGGTTGGACTTGAAAATTACGCTCACGGTTATCCGGATGAACTCTCGGGCGGTATGCGCCAGCGTGTGGGTTTGGCCCGCGCATTAGCGATTAACCCCGATATCTTATTAATGGATGAAGCCTTCTCGGCGCTCGATCCTTTAATTCGTACCGAGATGCAGGATGAACTGGTAAAACTTCAGGCAAAACATCAGCGCACCGTGGTGTTTATTTCCCACGATCTGGATGAAGCCATGCGAATTGGCGACCGTATTGCCATTATGCAAAATGGCGAAGTGGTTCAGGTCGGCACCCCGGACGAAATTCTGAATAATCCGGCAAATGATTATGTGCGGACCTTCTTCCGTGGCGTAGATATTAGCCAGGTCTTTAGCGCCAAAGATATTGCCCGTCGCGCGCTGAACGGCATTATTCGTCGTACGCCTGGTTTTGGCCCGCGATCGGCGTTGAAGCTGCTACAGGATGAAGACCGCGAATACGGCTATGTGATTGAACGCGGTAATAAATATGTTGGCATTGTCTCCATTGATTCACTGAAAAGCGCGTTAAGCGAAAATCTGGGAATCGATGCGGCGTTAATTGACGCTCCACTTGCCGTGGACGCCGAAACACCGCTCAGCGAGTTGCTCTCTCATGTGGGTCAGGCGCCGTGCGCCGTACCGGTTATCGGAGAAGAACAACAATACGTCGGCATCATCTCAAAACGGATGTTGCTGCAGGCTTTAGATCGCGAGGGGGCAAACAATGGCTGATCAATCAAACCCGTGGGGAACCACAGAATCCGCAGATAACGCAGCACAATCGGCAGATGCGTGGGGTTCTTCGACGCCCGCGCCTACCGATGGCGGCGGCTCAGCAGACTGGCTGAACAGTGCGCCAGCGCCTGCGCCGGAACATTTCAATATTATGGACCCGTTCCATAAAACGCTGATCCCGCTGGACAGCTGGGTGACGGAAGGGATCGACTGGGTGGTGACGCACTTCCGTCCGGTGTTCCAGGGCATTCGCGTGCCGGTGGATTACATCCTGAACGGCTTCCAGCAAATGTTGCTGGGCATGCCTGCGCCAGTGGCAATCATGCTGTTCGCCCTGATCGCCTGGCAGTTCGGTAGCGCAGGAATGGGGATTGCCACGCTGATCTCACTGGTTGCGATCGGCGCTATCGGTGCGTGGTCGCAGGCCATGGTTACGCTGGCGCTGGTGCTTACCGCCCTGTTCTTCTGCATCATCATCGGTTTACCAATGGGGATTTGGCTGGCGCGCAGTCCAAGGGCCGCCAAAATCATCCGGCCACTGCTTGATGCGATGCAAACCACACCGGCGTTTGTCTATCTGGTGCCGATTGTCATGCTGTTCGGTATCGGTAACGTGCCGGGGGTCGTGGTGACCATTATCTTCGCCCTGCCGCCGATTATTCGCCTGACGATTCTGGGTATTAACCAGGTGCCAGCCGATTTGATTGAAGCTTCGCGTTCGTTCGGCGCAAGCCCGCGACAGATGCTGTTCAAAGTCCAGCTACCGCTGGCCATGCCCACCATTATGGCGGGAGTTAATCAGACGCTGATGCTCGCCCTCTCCATGGTAGTGATCGCCTCGATGATCGCCGTTGGCGGGCTTGGCCAGATGGTACTGCGCGGTATTGGCCGTCTCGACATGGGTCTGGCGACCGTGGGCGGCGTGGGGATCGTGATCCTCGCCATCATTCTTGACCGCCTGACCCAGGCTGTCGGTCGCGATTCACGCAGTCGCGGTAACCGTCGCTGGTATCAAACCGGTCCTGTCGGTCTGCTAAGCCGTCCATTCACGAAGTAATCCTGTCAGCACCCGATGGCATATTGCCATCGGGTCTTCAACTCATGAACTTTACGCAAAATTATTCAGGCTGCATCGCGGCGGCAAACGAATGAATCCCCAGGAGCGTACAGGTCATACGTAACTGGGGTGAATGAGTGCAGCCAACAAAGAAGTAGCCTGAATAATGAAGTGTAATAAGGAACAACGATGCGACATAACGTACTTTTTGCCACAGCGTTTGCCACCCTTGTCTCAACCAGCACATTTGCGGCTGATCTCCCGGGCAAAGGCATTACCGTTCAACCGGTTCAGAGCACCATTTCCGAAGAGACGTTCCAGACCATGATCGTCAGCCGTGCGCTGGAAAAACTGGGCTATACGGTCAATAAGCCAAGTGAAGTGGATTACAACGTGGGCTATACCTCGATCGCCTCTGGCGACGCCACGTTCACCGCCGTTAACTGGAAGCCGCTGCATGATGATATGTACGCTGCTGCGGGCGGGAGTAAAAAATTCTATCGCGAAGGAACATTTGTGACCGGTGCGGCGCAGGGCTATCTGATCGACAAGAAAACCGCCGAGAAATACCACATCACCAATATCGAGCAGTTGAAAGATCCGAAGATCGCCAAACTGTTCGACACCAACGGTGACGGTAAAGCCGACATGATGGGCTGCTCCCCAGGCTGGGGTTGTGAAGCGGTGATTAACCATCAGAACAAAGCGTTCGATCTTGAGAAGACCGTTGACGTGAGCCACGGGAATTACTCGGCGATGATGGCGGATACTATCGCGCGCTTTAAAGAAGGCAAACCAGTTATCTATTACACCTGGACTCCATACTGGGTGAGCGATGTGTTGAAGCCGGGTAAAGATGTAGTGTGGCTGCAGGTGCCGTTCTCCTCTCTGCCAGGCGAACAGAAAGATATCGACACCAAGCTGCCGAACGGCATGAACTATGGCTTCCCGGTGAATACGATGCATATCGTGGCGAACAAAGCCTGGGCAGAGAAAAACCCGGCGGCGGCGAAACTGTTCTCCGTGATGAAACTGCCCCTGGCGGATATCAACGCGCAGAACGCGATGATGCATGAAGGCAAATCGTCCGATGCAAATATTCAGGGTCACGTTGACGGCTGGATCAAAGCCCACCAGCAGCAGTTTGATGGCTGGGTGAAAGAGGCGCTGGCCGCACAGAAATAGTCTTTTCCATGGGGTTGAATCAAAGCTCCTTGGCATTTTATTGCTTAAAGCAATGAAATACCCCGAAAGGAATGACCCACTACAGCGATGCCCAGGTCCGGCTGTAAATCGCTGAGTCGTTGACCGAAGGCCGGGGCGACGCGCAGGGAAGCGCGGAGAGGGCGTGACCTGCATGGATGCAGGATCGCGCCCGACCCGAAGCCGGAGGGAATAAGACGAGGACAAAATTGCCGGGAGCAATTTTGAACAGCGCTAGCGCTGGCCCCGATGGGGCGAGTAATCCGCGAAGCGGCGATTTTCTTGCCGGGAGCCGGGATTGTTAAGGGGGCGGCGATGTATGAACCGGTCACATGGGTAACACTTTAAACCGGGCACATGGGTAACAGGTTATAACGGTACGGTAAACAGCTGACGGAGGTTTGCCGTGCCCTGGACTGAGACTGTTACCATGCAACGTTTGCAGTTTGTCGCGGCCTGCCTTGAAGGCAACCTTCCCGTTGCCGAGGTATGCCGCCGCTTTAATATCAGCCGTAAGACCGGTTACAAGTGGCTGGCCCGTTTTTCACCGGATGATACCGCCTCCCTGGCTGACCGCTCCCGGGCACGCCATCACCAGAACTCAACCCCTGAACCCATGGTGCAGC
Source organism: Enterobacter sp. 638 (assembly GCF_000016325.1). Classification (NCBI taxonomy): domain Bacteria; kingdom Pseudomonadati; phylum Pseudomonadota; class Gammaproteobacteria; order Enterobacterales; family Enterobacteriaceae; genus Enterobacter; species Enterobacter sp. 638. The sequence goes on from NC_009436.1 coordinate 3,441,221, forward strand.
TGTTGCTGGACACTAAACAGCAGCACCCGCTATGGGGTCCGGACAAAATCAGGCAGCGACTGCTTAACCTGAATATCACCGGCGTGCCTGCGGCCAGTACGATTGGAGAGCTGTTTCGGGTTCACGGGCTGGTTAAAAAGCGTCGGCCTCCGGCTTTTAAATCCACACGACCTCATGAACTACATACTGTCGCCCACCCCAATGATGTCTGGAGTGCCGATTTCAAGGGTAAATTTACTCATACCGGCGGGCGCTGGTGTCACCCTTTTACGCTGACCGACAACTGCAGCAGGATAGTGCTGGCGTGCGATGCCACCTATATGCCTGACGGCCGGTTTGTCATTCCCTGCCTTGAACGGGTATTCCGGGAATGCGGTATGCCACAGGTGCTGCGTACGGATAACGGACCGCCGTTTGCCGGTGCTGGCCTGTGGGGGCTGAGCCAGATGTCCATCTGGCTGATTAAATGTGGTGTCCTGCCGGAACGTATCCGGCCGGGTAAGCCCACAGAGAACGGGCGGCATGAGCGGATGCACCGGACTCTGAAGGATGCACTAAAGCGACATACAAAGTTCACGTCCCTGGAAGAGCAGCAGGCCTGGCTGGATGCCTGGCGCAGTGAGTTTAATGACATACGCCCCCACAAGGCGCTGGGCGGAAAAACACCCGGCTCGGTCTGGTATCCGTCAGAGCGCATCTTTACCGGCCCACTGAAGGCAATGCCGGTACCGGATGATGCACGGACATTACGCGTCTCAGTAAAAGGCGATTTATGCTTTAACAGCACCCGGATATTTTTATCGGAGGCGCTGAGGGGGGAATGGATATGGATGAAGCAGGTCGAAGAAGATCTGGATGAGATAGGTTTTGGTGAGCTGATACTGGCCCGGTACGACAGACGAAATCATCGTATAATCCGGGCCGATTAAGTCAAAAAGTGTTACCTATGTGACCGGTCAGATCTGTAACCCATGTGACCGGTTCATACACGATAGCCCCCTTAACACGTTCACTGGTTCAGGTATGACAATGGAACTGAGTTCGTATGGTGAACGGAACACACCTCCGAATCACCTGCTCCCCCTCACCCCAACCCTCTCCCTAAATGGAGAGGGAGAACGCCAGAGCTGCCTGTTCCCCCTCACCCCAACCCTCTCCCTAATGGAGAGGGAGTACATTGTGCAAACCTTCACTCTCTGAGGTTCCCTTGGCCCTCACAGGGTGAGGGGAACACACCCCACTCAACCAAAACCGCACAATCCACCACGCAACAATTCCCCAACATTCATCATCATCCGTTATGATTGGTTTCTGGAAAAATAATCACTTAACTCACGATTCCTGAATCTAATGACAAAAACAACTCAAGGGCTTAGCCCGGCACTGATCCTTTTAATGTCTGTGGCAACAGGCTTGGCGGTCGCCAGTAACTACTACGCACAACCGCTGCTGGACACCATCGCGCGCGCCTTTTCCCTCTCAGCCAGCTCCGCGGGATTTATTGTGACCGCTGCACAGCTGGGCTACGCCGCCGGTTTGCTGTTCCTGGTGCCGCTGGGCGATATGTTTGAACGGCGCAGGCTGATTGTCTCCATGACGCTGCTGGCCGCTGGCGGCATGCTGATCACCGCATCCAGCCAGTCGCTCACGATGATGATTATCGGCACCGCGCTCACGGGGTTATTCTCGGTTGTCGCACAAATTCTGGTGCCTCTGGCGGCAACGCTGGCAGCGCCTGATAAACGCGGCAAAGTGGTCGGGACCATCATGAGTGGTTTATTGCTCGGGATCTTGCTGGCGCGAACGGTGGCGGGATTGCTGGCAAGCCTCGGCGGCTGGCGCACCGTTTATTGGGTGGCGTCGGTGCTTATGGTGATCATGGCCCTGGCGCTGTGGCGCGGATTGCCAAAAGTGAAGCAGGAAAATCACCTGAATTATCCGCAGCTGCTTGGGTCCGTGTTCAGTTTGTTCACACAAGATAAACTGCTGCGTACCCGCGCGTTGCTTGGTTGTTTTACCTTCGCCAACTTCAGCATTTTGTGGACGTCGATGGCGTTCCTGCTAGCCTCTCCGCCGTTTAACTATTCCGAAGGCATGATTGGCCTGTTTGGTCTGGCGGGCGCGGCGGGCGCGTTAGGCGCACGTCCTGCCGGTGGGCTGGCGGATAAAGGCAAATCGCACCTGACCACCACTGCTGGGCTGATTCTGCTACTGCTCTCGTGGGCGGCTATCTGGTACGGCCATTTTTCAGTGATGGCGCTGATTGTTGGGATTCTGGTGCTCGACCTGACGGTTCAGGGTGTGCATATCACCAACCAGACGGTTATCTATCGCCTGCAACCCGAGGCGCGTAACCGCCTGACGGCCGGTTACATGACCAGCTACTTCATCGGTGGCGCAGCGGGGTCTCTGATTTCCGCATCGGCGTGGCAACACGCTGGGTGGACAGGTGTGTGTCTGGCGGGAACACTCGTTGCTGTCATCAACTTACTCATCTGGTGGCGCGGATATCACCTCCAGGAAGCAATTAACTAAGCTTTACATCGGTTTGGGCTTCTTAGGGTGTTAAGGAGCCCTGCAGTCTGTTAAGGTTAACGTAATCATTTATCCCAGAAATTTTAATATGGGTGACATATTAGATTACCGCATGAACAGTTCAGACCTACAGGCTGCTCCCAGCTCCTCCAAGTTGATATTACATCCTATCCGTTTGAAACCTCATGCTGTTTCTCATCGCCCGACCCCGTCTTTCGTGGGCGTTTGCCCTTCCGTTTCTGTGCTCACCGGGTCACGGATTCACCCGGCACTTGCTGACAGTGATATAAGTTTGGCGGATATAACCGCACAAATAATTCATTTACATTATTTGTCACTGTCGTTACTATATCGACTGTAATTAATGAGGTCATGCCCAAATGGATAGTTCGTTTACCCCCATTGAACAAATGCTTAAATTTCGCGCCAGTCGTCACGAGGACTTCCCGTATCAGGAAATTCTGCTGACTCGCCTGTGCATGCACATGCAAGGTAAACTGCTGGAAAACCGCAATAAAATGCTGAAAGCTCAAGGGATTAACGAGACGTTATTTATGGCGTTGATTACCCTGGAGTCTCAGGAAGATCACAGCATTCAGCCGTCCGAACTGAGCTGTGCGCTGGGTTCATCGCGCACCAATGCCACTCGCATCGCCGATGAGCTGGAAAAACGCGGCTGGATTGAGCGCCGTGAAAGCGACAACGATCGCCGTTGTTTGCATCTACAATTGACCGACAAAGGTCACGAATTCCTGCGCGGTGTGCTGCCACCTCAGCACAACTGCCTGCACCAACTCTGGTCGGCACTGAGCACTACCGAGCGCGATCAGCTAGAGCAAATCACCCGTAAGCTCCTCACCCGTCTGGATCAGATGGATGAAGATGGCGTCATTCTTGAGGCGCTGAGCTAACACGACGACACGCTCAAACATCCAGGTTTAACAATAACTGACAGGCCAGCACATCAAACTGCTGGCCTTTCTGACAACAGGTCGGCTCAGCCGATGTGAAAATAAGAAGATCGTGGAGAACAACAATGAGCGCAAATGCGGAGAATATTCCCCCGCAGCAACCAGCTAACAAGAAAGGCAAACGTAAGAGTGCCCTTCTGCTGCTGACCTTGCTCTTTATTATTATTGCTGTGGCATATGGTATCTATTGGTTTTTAGTTCTGCGTCATATTCAGGAAACGGATGATGCATACGTGGCAGGGAACCAGGTTCAGATTATGGCCCAGGTGTCGGGCAGCGTGACGAAAGTCTGGGCTGACAATACCGACTTTGTGCAAAAAGGGGATGTGCTGGTTACGCTCGATCCGACCGATGCTCAACAGGCGTTTGAAAAAGCGCAGACTGAGCTGGCCTCCAGCGTGCGTCAAACACGTCAGTCGATGATTAACAGCAAGCAATTGCAGGCCAGCATCGACGTACAGAAAACCGCGCTGGCGCAGGCGCAAAGCGATTTGAACCGTCGCGTACCGCTTGGCACGGCGAACCTGATTGGTCGCGAAGAGCTGCAGCACGCGCGTGATGCCGTGGCCAGTGCACAGGCACAGCTTGACGTGGCAATCCAACAGTATAACGCGAATCAGGCGATGATTCTGGGCACCAACCTGGAAGACCAACCTGCGGTGAAACAGGCTGCGACAGAAGTGCGCAACGCCTGGCTTGCCTTGCAACGTACCAAAATTGTCAGCCCGATGACCGGCTACGTCTCACGACGTTCCGTGCAGCCTGGCGCGCAGATTAGCCCGACTACGCCGCTGATGGCGGTGGTTCCGGCTAATAATCTGTGGGTAGATGCAAACTTTAAAGAGACGCAGCTCGCGCATATGCGTATCGGCCAGACGGCGACTATCGTCAGTGATATTTACGGCGATGACGTGGAATACACCGGGAAAGTGGTCGGTCTGGATATGGGTACCGGGAGTGCGTTCTCTCTGCTGCCTGCGCAAAATGCGACCGGCAACTGGATTAAAGTAGTCCAGCGTTTACCGGTGCGTATCGAACTGGATCAAAAACAGCTGACGGATCATCCGCTGCGTATCGGGTTGTCCACGCTGGTGACCGTAGATACCACCAATCGTGACGGCCAAATGCTGGCGAACCAGGTGCGTACTAATCCGGCTTACGAAAGTAATGCCCGTGAAATCAGCCTTGATCCCGTCAATAAGCTGATCGATGACATCGTGAAAGCGAACGCCGGTTAATCCGAAGGTGAGCGTTATGCAACAGCAAAAACCGCAAAAACCGTTGGAAGGCGCGCCACTGGTCATCATGACCATCGCGCTGTCGCTGGCGACTTTCATGCAGGTGCTGGACTCCACCATCGCAAACGTGGCGATCCCAACCATCGCCGGTAACCTTGGCTCGTCACTGAGCCAGGGGACCTGGGTGATCACCTCGTTCGGGGTCGCGAATGCGATCTCGATTCCTATCACGGGCTGGCTGGCAAAACGCGTTGGCGAAGTGAAATTGTTCATGTGGTCGACGGTATTGTTCGTCCTCGCCTCATGGGCGTGTGGGATGTCCAACAGCCTGACGATGCTGATCTTCTTCCGCGTCATTCAAGGGATTGTAGCGGGGCCGTTGATTCCGCTGTCGCAAAGTTTGCTGCTGAACAACTATCCCCCCGCCAAACGCTCTATCGCGCTGGCGCTGTGGTCGATGACGGTTATCGTCGCGCCGATTTGCGGACCGATTCTCGGTGGATTTATCAGTGATAACTATCACTGGGGCTGGATCTTCTTTATCAACGTGCCGATTGGCGCGGTCGTCGTGCTGCTCACGCTGCAAACGCTGCGCGGTCGCGAGACGAAGACTGAGCAGCGACGCATTGACGGCGTGGGGCTGGCACTGCTGGTGCTGGGCATCGGTAGCCTGCAGATCATGCTCGACCGCGGTAAAGAGCTGGACTGGTTTGCCTCGCAAGAGATTATCGTGTTGACCGTCGTGGCGGTGGTCGCGATAAGCTTCCTGATTGTCTGGGAGCTGACGGACGATAACCCGATAGTCGATTTGTCGTTGTTTAAGTCGCGAAACTTTACCATCGGCTGCCTGTGTATCAGTCTCGCCTATATGCTCTACTTCGGCGCGATTGTGCTGCTTCCGCAGCTATTGCAGGAGGTATACGGCTATACGGCAACCTGGGCGGGTCTGGCGTCTGCGCCGGTGGGGTTGATTCCGGTCCTGCTGTCGCCGATTATCGGTCGTTTCGCGCATAAACTCGACATGCGCAGGCTGGTGACGTTCAGCTTTATTATGTATGCCGTCTGTTTCTACTGGCGTGCCTACACGTTCGAACCGGGAATGGACTTTGGCGCGTCCGCGTGGCCGCAGTTTATTCAGGGCTTTGCCGTGGCGTGCTTCTTTATGCCACTGACCACCATTACGCTGTCCGGCTTGCCGCCTGAGCGTATGGCGGCGGCCTCGAGTTTGTCGAACTTTACCCGAACGCTGGCAGGCTCAATCGGGACGTCGATTACCACCACCTTGTGGACCAGCCGGGAATCGTTGCACCACGCCCAGCTGACGGAATCGGTTAACGTCTACAACCCGAACGCGCAGCAGATGTACAGCCAGCTCGAAGGAATGGGCATGACGCAGCAGCAGGCGTCCGGCTGGATCGCCCAGCAGATAACCAATCAGGGTCTGATTATCTCCGCGAACGAGATTTTCTGGATTTCGGCGGGGATATTTATCCTGCTCCTGAGCTTGATATGGTTTGCTAAACCGCCATTCGGCGCGGGTGGCGGTGGAAGCGGTGCGCACTAACCGGTTCCACCGACGAGAAAGTTGTCCGTTTCTCTATAGCATCTGTCTGTTCTGATAAAGCAGCGCTCCTGAAATCGCTTCACGATAGTGAAAAGACAACAGGAGCGCATCATGCTGAAACAACCCGCACAAAAATATCAGCCTTTCCCCGCCATCTCCCTGCCCGACCGTCGCTGGCCTGAGCAACGTATCACCCATGCCCCGCGCTGGCTTTCCACCGATTTGCGCGATGGCAATCAGGCCCTCGCCGAACCGATGGACAGCGCACGTAAACTGCAATTCTGGGATTTACTCCTCGGCTGCGGTTTTAAAGAAATTGAAGTCGCGTTCCCATCCGCATCGCAAACTGACTTTCAGTTTGTTCGCCAGCTGATTGACGAAAATCGCATTCCCGATGACGTCACGATTCAGGTCTTGACCCAGGCACGGGAGGATTTGATTCTTCGCACCTTTGAATCGCTGCGCGGTGCGAAAACGGCCACCGTTCACCTGTATAACGCCACCGCCCCGCTGTTCCGCCGCCTGGTTTTTGGCATGGATAAAGACCAGATTATTGCGCTGGCAACCCGTTCCACGCGCTTGATCCGACAGCTCTGCGAAGAGAATCCGCAAACGCGCTGGCAGTACGAGTATTCCCCGGAAACGTTCTGCTTTACCGAGCCAGAGTTTGCGCTGGAAATTTGTGAGGCCGTGGCCGACATCTGGCAGCCGTGCGCCGAGCGCCCGATGATTATCAACCTGCCCGCGACCGTTGAAGTGAACACGCCGAATGTGTATGCCGATCAGATTGAATATTTCTGCCGCCACTTTAGCCGTCGCAGCGAGGTGTGTATTAGCGTGCACCCGCATAACGATCGCGGTACGGGCGTGGCCTGTGCCGAACTGGCGGTGATGGCCGGTGCGGATCGCGTGGAGGGCTGTCTGTTTGGCAACGGCGAGCGTACGGGCAACGTCTGTCTGGTGACGCTGGCGATGAATTTGTACTCCCAGGGCGTCAGCCCGGATCTGGATTTCAGCGATATGAATCAGGTCGTGGAGGTGGTGGAAAGCTGTAATCAGCTCCCGGTGCATCCACGTCATCCGTGGGCGGGGCGTTTGGCATATACCGCATTTTCAGGTTCGCATCAGGATGCGATTAAAAAAGGCTTCGATGCGCGTCAGCCGGACGATCGCTGGGAGATGCCCTATCTGCCTGTCGATCCACAGGATATTGGCTGTTCCTACGAAGCGGTGATCCGCGTGAACAGCCAGTCAGGAAAAAGCGGCAGCGCGTGGCTGATTGAGCAGAATCACGGCCTGAAATTGCCGCGTGCGCTGCAGCAAGATTTTAGCCAGCATGTGCAGCAGGAGGCCGACAGCCAGGGGAAAGAGATGACGCAAAACGCGCTCTGGCAGCTTTTCCGCAGCCGTTACGGGCTGGTGCCTACCGGGCACTTTATCCTTCAAACGTATCGCAGTGAGAGTCAGCAGGACGGACAGTTGCGCCTGGCCGCTACGGTGGTCACCGGGGGTGGGACACGCCAGCTTGAGGGCCACGGAAACGGTTTACTGTCGGCCGCTGCCAATGGCATCAGCCGCTGGCTGGATAAGCCGTTTGTGATAAAAGATTATCACGAGCATTCACTGGGGGAGCGCAGCGACAGCCGCTCAGTGGCGTACATTCGCTGTCTTTTCCAGGATGGTACCAGTCGATGGGGCGTGGGGATTGATAGCGACGTGGCGCGCGCGTCAATTCAGGCGCTGTTTAACGCCGTCGGTTAGACGTCTTTGAAATAATCGCTGGGAGAAATGCCCATCACCCGGCGAAACATCGCCGTGAAAGCGCTGTGGCTGCCGTAACCTAAGTCCAGCGCAACGCGTAATACCGGCTGGCCTTGCGCCAGGCGCAGCAGGGCTTCAACCAGACGCGCTCTTCTCGTCCACTCCCCGTAGCTTAACCCGGTTTGTTGCTGAAAATGACGGTTAAGGGTGCGTTCACTCATGCTCGTCAGGCTCGCGGCCTGCGCGCTGCTCCAGGCTAAGCCGGGGTCCTGTCGGATCTGCTGACAGAGCTGGTGCAGTGGCTCGCTTTGCGGTTCAGGGAGATGAAACGGCAGGACAGGCATGGTGCGGATTTCATCCAGAATCAGTTCGTAGACCCGCTCATCGCGGCTACCGGGAGAATAAGATTCAGGGAGATCGAGCGAGGCGACAATTAGCTCGCGCAGTAACGGCGAGATCTGCACGATCTGGCAGGACGCCGGCAGATCGGCGCGGGCAAGCGGATCGATAAACAGCGTGCGCGCCGCCACGTTGCCGGTGATGCGAATCGCATGCTGCGTGCCTGCGGGCAACCAGACGCCACGGCCAGGCGGAACAACCCAACATCCTGCAACCGTATCAACGCGAACGACCCCGCTCAGGCTATGCAGTAGCTGGGCGCAATCGTGCTGATGGTACGGCTCGCTATCACCATGACGATAATCATGAGCGTAAGGAACCAAAGGGCGTTGGGTAAACGAGAAGGTTGTGGTGGTGGTCATGGGTTAGGCTTCCCTCTCCCTGAGGAGAGGGGAATGGCGCACTAAATGTGCAGCTCTTTCAGCGTTTCTTTCGGCAGCGCCAGCTCTTCGTTACTGTTCACGCGAACATCACGATCGAGAATATGACGAGCGATCTCCTGCGCTTCTTCCAGAGAGTGCATGTGATACGTACCGCACTGGTAGACGTTCAGCTCTGGGATCTGGTTCTGCTCTTTAACTTTCAGCACGTCGGCCATCGCCGCTTTCCAGGCATCCGCTACGCGCGTTTCTTCAGGTGTACCAATCAGGCTCATGTAGAAACCGGTACGGCAGCCCATCGGAGAGATGTCGATGATTTCTACACCGTTACCGTTCAGGTGATCGCGCATGAAGCCTGCGAACAGATGCTCCAGCGTGTGAATGCCTTTTTCTGGCATCACTTCTTTATTTGGCACGCAAAAACGCAGGTCAAACACGGTGATCGCGTCGCCGCTCGGGGTATGCATGGTTTTTGCCACACGTACAGCAGGGGCTTCCATACGGGTATGGTCGACTGTGAAGCTATCTAATAACGGCATACGTCACCTCCGATAGTGATTATTTTTAAAATAAAATGAACTCTTTGCTCAACCGCGCGTCTGACTCTATGAAAGACGCGCATTTGTTATCATCATCCCTGATTTCAGAGATGTTATTTTGGCCACAGCGATGTGGCCATTTTCTTTTCTGTCAGGCGTGTTTCGCCAAAAACGCTTCGAACGATTCAGTGTCCCCCGCTTCGACTTCACGCTGGCGCGCAATAGATGCCTCGCGTTCTGCAACGAAATCTTCTTCGCTCAATACTTCCAGCGGCTCTTGCTGCAACATGTCACGGTACTGCGCAGCGAGCGTACGGCCTGTGCCACCAATGCCTTGATCAATCATAGAACGCAGAATGCGTGCCGAGAACGTCAGCTCAGGGTTATCAAAGCTCTCGACCAGTTGGTCGCACACTTTTTGATATTCCTCACCACCGTAAAGGCTGTCCATCGTCTGCGCGACGCGTTTGAGATCGCGGAACAGATCTTTACCCACTTTTGCCAGCGGGAACTGCGCCGTTTCACAACCAATGCCTAATGTCAGGCCAGGTTTGCGTCCTTCCAGGATCACGCGATTCCAGTTGGTACGCGTGCACAATAACTCGTCAGAACTCATTTCCGGCGCATCCGCCAGGACACACCAGACCATAAACAGATCGAGGAAACGGATCTGCTGCTCGTCAACGCCAATTGGCGAGAACGGGTTGATGTCCAGGGAACGGACTTCGATATACTCGATGCCGCCGCGCTCCAGCGCATCTGACGGTGCTTCGCCGCTGCGCGTGACGCGTTTCGGGCGAATCGGCGCATACAGCTCGTTTTCAATCTGCAAAACGTTGCTGTTAATTTGCAGGCGTTTACCGTCTTTTTCGAGCCCGATAGTTTCGTACTCTTCCGACGGGGTTTTGATCGCCCGCTTCAATCCTGCCACATACTCATGCAAATCGTTAAACGTAATACCGAGATTGCTTTGCGACTTATTGGTATAACCCAGATCGCTGAGGCGTAATGAGGTGGCGTACGGCAGATAGTACATGCCGCAGTCGGTCTTTTCGAACGGCAGCGTGGTCGGTTTGCCCTGCAGGAAGGAGGAGCAAATCGCTGGCGAAGCACCGAACAGGTACGGGATCACCCAGCCGAAACGGTAGTAGTTACGAATCAAGCGGAAATAACCCGCTGAGATCGCTTCTTTATCCGTTTCACCGCATTTTGCCTGCCAGAACGCCATCGGCAACGAGAAGTTGTAATGCACACCGGAGATGGTTTGCATCAACGCGCCATAGCGGTTTTTTAAGCCTTCACGGTACAGCGTTTTCAGTCGACCGATATTCGACGTGCCGTATTGCGCCAGCTCAATATCCTGACCCTGCTCAATGTAGCAAGGCATGCTGAGTGGCCACATGCGCTCATCACCCAGTTGACGGGCGGTGTAGCGGTGGACATCACGCATTAGCGTCAGCATATGATCGATATCACCATCAACCGGAGTGATGAATTCCAGCAGCGCTTCGGCAAAATCGGTCGTGATCCATTTATGTGTCAACGCAGAGCCTAACGACTCGGGGTGACCGGTTGTTGCTAAACTGCCATCCGCGTTTACGCGCAGTGTTTCGCGCTCAAGCCCGCGCTGTATACCCTTCAGGGCCTGAGGGTGCTTTTCCAGCCAGGCTAGCGCCTGTGATACGTCCGGGATCAAATTGACCTCCCGCCTGTCAATAATAGTTATCCAGCATAATTGTAATGGTTGACGATTGAAGGTCGTTTATTCATTCCACCAATTAGTGCCACCACGTCATGCCCTGGAGTGTTGCCAGTGCCACAAGGACATAGCGCAACGCCTTACCAAGGCATAAAAAAAAGAGCACTGGCCCCCATGAGATGCGCATCCACCCTGCCAGCAGACACAGCAAATCCCCTATAACAGGCAACCAGCTTAATAAAAGCGTGGCAGCACCATAGCGTTTAAGCCAGCCTGCTGCCTTTTCCTGCCAGCGTGATTTTTCACGTAGCGGAAAGAAACGACCAAGAATAACGTTAGTCAGCCCTCCAAGGCTATTACCCATTGTTGCTATTAAGACCAACAACCCGGGCTGACTTACGCCTGACAACAGCATAGCGACCAGCACAACCTCGGAGTTACCCGGTAAGAGTGTGGCACTTAAAAAACTGCTGGCAAATAACGAAGCAAGTGACAGTAAGTCACTCACAGTAAGCGAACATCCACAGCATCCATTCCGGCGGCACGCGCGGCCTGAATACCAAAGTCTGCATCTTCAAAAACCACACACCGAGACGCGACAACACCCATTAACTCTGCACACAGCAGAAAAGTGTCCGGCGCGGGTTTGTGATTTTCGACATGATCGGCTGCGACCACTGCCGAAAAATAGTGACGCAGTCCTAGATGATTGAGCAAGGCTTCGGCAACCGCGCTTTCACTGCCCGTCCCCACTGACATTGGGCGACGGCCATGCCACTCTTTGACAACGTCAATCAGCGGAAGCGGACGAACTGTGTCCAAAAGCATCACTTTGACGGCGTCGGTTTTTTCGCGAGCGAGCAGGTATGGATCCAGATCGGCATGATTAAGTTCAATCACTGCCTGAGCGATACGCCAGGTTGGCGAGCCATTAAGCGACACCATTGCCTGTAAATCGAAACGCATTCCGTAACGACTCAGAACATCATCCCACGCTTTACGATGAGTGGGTTCGGTGTCCAGGATAGTGCCATCCATATCGAAGATCAGACCGTCATACTGTGCGTACATCGTGCTCTCGCCCAACGATTAACAAAGCGTTACTTTAACGTAAACAAGGATTTTTGTCGCTGACAGTGAGAGTGATAGCTGATGAAATAATTTAGGGGGGTGAACATTAGAGGATGCATCCGGGAGGATGACTCGGGATTGCCTCGCCCTTCGGGCCGTTGCTGACGCAACGCTATCCTTCCTGGCGCTCGCGATAGACTCGCAGACCATGAACGAAGAGACTTGTTGTGAATTTGGAGAAGATGGTGCATCCGGGAGGATTCGAACCTCCGACCGCTCGGTTCGTAGCCGAGTACTCTATCCAGCTGAGCTACGGATGCATCAGGGTACCGCGTTCAGAAATAATAAATGGTGCATCCGGGAGGATTCGAACCTCCGACCGCTCGGTTCGTAGCCGAGTACTCTATCCAGCTGAGCTACGGATGCATCAGGGTACTGCGTTCAGAAATAGTAAATGGTGCATCCGGGAGGATTCGAACCTCCGACCGCTCGGTTCGTAGCCGAGTACTCTATCCAGCTGAGCTACGGATGCATCGGGATTTACTATGGTACTGCTTGATACGTCACATCACTTCGAAAGCAATATGAAGTAATAGATGGTGCATCCGGGAGGATTACTCGGCTGCGCCTCACCCTTCTGGCCGCTGCCAAAGCAACGTTATCTTCCTTGGTACTCGCGATAATTTCGCGGACTACGAAATAACAGTGCCGCTGTTATCTCTAAGAAGATGGTGCATCCGGGAGGATTCGAACCTCCGACCGCTCGGTTCGTAGCCGAGTACTCTATCCAGCTGAGCTACGGATGCAAAATGGCGGTGAGGCGGGGATTCGAACCCCGGATGCAGCTTTTGACCGCATACTCCCTTAGCAGGGGAGCGCCTTCAGCCTCTCGGCCACCTCACCACACAACGCCTCTTGCGAGTGCTTCGCAGAACTTGTTAAGAGCTCTTCGTCGCTGCGTGGCGCATATATTACTTTCTGGGACTTATAAGTCAAACAATTTTCCACAGACATTTATCGTTTGCACAAATCACAGGCAATTCGCATGCAAAAACCACAAAGAGGGTGTTTTATAAGCGGATTTTACACACGTTAAAGCAGCCTTCTGCAGGGGAAGAGACAGATTTTGGATGAGATAAGATTCCGGAGATCGTGAAAAGTTGAGCGAATGAAATAGAACGGTAACTTTATGCAGGAACAATAGTGAGAGGGTTGCGTCTCGCCGGAAAGCGAGACGCGATAATATCAGTAACTGGACTGCTGGGATTTTTCAGCCTGGATACGCTGGTAGATCTCTTCACGATGGACAGAGACTTCTTTAGGGGCATTCACACCAATACGAACCTGGTTACCCTTTACCCCTAGAACTGTCACGGTGACCTCATCCCCAATCATGAGGGTCTCACCAACTCGACGAGTCAGAATCAGCATTCTTTGCTCCTTGAAAGATTAAAAGAGTCGGGTCTCTTGTATCCCGGCATTATCCATCATATAACGCCAAAAAGTAAGCGATGACAAACACGTAAAGTGTAAGCAGTCACGGCATCACATTCTGTTAAACGTAAGTTTAGCCGATATACACAAACTCAACCTGACTTTATCATTGTCGATAGCGTAGTAACCAATACGCCATAACCGCGAGGTCATGGCGTCTGTTTACGCTTTGTAATTATTACAGTTTAGCGCTTACCCAGCTTTCAACGCTGGCCAATGCCGCTGGAAGTGCCGCTGCATCCGTACCACCGGCTTGCGCCATGTCCGGACGACCGCCACCTTTGCCGCCGACCTGCTGAGCGACCATACCAATCAATTCCCCTGCTTTCACACGGTCGGTCACATCCTTAGAGACGCCCGCAATCAGAGAAACCTTACCGTCGACCGCTGTCGCCAGAACGATAATTGTCGAACCGAGCTGGTTCTTCAGATCATCAACCATGGTACGAAGCATCTTAGGTTCAACACCTGCCAGTTCACTGACCAGCAGTTTAACACCTTTAATATCAACCGCTTTGCTAGAGAGATTCGCGCTTTCCTGAACGGCTGCTTGCTCTTTGAGCTGCTGCAGTTCTTTTTCGAGCTGGCGACTGCGTTCCAGCGCGCTACGCACTTTCTCACCCAGGTTGTGGCTGTCACCTTTCAACAGTTGAGCAATATCGTGCAACTGATCGCTTTCAGCATGCAGGCTGGCGATCGCGCCTTCACCTGTTACCGCTTCGATACGACGCACACCCGCCGCTGTACCCGATTCGGATAGGATACGGAACAGGCCGATATCACCGGTACGGGAAGCGTGAGTTCCGCCGCAGAGTTCGGTAGAGAAATCACCCATGCTCAGCACGCGAACGCGCTCATCATATTTCTCGCCAAACAGCGCCATTGCGCCTTTGGCTCTGGCCGCCTCGAGATCCATGATGTTGGTTTCGATAGGCAGGTTACGACGGATCTGCGCGTTAACCATATCTTCAACCGCACGGATTTCAGACGGTTTCATCGCTTCAAAATGAGAGAAGTCGAAACGCAGGATTTTGTCGTTGACCAGAGACCCTTTCTGCGCAACATGCGTTCCCAGAACGTCACGCAGTGCAGCGTGCATCAGGTGCGTTGCAGAGTGATTCAGACGAATACGTTCGCGACGTGCTTCGTCGACTTCTGCCTGAACGCCCTCACCGACTTTCAGAGAACCGGAAGCAAGTTTGCCGATATGACCAATTGCCTGACCGTATTTCTGGGTGTCGCTGACAGCGAAGCTAAAGCCGTTCCCTTTCAGTTCGCCTTTATCGCCGACCTGACCACCGGATTCCGCATAGAATGGGGTTTTGTCGAGAACGACAACCGCATCCTGGCCTGCGCTAATGCTGTCTACGGCTTTGCCGTCGACAAACAGGGCGGTGACTTTCGCGTTTAATTCCAGGCGATCGTAACCCTGGAATTCAGATGCGCTGTCCACACGGATCATCGCATTGTAATCCGCACCAAAACCACTGGATTCACGCGCACGACGGCGCTGTTCTTCCATCGCAGCTTCAAAGCCCGCTTCGTCCACCTTGATGTTGCGCTCGCGGCAAACGTCAGCCGTCAGGTCAACCGGGAAGCCATAGGTGTCGTACAGACGGAATGCGGTTTCGCCATCCAGCGTATCGCCAGTCAACTGAGAAAGTTCTTCGTCCAGCAGCGCCAGACCGCGCTCCAGGGTGCGAGCGAACTGTTCTTCTTCTGTTTTCAGGACCTGCTCAACTTGCGATTGCTGACGTTTCAGCTCTTCGCCTGCATCGCCCATGACACCAACCAGTGGACCCACGAGTTTATAGAAGAAGGTGTCTTTCGCGCCCAGCATGTTGCCATGACGAACAGCACGACGAATGATACGACGCAGCACATAACCACGGTTTTCATTCGACGGAATCACGCCATCAGCAATCAGGAACGCACAAGAACGAATGTGGTCTGCGATAACGCGCAGAGATTTATTGCTCAGATCGGTAGCGCCGGTCACTTCAGCAACAGACTTAATCAGCGTGCTGAACAGATCGATATCGTAGTTGGAGTTAACGTGTTGCAGAACAGCGGCAATACGTTCCAGACCCATACCCGTATCAACGGACGGTTTTGGCAGTGGCTCCATCGTGCCGTCAATCTGACGGTTGAACTGCATGAAGACGATATTCCAGATCTCAATATAGCGATCGCCGTCTTCTTCTGCTGTTCCTGGGGGTCCACCCCAGATGTGGTCGCCGTGATCGTAGAAGATCTCGGTGCACGGACCGCAAGGACCGGTATCACCCATCTGCCAGAAATTATCTGACGCGTAGGGCGCGCCTTTGTTATCACCGATACGAATAATACGCTCACGCGGGATGCCGACTTCTTTCTCCCAGATTTCGTAAGCTTCGTCGTCGGTTTCATAAACGGTAACCCACAGACGCTCTTTCGGCAGGTTGAACCAGTTTTCACCGGTCAGCAATTCCCATGCGTATTGGATAGCGTCGTGTTTGAAATAGTCGCCGAAGCTGAAGTTACCCAGCATCTCGAAGAAAGTGTGGTGACGTGCGGTGTAGCCGACGTTTTCCAGATCGTTATGTTTACCGCCCGCACGTACGCAACGCTGTGAGGTTGTCGCACGGGAATAATTACGCTTATCGAGACCAAGGAATACATCCTTGAACTGGTTCATCCCGGCGTTGGTAAACAGCAGAGTCGGGTCATTGTTCGGTACCAGGGAGCTGCTGGCAACTACCTGGTGTCCCTTACTATGGAAAAAATCGAGAAACGCCTGACGGATCTCAGCGGTGCTCTTGCTCATAATTATCCTGAAATCAAGCTAACGAAATGTCGCAGCCAGCCTGTTCCTGTTGAAGATTGGATGGGCCAGCTACTGGAAAAAGTGGGAATAAGATAAGTTTTCTTTGGAGGGAAGTAAAATGCAGCATGCGTTCAATCAGTAAAATTACGCCATATCGCCTGAATATCTTCCATCAGGTAGCCACGATAGAGTAAGAAACGCTGGATTTTTACTTTTTCTGAAAATTCACTCGGCAAAGGTTCACCGTACTTACGAACGGCCTGATCCCTCGCCAGTTCACCCCAGTCTATATCGCATTCACGCATCGCCTGTTCTGTTGCGTCGCGTGCGATCCCTTTCTGATTAAGTTCCTGACGGATGCGTGCGGGACCGTAACCTTTACGGCTCCGGCTGGCGATAAAGCGCGTCACAAAACGGGTGTCATCAAGGTAGCTGTGCTCATAGCACCAGGCGATCACGCGGTCATAGTCTTCCTCGGTTGCATCAATCGCTTCCGGGCCATTTTTACCTATGACGGGGGCGGCTAGTTTGCGTCGCAGTTCTTGTTCACTGTGATCGCGTACGCCCAGAATTCGTACGGCACGGTCTAATAAACGGGCGTATGCAGGACGACGCGGTTTCGATTCACTCATATAAAACCTGCTGTATGACAAATGCAAAAAGGGCCGCAATCGCAGCCCTTGTTTTTACACCAGATGATTAGAAATCTGGGTTGGTTTCTTCAGCATCTGCGGCATCAACAACGAAGTCCGGTTTAGAATCTTCGTTATTGAGGAGAAGCTCGCGCACTTTCTTCTCAATTTCTTTCGCTGCTGCTGGGTTCTCTTTCAACCAGGAGATAGCATTCGCTTTACCCTGACCAATCTTTTCACCGTTGTAGCTGTACCAGGCGCCTGCTTTTTCAATCAGCTTCTCTTTCACGCCGAGGTCAACCAGCTCGCCAAAGAAGTTGATACCTTCACCATAAAGGATCTGGAATTCAGCCTGCTTGAATGGTGCGGCGATTTTATTCTTCACAACCTTCACGCGGGTTTCGCTGCCGATCACGTTATCGCCATCTTTCACTGCGCCGATACGACGGATATCCAGACGAACGGAGGCATAGAATTTCAGTGCGTTACCACCGGTAGTGGTTTCTGGGTTACCAAACATCACACCAATTTTCATACGGATCTGGTTGATGAAGATCAGCAGCGTATTAGACTGCTTAAGGTTACCGGCCAGTTTACGCATTGCCTGGCTCATCATACGTGCCGCAAGGCCCATGTGAGAGTCACCGATTTCGCCTTCGATTTCCGCTTTCGGCGTCAGTGCCGCAACGGAGTCAACAACGATAACGTCAACCGCACCAGAGCGTGCCAGCGCGTCACAAATTTCCAGCGCCTGCTCACCGGTATCCGGCTGAGAACACAGCAGATTGTCGATATCTACGCCGAGTTTACGGGCATACACCGGATCCAGCGCATGTTCTGCATCGATAAACGCACAGGTTTTTCCTTCGCGTTGTGCTGAAGCAATAACCTGTAAGGTTAGCGTGGTTTTACCCGACGATTCCGGTCCGTAGATTTCTACGACACGACCCATTGGCAGGCCACCCGCACCCAGTGCGATGTCCAGAGAAAGCGAACCCGTGGAGATCGTTTCCACATCCATGGAACGGTCTTCACCCAGGCGCATGATGGAGCCTTTACCGAATTGCTTTTCGATCTGGCCCAGCGCTGCCGCCAACGCTTTCTGTTTGTTTTCGTCGATAGCCATTATTACTCCTGTCATGCCGGAAATCCGCTTACGTATTTCCGGGAGGTGAAAACTGTTCTGTTGAAGCAATTATACTGTATAGTCATACAGTATCAAGTGTTTTGTAGAAATTGTTGCCAGAGCGTTTTTAACGCGTATTCCGTTGCCTGGCGCCGCACACTTTCGCGATCGCCGCTGAAGCACTCCCGGCGGGTGATTCCCTGACCTTGCGCCGTAGCGAAACCAAACCAGACAGTGCCAACGGGTTTCACGTCGCTACCGCCATCGGGTCCGGCAATACCGCTGACAGAAATCGCAAAATCCGCCTGCGCGGCTTTAAGCGCCCCGATTGCCATTTCAACCACCACCGGCTCGCTCACCGCGCCGTGTTGTTCAAGGGTCGGTTCACGCACCCCAATCATCTGGGCTTTGGCTTCGTTGCTGTAGGTCACAAAGCCGCGTTCGAACCATGCGGAGCTGCCCGCGATATCCGTAATCACTTTTGCTACCCATCCGCCAGTACAGGATTCCGCCGTTGTCAGCGTAGCGCCACGCTGCTTCAACGCCAGCCCTACCACTTCGCTCAGTTGCATCAATTCATGGTCAGTCATCATCGCTTTCGGCTCCTGAAAAACATGCAGCACAATGTAGCACTTTCTCGTGAGATAGGGAGATGAGGTTCAGGTTTTACGAGGAGGCTTCAGAAAAAGCCGATGCGATGGCATCGGCTTAAAAAGAGAATTACTTCATGCTATCCGCAATCGTTTTGACGTTATGGCGAAAGGCTTTGACGTAGGTATCCGCCACGCCACCTTTGGCCGACAGCGCCTCAGGGTAAAGCTCTCCGCCTGGCTGTGCGCCCGTTGCAGTGGCAATTTGTTTTACCAGACGCGGATCGAGCTGGTTTTCCATAAACCAGGTCTTCACGCCGTCTGCCTTAATTTGATCGATGATTGCGGCCACCTGCGCAGCGTTCGCCTCGCTCTCGGAAGAAAGCCCCTGCGGAGCAATAAAGTTCACCCCGTAAGCACGGCTAAAATAGCCGAACGCATCATGGCTGGTCAGCACTTTGCGTTTTTGCTGGGGAATCTGACTAAACTGCGTTTTTGCCCAGCTATCTAGCTGCGTTAACTGAGCGATATACGCCTGACCAGAAGCCTCCAGCGCCGCTTTATCTTGCGGATCGGCTTGCACCAGACCTGCGAGAATATTTTGCGCATACAACGCACCGTTAGCCGCACTATTCCAGGCGTGAGGGTCGGTGACACTTTTGCCCTCCTCTTCTAAGGTGTGGGTTTTGACTCCAGAAGAAGCCACCACCAGCGTCCCTTTAAACCCTGACGCTTTGACCAGCCGGTCGAGCCAACCTTCCAGCCCCAAACCGTTCACCACCACCACATCTGCCTTACTCAGCGCCGCACTGTCTTTTGGTGAGGGCTCAAAGGTATGTGGATCGCCATCCGGGCCAACCAGCGTCGTCACACTCACATGCTTGCCGCCCACTTCCTGCGTAATGTCGCCGAGAATCGAAAAACTCGTCACCACATTCAGTGTCTTAGCCAGCGCGCTCTGCGTCATGAACCCCAGCAACAGCGCAATCATTACCCCTGTACGTTTCATCTTCACTTCCCCTTGCGTTGAAAAAGCGCACGCAGATTGCTGCGCGAGCCAAATAAAACGGAAAAAATAAATAATGCGCTGGCGGTCAATACGATAGATGGCCCGGCAGGCAAACTGACCGCCCACGACAGGCTCAGCCCAAGCCAGGCACAAAAAATCCCGCTGATGCCCGCCATGAGTAACAGCCCCGGCAATGTTCGCATCCAGCAGCGTGCAGCAACGGCGGGCAGCATCATTAGCCCCACCGCCATCAGCGTGCCAAGTACCTGAAATCCGGCGACGAGGTTAAGCACCAGCAAGGCAAGAAACAGCCCATGTAACAGTCCGGGCAACACGCGAGAATTAACCTGCAGCCAGGCGGTATCGAATGCTTCGGTGACCAGCCCGCGATAGAAAATCGCCAGCATCAATAAGGTGAATATGCAGACGCCCGCCACAAAGAGCGCCGCGTCGTTATCGACCGCCAGAATGGAGCCAAAAAGCAGGTGCAAGAGATCGACATTAGAACCACGAAGCGAAACCAGCGTGACGCCCAGCGCCAGCGAGCCAAGGTATAGCCCTGCAAAGCTGGCATCCTCTTTTAGCGGCGTGCGACGACTGACCAAACCGGCAATCAGCGCAACGATAATTCCGGCAATAAACCCACCCACGCTCATCGCCAGCAATGACATCCCGCTGAGCAAATACCCCACTGCGACACCGGGTAAAATGGCGTGCGACAAGGCGTCGCCCATCAGACTCATACGGCGGAGCAGTAAAAAAACGCCCAGCATCGTGGTACTCACAGAAAGTGCCAGGCACACCACCAACGCACGACGCATAAATCCGTATTCAATAAATGGCTGGAAAAAAAGATGCCAGATCATGCCACCCTCGCGCGCACGGTTGCCCAACAAGGCGTGCTGGTATCAAGTCGCAGCGACTGGGGGAAATGGCGCGCCACGCGCTCGCTGTCATGCAACACCGCCAGGACGGTTTGCCCTTGCAAATACATATCCAGCATCAATTCCATTAGCACGTTACAGGTGGTTTCATCCACGCCAGTGAAAGGCTCATCAAGCATCACCAGCGGCGCGTTCTGCACCAGCACTCGGGCAAAGAGCATGCGCTGGAACTGACCACCGGAGAGTTCATCAATCGTCGAAGCAGCCAGCGCCTGCAGCCCAACCCGCTCAAGCGCGCTGGCGATACGCAAACGCGTTTTACGCTGCAACCCCGACAATAAAGAGATGCCAGGCCAGCAGCCCATACTCACCACATCCTGAACGGTCAGGGGAAATTGCGCTTCCAGCGAGTGGCGCTGCGCCAGCCAGCCGATAACCGGACGTTTTTCCGGCCAGCGAAATGCGCCGCTCACCGGAGGAATAAACCCCACGAGCGTTTTCAGCAGCGTCGATTTCCCGCAGCCATTCGCGCCGACAATCGCCGTCATACTGCCGCGCTCAATGACGCCATTCAGCGCCTGAGTGACTGGCTGGCCGTCATATCCGGCCACCAGATTTTGTAGCTCAATCATGGGAGGATCACCGCCCAGCGCACCGCCAAAGCGATAATCGCTATCAACCCGAACGCCATCAGGAGTCGCGCCAGCGCGGAAAGAGAGAGAAGTGAAATAGACATATTGACACCGAAAATAATGTTATAACATAACACTAATAAATTGCGGCGCAGATGTAAATGCAGAAGATGATGATGGAGTGTGGCGAAATGTTACCGCTGCCCTTCTTAGCGGTAGCGATAAAGATGAGGCGCTAAGTATCAAACAACGACCTGATGATTTGCCGGAGATGAAACCCTGCTCCGGCAAATCATTCAGCGGTGAGAAACTTACTGACTAAATGGAGACGCCGCAGGCACACGCGCCAGCGCAACCGCCTGACCCAGCTGCCACACCGCCATCGCGTAGTGCGTGCTGTGGTTGTAGCGGGTAATCGCGTAGAAATTCGGCAACCCGTACCAATATTGATAACCCGTACCAATATCCAGACGCAACAAACTCACCTGCTGATTATTATTCAGCGGCTGCATCGGCGTTAACCCGGCTGACGCCAGTTGCGCCACGCTGTATTTGGTTTTGAAACCATTTTCCAGCCCAGGCGCCTGACCGTTGGCCTGCACAGCGACCGGCTCGCCTTTCACCCAGCCGTGTGCTTTGAAGTAATTCGCCACGCTACCGATGGCATCCACCGGATCCCACAGATTGATATGCCCGTCACCGTTAAAGTCCACGGCGTATTCTTTATAGGACGACGGCATAAACTGGCCGTAACCCATTGCGCCCGCGAATGAGCCTTTCAGATCCAGCGGATCGTCCTGCTCGTTGCGCGCCATCAGCAAGAAGGTTTCCAGCTCTGATGAGAAATATTCTGCGCGGCGCGGATAGTTAAAGGAGAGCGTCGCCAGCGCATCAAGAATGCGCGTTTTGCCCATCACGCGGCCCCAGCGGGTTTCCACGCCAATAATGCCGATGATGATTTCAGGCGGAACGCCGTAAACCTGCCATGCGCGGTTCAGCGCATCTTCATATTGATTCCAGAATGCCACGCCGTTTTGCACATTGTCCGGGGTGATGAACTGTTTACGATAGCGTAGCCACGCACCGTTCGGCCCTGTCGGCGCCTGCGCTGTTGGCGCTTGTCTGTCCATCAGGCGCAGCACGTAATCCAGACGTTTGGCCTGGGACAAAATTTCGTGCAGTTGCTGTCTATTAAAACCGTGCTTGCTCACCATCTTATCGATGAACTGTTCGGCCGCAGGGTTGTTGGCGAAATCACCACCCATCTGCATGACATTGTGCTGCGGCTCCAGCAGAAAACCGCCGGAGGGCGCGCCAGCCGTCTGTTGAACTTCCTCTGTTTTCGGTTTGCTGCTACAGGCAGCAAGCATAATCAGCGCGGGAATGAGCGCTGCGTAACGACGCTTGACCATGAGACATCCATTGAAAGAATTCGATAAGTGGCAAGTATGGTAAAGCATCGGCGACACCTCAAGGAAGGAGTTCTGTGGCGAGAAGCAAAATCTTTGCGTATTGGGCAGGATCCCCACCAGGAGAATGCACTATTATGGGCGCAGCCACGTTTCTGTCGTTCTGCCAGGGCACGAAGCGCAAGGGATTATAATCGGAGATAAAAATGAGTGATTTTCTGCTAAACACAGGCCGTCAGACATTAATGCTGGAACTACAGGAAGCCAGCCGCCTGCCAGAAAGGCTGGGCGATGATTTTGTCCGTGCAGCCAATACCATTATTCAATGCGAAGGCAAAGTGATCGTCGCAGGCATTGGTAAATCCGGGCATATCGGCAAGAAAATTGCCGCGACGCTCGCCAGCACCGGTACACCTGCCTTTTTTGTCCATCCGGCAGAAGCCCTGCATGGCGACCTGGGGATGATTGAAAGCCGTGACGTGATGCTGTTTATCTCCTATTCCGGCTCGGCAAAAGAGTTGGATTTGATCATTCCGCGCTTGCAGGAAAAATCCGTTGCGCTGCTGGCGATGACCGGAAAGTCCCGCTCGCCGCTGGCGCTGGCCGCGAAAGCGACGCTGGATATTTCCGTTGAACGCGAAGCCTGCCCGATGCACCTCGCGCCAACATCCAGCACCGTTAATACCCTGATGATGGGCGATGCGCTGGCGATGGCCGTCATGCAGGCGCGCGGTTTTAATGAAGAAGATTTTGCACGCTCTCACCCAGCGGGGGCGCTGGGCGCGCGTCTGCTCAATAAAGTTCACCATTTGATGCGTACCGAAGAGGCCGTTCCTCAGGTCAAACTTAGCACGAGCGTCATGGACGCAATGCTGGAATTGAGCCGCACCGGGCTGGGACTGGTCGCGGTCTGTGACGAAACGGGTCTGGTTAAAGGTGTCTTCACCGATGGCGACCTTCGCCGCTGGCTGGTCGGCGGCGGCGGTCTGGAGGCTATCGTCAGTGAGGCAATGACCGCTGGCGGACTGACGCTAAACGCCGAAAGCCGCGCCATCGAAGCCAAAGAGATCTTGATGAAACGTAAAATCACCGCGGCACCTGTCGTTGACGACAGCGGCAAGCTTTGCGGTGCCATCAACCTGCAAGATTTCTATCAAGCCGGGATTATTTAGCCCTTTAGCCCCAGGCGTTTCGCCAGCCGATGCAGGTTGGCGACGTCCATCTCAAGCGCTCGCGCGCAAGCCGCCCAGCTACGTCCATTTTGATCCAGCGCACGGGTAATCATCTGGCGTTGAAACGCTTCCGTCGCCTCACGCAGATTTTCATTGGCTATCGCCGGGAGTTCCTGCGCCACGGCAGGCGCTGCCTCATCATGCAAAGCAAAATGTCGCGCGTGGATCACCACGTCGTCACCCAAACGCGCGGCCCGTGCCAGGACCACTGCACGATGAATGGCATGTTCCAGCTCACGCACGTTTCCCGGCCAGCCGTAACTTAACAAATGGCTACGCGCGCCGGGGCTTAACACCACGCGTGATAATCCCATTTTTAACCGGCACTGCTCGCAGAAAAAGCCTGCCAGAAGCACTACGTCTTCGCCACGCTCGCGCAGCGGCGGGACTGACAGCGGAAACACGCTTAAACGATGGAACAGATCGGCACGAAAATTCCCGGCCAGCACCTCTTCGCGCAGATCGCGGTTGGTCGCCGCCAGCACGCGCACGTCGACGCGCAAACTGCGATCGTCGCCGACGCGCTGAATATCACCGTACTGCAACACGCGCAGCAGCTTGGCCTGGAGCGCCAGCGACAGCTCACCGATTTCATCAAGGAACAGCGTGCCGTTATCGGCCATTTCAAACTTGCCGCTGCGGTTGCTGATTGCGCCGGTAAACGCCCCTTTGACATGCCCGAATAGCTCACTTTCCGCCACGCTTTCGGGCAGCGCGGCGCAGTTCAGATACACCAGCGGATTGACCGCTCGCGGCGAAGCTTCATGAATCGATTTCGCCACCAGCTCTTTTCCGGTGCCTGTTTCACCGCCGATCAGCACGTTGAGATCGGACGCCGCAACAATTTCGATCTCCTTTTTCAGCTGCATCATCCCTGGCGACAGGCCGATCATTTCCGTATGCGCGACGTGCTCGAACGCGACCGGACTGCCCGGCATAATATTCTGACTTTCCAGTTGTTCGATCAGCAGCGCATTATTGAGCGCGCCAGAGGCCAGCGCAGCAATCAGGCGCAGCTCTTCATCGCTAAACGTATCGAACTGATCCGGCTCAAGGCCATCGAGCGTTAACGCACCAATCAGATTCTGTCCGGCAAACAGCGGCAAGCCGATACAGGCGTGGACCTTCAGGCTCTCTTGCCCAGGGATTAATCCATCGTAAGGATCGGGTAAATCGCTGTCCGCCGGGAATCGCACCACGTCACCCGCACGGGCAATCGTCTCCAGACGCGGGTGCCCTTCCAGCGTAAAACGACGCCCCAGCACGTCGTGCGCCAGCCCGTCGATCGCCAGCGGAATAAACTGCCGTCCTTCGTAGCGCAGCAGCGCTGACGCATCACAATCCAGCACGTGGCGCAGCGTGGAGATCAGCCGCTGAAAGCGATCCTGATGGCCAATACCGGTTTGCAGTTCAATGGCGATTCTCGCCAGCACCTCTACAGAAAAACTCATTTTCGCCTCGCTGTCATTTTGACAATGCATGTTGTCATATTGACAGTAAACAAGATAGTCACTTTGACTACCCATCATGAGTTATTATTTTTAAAAAGAATTAAAATCAATAACTTAAATAGTTGGCACGCAACTTGATATAAGCAAATCATCTTAGTTAAAACACCGTATTAATTTGAGGTTGCTATGTCTATTCTGGTTAAAAATAACATTCATTGGGTCGGCCAACGTGACTGGGAAGTGCGTGATTTTCATGGTACCGAATACAAAACTCTGCGCGGCAGCAGCTACAACAGCTATCTGATTCGTGAAGGTAAAAACGTCCTGATCGATACCGTCGATCACAAATTCAGCCGCGAGTTCGTGCAGAACCTGCGCAGCGAAATCGATCTGGACGCCATCGACTACATCATCATTAATCATGCGGAAGAAGACCACGCCGGTGCGCTGACCGAGCTGATGTCCTACATCCCAAACACCCCGATTTACTGCACCACCAACGCCATCGACTCTATCAACGGCCATCACCACCATCCGGAGTGGAACTTCCACACGGTCAAAACCGGTGACTCGCTGGATATTGGCAACGGCAAACAGCTGATCTTCGTTGAAACCCCGATGCTGCACTGGCCCGACAGCATGATGACTTACATGACGGGTGACGCGGTGTTGTTCAGCAATGACGCTTTTGGTCAGCACTACTGCGACGAGCGCCTGTTCAACGACGAAGTGGATCAGACTGAACTGTTCGAACAGTGCCAGCGCTACTACGCCAACATCCTGACGCCTTTCAGCCGTCTGGTGACGCCAAAAATCACTGAGATTCTCGGCTTCAATTTGCCAGTGGATATGATTGCCACCTCCCACGGCGTGGTGTGGCGCGAAAACCCAACGCAAATTGTGGAGCTGTATCTGAAATGGGCGGCGGATTATCAGGAAGACCGTATCACCCTGTTTTACGACACCATGTCCAACAACACCCGCATGATGGCAGACGCCATTGCTCAGGGCATAAATGAAGTTGACCCGAACGTGGCGGTGAAAATCTTCAACGTGGCGCGCAGCGATAAAAACGAAATCCTGACCAACGTTTTCCGCTCCAAAGGCGTGCTGGTGGGAACGTCGACCATGAACAACGTGATGATGCCGAAGATCGCCGGCCTGGTCGAAGAGATGACGGGCCTGCGTTTTCGTAACAAACGGGCCAGTGCTTTTGGCTCCCACGGCTGGAGCGGCGGCGCGGTTGATCGCCTGTCCACGCGCTTGCAAGATGCCGGTTTCGAAATGTCGATGAGCCTGAAAGCGAAATGGCGTCCGGACGTCGATGCGCTGGAAATTTGCCGCCAGCATGGCCGTGAAATTGCACGTCAGTGGGCGCTCGCTCCATTGCCGGAAGCTTCAGTAAAACCGACACAACAGCAGGAAAATTGCGCCTGCGCCGCCGCTGCGACAGCAGATCTTGGCCCCTGCATGCAGTGCAGCGTTTGCCAGTGGGTTTACGATCCTGCATTGGGCGAGCCGCTTCAGGACGTTGCGCCAGGCACGCCGTGGAGCGACGTACCGGATAATTTCCTGTGCCCGGAATGTTCACTCGGTAAAGACGTTTTTGACGTCCTGGCAACGGAGGCAAAATGAGCCACGGCATCGTGATCATCGGCTCGGGCTTTGCCGCCCGTCAGCTGGTGAAAAATATCCGCAAACAAGACGCGAATGTGCCGCTGACGCTCATCGCCGCTGACAGTATGGACGAGTACAACAAGCCAGATCTCAGCCACGTCATCAGCCAGAGCCAGCGTGCAGACGACCTCACCCGCCAGACGGCGGGGGAGTTTGCCGAACAGTTCCACCTGCGTCTTTTCCCTTACACCAGGGTAACCGATATCGACGCCGCCGCGCACTGTGTGAAGGCCAAAGATAAACAGTGGCATTACGATAAACTGGTGCTGGCAACGGGTGCGTCGGCTTTTGTGCCGCTAATTGAAGGACATGAGCTCATGCTGACGCTAAACAGTCAGCAGGAGTACAAGGCTTGCGAAACCAGGCTTCGCGACGCCCAGCGGGTGATGATTGTTGGCGGGGGCCTGATAGGCACCGAACTGGCAATGGATTTTTGCCGCGCGGGTAAATCCGTGACGCTGGTTGATCATGCTGCCCGTATTTTATCAGCCCTGATGCCGGCAGAAGTCAGCAGTCGCTTACAGCATCGCCTGACGGATATGGGCGTGCATCAGCTGCTGAAATCACAGTTACAGAGCCTGACAAAAACCGACACCGGGATTCGCGCGACGCTCGACCGGAACCGCAGCGTGGAAATCGACGTCGTAGTTGCCGCAACCGGTTTGCGTCCAGAAACCGCGCTCGCCCGCCGGGCCGGCGCAGAAACCCATCTCGGTGTGAAGGTCGACAGCTATCTACAAACCACACAGCCCGATATTTATGCGCTGGGAGATTGTGCAGAAATAAACGGCCAGGTGCTGCCGTTCCTGCAACCCATTCAGATCAGCGCGATGTATTTAGCTAAAAATCTGCTTGGCACGAGCACACCGCTGAAATTACCCACCATGCTGGTGAAAGTGAAAACGCCTGAATTGCCGCTGCATCTCGCAGGCGAAACGCAGCGTCAGGATCTGAACTGGCAAATTACGCTTGAAACACAAGGGATGGTGGCGCGGGGAATGGATAATGACGGTCAGCTCCGTGCCTTTGTGGTCAGCGAAGATCGCATGAAGGAGGCTTTCGCTCTGCTGAAATCGTTACCCGTTTAACCCTCAGTCTCTTGCCCCTCTTGCTTAACGTTAGGATTTTATGATCCGTAGCCCCGGTGTCCCGGGGCTTTTTTTATTCACACTTTTGGTATTCAAGCGCATCGTAACCACGCCAACGGTAATTCAGCATCGAGATTAACCAGCAGGCAATAAACAAACCGACCACGAAAAATCCCGCGTTACCCAGGTTATCGTTGACTATTGCCACGCCATTCCAGATGCCGCCGCTAAGCCGGAACTTATCCATCAGCAGGCCCAATGCTTCCAGCCCGCCGATAAATAGCGCCACCACGACCGAGGTGCCGGTGATGGTCATATTGTAATAGAGCTTGCGCTGCGGTTTATTGAACGCCCAACCGTAAGCCCCAACCATCAGTAAATTATCAATCGTATCAATCAGCGCCATCCCGCTGGCAAACAGCGCCGGGAAAATCATAATCGACCATACTGACATTCCGTGTGATGCGCTGGCGGCCGAGATCCCCAGCACGCCAATTTCGGTGGCAGTGTCAAACCCCAGTCCAAACAGGAAACCGACCAGATACATCTGCCAGCTTTTGCTCACCAACCGGAACGTCGCGCCAAATAACCTGCTCATCACACCGCCCGTCACCGGGAGCTCTGCGTCAACACGCGTCACGCGCCCTTTTTTCAGCGCCTGAAAACTGCGCCAGACGCCACGTAAAATCACCATATTGACTAGCGCCATCGCCAGCAGGAACGTCGCGGAGACAGCGGTACCAATCACGCTGCCCGTTTCGTGAAACCAGGTCATGTTCTTTTGAAATGCCGTCGCCGTGGCGGCAATGGCTATCGTCGCCAGCACCACAATCGTGGAGTGACCCAAAGAGAACCACGCCCCGATTCCCGAAGGTCGTTGGCCTTGCAGCATCATTTTACGCGTCACGATATCAATGGCGGCAATATGATCGGCATCAACCGCGTGCCGCAGCCCGTAACACCACGCCAGCAGGCTGGCTGCCATCAGCGCCGTACTGCCGCTAAACGTTCGCCACGCCCAGCCCCAGGCAAGCAGATTCGCCATTGCCAGAATCGAGAGCAAAAGCGCCGCGCGGGGTTCGCTACGGATGAGTCGTAACATGTGAGTTCCTTTGTGAACAGATGCGGGCGGCGGCGACTACCGCTTGCCCGAAAGAGATCGCCCCATCGCCCGCAGGCAATTTCGAGGGGAAAAGGAGCTGGAAGTCCGCGAGGTAAAATCGCAGGCGTGCCCGCAGCAATCGGTTATGCAGCACGCCACCGCTAAAGCAGATCGTGGAAAGAGACAGCCCTTCGGCGTGATAGCGAATCAAATCTGCTAGCCCTTTCGCCAGCGCATCATGAAATATCCATGCGCGCTCATCGGGTTCCGCCTGCCAGTCGAGCCACTGCTGCCAGAATGTGGCTAAGTCAGGCACAGTATTTTTAAGCGGCATCGTAACGGAATGTTTAACGCCGGCGCACCGCGTCGCCAGCGCTTCCAGCTTGCAGGCCGCTTCGCCTTCATAGCTTTGCACCTCTGGCGCAATCGCAAGCGCGCAGGCCACGGCATCAAATAACCGTCCGCAGGAAGACGCCAGCGGCGCGTTGATGCCCCTGGCAATTGCGGTAGCCAGCAGCGGCCAGTTTTGCTGTTGCACTGGGCGCGTTTCAGGCCGCGATAGCCAGTCAGGAACAAACGCCTGGCAGTGTGAGAGCAGATTTCGCCACGGCTGCCGCGCCGCCAGATCGCCGCCTGGCAGCGCTACGGCAGGCAATCCGCCCACATGTTCGCAGGTCAGATAATTCACACGCAGGCACTCACCGCCCCACAGCGCGCCGTTTTCACCCATACCGATACCGTCTAGCGTCAGCGCGATAACATCGCCGCCCTCCAGCGGCCAGCCATTTTCTGCCAGACACGCCGCCGCATGGGCATGATGATGCAACACCGTCTGTTTCGGCAGCGCCATTTCGTTTGCCCATTGCGCGCTGCGATAGCCCGGGTGCGCGTCACACACGATGTGCTCAGGGCGGAAATCATACATCTGCTGAATTACCGCAAGCGCGCCGCGCCATTGGCTCTCAACGCCCTCGTCGCCCAGATCGCCAAAATGCTGGCTCAGCACCGCCTGCCCGCCGCGCACCAGACAAAACGTATTTTTCATGTCTGCACCCAGCGCCAGCAGCGGCGGAATATCCTTAAACCCATCAGGCAACGCCATCGCATCCGGCACGTAGCCCCTCGCACGGCGCAGCATCGCGCCTTCGGAGTCCACAACGGAATCATCCATTCGCTGCAAAATGTCGCGGTTGTGCAGCAAAAATCCGTCAGCGAGAGTGCCCAAGTCATCCAGAGCTTGCTGATTGGTCATCGCAGGGGGTTTACCGCTGAGGTTTCCGGACGTCATTACCAGCGGACAGGCCATGTCATCCATCAGCAAATGCTGTAGCGGATTCGAAGGGAGCATCACGCCAATTGTGTCCAGACCAGGCGCAATCTCATGCGGCAGGTCGGGGAGAAATGTTTTTGATGTCAGGACAATGGGCGCGGCAGGTGATCGTAATAATTTCTGAATGGGGGCGGGTAAACGCGCGACATCCGCCACCATCACCGCCAGCGGTTTAGCCGGGCGATGTTTGCGCTCCCGCAACCGCGAGATCGCCTGAATATTGCGTGCATCGCAGACCAGGTGAAAACCGCCGAGACTTTTGATGGCGACAACTCCACCGGCTTTGAGCAATTTTACCGCCACCTGCAGCGCGTTTTCATGTGAAAAACGTTCGTCACCCGAGCGCCATTCGAGTTCCGGTCCGCAGTCCGGGCAAGCGACAGGCTGGGCATGGAAACGGCGATCGGCGGGATTCCGGTACTCCTCTTCGCACGGGGCGCAAAGCGGGAAATTCGCCATCGACGTTGCCGGACGGTCGTAGGGCATAGCGCGAATAATGGTAAAGCGCGGGCCACAGTGGGTGCAATTGATAAACGGATAGCGATAGCGGCGCTCACGCGGGTCGCGCATTTCCGCAAGGCACGCCGGGCACGTGGCGGCATCCGGCACGATTTGGGTTGCCATCGCCCCACCCGCACTGTGCCGGATAGTGAAATCCGCAGGCGGGCGCGGCCAGTGGAAAGGCTGTGTCTCGACTTCGTCAATACGTGCCAACGGCGGACATTGCTGCAAGAGTTGCTCGGTAAACGCCACCGCATCGCCTGACAAACGCACCAGTACGCCTTGGCCATCGTTGCAGACATCACCGCGCAAATGCAGCTGATTTGCCAGTAGCCAGACGAACGGGCGAAAGCCCACGCCCTGCACTTTACCGCGCACCCGCAACTGTACGCCGCCGTCACTCATCGTCAGAACAGCATGGCTGCAGAGGTATCAAACGCCGCACGACGGCGTTTTTCGGCGCTCATCTGTTCGAGTTTATTGCGATCCACACACACCAGCGCGTGTGTCGGACAGGCTTCCATACACGCCGGGCCCGTTTCACGGTGATGGCACAAATCGCATTTGTTGGCTTCGGCTTTGTCCGCACGCACGTTCAGACCCGCACCACTGTTGCGTACTACCGGGCGCACAACCACTTCCATCGCGCCATAAGGACACGCCACCACGCAAGTTTTGCAGCCAATACAGCGCTCCTGCATCACCTGTACAAAACCATTTTCACGATTAATGGCACCGTTAGGGCAGACGTTGGCGCACGGTGCATCTTCGCACTGACGACAGATCGCCGCCGTCGAGATATTCACGCCCTTAATGACATGAATACGCGGCAGAAAAGATTCGGGGGTAAGGGACGCACAATCCTGCTGCGCCTGATGTGACACCACACACGCCACTTCGCAGGTACGGCAGCCAATACATTTACTTGCATCAGCCATAATAAAACGGTTCATTTGCTTCTCCAGCATGACATTCATGCGGCAAAACATACATAAACCGTGCCATGTTTTAGTGGCCTGATTTTACGGGATTTATCAAGAGCAGAGGTCTGTCATCGACACAAGTGACGATGACATCTGTCGATGCTAGACATGTGGACCGGCTATCACCGAGTCACGCAGGATCAGTTCACCCGAGAAGGTTTGTTGCAAGGTAAAGTCGCCGCCGTCGAGCATAAAAATCAGGCGGCTAATGGTCTCTTTGATCATCTCCGTCACCGGAATCCGCACGCTGGAAAGCGATGGAATGATATACGGCGCGATAGCCACGTCATCGAAACCAATAACAGAAACCTGGCCCGGCGTGGCGATGCCGCTGTCATGCAACTGTTTCACTGCGCCAATCGCCATGTCGTCATTGCTGGCCACCAGCGCGGTAAAAGTCTCACCGCGCGACAGCAGGGTCGAAACGCCCGCCGCTCCGCTTTCAGGGTTCCATTTTCCTTCCACGATCAAAGCGTCGTTCAGGGGAATGTGATGCTGAGCCAGCGCGTCTTTGTATCCGGAAAGGCGCTCAATACCGGTGGGGGAATCCAGCGATCCGGTGATAAACGCGATGTCCCGGTGCCCCATGTCGATCAGCTGCGACACCGCCGCCTGACACGAGGCTTTATGATCTGACCAGACGCAATGGCTGCTGTTTTTACGCAGGCGGCGGTTTAGCACCATTATCGGCTGCTCGTGTTTCTGGATGATGTCATCCATCTCCTCCACGCTCAAAAAGCGCGGATAGATGATGATCGCATCGCAGCGCATATCCAGCAGATACTGAATCGCTTCGCGCTCTTCATCGGCGCTGTGCTTGCCATCGGCCAGAATCAGCTGCCGACCTTTCTCTTCGGTCATTCGCGCGGCGTGAAACAACAGCTCGCTAAAATAAACGCCGTGATACAAGGTGTTGGTCACCACCAGCCCGAGGGTTTGCGTCCGTTTTGTTGCCAGATTTCGCGCCAGCAAATTGGGCCGGTAGCCGCTCTCTTCAATCGCCTGAAAAACGCGATCTTTGGTCTCCTGGCTCACATAGCCATTGCCCGACAGCACCCGCGAAACCGTTGCCTTCGACACCCCTGCCCGCTTCGCCACTTCCAGCATCGTGGTCATTTTATTTTTCCTCAAAACCTGATGTGCCGCAGTGTACTGCACTGCGTAAACAATGTCGCAGCGCGAATATCACGCTTTCGATACGCCAAAGTGATCGTTATCACGAATATAAAAAATGTACATATTTCCATCTTGTTTCATACGAGAAAACTATTCATGATTTTGTGAAACCGGTTTCCTATCCATTCTCAAAACGACAACAGGATCTCACCCGATGGCCAAAAATTATGCTGCACTGGCGAACGATGTCGTCAGCGCGCTCGGCGGTAAAGACAACGTCGCTGCCGTCACCCACTGTATGACGCGCCTGCGTTTCGTTCTGCACGACGAAAGTAAAGTGGACAGCGCAACGCTGAAAAGCATTAGCGGCGTGCTCGGCGTGGTGCGCAATGACAATCAGTGCCAGGTGATTATCGGCAACACCGTTTCACAAGCGTATCGCGAAGTGGTGAGCCTGCTCCCGGCAGGAATGCAGCCCGCACAACCGCAGGGGCCGCAAAAACTCACGCTGCGCCGCATCGGGGCCGGAATATTGGACGCGTTGATCGGCACGATGTCTCCGCTGATCCCGGCGATCATTGGCGGCTCCATGGTGAAGCTGCTGGCCATGATTCTGGAAATGACCGGAGTGCTGCCAAAAGGCGCGCCGACCCTGACTATTCTGACGGTTATCGGCGACGGCGCGTTTTTCTTCCTGCCGCTGATGGTGGCCGCGTCCGCTGCGATTAAATTCAAAACCAACGTGTCGCTGGCGATTGCCATCGCAGGCGTGCTGGTGCATCCGAGCTTTATTGAGCTGATGGCGAAAGCCGCGCAGGGCGAGCACGTTGAGTTCGCGTTTATTCCGGTAACGGCGGTGAAATACACTTATACCGTGATCCCGGCGCTGGTCATGACCTGGTGCCTGTCGTACATCGAAGTGTGGGTAGACAAAATTACCCCTGCGGTGACCAAAAACTTCCTCAAACCGATGCTGATCGTGCTGATTGCGGCTCCGCTCGCCATCGTCTTAATTGGCCCGCTTGGGATCTGGATCGGTAGCGCCATCTCCGCGCTGGTTTACACTGTTCACGGCTATCTGGGCTGGCTGTCGGTCGCGATTATGGGCGCATTATGGCCGCTGCTGGTGATGACCGGGATGCACCGCGTGTTTACCCCGACGATTATCCAGACCATTGCCGAAACGGGCAAAGAAGGGATGGTAATGCCATCTGAGATTGGCGCAAACCTGTCGCTCGGCGGCTCTTCTCTGGCGGTCGCCTGGAAGACCAAAAACCCGGAGCTGCGCCAGACGGCGTTAGCGGCGGCAGCGTCTGCCATCATGGCGGGTATTTCTGAACCCGCGCTGTACGGCGTGGCAATCCGTCTGAAACGCCCGCTGATTGCGAGTTTAATCAGCGGTTTCATCTGCGGCGCAGTCGCTGGAATTGCCGGTCTTGCCAGCCATTCGATGGCGGCGCCAGGGCTGTTTACCAGCGTACAGTTCTTTGATCCGGCCAACCCGATGACTATCGTATGGGTGTTTGGCGTGATGGCGCTGGCGGTGGTGTTATCGTTTGTTCTGACCCTGATCCTCGGCTTTGAGGATATCCCGGTCGAAGACGATGCAGAAAAAGCACGCGCCCTGCAAACCGCGCCGGTTCAGGCACAGGAAGCACGAGCATAAAATGAATAGCGAGGTAAAAATGTCTGTTTTTCCACAAGGATTTCTATGGGGCGGCGCACTGGCCGCCAACCAGAGTGAAGGCGCGTACCGCGAAGGCGGCAAAGGGCTGACCACGGTCGATATGATCCCTCACGGTGCCAATCGCCTGGCGGTGAAGGTCGGTAAGGAAAAACGTTTTGCGCTGCGCGAGGATGAATTTTACCCAAGCCACGAGGCGATTGATTTTTACCATCGCTACAAAGAAGACATCGCCCTGATGGCGGAGATGGGTTTTACGGTTTTCCGCACCTCGATTGCCTGGAGCCGTCTCTATCCGAACGGCGACGAGCCGCTGCCCAATCAGGAAGGCATCGCCTTTTATCGCGCAGTGTTTGAAGAGTGCAGAAAGTACAACATCGAACCGCTGGTGACCCTGTGCCACTTTGACGTGCCGATGCATCTGGTCACGGAATACGGTTCATGGCGTAACCGCAAAATGGTCGATTTCTTCGCCCGTTATGCCCGCACCTGTTTTGAAGAGTTTAACGGTCTGGTGAAGTACTGGCTGACCTTCAATGAAATCAACATCATGCTCCATAGCCCGTTCTCCGGAGCCGGGCTGGTGTTTGAAGAAGGCGAAAACGAAGATCAGGTGAAATATCAGGCCGCTCACCACGAGCTGGTCGCAAGCGCGCTGGCGACCAAAATCGCCCATGAAGTGAACGCAGAAAACCAGGTTGGCTGCATGCTGGCGGGCGGTAATTTCTATCCTTACTCCTGCAAACCGGAAGACGTGTGGATGGCGCTGGAGAAAGACCGCGAAAACCTGTTCTTTATCGACGTGCAGGCACGCGGCAGCTATCCGGCCTACTCCGCCCGCGTATTCCGCGAAAAAGGGGTGACGATTGTTAAAGACCCGGGCGATGACGAGCTGCTGAAAAACACCGTCGATTTTGTGTCGTTCAGCTATTACGCCTCTCGCTGCGCCTCGGCGGACATGAACGCCAACAACACCAGCGCGGCAAACATCGTCAAATCGCTGCGTAATCCGCACATCGAAGTGAGCGCGTGGGGCTGGGGCATCGACCCGCTGGGCCTGCGCATCACCATGAACATGATGTACGACCGCTATCAGAAGCCGTTATTCCTGGTCGAAAACGGCCTGGGCGCCAAAGACGAATTTGACGCTAACGGCGAGATCAACGACGACTACCGCATCAGCTACCTGCGCGAACACATCCGCGCAATGGGCGATGCGATCGAAGACGGCGTGCCGCTTATCGGTTACACGTCCTGGGGCTGTATCGATTTGGTGGCGGCATCGACGGGCGAAATGAGCAAACGCTACGGGTTTGTTTACGTGGATCGTGACGATGCGGGCAACGGTTCATTGGATCGCATTCGTAAGAAATCGTTCTGGTGGTACAAAAAGGTGATTGCGAGTAACGGCGCGGATCTGGATTAGCCTGATGCCCTCACCCCGCCCTCTCCCACTGGGAGAGGGCGAAAGACAACTACGCCAGAGTGAGGGAGAAAAACTGCTGCCACATATAGTGAGAGAAAAATTCCCTCTCCCTGTCGGAGAGGGTTAGGGTGAGGGCAACAACTCACAGCTGATCGAATCCCCCATCCCCTTTCCACTGCGCAAGACGCGAATAAACCACCTCTACCGCCGCTTTGATCGGTGGCGTCATCGGATAATAAAAACCGACAATATCCGGTTGAATGCCTAAAAATAGCACCTCTCCCACATCGTCTTTAATCTGATCGACCAGATAATTGAGCGGCATATTGTGGGTGGTCATCATAAACATCTCGGCGATATCGTTCGGATCAACCAGGCGGATTTCGCCGGGATTCAGTCCCATATCAGTGGCATCCACAATCAACACCCGGTCCGGGCGCATTTCACGAATGGCGACGACATCGTTTTCCGGCGCACTGCCGCCATCAATCACAATCCAGTTTCCTTGCGGATGTGCAGCGCACATTTCCGCCAGCAGCGGACCAGCGCCGTCATCGCCCATCAGACTATTACCGACACACAGTAAAACGTCAGTCACGTATTCTCCTCACCATCAGGTAGATGGCGCTCTCCTGATGAATATCGTGCAGCATGCTGAGCAGGGTTTTGCTCCACGCCTGCTGCTCGGGGGATTGCACAGCAAGTGCCGCATCAAACGCGTTTGCAAGCATCGCGATATGGTTACTGTCGATAACGATTTCGCCGTACTTCGGCACACCTTCCATCTTGCGCCGCGCGGTGCTCCCCGACTCCAGCGTGCCGATCCACGCCAGGTATTCTTGCCACGGGCAACTTAACGCCGCTTCGAGGCAGTCGATCACCCCAAGGTGGTGACCAATCGCCAGGCTGTAATAAACCACCTGCTGCGCCGCATCCGGCGTGGCATCGTTTTCGTCGATAAACTTACGGCTCAGCTGACTGAACACCACCCTTTCACTCATCGGATACGCGCCTCATCAACCACCTGATTTAAATTGGCAACGATCTCATTCAGACGCGGATCGTTTTCTGCCTCCAGCCAGCGTGTCACCTGATGTTCGCCCTGGCTCAGCAGACGCAGATAATCGTCGGCAATCTGGCGACCATAGCGATATCCCGCCAGCCTGCGCGCAGTGCGATCGACTTTAACGCGCAGCGGCTGCACCATGTCCGGATGCAGGATCGTCGCGGGCTGATTGTCGATTTCACCCGGCTCGCGAGCGTGGATTTTCTGCTCCAGCAGACCTAGCGCCATGGCGAAACCGTACAGCGTGGCCGCGGGCGTCGGCGGGCAGCCAGGAATATAAACATCGACCGGCACGATTTTGTCGGTGCCGCCCCACACGCAGTAAAGGTCGTGGAAAATCCCGCCGCTGTTACCGCAGGCGCCGTAAGAAATACAAATTTTTGGATCGGGCGCAGACTGCCAGGCGCGCAGCGCAGGTGAGCGCATTGCGCGGGTCATCGCGCCGGTAAACAACAAAATATCGGCGTGACGCGGCGACGGCACGACTTTGATGCCAAACCGTTCGGCATCAAAAAGCGGTGACAGCGTGGCGAAGATTTCAATCTCGCAGCCGTTGCACCCGCCGCAGTCGACGCGATAAACGTAGGCAGAGCGTTTGATTTTTTTCAGCAGCGACGCCTTCATGTTGGCGATGGATTCGTCCACCGTCATCGGCACAGGAATGCCGTTATCGTCGCGCGGGCCGAGTAAATGGCTCATCAGCTGGCCTCTTTCATATGGCGAGTTAAATCAATGCGGTCGGACGGCAACAGGCATTTTTGGCGTTTGCAGTCCGGGCAGGTTTCAAAGCTTTCGCGGTGATGTTCTGCGCGGACGTCACCGTTGTGTTTCAGCAGCGCAATGGCGTAGTCGATCTCTTTTTGCACGGCGAAAGGACGACTGCACACCCGGCAATGACACAGGGCAAAGCGCGACTGCTGGAGAAAATCTTCTTTTTTCCACACCGCCAGTTCGTACTCCTGCGACAGCTTAATCGCGACCGTCGGACAAACCTCTTCGCAGCGACCGCAAAAAATGCAGCGCCCAAGGTTGAACTGCCAGGCCAGCTCTTTGGTGGCCAGATCCGTTTCAACCGTCAACGCATTCGACGGGCAGGCATTCACACAGGCAGCGCAACCAATGCACTGCTGCGGATTGTGTTCAGGTTTGCCGCGAAAGTTTTTATCGACCGGAATCGGCTCCAGCGGATAACTGCTGGTAACCGTGCCGGTTTTGACCAATTTTTTGATAAAGGTAAACATCACGCGTCCTTATTTCAGCGGCGAGTTCTTGCGCTCGATGCTGTAGCGTTCAAGCTCTTTGTACGCCACCACTTTGCTTTTCTTTTTACGCACATCGACCACCGTCATGCGATCGGTGCAGGAGTAGCAGGGATCCAGGCTACCGATGATCAGCGGCGCATCAGAGACGGTGTTGCCGCGCAGCATATAGCGCAGCGTCGGCCAGTTGGCGTAAGTCGCCGCGCGACAGCGCCAGCGGTACAGCTTCTGGTTGTCGCCAGTCATGCTCCAGTGAATGTCATCTCCGCGCGGCGCTTCGGCAAAACCAAGCGCAAAGCGGTTAGGGATATAGGTAAAGCCTTCGACCATCAGCGGGCCGCCCGGCAGGTTATCCAGACCAAAATCGATCATATTCAGCGCGGTAAACACTTCGTTGATGCGAACTTTCAGACGCGAAATCACGTCGCAACCCTGTTCGGTGTGAATCGTCATAGGCAGCAGGCCATAACCCACGAACGGGTGATCGGTGCGGGTATCGCGAGCGTGACCGCTGGCGCGAACCATCGGGCCGACGTTGCTAAAATCGCGGGCAATTTGCGGATCAAGACGACCAATGCCCACGGTACGCTGTTCGATGTTTGGCGTACTGAGCAACATATCGACCAGCTCCTGCACGTCGCGGCGCATCTGCTGCGCCAGCAGGCGGGTCTGGATCATGTCGTCTTTCAGCAGATCGCGACGAATCCCGCCGATCAGATTCAGACCGTAAGTTTTACGCGCGCCGGTCAGGATCTCGGCCATTTTCATGGAGGCTTCACGCACGCGGAAAAACTGCATAAATCCGGAGTCAAAACCGACAAAGTGGCAGGCCAGACCCAGGTTGAGCAGGTGCGAATGCAGACGTTCCACTTCCAGCAAAATGGCGCGGATCATCTGTGCACGTTCTGGCACCACAATTCCCATGCCGTTTTCGACCGACGTGGTGTAAGCAGTGCTGTGTGCAAAGCCGCAGATGCCGCACACGCGGTCAGACAGGAAGGTGACTTCGTTGTAACCCATGCGGGTTTCCGCCAGTTTTTCCATGCCGCGATGGACATAGAACAGGCGGTAATCGGCGTCGATAATGTTTTCACCGTCGACGAACAAACGGAAATGGCCCGGTTCATCGGAGGTGACGTGCAGCGGGCCAATCGGCACCACGTTGTTCTTTTTGCTGCCCAGCTCGTTAATGAATTCGTAGGTTTCACTGTCGGTTGTCGGCGCTGGGCGCTGGCGATAATCCATGCTGTCTTTACGCAGCGGATAGAGTTCATCCGGCCAGTCGTCCGGCAATACCAGACGACGCTCATCTGGCAGGCCAACTGGCACCAGACCGTACATATCGCGCACTTCGCGCTCGCCCCAGACGGCCGCGGGCACGCGCGGCGTGACGGACGGATATTCCGGTTTATTCGGATCCACTTCGACGCGTACGGTGAGCCAGCACTTCACACCCTGCTCCATCGACATCACGTAGTAGACCGCGTAATTGCCACACAGCTGACGCTCATCGTTACCAAACAGCACCGACAGCCAGCCGCCCTGCTGGTAATAAAGAAACTCCACCACTTCGGGCAGATAGTTCACCTTGATGGTGACGGTTATCTGATCTTTGGTCTGCCAGGACTCTTCCAGCACGACGCCGGGGAAAGCCTGATGCAGCGCGGCGAGATAGTTTTGACCTTTTTTTTCTTCTGACATGCTCTGACTCTCTGTAATCACGCCACCAGCAAGGAGACGAATGCTAAAAATGCAAAACCAAAACCAGCCCAGGTAATGCGTGAGGTGGCAACAAAACGCAGTCGCGCCATGCTGTTTTCAAACAGGGCGATAATGAGGACGCCAGCCATCAGCTTGAGCGCGGCAATCACCACGGCCAGCAGCAGACCGCCAACGGAAAAGTGGATCATTTGGCCCCACGGGAAAAAGACGCCGACAAACATCTGCAATACCACCAGCTGTTTGAGGCTGATGCCCCACTTCAGTACCGCAAAGCCGTAGCCGCTGTATTCGGTGAGCGGGCCTTCCTGCAGCTCTTGCTCCGCTTCCGCGAGGTCGAACGGCAGTTTGCCCATCTCGATAAAAGTGGCAAACGCGCAGGCGCACAGCGCCAGAATCAGCGGGATGCTGCGCGCAACGGGCCAGTGATAGACGGTATCGGTGATAAAGCTGATATGGGTAGATCCCGCGACCTGCGCGGCGACCCACAATCCCAGTAGCAGGATCGGCTCCACTAATACGCCCAGCATCGCCTCGCGGCTGGCCCCGATGCCGGTAAACGGACTGCCGGTATCCAGGCCCGCAATGGCAAAGAAAAAGCGCGCGATAGCAAAGAGGTAAATCAGGGTGATCAGATCGCCCAAAACAGGCAACGGTGACCACACGGTCACCACCGGCAGCGCGGTGGCAATGGTCAGCATCACGCCGACCATCACGAACGGCGTCAGACGAAACACCCAACCCGCCGCATCGGGCGCAATGCTTTGACGCCCCATCAGCTTGAACAGGTCACGATATTCCTGCAGCACGCCAGGACCACGACGGTTATGCATCCGCGCACGCGCCACGCGGGTCACGCCGGAGAGCAGTGGCGCGACGGCGAACAACACCAGCGCCTGAAGTAATGCCAGTAACAAACTCATGTCAGGCTCCTCGTGAAATCACAATCACCACCAGCACCGCCAGTTCGATCACGGCGAGGCGACGGAATAAGCCGGGTGCGGCAGCGCTCTGCCAGCCAGGAACCCAGCCCACCGGATTGAGCTTTTCTCGCAGTTTCAGCACGGCAGAAAAGTTTTCTTTTACCGGCATCGCAAAGCCGTGGGCGGTGATCACCATGGATTCTTCGTGTTCATATCCGCAGGCCCATGCCGCGCCGCGCGAACGGGCAGGCAGGCGATCGCGTTTGAAGAACAGCATCAGCACGAACGGCAGCAGTGGCGCGGCAATCAGCAGCAGCGCAATCATCGGTTGAGAAACGGTGGTGTGCGCTGTCGTCAGCGGCAGCGGAACAGCCGTTCCCAACAGCGGCAGCAGCCACGGCGCTGCAACGCCGCCTGCGATACAGCACATCGCCAGCAGAACCACGCTCGTCGTCATCAGGAAAGGTGCGCTAAAGGCCTGTCTGGCTTCACGGGTACGTGGCGCGCCCAGGAACGTCACCCCATACACTTTCGCCATGCACATCACCGCCAGCGCCCCGGTAATGGCTAAACCCACCGCCAATAACGGGCCAAGAAGGCGTGCAATAAACACGTCGCTCTGGCCGAGTGCAAAGAAGGACTGGTAGATAACCCATTCGCCTGCAAAGCCGTTCAGCGGCGGCAGCGCGGCCATCGCCATCAGCCCGACCAGCATGGCCAGCGAGATAAGCGGCATTTTTTTACCGATCCCGCCGAGCTTCTCGATGTCACGATGTCCGGTACGGAACCAGACGCTGCCCGCGCCCAGAAACAGGGTGCTTTTAAACAGGCTGTGGTTGATGAGGTGATAGAGCCCGCCGATAAATCCGGCCGCGATCAGGGCCGGTTGGTTCAATGCAAGCCCGGTCACACCTGCGCCAAAGCCCAGCAAAATGATGCCGATGTTTTCGAGCGTGTGGTACGCCAGCAAACGTTGGATATTGTGCTCCATCAAGGCATACAGTCCGCCCACGAAAGCGGTGAGCATCCCGACCAGCAACAGCACCACGCCCCACCACAGTGGCGGTTGTCCACCCACCAGCGTCAGCGTCAACATGCCGAACAGACCGACCTTCATCACTACGGTTGAAAACAGCGTCGCGGCAGGAGCAGAAGCGTTAGCATGTGCCTGGGGAGCCCAGCCGTGCAGAGGAATAATCCCCGCCAGTAAACCGAAGCCAGCCATCCCCAGCAGCCAGATGTCGGCACCTAATGGCAACAACTGCGTGCGTTCATTGATCAGCACCAGATCCAGCGTGGCGTAGCGTTGCCACGTTAACCAGCACGCCAGCGCCAGCAGCAGCGTTCCCAGGCGTCCCAGCGCAAACCACAGCTTGCCAGACTGCGTGCATCCGGTGAGAAACACCCCGCATAGCGCCATGATTTCGGCCATCACCACCAGCGCCGCGAGATTGCTGGCGACTACGGCACAAATGGCGGTCGCCAGCAGCAAATTGACCAACAATCCGTTCGGTTTGGTCTGCGAATGACGATGCCAGTCGATGTTAAACAGGCTGATAAACAGCCCGCACAAACCAAAGGTCACCAGCCAGATGGCGTTGAGCGGCGTAAGGGCAATGCTGTGATGGATAACAGGAATCACCGCCGCAGCACTCAGCCCGCGCGTCAACACGACAACACCCGCAGTAAGCGTCATCACGCTGCCCACTGCGCCGCCAAGCCCGGCAATCCAGCCGCTCAGCGGCTTATAAAATGAGAAGAGAAGTGACAGAAAAGCCGTCACCGTCAGGCACGCTACGGCACTGATAATCACATCGACAGCGTTCATTTCGCCCCCTCATTTTGCGTCTGAAACAGCGACAGATCGCCAAAATCGGTATTCACGGTTAGCTCGCGTTTGCGTTTGCTGCTGCGCGCAATATCACGAATATTCACTAAAATCAGCGCCTTTGTCGGACAGGTGCGAACACAGGCTGGGCCTTGCTCGTCAAAGCTGCACAAATCGCATTTCACCGCCACGGCACGCACGCCAGGCACCCAATCCAGCAGCGTACTGACGCGTGCCGGAGCCGGTGGCGCAGGGGGCGCTTTTGGCGAATTAGCATTGGCAGGAATGTGCAGCGGACGGCTGCCGGAAAATTCAATGGCACCAAAGGGACAGGCGATGCCGCACAGTTTGCAGCTCACGCACAGACTTTCATTGAGCTGCACAGCACCCTCAACGCGGGTGATGGCGTTGACAGGACAGACACCCGCGCAGGGGGCG
Organism: Enterobacter sp. 638; assembly: GCF_000016325.1. NCBI lineage: Bacteria > Pseudomonadati > Pseudomonadota > Gammaproteobacteria > Enterobacterales > Enterobacteriaceae > Enterobacter > Enterobacter sp. 638. Next base: position 3,484,783 of record NC_009436.1, read on the forward strand.
TCCTCACAATGATGGCAGAGCTGCGGCGCAGACTCTTTCTCATTGCGCATGACTTTCAAACGTGGCATCGACTGCAACCCGTGCAGGCGGTGTGTTTCTGAACACGCCGCTTCACAGGTATGACAGCCAATGCAGACCGTCGAGTCAGCTATTACAAAACGGTTCACCGGGGAGTCCTCAGGACATAGTCATTTTTGACGAAAAAGTGCCATATCGACACGTCTCGACACGTAAACATCAGACGGTGCGCGGCTCGCTCACCAGCGCTTTTAAATCCACCGGTAAATCGTGCTCAACCGCGGAATAGAGGTTGTTGTAAACAGGTGCGATTTTTTCCAGATAGTGTTCAAGCACCTGCTGGCGATCGCGGTTGCTAACGTGACCGTCAACCATGCCGTCGGCCATCAACTGCGCCTGCGCAATCAACTCTCTTTCGCCCTCTTTTGTCTCGACAAAGTACTGAATGGTGTGGCTGTTAAACGTGTCCGCCAGGGTGACGTAAATCATGAAGTGGCCGAACAGGACAAAGCACAAATCCTCTTGTGCCGCACAGCTCATGGCGTGATGCAGACGCGCTTTTGACAGGGTGATCCCCTGGACCAGCGAATTACAGTAATGCTGCCATTGTTCCTGCAGTGATTGATGGCGCTGCGCGATGTAATCCGCCTTTTCGCTAATTTCCCAAATAGTCATCTCAGGTATCCGGTTAATGGAGATACGGCTGTTAAGCAGATTTTGTGCCAATTTTTATCATGTTGAAATTTATAGAATTTAAGCCAGTTCAAACTGTCAATGACAGGCTGTCGACGTGTCATTTCGTCAGCAGCGTCATCGTCACGCCCTAATCAAAATTAAGCTGGCATCGTTATTGCATTAATGGGGCAAATCATTGAGGAGGCGTCATGCACGAAATCACCCTCTGCCAGCGAGCGCTGGAGTTAATCGAACAGCAGGCAAAAGCGCACAACGCGAAACGCGTGACAGGTGTGTGGCTGAAAGTGGGGGCGTTTTCCTGCGTCGAAACCAGCGCCCTCACCTTTTGCTTTGAGCTGGTGTGCCGCGACACGCTGGCAGAAGGCTGTCAGCTGTATATAGAAGAACAGCAGGCCGAATGCTGGTGTGAACACTGCCAGCAATACGTCACGCTGCTCTCCTCTAAAGTGCGCCTCTGTCCGCAGTGCCAGAACGTTGGGCTGCGCATCGTGGCGGACGACGGTTTGCAGATCCAGCGCCTCGAAATAGACCAGGAGTAAATCATGTGTAGTACCTGCGGTTGCGCCGAAGGCAACCTGTATATCGAAGGCGATGAGCATCGCCCGCACTCCGCGTTTCGCTCCGCGCCATTCTCCCCTGCACCGCGCATCACGGCAGCGTTAACCGGCATTCAGTTCGCACCGAAGCAGTCCGATGCAGGCGATCTGCATTACGGCCACGGCGAAGCGGGGACGCATGCGCCAGGCATGAGCCAGCGCAAAATGTTGGAAGTCGAAATCAACGTGCTGGACAAAAACAATCAGCTGGCTGCACGTAATCGCGCGCGCTTTGCCGCGCGTCAACAGCTGGTGCTGAACCTGGTTTCCAGCCCCGGCTCGGGTAAAACGACCCTGCTGACGGAAACGCTCAAGCACCTTAACGGCAGCGTCTCGTGCGCGGTTATCGAAGGCGATCAGCAAACCGTGAATGACGCCGCACGCATCCGCGAAACCGGCACCCCGGCTATTCAGGTCAATACCGGTAAGGGCTGTCATCTGGATGCGCAAATGATTGCCGATGCTGCGCCGCGTCTGCCGCTGGCCGATAACGGCATTCTGTTTATTGAAAACGTCGGCAATCTGGTGTGTCCGGCGAGCTTTGATCTGGGCGAGCGTCACAAAGTTGCAGTGCTGTCCGTCACCGAAGGGGAAGACAAGCCTCTGAAATATCCGCATATGTTTGCCGCTGCCTCGCTGATGCTGCTCAATAAAATCGACCTGCTGCCGTATCTGAATTTCGATGTCGATAAATGCCTGGCGTACGCGCGCGAGGTGAACCCGGATATTCAGATCCTGCTAGTGTCCGCTACAAGCGGAGACGGCATGGAAAACTGGCTTGCGTGGCTGGAGAACGAACGATGTGCATAGGCGTTCCGGGACAAATTCATTCCATCGATGGAAATCAGGCAAAAGTGGAAGTCTGCGGCGTGCTGCGCGACGTTGATCTCTCCCTGGTCGGGTGCGTGGACGAAACCGGCGCATCGCGTCTTGGTCAGTGGGTGCTGGTTCACGTGGGCTTTGCGATGAGCCTGATCGACGAGGACGAAGCCCGCGATACCCTGGCGGCGCTGCAAAATATGTTTGAAGTCGAGCCGGACGTCGGCGCGCTGCTGTACGGCGAGGAGCGATAGCGATGCGCTACGTTGATGAATATCGCGCGCCGGAACAGGTGATGCGGCTTATCGCCCACCTTAAAACCCGGGCAACATTACTCGATTACACCGCACAGCGTCCGCTGCGGATTATGGAAGTGTGTGGCGGGCACACGCATGCCATCTTCAAATTTGGCCTTGACCAGCTGCTGCCGGAAAACATCGAGTTTATCCACGGTCCGGGCTGTCCGGTCTGCGTGCTGCCGATGGGCCGTATCGATAATTGCATCGAAATCGCCAGCCAGCCTGAGGTGATTTTTTGCACCTTTGGCGATGCGATGCGCGTGCCGGGCAAAAAAGGCTCACTGTTACAGGCCAGAGCGCGCGGTGCGGATGTGCGAATCGTCTATTCACCCGTGGATGCGCTGAAGCTGGCGGCTGAAAATCCAACGCGCAAAGTGGTGTTTTTCGGCCTGGGGTTTGAAACCACCATGCCCGCCACAGCCATTACCCTGCAACAGGCAAAAGCAAAAGGTCTCGATAACTTCTTCTTTTTTTGCCAGCACATCACGCTGATCCCCACGCTGCGTAGCCTGTTGGAAGAACCCGATAACGGAATTGATGCTTTTTTAGCACCCGGTCACGTCAGTATGGTGATTGGTACAGAGGCTTACAGTTTTATTGCAGCGGACTATCATCGGCCATTAGTGGTCGCTGGTTTCGAACCACTTGATCTACTGCAAGGCGTCAACATGCTGGTTGAGCAGAAAATAGCAGCCCTGAGCGTGGTCGAAAATCAGTATCGCCGCGTCGTGCCGGATGCGGGAAATCCGCTGGCGCAAAACGCCATCGCCGAGGTTTTTGCCGTAGAAGGTGACAGCGAATGGCGCGGTCTGGGACTGATTGCTGAATCTGGCGTGCATTTAACCCCCGCGTATCGCGCGTTCGACGCCGAAGCGCATTTTCGCCCGCAGCCACAGCAGGTTTGTGATGACCCGCGAGCCCGCTGCGGAGCGGTCCTGACCGGTAAATGCAAACCGCATCAGTGCCCGTTATTTGGCAACACCTGCAATCCGCAAACCGCATTTGGCGCGCTGATGGTCTCTTCCGAAGGCGCCTGCGCCGCATGGTATCAGTATCGCAATCAGGAGTGTGAAGCATGACCACGGTTGAAATGGCGCACGGCAGCGGCGGCCAGGCGATGCAGCAGCTCATCAGCCAACTGTTTCTGGAAGCGTTTGCCAATCCGTGGCTGGCGGAGCAGGAAGATCAGGCGCGCATTGCCCTGTCGACACTGACCGCGCAGGGCGACAGGCTGGCCTTCTCCACCGACAGTTACGTGATTGATCCGCTGTTCTTTCCGGGCGGCGATATCGGCAAGCTCGCGGTATGCGGTACGGCGAATGACGTGGCCGTCAGCGGCGCAATCCCCCGCTATCTTTCGTGCGGCTTTATCCTCGAAGAAGGGTTGGCGATGGACACGCTAAAAACCGTCGTCCAAAGCATGGCAAGCACCGCACGCGAAGCGGGTATCGCTATCGTCACCGGTGACACCAAAGTCGTGCAGCGTGGCGCGGCGGATAAACTGTTTATTAATACTGCCGGACTGGGCGCCATCCCCGCGGACGTTCACTGGGGCGCACAACGGTTGGCGGTCGGCGATGTGCTGATCGTGAGCGGCACGTTGGGCTGTCATGGCGCAACGATTTTAAACCTGCGAGAAGGCCTGGGTCTGGACGGTGAATTGCACAGCGACTGCGCCGTGTTGACGCCACTTATCCAGACGCTTCGTCACATTCCGGGTATCAAAGCCCTGCGCGACGCGACGCGCGGGGGAGTGAATGCGGTTGCCCACGAATTTGCTGCCAGCAGCGGCTGCGGCATTGAGCTGACAGAGCAACATCTGCCGGTCAAACCTGCCGTGCGTGGCCTGTGCGAACTTCTTGGCCTTGATCCGCTAAACTTTGCCAACGAAGGCAAACTGTTAATCGGCGTCGAGCGTTCTGCAGCAGAAGCCGTACTGACGCAGTTGCGCGCGCATCCACTTGGTCAAGATGCTGCCGTGATTGGTGAAGTGGTTGAGCGCAAAGGGGTGCGCCTGACCGGGCTTTACGGCATTAAACGCACGCTGGATTTACCGCACGCGGAACCGTTACCCCGAATTTGCTAGAACCGCGCTAAACGTGGTCAGCACTCTTATTTTTTTGCCCGTTTCTTTGGAAGCAATATGTCGTATACACCGATGAGCGATCTTGGACAGCAAGGGCTGTTCGATATTACGCGCACACTGTTACAGCAGCCCGATCTGGGTTCGCTCAGCGAAGCCCTGACGCGTCTGGTGCGGCAGTCTGCGCTGGCAGACAGTGCCGCTATCGTGCTGTGGCACAGCGCAAGCCGTCGTGCCAGCTACTTTGCGACGCGCGATAACGGTAAGTCCGTCGAATATGAAGACGAAACCGTGCTGGCGAATGGTCCTGTGCGCCGTATTTTGTCACGCCCGGACGCCCTGCACTGCAACTTCGACGAATTCCAGCAGGCCTGGCCGCTGCTTGCAAAGAGCAATTTGTATTCGCCTTTTGGCCATTACTGCCTGCTACCGCTCACCGTGGAAGGGCGGATTTTTGGTGGCTGCGAATTTATCCGCAACACCGATCAGCCGTGGAGCGAGGCGGAATATGAGCGCCTGCATACGTTCACGCAGATTGTCAGCGTAGTGGCCGAGCAGATCCACAGCCGCGTCACCGATAACGTCGATTACGATCTATTAAGCCGCGAGCGCGATAACTTCCGCATTCTCGTCGCCATCACCAATGCGGTATTGTCCAGACTGGACATGGACGAGCTGGTGAGTGAAGTCGCCAAAGAGATCCACCACTATTTTAAAATCGACGCGATAAGCATCGTGTTGCGCGGCCATCGCAAGGGCAAACTGACCATCCACTCCACTCACTATCTCGATGAAACCCATCCTGCGCACGAACAAAGCGAAGTGGATGAGGCGGGAACGCTTTCCGAGCGGGTATTTAAAAGCAAAGAGATGCTGCTGCTGAATCTGAGTGAACGGGACGAGCTGGCACCTTACGAGCGGATGCTTTTCCAGTGTTGGGGAAACCAGATTCAGACGCTGTGCCTGCTGCCGCTGATGTCCGGCAATACCATGCTCGGCGTGTTAAAACTGGCGCAGTGCGAAGAACAAGCCTTTACCACGACCAACCTTAAGCTACTGCGCCAAATTGCGGAGCGCATTGCGATTGCGCTCGACAACGCGCTGGCGTACCAGGAAATTCATCGCCTGAAAGAGCGGCTGGTGGACGAAAACCTGGCGCTGACCGAGCAGCTTAATAATGTCGACAGTGAATTCGGTGAAATCATTGGCCGCAGTGATGCCATGTACAGCGTTCTGAAGCAAGTTGAGATGGTGGCGCAAAGCGACAGCACGGTGTTAATCCTCGGGGAAACGGGCACCGGTAAAGAGCTGATCGCCCGCGCGATTCATAATCTTAGCAACCGCAACAGCCGCCGGATGGTGAAGATGAACTGCGCGGCGATGCCCGCGGGCTTGCTTGAAAGCGATTTGTTCGGTCATGAACGCGGTGCGTTTACCGGCGCCAGCACCCAGCGCATTGGCCGCTTTGAACTGGCGGATAAAAGCTCGCTATTCCTGGATGAAGTGGGTGATATGCCGCTGGAATTGCAGCCAAAACTGCTGCGAGTGTTACAAGAGCAAGAGTTTGAACGTCTGGGAAGTAACAAACTCATTCAAACCAATGTCCGGCTGATTGCCGCGACCAATCGCGATCTGAAAAAAATGGTCGCCGACCGCGAATTTCGTAACGACCTTTATTACCGTCTGAACGTGTTCCCAATTTGCTTACCGCCGCTACGCGAACGCCCGGACGATATCCCGCTGCTGGTGAAAGCCTTTACCGCTAAAATTGCTCGTCGGATGGGACGCAATATCGACAGTATTCCGGCGGAAACGCTGCGCACCCTTTCCGCGATGGAGTGGCCGGGCAACGTTCGTGAACTGGAAAATGTGATTGAACGTGCCGTTCTGTTGACGCGTGGCAACGTACTACAGCTATCGATCCCGGAAGTCATGATCTCAGAGCCGCCGTTGCCCACACGGGAAATGGCACAGGACGGTGAGGACGAGTATCAGCTGATTGTCCGTATTTTAAGAGAGACCAACGGCGTCGTCGCCGGGCCAAAAGGCGCAGCACAACGTCTCGGTTTGAAGCGCACAACATTGCTCTCGCGAATGAAACGTTTGGGCATCGAAAAAGATATGTTGCTCTGATTCCATTCTCAATGCCGTGTTATGCACGGCATTCATTTCTCCAGCCATCATAATTCCTAATTAATAACAACACGTTATTATCAGTGATTGACACGATATATTTTAAATTGTATAAATCCCACCCGTTAAAATGAGTTTCATTATCATTAAAATCCCCTGACCTGCTAATAAACAATCAATTGATGAAGGATAGCGTTTTATGAAAAAGGTCCTCAGCGCCTTAGGCCTGGCATTCGCTTCGGTTAGCTGTGCATATGCAACCACTTATCCTCTGACTATTGAGAATTGCGGGTACACCCAAACCTTCACCAAAGCCCCTGAGCGCGTTGTCGCGCTGGGTCAGAATACCGTCGAAATTTTACTGCTGTTGGGACTGCAGGATAAGATCGCTGCCAGCGCTTTTTGGCCAACCAAAGTGCTGCCGGAACTGGCTGAGAAAAATGCCAAAATCAAACTGCTGACGGTCGAAATCCCGACACTTGAGTCTGTTCTCGCCCAGAATCCTGATTTTGTTCCGGCACAGTTGCCGTTATTGCTGGGCCCTGAAAGCAAAGTGGCGAAACGAGAAGATCTCGCGACCGTTGGCGTTAACAGCTATGTTTCACCCGGCATGTGCGCCACCAAAAAGGGCGTTGGCGACATGTACGGTAGTCGTCAAAAACTCTGGGACATGACGTTCCTGTACCAGGAAATTGAAGATTTCGCTAAAATTTTCAACGTTGAAGCGCGCGGTCAGGCGGTGATTGCCGATTTCAAAAAACGCGAAGCCGATCTGCGTGCCGAATTTGGTAAAAACAAAAAAGACCTTTCATTTGTGTTCTGGTTCTCCAGCGCGTCCCCTTCTGCAGACGCCTACGTGGGCGGCAAAAATGGCGCATCCGGCTTTATCGCGAATGTGCTGGGCGGACACAACGCCATTACCTCTGAAACCGAATGGCCAACCGTGGGCTGGGAAAGCATCATCGCAGCAAACCCTGACGTCATCGTCGTCTCAAGCCTCGATCGTAACCGTTGGGTTCTGGATAACGCGGAAGAAAAAATCAAATTCCTGAAAAGCGATCCGGCTGTCAGTCAGCTTGATGCCGTCAAAAAAGGTCATATCGTGGTGATGGACGGTCAGGCCATGAACCCCACTATCCGTACCATTTACGGCGCAGAACAGGTTGGCGAACAGCTTAGAAAGATGGGGCTGAACTAATGAGTTCAGCCGTTCAACAGGCACGGCAGGGGGTGTTTCTTGGCACATCCTGCATCCTTTCTATTGCCTTGCTTATTCTGGTGATCGCCGTTGGCGTCAGCGTGGGTGAGCTATCGATCCCGCTGCAAACCGTGTTCTACGCGATCGGCAATAAAATGGGATTCACCGATGTGCCGCTGAGTCGCATTTTTGAAAGTGTGATTTGGGACTTCCGCCTGAGCCGTGCGCTGGTTGCGGCCTGTTGCGGCGCAGGGTTGGCCATTTGTGGAGCGGTACTCCAGAGCCTGTTGAAAAATGCGCTCGCAGAACCCTATGTTCTTGGGGTCTCCGCGGGGGCCTCCACGGGCGCAGTGTCTGTTGTGGTATTAGGTATCGGAACGGGCGCCGTTTCGCTCTCCGCGGGCGCGTTCGCCGGTGCCTTTGCTGCTTTTGTGTTTGTCGCGTTTCTGACGAATGGCGCGCGTGGCGGTAACGAGCGTACTATCCTGGCGGGTGTTGCCGCCTCGCAGCTGTTTAATGCCATCACCGCCTACACCATCAGTACCTCCGCCAGCGCTCAGCAGGCCCGTGATGTGATGTTCTGGCTGCTGGGCAGTTTTAGCGGCGTCAGATGGCCTGAGCTCCAGCTGGTGCTGATTGTGGTACTGACCGGCCTGGCTATCTGTCTTTACTATTCCCGTGCGCTGGATGCCTTTACGTTTGGCGATGATGCCGCAGCGTCCCTTGGGATCGCCGTCCCTTGGGTGCGTTTGATTCTGTTCACCGTCACTGCGCTGATTACCGCAACCATTGTCAGCATGGCGGGCTCTATTGGATTTGTCGGCCTGGTCGTTCCGCATGTGATGCGCTATTTCTTTGGCCCGCTGCATCGCACGTTACTCATCGCCAGCGCCCTGGCGGGTGCCATTCTGATGGTGCTTGCCGATATTGCGTCTCGTCTGCTGATTGCACCGCAAAGCCTGCCGGTCGGCGTGGTCACCGCCCTGGTTGGCGTGCCGTTCTTTGCCCTTATTATCTATCGTTCAAGGAATAAGTGATGAGCATCACTGCCGAAAATATTACCTGGAAGGTGGGTAAAAAAGTTATCGTCAACAATGTCTCACTGAAGGTTTCTCGTGGGCAAACGGTAGGGCTACTTGGCCCAAACGGTTCAGGTAAATCCTCTTTGCTGCGCGTTCTGGCAGGCTTGCGCCGGCCCCATTCGGGCTGCGTCACGCTGGACGATAAAAACATCAGCCAGATCGCTAAAAAACAGCTGGCACGCCGGGTGGCCTTTGTTGAACAGCACGGCATGACAGAAGCGAATATGCGCGTTCGTGACGTGGTAAAACTCGGCCGAATCCCCCATCATTCGCCTTTTTCGAACTGGGGTGCGCAGGACGATGAAACCGTCACCGCTGCGCTGGAACGTGTGGATATGCTCAAAAAGAGCGAGCAAGGCTGGCAAAGTTTGTCCGGCGGTGAACGCCAGCGCGTGCACATTGCTCGCGCGCTTGCGCAGACGCCAACCGAGATCCTGCTTGATGAACCCACGAACCATCTGGATATTCATCATCAAATACAGCTGATGAAACTCATCAGCGAATTACCCGTCACCAGTATTGTGGCCATCCACGATCTCAACCATGCGTCGATGTTCTGCGACGCACTCATCGTGATGCAAAATGGGGAAATTGTTGCCTCGGGAACACCCGATGAGATCCTGACTGAAACGCTGTTGTGGGATGTCTTTCGGGTCGAAACGAAAATCGAAATTTCACCGTTTCATGGCAAAAAACACATCCACTACATCGCTTAACGCCGGGTAATCCGCATGTCTTTGCCTCTCTTTCGGCCAGCTACGCAAGTCTGGCCGCCTGTTTTACTGGGCAGCCAGTTTGTTTTCAACATCGGTTTTTATGCCGTCGTTCCCTTTCTTGCGATCTTTTTGCGCGAAGACATGATGCTCTCTGGCGGGCTGATTGGGCTGATCCTTGGGCTGCGGACCTTTTCCCAGCAAGGAATGTTTATCGTCGGCGGTGCGCTTTCAGACCGATTTGGCGCGCGTATCGTGATCCTGGCCGGCTGCCTTATTCGCGTGTCGGGTTATTTGCTGCTGGCGTTTGGGCAATCGCTTTGGCCGATTATATTGGGAGCCTGTCTGACCGGAATCGGCGGGGCGCTGTTTTCCCCCTCCATTGAAGCATTGCTGGCGAAAGCCGGAACACAAAGCGAGGCGCAGGGCAAACGCAGTCGCGCGGAGTGGTTTGCCCTGTTTGCCGTGTGTGGTGAACTGGGGGCCGTGCTTGGGCCGGTTGTCGGGGCACTCATGACAGGGCTTGGTTTCCGCCAGATCGCACTGGCTGGTGCAGGTGTTTTTGTTGTGGCGTTGATCGTCCTGTTTTTCGCGTTGCCTTCAGCTCCAGCAAAAAAGCAAACACTTGAAATGACACCCTGGTGGACCACCTTTCGTCAGCCGCGATTTGTCGCTTTCATTATCGCCTACAGCTCATGGTTACTGAGTTACAACCAACTTTATCTGGCGCTGCCCGTGGAAATTCAACGTGCAGGCGGTAGCGAAAAAGATCTGGGACCGCTATTTATGCTGGCCTCGATATTGATTATTGCTTTTCAACTGCCGCTGGCACGTTTTGCGCGTCGTGTGGGTCCCACCAGGATCCTTCCGTTTGGGTTCATCTTCGTCTCAGCCTCCTTTGTCAGCGTTGCCCTTTTCGCGGCAACGGTCCCGCCTGCGGGGTGGCTCCGACTTGTGCCGTCCGCCTGTTTTGTCACGCTGTTAACGCTGGGGCAGATGCTGCTGGTGCCTGCCGCCAAAGATCTTATCCCCTGGTTTGCTGATGAGACAACGCTTGGCGCACATTATGGCGCACTGGCGACGGCAGGGGGTTGCGCTGTGCTGGCGGGGAATTTCCTTTTCGGCGGTCAACTCGATCATGCGTTAGTGCCATCGAAAGAAGCGATTTTTCCCTGGTTGCAGTTAGCCTTTTTCCCGCTGTGTAGTGCGATAGCGATGGTGATCATTTGCCGCCCGATGCAAGGCGCGCACGCTCGCAAAGCTTAAGCCTTATTATTGGGTCGGCATTTCTCGGGCAGTTCCGGCACCGGGCGGCGGTCATCAATCAAATGACGGACAGTGAGGATCGGGTGACGCCATAACATGCGCGGTCCGGCCCAGCGCATAACCTGTTTCATCTCTTCACGTTTTGCAGGTTGGTAGCAGTGGACAGGACACTGCTTACAGGCTGGTTTCTCTTCTCCGAATACGCATTTATCCAGCCGTTTATCTGCATACGCGTTCAAAGCCTGATAATGACCAGGGTCGCGAGATGCCTGAGGGCACTGTGTTTCGTAGAGCGCGATCATTTTGCTGATCGTCTCTTTTTCTCGAGAGATACGTTTTCCTGACATGGCAGATTATCCGTTAATAATGTGCATAAATAATACATCTTTAAACTCGGCTTTTCAGCCTGATTTCATTTGTTGCATTTCATTTTCTGAAGGCAGCTTCCAGTTATAGATTTGTGCCCTCACAAAATTACTGGCATTTTATACAGGCATTTTCATTCCCTTTTCGCCTGCTGTTAATGGAGCCTGTATGTCTGATATCACGATCACCCCGTCTCAACGCCATCTCAAAGTGGGCTACTTCAGAAAGCGCCATGAAGATCGTAATACCAAAATTCCCAAGCGCTACAGCGTTCACGCGGCACTGAGCCTAAAAGGCGACTGGCTCGAAAAAGCAGGGTTTAAAACAAATTCACAGGTCAGAGTGAGAGTCGAGCACGGAAAATTGCTCATTGAGTTGATGGAAGAAGACACAGCATAAAGTCTCGACATTTTGCTGCCCCCTGTCATTTGTTCATGCGACAATAGAGGTAACTAACGGCCAGCAGGTCGCACAAAACGCAATACTTTCAATGAAATGGATATCTTAACTCCATGAGCACAATCGAAAATTTGACCGCGCATACGCCAATGATGCAGCAGTATCTGAAACTCAAAGCTCAGCATCCTGAAATCCTGCTTTTTTATCGTATGGGGGATTTTTACGAGCTTTTCTATGACGATGCAAAACGCGCGTCACAACTGCTCGACATCTCGCTGACCAAGCGTGGCGCATCGGCGGGTGAACCGATTCCGATGGCGGGCATTCCGCATCATGCTGTAGAAAACTACCTGGCGAAGCTCGTTAACCAAGGCGAGTCCGTAGCAATTTGCGAACAGATTGGCGATCCGGCCACGTCAAAAGGTCCGGTGGAACGTAAAGTGGTTCGCATCGTCACACCTGGTACTATTAGTGACGAAGCGCTGTTGCAGGAGCGTCAGGATAACCTGCTGGCCGCGATCTGGCAGGACAGTAAAGGTTACGGTTATGCCGCGCTGGATATTAGCTCCGGTCGTTTTCGCTTGAGTGAACCCGCCGATCGCGAAACCATGGCGGCGGAATTACAACGGACTAATCCAGCCGAACTGCTCTACGCCGAAGATTTTGCAGAGATGGCACTGATTGATGGCCGTCGAGGCCTGCGTCGCCGTCCGTTATGGGAATTTGAAATTGATACCGCACGTCAGCAGTTAAACCTGCAGTTTGGTACGCGGGATCTGATTGGCTTTGGCGTTGAGAATGCGCCGCGTGGTCTGTGCGCCGCAGGCTGTCTGTTGCAATACGTAAAAGATACGCAGCGCACCACCCTGCCCCATATCCGATCGATTACGATGGAACGCCAGCAGGACAGCATCATCATGGATGCGGCAACACGTCGTAATCTCGAAATCACGCAGAATCTCGCCGGTGGCGTGGAAAACACCCTCGCCGCCGTGCTCGACAGTACCGTCACACCAATGGGTAGCCGGATGCTCAAGCGCTGGCTGCATATGCCCGTGCGTGACACAAACGTGCTGGTCAGTCGTCAGCAAACCATCGGTGCGTTACAGGATCGCTTTACAGAGCTCCAACCCGTTCTGCGCCAGGTAGGCGATTTAGAACGTATTCTTGCCCGTCTCGCATTGCGCACCGCGCGACCACGCGATCTGGCCCGCATGCGTCATGCCTTCCAGCAGCTTCCCACGTTACGTGCACAACTGGCTGAAGTGAACAGCACTCCCGTACAAAAACTGCGCGAAACGATGGGTGAATTCACCGAGCTGTGCGAATTACTGGAACGCGCGGTCGTGGAAGCTCCCCCGGTTCTGGTTCGCGATGGCGGGGTCATTGCTCCTGGCTATCACGAGGAACTCGATGAATGGCGTGCTCTGGCTGATGGTGCAACGGATTATCTCGATAAGCTGGAAATCCGCGAGCGTGAGCGTTTGGGGCTTGATACGTTGAAAGTGGGCTACAACGCCATCCACGGCTATTACATTCAAATCAGCCGTGGTCAGAGCCACCATGCACCCATTCACTATGTCCGTCGGCAGACCCTCAAGAACGCCGAGCGTTACATCATTCCTGAACTGAAAGAGTATGAGGACAAAGTTCTCACCTCCAAAGGGAAAGCGCTGGCGCTTGAAAAACAGCTTTATGAAGAGCTGTTCGATATGCTGATGCCGCACCTCGCCGATTTACAGGCGAGCGCAAGCGCGTTGGCTGAGCTGGATGTGCTGATAAACCTGGCAGAACGCGCCGACACGCTAAATTACGCCTGCCCAACGTTTATTGATAAACCCGGCATTCGTATTACTGAGGGGCGCCATCCCGTTGTCGAGCAGGTATTACGCGAACCCTTTATTGCCAACCCGCTCAATCTTTCTCCGCAACGCCGTATGCTGATTATTACCGGTCCGAACATGGGCGGTAAAAGTACGTATATGCGACAGACTGCCTTGATTGCCCTGCTGGCATACATTGGTAGCTACGTTCCCGCGCAGAAAGTGGAAATCGGTCCTATCGATCGTATCTTCACCCGCGTGGGTGCTGCGGACGATCTGGCAAGCGGCCGCTCAACCTTTATGGTCGAAATGACCGAGACGGCGAATATTCTGCATAACGCGACAGAAAACAGTTTGGTGCTGATGGATGAGATTGGTCGCGGGACATCAACCTATGATGGACTTTCTCTGGCGTGGGCTTGCGCCGAAAGTCTGGCGAATAAGATCAAAGCGCTGACCCTTTTTGCGACGCATTATTTCGAGCTAACGCAACTACCCGAGAAAATGGAAGGTGTGGCGAACGTGCATCTGGATGCATTGGAGCACGGGGACACCATCGCGTTCATGCATACGGTTCAGGATGGCGCTGCGAGCAAGAGTTACGGCCTTGCCGTTGCTGCACTGGCCGGTGTGCCAAAAGAAGTGATAAAACGTGCGCGTCAGAAACTGCGGGAACTGGAAAGCTTATCGCCAAATGCGGCTGCCACTCAAGTAGATGGCTCGCAAATGTCGTTGCTGATGCCTGCAGAAGAGACTTCTCCTGCAATGGAAGCGCTCGAAAATCTCGATCCGGATTCCCTAACACCCCGTCAGGCGCTCGAGTGGATTTATCGTTTAAAGAATTTAGTGTAATCACAGTACCCGGCAGAGTATGTCGGGCACATTTTCCACAAAGAAAAAGGCCAGTCTTTCGACCGGCCTTTTTTTGATGAAAAGTGTCTTACTCACGGAACAGCGCTTCGATATTCAGTCCTTGCCCCTGCAGAATTTCACGCAGGCGACGCAAACCTTCAACCTGAATCTGACGAACACGTTCACGCGTCAGGCCAATCTCACGGCCAACATCTTCCAGTGTCGCAGCTTCATACCCTAACAGACCGAAACGACGTGCGAGCACTTCACGCTGTTTGGCGTTCAGTTCGAACAGCCATTTGACGATACTTTGTTTCATATCATCATCTTGCGTGGTGTCTTCCGGGCCGTTGTCTTTTTCATCAGCCAGGATGTCCAGCAGTGCTTTTTCGGAATCGCCACCCAGTGGAGTGTCGACTGAGGTAATGCGCTCATTGAGACGCAGCATACGGCTTACGTCATCAACCGGTTTATCGAGTTGCTCGGCAATCTCTTCTGCACTTGGCTCGTGGTCCAGTTTATGGGACAACTCGCGCGCAGTACGCAGATAGACGTTCAACTCTTTGACGATGTGAATCGGCAAACGAATCGTACGGGTTTGGTTCATGATTGCCCGTTCGATGGTCTGACGAATCCACCAGGTTGCGTAAGTTGAGAACCGGAACCCACGTTCTGGGTCAAACTTCTCAACGGCGCGGATCAAGCCCAGGTTACCCTCTTCAATCAGATCCAGCAGTGCCAGACCACGATTGCTATAACGACGGGCAATTTTCACAACCAGGCGCAAGTTACTTTCAATCATGCGACGGCGTGAGGCAACATCTCCACGCAGTGCGCGACGCGCGAAATACACTTCTTCTTCGGCTGTTAGCAGTGGGGAATAACCAATCTCCCCAAGGTAAAGCTGAGTCGCGTCAAGCACACGCTGTGTGGCGCCCTGCGATAACAGCTCTTCTTCAGCTAAATCGTTATCACTGGGTTCCTCTTCAACTAAGACTTTCTCATCAAAAGACTCGGTTCCGTTCTCATCAAATTCCGCGTCTTCATTTAAATCATGAACTTTCAGCGTATTCTGACTCATAAGGTGGCTCCTACCCGTGATCCCTGAACGAGACATCCTGAAGTGGTATGCCCCGTCAAATTATCGCTGCGGCAAATACTGCAGCGGGTTTACGGATTTCCCCTTGTAACGAATTTCAAAATGCAAGCGTGTAGAACTGGTTCCGGTGCTACCCATGGTAGCGATTTTTTGCCCCGCCTTGATTTCTTGTTGCTCCCGGACCAGCATTGTATCGTTATGGGCGTAGGCACTCAGGTAATCATCGTTATGTTTTATGATAATAAGATTACCGTAACCGCGCAGAGCGTTACCGGCATATACAACGCGTCCATCTGCGGTCGCGGTGATAGCCTGTCCCTTACTTCCTGCGATATCGATCCCTTTATTTCCCCCCTCGGAGGAAGAGAAGTTCTCGAATACTTTGCCGTCAGTTGGCCAGCGCCAAGTGGAGATAGGCGCACTGGAGGTCATACTGCTGGCAGTCGGTACGGTAGAGCTAACCACAGGTGCCGTAGTCGGTGCTGTGACGACAGTCGCAGACGCCTTATTATTCGGCAACATTTTGTTAGCACTCTGTTCACCTGAGTCCTCAGAATACGTAATTGTGGGTTGCGAAGCAACCACTGCGCTTGTATTTTGCGCAGGTTTAACGCTGTTATTTTGAGCGGTAACATCCGCTGCAGATACAGAGTTGCCCGGCGTCAATGGCGTACCGGTCGCATTACCGACCTGAAGCGTTTGCCCAACTTCCAGACCATACGGGGCCTGCACGCTATTTCGCTGCGCGAGGTCACGGAAATCGTTCCCGGTGATCCACGCGATATAGAAAAGCGTATCGCCACGTTTAACGGTATAAGTGCTGCCGCCGGTATAGCTTCCTTTAGGAATGTTCCCATACTTACGGTTATAGACTATGCGGCCATTCTCGGTCTGCACAGACTGTTGCACTGGTTGAATCTGCGTTGGCTGCGCAGCAGGAGGCTGCATCGGCTGAATTGGCGGATTTTGTTGTGTTGTTGCTGTGCCCATTTTGGGTGGGGGGGTAATTAGCATTCCGCCGGACGAACTTCCGGAACCGCTGTTCCCACCGACAGAGCTCACCGGAGCAGGGGCGTTATTTGAATTCGTACAACCCGCCAGCCAAAGCGAAACCAGTGACAATGCCGCAACACGGCTGATGGTGAATTTTGGGCTTCCCGCGCTCATTTATCCCCCAGGAATGTGTTAACTACCAGTGACTTAAAATTAACCGTAATCGCACAAACGGTTTGCGCCTCACCATACGCTGAATTTTCCTGAAAAACCCTGGAAAATTCCGAGTCTCAGGCCAGCTCTCCCTTCACGAGAGGCACAAAACGCACGGCTTCTACAGTATCGATGATAAACTCGCCATCCCGCCGACGAACACGTTTTAACAGCTGATGTTCATCGCCCACGGGTAACACGAGAATGCCGCCATTATCCAGCTGCGACAAGAGCGCAGCGGGGATTTCAAGCGGTGCTGCCGTCACGATAATAGCGTCAAACGGAGCGCGAGCTTGCCACCCCAGCCACCCGTCACCGTGACGTGTTGAAACATTATGTAAATCAAGCTGTTTAAGACGACGGCGCGCATGCCATTGCAAGCCTTTGATTCTTTCAACAGAGCAGACATGATGAACGAGATGCGCCAGAATCGCCGTCTGATAGCCCGATCCCGTTCCAATTTCGAGAACGCGAGACTCCGGTGTCAGCTCCAGTAATTCCGTCATGCGCGCGACCATATAGGGCTGAGAAATTGTCTGCCCCTGTCCTATGGGTAAGGCCACGTTTTCCCACGCTTTGTGTTCAAACGCCTCATCCACAAATTTCTCGCGCGGTACCTGCGCGATAGCCTCCAGCACACGCTCGTCGGCGATGCCCTGGGTGCGCAATTGATTCAGAAGTGCTTGTACACGTTGACTTACCATTGCGTGTTCACCCCGGCACGTTCAAGCCAGCCTGACACCACATCTTGCGCGTTGTACGCCGTTAAATCTACGTGCAACGGCGTGACGGACACATACCCTTCATCGACAGCCGCAAAATCGGTATCCGGGCCAGCGTCGCATTTATCGCCAGGAGGACCGATCCAGTAAAGCGTATTGCCGCGCGGATCCTGCTGCGGAATCACCTGGTCAGCCGGATGTCGGCTGCCACAGCGCGTCACGCGAATGCCTTTGATTTCGTCAAGAGGCAGATCGGGAACGTTAATATTCAAAATACGCCCGGTGCGCAGCGGTTCACGGCTGAGCGCACGCAGAATCGAACAGGTTACCGCTGCGGCCGTATCGTAGTGCTGGTGGCCATTCAGCGAAACCGCCAGCGCAGGGAATCCCAAATGGCGGCCTTCCATCGCTGCGGCGACGGTCCCTGAGTAAATCACGTCGTCACCCAGATTTGGCCCCGCGTTAATCCCCGACACGACCACATCCGGCCCAGGACGCATCAGCGTATTGACGCCCAAAAACACGCAGTCGGTCGGCGTGCCCATCTGCACGGCGATATCGCCATTCTCAAACGCAAACGTACGAAGTGACGATTCCAGCGTCAATGAATTAGACGCCCCGCTGCGGTTAC
The DNA here is from genome assembly GCF_000016325.1 of Enterobacter sp. 638. Taxonomy (NCBI): domain Bacteria; kingdom Pseudomonadati; phylum Pseudomonadota; class Gammaproteobacteria; order Enterobacterales; family Enterobacteriaceae; genus Enterobacter; species Enterobacter sp. 638. Next base: position 3,502,784 of record NC_009436.1, read on the forward strand.
GGTCAGGAGCAACAACCTGCACGTCGGCAAACTCGCGCAGGTATTTCGCCAGCGTCTGAATGCCCGGCGCATGTATCCCATCATCGTTACTCAGCAATATTCGCATAATCACCCGAGGTGTTGATAAGTTCCCTGACAACGCTGGTGGCGAAGCTACCTGCCGGTAGCCAGAAGCGTAACTCGACGGTCACGTCGTCCCACCAGTTCCAGCTAAGCTTCTGCGGATAGAGCAGCATCGCACGGCGCGCCGCCTCAACTTTCTCCCGCATCAGCAATGATTGTAATTCTGGCGCATCCGCAATCGCCGCCTGTTCAGCCGCGAGCGCATCGGCCTGCGTGCCCCACTCTCCCGAGCCGGGCATCGCGGCGGTAATCATCAGCGTTTTATTATCGACGCGCGTCTGTACATCGGTTATTTCTTCCGCCGTGGCCACAAACCAACTGCCGCGTCCCGCTAATTGTAGCGCATCGCCGACAACAACTTGATTCGCGTCCGGTTTTTTCAGCCGTTCACTCACAATCTGATTAAACAACGCACTGCGGGCCGCAGACAACCAAAAACTGCGCTTATTCCTGTCACGCACCGGCGCATCGCTTTGCGCCCAGCGCAGCGCACCCAGCAAATTACTGCCGCCGATACCGAAACGTTGTGCGCCGAAGTAGTTCGGCACGCCCTGCTCCGCGATTGCGGCCAGGCGTTTTTCGACGTCGTCACGATCTGTCACATCGCGCAGAATCAAAGTGAAAGCATTGCCCTGGAGCGCGCCTAAACGCAGCTTGCGCTTATGCCGGGCATATTCCAGCACTTTACAGCCTTCAAGCTCAAATTGGCTCAAATCAGGCATTGCGTTGCCGGGAACGCGGGCGCAAAGCCACTGTTCCGTTACGGCGTGTTTGTCTTTCTGACCAGCAAAACTCACTTCGCGGGCGTGGATTTTAAGGAATTTCGCGAGCGCGTCGGCGACAAAACGGGTGTTACAGCCATTTTTCAAAATACGCACGAGGATGTGTTCACCCTCACCGTCAGGCTCAAAACCCAAATCTTCTACCACCACGAAATCTTCAGGATTGGCTTTTAGCAGGCCATTGCCCTGCGGTTTTCCGTGCAGCCAGGTCAGATTCTCAAACGCTGTCATTTGGCCGCCTTCACCAGCAGCGCAACCGCTTCGCAGGCGATGCCTTCACCGCGCCCGGTAAAGCCAAGTTTTTCGGTGGTGGTCGCTTTAACATTCACGTCGTCCATATGACAACCCAGATCTTCAGCAATAAACACGCGCATCTGCGGGATATGCGTCAGCATTTTTGGCGCCTGCGCAATAATGGTCACGTCCACGTTGCCGAGCGTGTAGCCCTTCGCCTGAATACGTCGCCAGGCTTCGCGCAACAGTTCGCGGCTATCCGCCCCTTTAAAGGCCGGATCGGTATCCGGGAACAGCTTGCCGATATCGCCCAGCGCCGCAGCACCCAGCAGGGCGTCGGTCAGGGCGTGCAGCGCCACATCGCCGTCGGAGTGTGCAAGCAACCCTTTTTCATAAGGGATGCGCACGCCGCCAATGATAATCGGGCCAACGCCGCCAAAGGCGTGTACGTCAAAACCGTGTCCAATTCGCATTATGCGTTCTCCTGATAGGTCATACGGGTAAGATAAAATTCCGCGAGCTGTAAATCTTCGGGGCGCGTCACTTTGATATTATCAGCGCGTCCTTCTACAAGCTCTGGATGGAAACCACAATATTCCAGCGCCGAGGCTTCATCGGTGATGGTTGCGCCTTCATTGAGCGCACGGGTTAAGCAGTCGTGGAGCAGTTCGCGAGGGAAAAATTGGGGCGTCAGCGCGTGCCAAAGATCAACGCGCTCAACGGTGTGAGCAATATGATTCAGCCCTGGTTCCGCACGCTTCATGGTGTCGCGCACCGGCGCGGCCAGAATACCGCCCACCGTGCTTGTCTGACTGATCGCCAGCAAACGTGCGAGATCGTCCGGATGTAAACACGGACGCGCGGCATCGTGAACCAACACCCACGCGACATTCCCCGCCGCCCGAATGCCTGCCAGCACCGAGTCGGCACGTTCTGTGCCACCGTCAACAACGGTAATTTGCGGATGATTCGCCAGCGGTAACGCGGCAAAACGGGCATCGCCCGGACTGATAGCGATAACGACGCGCGTCACCCGTGGATTCGCCAGCAGCGCCGCCACGGTATGCTCAAGGATCGTTTTATCACCGATTGAAAGGTATTGCTTAGGGCACTCTGTCTGCATGCGCCGACCAAAGCCAGCGGCCGGTACCACGGCGCATACATCCGAAATAGTCACTGCCATGTCGTAATCCTGGGCCTGATTATCGATTATTTTGTGCTGAGCCCTGGTTGCGTTTAGACGCATCCGGCACCAGACGATAAAAGGTTTCGTCCGGTTTAGTCATACTGAGTTCGTTACGTGCGCGTTCCTCAATCGCCTCTTGCCCGCCATTGAGGTCATCAATTTCGGCAAAAAGTTGATCGTTTCGCGCTTTAAGTTTTGCGTTCGTTGCCTGCTGCGCCGTCACGTCATCGTTGACGCGACCGTAGTCATGAAGACCATTCTTACCGAACCACAGCGAATACTGTAGCCAGACCAGCAAGGCCAGCAACAGCAGCGTTAGTTTACCCATCCTGCCCCCTGAAAAACGGCATCATCATCCCACAACTTTGCCCCTGACTCTACTCTGGGGCGACGGAGATGCCGCAACATCGCGGGCAAATGTACCACATTTTTGCCACGGATACGTAAGCACAACAAAGGCACATTATTCGTTACGATTTGAATTATGGCTGAACTTAACCCATCAGCCATAAAAACAGCAGACCGAAGATGGCGACAACCGCCACAATCGTAATCAGAGTGGTGTAAAGCAGTTTGCCATTGAGCAGAGAGTGCAGCGCAATGCCGACCACAACCGCAACGGGCATCAACGCCAAAAAGAACGGCCAAGTGTAGAGGAAGAAAAACAGCGTGTTGCGGCCATAGATCAGGAACGGAATGCCGAGCGCCAGCAACCACGAGACGAAGCCGACCACGGCCCCAGGCAGTGACCAGGTCGTCTCGTCATTGGTCGATAGCGTTTCCGACCCGCTGATAATGTAATTCTGACTGTTGCGCATAACGAATCCTGTGGCCGATGACAATCGGATAGCTCACTATCCGATACCGTCTCAGGATCTGATAATATCGTCCTGGCGGAGCAGGTCTAATAATTGGCTTACTAAATTTGTTACCAATTGTTGACCATCCAGGTGAATTTGAGGCGATTCAGGCGCTTCGTAAACCGCATCAATCCCCGTGAAATTCTTCAGTTCTCCGGCACGCGCCTTTTTATACAACCCTTTCGGATCGCGCGTTTCGCAAATCGCCAGCGGCGTATCAACGAAAACTTCGATAAAACGATCGTGTCCGACTCGCTCGCGCACCATTTGACGTTCCGCGCGATGCGGCGAGATAAACGCCGTGAGCACCACCAGCCCCGCATCGGCCATCAGGCTCGCCACTTCACCGACGCGGCGAATATTCTCTTTGCGATCGTCATCGCTAAAACCCAAATCGCTGCACAGGCCATGACGCACGTTGTCACCGTCCAGCAGATAGGTGCTAACGCCCTGCTGATACAGGGCCTCTTCCAGCGCGCCCGCAACCGTCGATTTACCGGAGCCAGACAGCCCGGTAAACCACAGCACAACCCCACGGTGACCGTGGAGTTGTTCGCGCTGAGCGACAGTCACCGGATGAGGATGCCAGACGACGTTCTCATCATGCTGAGCCATCACTTGCCTCCCAGCAGATCGCGCGCGCCCCAGTGCGGGAAGTGCTTGCGCACCAGGGCATTCAGCTCCAGCTCAAACGCGCTGAATTCTGACGGCGTCGCGTTGGCCTGCAGATGCGGTTCGTTTACCAGCCCTGCGCCCACGGTGACGTTGGTCAGCCTGTCGATAAAGATCAGACCACCGGTGACCGGGTTGTGCTGGTATTTATCGAGCACCAGCGGTTCGTCAAACGTGAAATCCACCAGGCCAATGCCGTTCAGCGGTAACTCATCCGCTTTATGCTGCGCCAGACTGTTGATGTCCACCTGATATTGAATACCGTCTACGCGTGCTCGTGTTTTCTTGCCCGCGATTTTAACGTCGTAGCTCCGCCCCGCGGTCAGCGGTTGCTCCGCCATCCACACCACGTCCAGCGACGCGCTTTGCACCGCAGGAACACTTTCCTCGGCATCCAGCAGCAGATCGCCACGGCTGATATCAATCTCATCTTTCAGCACCAGCGTCACCGCTTCACCCGCGCCCGCTTCCTGCAAGTCACCGTCAAAGGTGACAATACGGGTAATCGCCGATTCCACGCCCGACGGCAGGACTTTAACGCGCTGGCCGACCTTCACAGTGCCCGACGCGATCGTGCCGGAGAAACCCCGGAAATCAAGGTTTGGACGGTTCACATATTGCACAGGGAAACGCATTGGCTGGTTTTCGACCACGCGCTGAATTTCGACGGTTTCGAGCACTTCCAGCAGCGTTGGGCCGCTGTACCACGGCATATTGACGCTCTGAGAAGCGACGTTATCCCCTTCCAGCGCCGAAAGCGGCACAAAGCGAATATCCAGATGACCGGGCAACTGCTCGGCAAACGTCAGGTAGCTCTCGCGGATTGCTTCGAAAGCCTCTTCGCTGAAGTTCACCAAATCCATTTTATTGACCGCAACGACCAGATGCTTGATCCCCAACAGCGTGGAGATAAAGCTGTGGCGACGCGTTTGATCCAGCACGCCTTTGCGCGCATCCATCAGCAGAATCGCCAGTTCACAGGTCGAGGCCCCGGTCGCCATGTTACGGGTGTACTGTTCGTGGCCTGGGGTATCGGCAATGATAAATTTGCGTTTTTCGGTGGAGAAATAACGATACGCCACGTCAATGGTAATGCCCTGCTCGCGCTCAGCCTGAAGGCCGTCCACCAGCAAGGCCAGGTCGAGCTTTTCTCCCTGCGTACCGTGACGCTTGCTGTCGTTATGCAGCGAGGAGAGTTGGTCTTCGTAAATCTGACGGGTGTCATGCAGCAGACGACCAATCAGCGTGCTTTTGCCGTCATCGACGCTGCCGCAGGTCAGAAAACGCAGCAGGCTTTTGTGCTGCTGAGCGTGCAGATACGCTTCGACGCCGCCCTCATCAGCAATTTGTTGTGCAATCGTGGTGTTCATGGCGGCTCCTTAGAAATAACCCTGGCGTTTCTTCAGCTCCATTGAGCCGGCCTGATCGCGGTCAATGACGCGCCCCTGCCGCTCGCTGGTGGTGGAGACCAACATCTCTTCGATGATCTCCGGCAGCGTTTGCGCGTTTGATTCCACTGCGCCGGTCAGCGGCCAACAGCCGAGAGTACGGAAACGCACCATCTGATTTTTGATCTCTTCGCCAGGCTGCAAATCAATCCGATCGTCATCGATCATCATCAGCATGCCGTCGCGCTCCAGCACCGGACGCTCTGCCGCCAGATACAGCGGAACGATGTCGATATTTTCCAGATAGATGTACTGCCAGATATCCAGCTCGGTCCAGTTAGACAGCGGGAACACTCGGATGCTTTCGCCTTTGTTAATCTGACCGTTGTAGTTATGCCACAGCTCAGGGCGCTGATTTTTCGGATCCCAGCGATGGAAGCGATCGCGGAAAGAGTAAATACGCTCTTTAGCGCGGGATTTCTCTTCGTCACGGCGCGCGCCGCCAAACGCAGCATCAAAGCCGTATTTGTTCAGCGCCTGCTTTAGCCCTTCGGTTTTCATGATGTCGGTATGCTTACCGCTGCCGTGTACAAACGGGTTGATGCCCATCGCCACGCCTTCCGGGTTTTTATGCACCAGCAGTTCGCAGCCATAAGCTTTCGCGGTACGGTCGCGGAATTCGTACATCTCACGGAATTTCCAGCCGGTATCCACATGCAGCAGCGGGAACGGTAGCGTCCCCGGATAAAACGCTTTACGCGCCAAATGCAGCATCACGCTGGAGTCTTTCCCGATGGAATACATCATCACGGGATTGGAGAATTCGGCAGCCACCTCGCGGATGATATGAATGCTTTCTGCTTCGAGTTGCCGCAGGTGGGTAAGTCGTTTTTGGTCCATAACCGTTCCTTATTCTCCCGCCACATTCAGGGCGGGCATGGGGGCATTTTTGGCAAGATGTTCACGATATTGACGGTGTCGGTCGCAAGCTCCGGATAGGCTTTGATGCGAACAGACAGGGTGCGATGTGACAACTCACTCACAAACAGGAATAGTGGGACTATAGGGGGCGACTCAGGGTGAATGAAATTACGAATTGGAATGAGTAGTTACTCAATGGAATAACGACCTGGAAAAGCTAATATCAAAAAGTGCTTAACACGCGGAATTTCGGGCGTTTAAGAGCAAATGAATTTGTGTAAGCGCGATCACAGTTTCATACTAGGCGAGTTAAAATTAGCGCTGTTTTTTAAGGACTCACTATGTTTTCCGCAATGCGCCACCGTATCGCTGCCCTGGCGTTCGGCGTTTGCTTTATTCTTCCGGCTCACGCAACAGCTAACGCTTTCGGTGAAATCGCCTCAACGCAGGCGCGCCACATTGCCACCGTTTTTCCAGGAAGGATGACCGGCACGCCAGCAGAAATGCTCTCCGCTGATTATCTGCGCCAACAGTTTGCCGACATGGGCTACCAGAGCGATATTCGCGCCTTTCACAGCCGATACATTTATACCTCGCGCAACAACAGTAAAAACTGGCACAACGTGACCGGCAGTACGGTCATTGCTGCGCATGAAGGTAAGACGGCGCAGCAAATTATCATCATGGCGCACCTGGATACCTTCGCGCCGATGAGCGATGAGGATACCGATCATAATCTCGGCGGCCTGACGCTACAGGGAATGGACGATAACGCAGCGGGTTTGGGTGTCATGCTTGAGCTGGCTGAACGTCTGAAAAATATCCCGACGAAATACGGCATTCGCTTTGTCGCCACCAGCGGTGAAGAAGAGGGCAAACTCGGCGCGGAGAATCTGCTTAATCGCATGAGCACGGCTGAGAAGAAAAATACCCTGCTGGTGATTAATCTCGATAACCTGATCGTGGGCGACAAACTCTATTTCAATAGCGGTAAAACGACACCAAACTCAGTACGCAAGCTTACGCGCGACCGCGCGCTGGCGATTGCCCGGGGTCAGGGTATTCAGGCGGCGATCAATCCAGGGCGCAACCCGAATTACCCAAAAGGCACGGGATGTTGTTCCGACGGTGAAATATTTGATAAAGCGGGTATTCCGGTGCTGTATGTCGAAGCGACCAACTGGTCTTTAGGCAAAAAAGACGGGTATCAGCAGCGGACTAAATCGAAAGCATTCCCGGACGGAACGAGCTGGCATAACGTACGACTCGACAACCAGCAGTACATTGACACGGCGCTCCCGCAACGCATTGAGCGCCGCACTCGCGACGTGGTGAAAGTGATGCTACCGCTGGTCAAAGAGCTGGCAAAAGCGAATAAAGCTTAGTGCGGTCTGATGCCCTCACCCCGCCCCTCTCCCACAGGGAGAGGGAGAAAAAACAGTACCGAGTGATTCTCTCAAGCTGCGGGTGAGGCGAAAAAACAGCTCCGTGTGATTCGCTAAACCTGCGCGTGAAGTAAAAGGACAGTATCAGACGACTCTCTCAACCTGCGCGTGAGGCGAAAAGACAGCTCCGGGCGATTCCCTCAACCTGCGGGTGAGGCGAAAAAACAGCTCCGGGCGATTCCCTCAACCTGCGGGTGAGGCGAAAAAACAGCTCCGTGTGATTCGCTAAACCTGCGCGTGAGGTGAAAGGACAGTATCAGACGATTCTCTCAACCTGCGCGTGAGGCGATAAGACAGTTACGGGTGATTCCCTCTCCTTGTTGGAGAGTCGAAAAAAGCTCTGTGCCCCCCCTCTACCAATGGCAGAGAGGGAACAAATTAGCGCTCGGAACAGTTCCCTCTCCCTTTGGGAGAGGGTTAGAGTGAGGGAAAAATTACCCCTCGTGCAATCCGCATTCGCGCTTAAGCCCAAAGAATCGCGTCTCTTCTTCCGCCATTCCCGGCTCCCATTTCCGTGTGGTGTGAGTGTCACCCACTGACAGATAGCCCTGATCCCACAGCGGATGGTATTTCAGCCCGTGCTTCTGCAGATACTGATAAACAGTACGATTATCCCAGTCGATAATCGGCAGCACTTTGAACACGCCGCGCTGAATGCCCAACACCGGCAAGCTGGCGCGACTGCCGGACTGCTCGCGACGCAGACCCGCAAACCACGTTTTCACATTCAGCTCTTCAAGCGCCCGGTTCATCGGCTCGACTTTGTTGATGTCATTGTATTTCTCAATGCCCTCAACGCCCTGCTCCCACAGCTTGCCGTAGCGCGCTTCCTGCCACGCCGCACTCTGTTCCGCGCGATAAACTTTGAGGTTTAGCTTGAGTTTGTCCGCCAACTCATCAATGAACTGATAGGTTTCCGGGAACAGATAGCCCGTATCCGTGAGGATCACCGGAATATCCGGGCGGATCGTGTTCACCAGGTGCAAACTCACCGCCGCCTGAATACCAAAACTTGATGAGAGCGCATACTCGCCAGGCAGGTTTTCCAGCGCCCACGCCACGCGTCCTTCGGCATCCAGTTTTTCCAGTTTGGCGTTGGTTTCCGCCAACGCCAGAATGCGTTCCACTTTCGGTAAATCGTTAAGGGCATTCAGATCGAGTAAGGACATAGCTACCTCTCTTTTATTCCCAAAAATCTCTGGCGGGATCGAGCACAGGGCGAATGATGCCCGCACGCACCGTAAAGTCGCCGAAGCCTTCACCCGCTTCACGCTCTTTCGCCCAGCGCCCGACAAGCTCGTCAAGTGAATCGAGAATTTCGGGTTCAGTAATGTTTTCGCGATACATACGCGGAATGCGCGTTCCGCTGCGGTTGCCGCCCAGATGCACGTTGTAGCGACCCGGCGCTTTACCCACCAGCCCAAGCTCGGCCAGCAGCGCACGGCCACAGCCGTTCGGGCAACCCGTCACGCGCATCACGATATGCTCATCCGGAATACCGTGTTTCGCTAGCACCGCTTCCACTTTATCGGTGAAGGACGGCAGGAAACGCTCGGCTTCCGCCATCGCCAGCGGACAGGTTGGGAATGACACACAGGCCATTGAGTTCTCACGCTGCGGCTTAACGCCATCCATCAGCGTATGCTCGCGCGCCAGCTTCTCGATCTTCGCTTTCTGACTCTCCGGCACGCCGGCAATAATCAGGTTCTGATTCGCGGTGATGCGGAACTCGCCTTTATGAATCTTAGCAATTTCCAGCAGACCGGTTTTCAGCGGACGGCCCGGATAATCCAGAATACGGCCGTTTTCGATAAACAGCGTCAGGTGCCATTTATTGTCGATACCTTTGACCCAGCCGATACGATCGCCGCGACCGGTAAATTCATACGCACGGATAGGCTCAAACGTGATCCCCGCGCGACGTTCGACTTCTGCTTTGAACGTCTCTACGCCGACGCGCTCCAGCGTATATTTGGTTTTCGCATTTTTACGATCGGTACGGTTACCCCAGTCGCGCTGCGTGGTCACTACCGCTTCGGCCACGGCCAGCGTGTGCTCCAGCGGGATATAACCAAATTCGCTCGCGGTGCGTGCGTAAGTTTTCTTGTTGCCGTGTTCGATGGACAAACCACCGCCCACCAGCAGGTTAAAGCCAACCAGCTTGCCGTTTTCCGCAATCGCCACGAAGTTCATGTCGTTGGCGTGCAGATCGATATCATTCTGCGGCGGAATGACCACCGTGGTTTTAAATTTACGCGGCAGATAGGTCTGACCCAGAATCGGCTCGACATCGGTGGTCGCGACTTTTTCCTGATCGAGCCAGATCTCCGCATACGCGCGGGTGCGCGGCAGCAGATGTTCAGAGATCTTCTTCGCCCATTCATACGCCTCGGCGTGCAGCTCTGACTCATACGGGTTGGAGGTACACAACACGTTACGGTTCATGTCGTTCGCAGTCGCCAGCGCGTCCAGCCCGACGGAATGCAGCATCTGGTGTACCGGCTTCACGTTCTTTTTCAGAATGCCGTGAAACTGGAAGGTCTGACGGTTGGTCAGACGAATACTGCCGTAAATCGTGTTGTCGTGGGCGAATTTATCAATCGCCTGCCACTGTTTCGTGGTGATGACTCCACCCGGCAGACGGCAGCGCAGCAGCATCGCATGACGCGGCTCCAGCTTTTGTTCCGCACGTTCCGCACGAATATCGCGGTCATCCTGCTGATACATACCGTGGAAGCGGATCAGCAGGAAGTTGTCGCCTTTGAAACCGCCGGTCAGACCGTCGTTTAAATCTTCGGCAATGGTGCCGCGCAGATAGTTACTATCAACCTTCATGCGCTCGGCATCAGTCAGTTTGCCTTCGACCACCAGTGGGCCAGGGTGTTTTTCGCTCATTAGTAGACATCTCGCTGATAACGGCGCTCTACGCGCAGCTCACTTAAAAATTCATCCGCCGTTTCGATATCCATACCACCGAATTCGGCAATCACTTCCAGCAAAGCCTGCTCAACGTCTTTCGCCATACGATTGGCGTCGCCGCAGACATAAAGGTGGGCACCGTTATTGATCCACGCCCACAGCTCTGCGCCCTGTTCGCGCAGTTTGTCTTGTACGTATATTTTTTGTTTTTGGTCACGAGACCACGCCAGATCGATGCGCGAGAGCACGCCCTCTTTGACGTAGCGCTGCCACTCAACCTGATAAAGGAAATCTTCCGTAAAGTGCGGGTTGCCAAAGAACAGCCAGTTTTTGCCAGGCGCTTCCTCGGCTGCACGCTGCTGCATAAACGCGCGGAACGGTGCGATCCCTGTGCCTGGACCAATCATGATGACCGGTGTTTCAGGGTTCGCAGGCAGGCGGAAGTTATCGTTATGCTCAATGAAGACGCGGACTTCGCCCTCTTCCTCAACGCGATCGGCCAGGAAACTGGAGGCCCCGCCCGCCCGCGCACGGCCTTCGATATCGAAGCGTACGGCCCCTACGGTGATGTGCACTTCGCTTTCCACTTCCGCCTGAGACGAGGCAATGGAATAGAGGCGCGGCGTTAACGGGCGCAGCAGACCGATTAAGGCCTCGGCGTCGAGCTGTGCCGGAGAGAATCGCACCATATCGACAATCGGGGTGGTTGCGGCGTAATGCTGCAGTTTGGCTTTGTCGCCCACCAGCGGCAGCAGCGTTTCGCTACGGGTTAGCGTGGCGTAATTCTCGACAATATTGGCGGTGTTGACCGTCAGCTCAAAATGCCACTGTAGCGCTTCGGAAAGCGGCAGCGTTTTGCCCTCCACGTTGACCTGCTCGGTGCCTTTCAGCCACAGCAGTTCCACCAGCTCTTTCACTAATGCAGGATCGTTTTGATACCAGACGCCAAGCGCATCGCCCGGCTGGTAGCGCAAGCCGGAATCACCCAGATCAATTTCGATATGGCGAACGTCTTTTTCCGAATCGCGACCGGTAATTTTTTGATTTACGGACAGGCTCGCAACCAGCGGCTCTTCTTTGGTATACGGGCTAGTAGAGACTTCATTGACCGCACCTGAAGCACTGTTCGCCGCCTGTGCTGGCGTATCCTTCGGTACGCGCGCTTTCAGCACATCCACAATCCGTGCGCGCCATTCGGCGGCCGCGGCTTGATACTCAACGTCGGCATCCACGCGATCCAGCAGACGCTCTGCGCCCAGTTCCGCCAGCTTGCTGTCGAAATCTTTGCCGGACTGGCAGAAGAACTCATAGGACGTGTCGCCCAGACCGAAGACAGCAAACGCGGTGCCGTCGAGTTTTGGCGCTTTTTTCGAGAACAGGAATTTATGTAGTGCGACCGCTTCTTCGGCCGGTTCGCCTTCGCCCTGCGTAGACGCCACAACGACAACCAGTTTTTCTGACGCGATTTGTTTAAATTTATAATCCCCGGCGTTCACCAGGTTCACGTTCAGTTTGGCGGCGAGCAGATCGTCACGCAGCGCTTCCGCCACGCGACGGGCATTGCCCGTTTGCGAAGCAGAGATCAGCGTAATAGCCGGAATTTCAACCGCTGTGGCTGGCGCATTCACGACCGCTCCAGGCTGCTGATTGAGCATTCCCCAGAAATAGCCTGAAACCCAGGCAAGCTGAGTAGGTGAAAAATCAGTGGTGGCCGCCTGAAGGCGCGCCAGTTGCTCCGGGTTCAGAGGAAGCAAATTCGAAGGTGGGGCCTGTGTTGTCATGCGTCGTTATGTTCCAGTAGCAAAGCGGACTTCAAGTAATATGTCCTGAATAGTTCAAGTTGCAGCCAACGGAGCGACAACTGAAGTATGACGGGCATAAAATCCAAACTGAAGATAAGGTTAACGGCGGGGATAATAACAATTAAAGAAGGGATGGAAATAACAAATAACCAAAAGAACTAACCTGTTTTAGTCATGGTTGTTAACAACAAAACTGGTTAATCAACCTACTGAAATATAACCATAAAATTTACCAAATCTGCCCCGAGCAATCGCACTACGGATGATGGCCGTTTTAGTTAATGATTAAAAATGTGCTTTCCGGTACTATGCGGCGGTTTTTTCCGCACTACTGAGAGCACACGATGTCCACCACACTGTTTAAAGATTTCATCTTCGAAGCCGCCCATCACCTTCCGCATGTCCCGCAAGGGCATAAATGTGGCCGTCTGCACGGGCACTCTTTTATGGTGCGTCTTGAGATTACTGGTGAAGTCGATCCACATACTGGCTGGATTATGGACTTCTCCGAACTGAAAGCGGCGTTTAAGCCGACGTACGATCGCCTCGATCATTACTATCTGAATGATATTCCCGGGCTGGAAAACCCAACCAGCGAAGTGCTGGCAAAATGGATCTGGGATCAGATGAAACCGCTGGTGCCGCTGTTAAGCTCGGTGATGATCAAAGAGACGTGTACCGCAGGCTGCGTGTATCGCGGAGAGTAAGAAAAAGCCCGGCGAAATGACCGGGCTTTTTTTCAGGCAATATTCAGATACTTGTGCGTCTGCATCGACAATCGCCAGTTGCGGGCGATGCAGGTTTCAATGCACAGACGCGTCGCGTCATCTTTCTGACTGATCGGCTGAAGGGCGATGATTCGCTGCTTTTCATCGGTCAACGTCGCTAGCAGTTCATCCAGCGCTTCGATATCACGCATGCGGCCAACCGGATGCTTAATCTCATCGGCACGCTCAAGCGCCTGCGAAAGCACGTCGTAGCCACCGCGCATGTTCACTTTTGGCGATACAGTCACCCAGGCGGTGTGAGAGCAGCGCACTTCATGCGTGCCGCTGGTTTCAATCTGGCAGCTGTAGCCGTTCTTTTCCAGCAAATCGGTCAGCGACATGAGATCGTGAATGCATGGTTCACCGCCGGTTATCACCACGTGGCGCGCCGTCCATCCCTGACGACCAATTATCGCCAGCAGATCTTCTGCGCTCCCGGCTCCCCATTTATCGCTTTCTTTGGTTTTGGCAAGAATGCTAAACAGCGATACTTCCCGATCTGCCAGTTTGTCCCACGTATGTTTGGTATCACACCAGGCACAGCCAACCGGGCATCCCTGTAAACGAATAAAAATAGCAGGAACGCCAGTGAAGTAACCCTCGCCTTGCAGGGTTTGGAACATCTCGTTAATCGGGTACTGCATAGTCATCTCACTTTGGGGATAATCGTTAATTATCGCAGATCCCCGCCCATGTTTCATGCCCGATCGATGCTGTGTGCCTCAATCGCCGCGACGAAACGTGTCGTGATTTGCTGAGGACGCGTAATAGCGCCCCCTACAACCACTGTGTGAGCGCCTAGCGCAAGACAGCGCGCAGCACGCTCAGGCGTGTCGACATTGCCTTCAGCCACGACAGGAATACTCACGGCAGCCACCACATCGCGTAAAAACTCACAGTCATTTTCGGGAAGCGAATGGCCCTGCGTTTCCGCCGTATAGCCGTAAAGTGTGGTGCCTACGCAATCAAATCCTAACGCTTGTGCCTCTTTCGCTTCCGCCAGCGTAGCGATATCCGCCATTAAAAGCACCGACGGATAGCGCGCGCGGATTTGCCCGACAAACGATTCCAGCGTTTGTCCATTCGGACGCGGTCGGGCGGTGGCGTCCAGCGCGATAATTTCCGGATTCACCGTCATCAGTTCATCGATCTCCTTGAGCGTAGCGGTAATAAACACCTCGCTGCCCGGATAATCACGCTTAATGATGCCAATCACCGGCAGGGAAACCTGCTGTTTAATGGCGGCGATATCCACCACGCTGTTGGCCCGAATCGCTGCCGCACCGCCCTGCGCCGCGGCCAGTGCCATGCGCGACATAATGAACGGGCTGTGCAGCGGTTCGTTTTCCAGCGCCTGACATGAGACGATTAATTTGCCTTTCAATACATCCAGTACAGTCTTCATCACGATAAAATCTCTTCAACTTCGTTTTTGATAATGGTGACATGCGGGCCGTAAATGACCTGAACGCCGTTACCGCGGACGATCACACCGCGTGCGCCAGTGGCTTTTAGCGCGGCCTCATTGACCTTTCCGCCATCCTTGACCGTCACGCGCAACCGCGTTGCACAGCAGTCCACCTCTTCAAGATTCTCTCTGCCGCCAAGCCCGGCGATCACCGCCGCCGCGCGTTCACTTTGTGGGAGCGTGCTTTCGACCACCGCCTCTTTTTCGCGTCCCGGCGTGGCGTAGCCAAATCGGGTGATCATGAAGCGGAAGGTGAAGTAATAGAGGAAGAACCACGGCACGCCGACCAGCGGAACATACATCCAGTTCGTTTTGGCCTCGCCTTGCAGGACGCCAAACAGGATGAAATCGATAAAGCCGCCGGAAAATGTCTGTCCAATGGTGATATGCAGAATGTGGGCGAGCATAAATGCCAGTCCATCGAAGAACGCGTGGATGACATAAAGCACCGGTGCCACGAACAGGAACGAGAACTCAATCGGCTCGGTAATGCCCGTCAGGAAAGAGGTCAACGCTGCAGAAATCAGCAGCCCCGCGACGCGCTTTTTATTCTCGGGTTTGGCAGTGTGATACATCGCCAGACACGCCCCGAGCAGGCCGAACATCATGGTGATAAAGCGCCCGGACATAAAACGTGAAGTGCCGAGGTAAAATTGTTGGGTATTCGGATCGGCAAGCTGTGCAAAGAAGATCCGCTGCGTGCCTTCGACCAGATGACCGTTAACGATCTCACTGCCGCCCAGCGCCGTCGTCCAGAAAGGCAGATAGAAAATATGGTGCAAACCAAACGGGCCGAGCATCCGCAGGATAAAACCGTACAGTAGCGTGCCGAGATAACCCGTCGCATCCACCAGGCCACCGAGGCCAAAGATCAGTTTCTGAAAGTGCGGCCACACAACCGTCATCGCCGCGCCGACGACGATGGCTGCCAGAGAGCTGATAATCGGCACAAAGCGTGAGCCGCCGAAGAAGCCGAGGAACTGCGGCAGCGCGATTTTATTGAACCGATGATGCAGAGTGCAGGTGACCAGACCCATCACCACGCCACCAAAGACGCCGGTCTCCAGCGTCTGAATGCCAAGGGTCATCCCCTGCCCCACGGCACCTGGATTTTCCAGCGCGAGCTTGCCCGTCAGAATCAGCAAGGCATTGATGGTGGCATTCATCACCAGGAACGCGAGCAATGCTGCAAGCCCAGCCGTGCCTTTGTCCGTTTTCGCCAGGCCAACCGCAACGCCAACCGCAAACAGCACCGACAGGTTTGCAAATACAATCGAACCCGCACTGCTCATAATGGTGAAAATGGCCTGCAGCCAGCCGATATCGAGAAATGGATAGGCGGTGAGCGTGTTCGGATTTGATAACGCGCCGCCAATTCCTAACAGCAAACCCGCCGCTGGCAACACGGCGATCGGTAACATAAACGACTTACCAAACCGCTGGGCCTTTTCAAACCACGCGCCTGATGAGGCACCGCTGAACATTTGCATCATTATTTTCACTCCCCCATTAACTGATGAAAATTTTTACCACATAAATTTAATAAACTGAAAATTATCACCAAAAAGGCGGGTGTGGATCATACTTTTTTAAAATGACTGGCATCTTTCCCCCGCTTTCCGCCACACTAGCCGGTAGAAAAACGCATCAAGGATCAGGCATGTCAGAAAATGAAAATCTGCTGCTCAGGCTGCGCCAGGGCGTCTCTGGATACAGCCCGACACAGCAAAAGTTGGGATCGTTTGTCCTGAACGATCCTTCCAGAGTGCTCTACCTGACGATTACCGAGCTGGCGCGCGAAAGCGACACCAGCGAAGCGAGCGTGACGCGGCTATGCCGCACGCTAGGGTGTAAGGGATATACCGAATTTAAGATGGCGCTGGCGCTGGATGTTCAGCGTGAACACGTGCCGCTAAAGAAAGGCGATGAGATTGATGAAATCGTCGAAGAGTCGATTCTGGCACTACAGGATACTTCTCGTCTGCTCGACCGGGAGATTCTGTTAAAAGCCGCTCAGGCACTACACCAGTCGCGTTCCGTTTATATTTATGGCGTGGCGGCAAGCGCGATTATCGGGGATTATCTGCACTATAAATTGCTTCGCCTCGGCAAGCCGGCGCAGTTGTTTAGCGATATGCATCGTGCGTCGATGAATGCGACGACCTTAACGTCTGACGATTTGGTGGTGGCCATTTCGAGTTCTGGCTCGACGCGGGATCTTTTACACGTCGTGAAACTCGCGCGAAAACGTGGCGCGCACGTGCTGGCGCTGAGTAATACGCCGCGAAGCCCGCTGACATCTTTAAGCGATATGTTGCTGGTAGCAGCGAAGCCTGAAGGCCCGCTCAGCGCGGGTGCGCTGAATGCCAAAGTCGGCGTGATGCTGCTTGTGGAGCTTCTGGCAACGACCATGATTTCGCTGGACGATCGGTATGGTGACGCCAGTCAGCAAACGGCCAGTGCGACGCTTCCCCTGTTGCTGTAATTCAGGCATAAAAAAACCCGCCGAAGCGGGTTTTTCTTAAAATCGAAAGCTCAGTATTACTGACCTTTGATCTCTTTACGACCGTTGTACGGCGCTTTTTCGCCCAGTGCTTCTTCGATACGAATCAGCTGGTTGTATTTAGCAACGCGGTCAGAACGGCTCATAGAACCCGTTTTGATCTGGCCAGCAGCGGTACCAACAGCCAGGTCAGCGATGGTAGCGTCTTCAGTTTCGCCTGAACGGTGAGAGATAACGGCAGTGTAGCCAGCGTCTTTCGCCATTTTGATCGCAGCCAGAGTTTCGGTCAGAGAACCGATCTGGTTGAATTTGATCAGGATGGAGTTAACGATGCCTTTGTCGATACCTTCTTTCAGGATCTTGGTGTTGGTTACGAACAGATCGTCACCAACCAGCTGGATTTTGTCGCCCAGAACTTTAGTCTGGTATGCAAAACCGTCCCAATCAGATTCGTCCAGACCGTCTTCGATAGAAACGATTGGGTACTGTTTGGTCAGATCTTCCAGGAAGTGAGTGAATTCTTCAGAGGTGAACGCTTTGTTGCCTTCACCAGCCAGAACGTATTTACCGTCTTTGTAGAATTCAGATGCTGCACAGTCCATCGCCAGAGTGATGTCGGTGCCCAGCTCATAACCTGCAGCTTTAACAGCTTCAGCGATAACAGCCAGTGCTTCTGCGTTGGAACCCAGGTTTGGCGCATAGCCACCTTCATCACCAACAGCAGTGTTCATACCTTTAGCTTTCAGAACTTTAGCCAGGTTATGGAACACTTCAGAACCCATACGAACCGCTTCTTTCAGGGATTTCGCGCCTACTGGCTGAATCATGAATTCCTGAATATCAACGTTGTTGTCCGCGTGCTCGCCACCGTTGATGATGTTCATCATCGGAACCGGCATAGAGTATTTTCCTGGGGTGCCGTTCAGTTCAGCGATGTGTTCGAACAGCGCCTGACCTTTAGAAGCAGCAGCCGCTTTAGCCGTTGCCAGAGACACAGCCAGGATTGCGTTCGCACCGAAGTTAGATTTGTTTTCAGTACCGTCCAGATCGATCATGATCTTGTCGATACCAGCCTGGTCTTTGGCATCTTTGCCAAGAACAGCCTGAGCGATTGGGCCGTTTACCGCGCCAACAGCTTTCAGTACGCCTTTGCCCATGTAACGGGATTTGTCGCCATCGCGCAGTTCCAGTGCTTCGCGGGAACCAGTAGAAGCACCTGACGGCGCAGCAGCCATACCAACGAAACCACCTTCAAGGTGAACTTCAGCTTCTACGGTAGGGTTACCACGGGAGTCGATGATTTCACGACCGATGACTTTAACAATTTTGGACATTAGATTTTCCTCAGTACAAGTTAAACTAAAACTCCAGACAAACAACGCGTACCCAAGGTACGCGTTGCCGTTCTAACTTTTTTTACTTCGCCTGACGCTTCTGATACTCGCTGGCGGCTTTCACAAAGCCTGCAAACAGCGGATGCCCATCACGCGGCGTTGAAGTAAATTCCGGGTGGAATTGACAAGCAACAAACCAAGGATGGTTTGGCACTTCAATGATCTCGACTAACTGATCATCCCCGGAACGGCCCGCAATACGCAGACCCGCGGCTTCAATTTGTTTCAACAGCATGTTGTTGACTTCGTAGCGGTGACGATGGCGCTCGGTAATGGTTGTCGAGCCATACATCTTGCGAACCAGACTGTCTTCAGAAACCTGACAAGCCTGTGCGCCAAGACGCATCGTGCCACCCAGATCGCTCTTCTCGGTACGGACTTCGACGTTACCGTCTTCATCGCGCCATTCGGTGATAAGCGCCACAACAGGGTACTTACAGTCTGGCACAAATTCCGTAGAGTTCGCGTTTTCCATACCCACTACGTTACGAGCAAACTCAATCAACGCAACCTGCATACCCAGGCAAATGCCAAGGTAAGGAATATTATTTTCACGCGCAAAGCGGGCGGTAGCGATCTTGCCTTCTACACCGCGGTAGCCGAAGCCGCCAGGGATCAGAATAGCATCCAGATCTTTCAGAATTTCGACGCCACGCGTTTCAACATCCTGCGAATCAATCAGCTTGATGTTAACAGTGACGCGATTCTTCAGACCACCGTGTTTCAGCGCTTCGATGACTGACTTATAGGCATCTGGCAGTTCAATGTACTTGCCAACCATACCGATAGTCACTTCGCCTGCCGGATTCGCTTCTTCGTAAATAACCTGTTCCCATTCGGACAAGTTAGCTTCAGGAACGTTCAAGCTGAATCGTTTACAAATATAATCGTCAAGACCCTGTGATTTCAACAGGCCCGGGATTTTATAAATGGAATCGACGTCTTTTAGAGAAATTACAGCCTTTTCAGCAACGTTACAGAACAATGCAATTTTCGCACGTTCGTTAGCTGGAACGGCACGATCGGAACGGCAAATCAGGATATCCGGCTGGATACCGATAGAGAGCAGTTCTTTCACGGAGTGCTGGGTCGGTTTAGTTTTCACTTCACCGGCAGCGGCCATGTAAGGCACCAGCGTCAGGTGCATAAACAGCGCGTGTTCGCGGCCAATATCTACCGCCAGCTGACGAATCGCTTCCAGGAATGGCAGAGATTCGATATCACCGACCGTACCGCCAATTTCAACCAGCACAACGTCGTGGCCTTCGCCACCGGCAACGATGCGCTCTTTGATTGCATTGGTGATATGCGGGATAACCTGAACGGTTGCGCCTAAGTAGTCGCCACGGCGCTCTTTACGCAGAACGTCAGAGTAGATACGACCCGTAGTGAAGTTGTTGCGGCGACTCATTTTGGTACGAATGAAGCGCTCGTAGTGACCTAAGTCCAGATCGGTTTCAGCGCCGTCTTCGGTAACGAACACTTCGCCGTGCTGGATTGGGCTCATGGTGCCTGGATCAACGTTGATGTACGGATCCAATTTCATCATGGTCACATTGAGGCCACGGGCTTCAAGAATGGCCGCGAGAGAGGCTGCGGCAATGCCTTTACCCAGAGAGGATACAACCCCGCCGGTCACAAAAATATAGTTCGTTGTCATGCTGAACCTGAGAAGTTAGGTTGGAATGATGGAATAACCAGGACGGGAAAGTAGTATACCCGAACACGGCGAGTGCCACAAACTTTCATTCTCCGTCTCCTGACTCAGGCTTTGACAACATAGGGAGTGAGAAAATAGCCGCTTTTGGGTAATTGTTTTTGACGCAAATCAAGCGCTTGTCATTTAAAAAATCACACATATTGCGCTTGATCGCGAAATTTCGTTAGAGATCATGTTCCTGGCGTTTTACTTCCTGCCACACCTCTTCCATCAAATCGAGGTCAACACCGGTCATTTCCAGGCCTCGGGCGGCGACAATGCGCTCAACTTCGCGGAAACGACGCTCAAATTTAAGGTTGGCTTTTTGCAGCGCGGTTTCCGCTTTTACCCCTAAATGACGGGATAAATTAACCGTCGCAAAAAGCAAATCGCCCATCTCCTCTTCCAGTTTGGCTTCATCGACCACGGCCTGCTTTGCTTCGTGCATCACTTCATCAATTTCTTCATGCACTTTATCCAGCACCGGTCCTAATGAGGTCCAGTCAAACCCTACGGTTGAGCAACGTTTCTGAATTTTATGGGCGCGCATGAGCGCTGGCAGGTTCAGCGGGATATCATCCAGCGCGGAATGCTGCGATTTTTCAGCCCGTTCAGCACTTTTGATTTGCTCCCAACGGGCCAGCACTTCTGTGCTGTTGCTGGCGGTTGCATCACCAAAGATATGGGGATGACGGCGCTCAAGTTTGTCACTGATGGCAGCGCAAATATCGTCGAAATCGAAACGCGCTTCTTCCTGAGCCATTTGCGCGTAAAACACCACCTGGAACAGCAGGTCGCCCAGTTCGCCGCGCAGATCGTCAAAATCTTCACGCGAAATAGCGTCCAGCACTTCGTACGTTTCTTCGAGGGTGTAAGGCGCGATGGTGGCGAAAGTCTGCTCTTTGTCCCACGGGCAGCCGTTTTCCGGATCACGCAGGCGTTTCATTATGCCGAGTAGGCGGTCGATTTGGGTCATGAGGAGTTCCTGGTAAAAATGAGAAACGCCGGGCGGCAATGACGCCTTACCCGGCTGATAAAAGAGGATTAACCGCCGTGCAGACGACGGGCGTCAATCACATCCGGCACCTGGTTCAGTTTGCCAAGCACGCGGCCCAGCACCTGCAGGTTGTAGATTTCGATCGTCATATCGATGGTGGCGAGCTGCTCGCGCGTGTCGCTACGACTCGCCACGCCCAGCACGTTGACCTTCTCGTTGGCAAGAATCGTGGTGATGTCACGCAGCAAACCGCTACGGTCATTGGCCGTGACGCGCACCACCAGCGAGTAACCGGCGGAATAGCTTTCGCCCCACACCGCATCCACGATGCGTTCCGGCGCATGAGATTGCAGCTCGGCCAACTGGTCGCAGTCCGAACGGTGAATCGAAATTCCCCGCCCCTGAGTAATAAAGCCGACAATGTCATCGCCAGGGATCGGCTGGCAGCAGCGGGCAATGTGATGCATCAAGTTGCCGACGCCCTCGACCACTACGCGGCCATTGTCTTTGCTGCGATGCGGTGGCGTGTAGGTTTTCTGCTGAAGCTGTTTCAGCGCAGCTGCATCTTGTTCAGCTGCGCTCGGCTTATTGAACTTCGACTGCAGGAAGTTCACCATCTGGTTGAGACGAATATCGCCCCCGCCAATGGCCGCCAACAGCTCATCCATTTCGTTAAAGTTGTAGCGCGGCAGCAGGTGTTTTTCTGCTTCTTTCAGGTTGATGCCTAAATGTTCCAGCTCATCATCCAAAATCTGGCGACCCGCGATGATATTTTTGTCGCGATCTTGCTTACGGAACCAAGCATGGATTTTGGAGCGGCCACGGCTGGTAGTGACATAACCGAGGTTCGGGTTTAGCCAGTCGCGGCTTGGGTTCGGCTGTTTCTGGGTGATGATTTCAATCTGATCGCCCATCTGTAGCTGATAGGTAAACGGCACGATGCGGCCGCCAATCTTCGCCCCGATGCAGCGATGCCCCACATCGCTGTGGATGTGGTAAGCAAAATCGAGCGGCGTTGAACCTGTCGGCAGGTCAACTACGTCCCCTTTTGGCGTAAAGACATACACCCGGTCGTCAAAGACCTGGCTGCGCACTTCGTCGAGCAATTCGCCCGAATCGGCCATCTCTTCTTGCCAGGCGATAAGCTTACGCAGCCAGGCAATACGATCTTCGTGGCCGGTACGCGTTCCGGTAGACGGGCCTTCTTTGTATTTCCAGTGTGCCGCGACGCCAAGCTCGGCGTCTTCATGCATCTGTTTGGTACGAATCTGAATTTCAACCGTTTTGCCGCCAGGACCCAGCACAACGGTGTGAATAGACTGATAGCCGTTCGGTTTGGGGTTGGCGACGTAATCGTCAAACTCATCCGGTAAATGACGGAAGTGAGTATGCACTATCCCCAGCGCGGCGTAGCAGTCCTGCAAACGATCGGCGACGATGCGCACCGCGCGCACGTCAAACAGCTCATCAAAGGCAAGATGCTTTTTCTGCATTTTGCGCCAGATGCTGTAGATGTGTTTCGGTCGGCCATACACTTCGGCCCGCACGTTCTCTTCTTTCATCGCCTGACGCAATCCACCGACAAACTCGTCGATATAGTGCTCGCGATCGATACGGCGCTCGTGTAGCAGCTTGGCAATACGTTTGTATTCCGCAGGGTGCAGATAGCGGAAGCAGTAATCCTCAAGCTCCCATTTCAGCTGTCCGATGCCTAAACGGTTAGCAAGAGGCGCATAGATATTGGTGCACTCTTTTGCTGCCAGCACGCGCTCATCTTCAGGTGCATCTTTCACTTCGCGCAGGTGGGCAACGCGTTCGGCCAGCTTGATGACGACGCAGCGGAAATCATCCACCATCGCCAGTAGCATGCGGCGAACGTTATCAACCTGTTCGGAGGAGACAGAGTCCGTATGAGCCGCTTTAAGCTGACGAATGGCAGCCATATCGCGCACGCCGTGAATCAGTTCAACTACGGGTTTTCCTACGCTCTCACGCAGCACATCTTCGCTGACCACGTCGGCATCCGCCAGTGGGAACAGCAGCGCGGCCTGCAGCGTTTCGATATCCATGTTGAGCATGGAGAGGATTTCGACCATCTCGATGCCGCGCCATAACACCAAATCGGCGTCAGCATGGCCCTGCGTCATGCGCAGACAATAGGCCCAGGTTTCGGTTAAGCGTTCACACGACTGCTGGCTGGAAATCCCCAGACTTGCGATCCATTTTTGTGGGTCAAACTCACCAGCTTTATTGAGATGTGCACTTCTTACCGCAACCATCGTCCTCTCCTTTAGGGACAAGGGCCTGTCGAATTCGACAAGCCGAAACTAATCACTAGAGCTGAAACAACACCATTGATTCCAGGTGTCCAGTGTGCGGGAACATATCCAGCATTGCCAGACGCTGAATTTGGTAACCCGCACTTAATAATGCCTCGCTGTCCCGCGCTAATGTCGCTGGGTTACAGGAAACATAGACCACGCGTTTTGGCGCGAGTTTAATTATATGCTGCATTACGCCTGGCGCACCCGCGCGTGCGGGATCGAGTAAAACTTTATCAAAACCGTGCTGCGCCCAGGGTTGTTGAGTGACATCCTCTTCAAGGTTTTCATGAAAGAATGTCACATTATCCAACGCGTTATGATGCGCATTTTGCTGCCCTTTTTCGACCAGCGCATTGACGCCCTCGACGCCGACGACGCTGGCTGCTCGTTGCGCCAGGGGCAATGTAAAATTCCCCATGCCGCAAAACAGGTCGAGCACCCGATCATCAGGCTGAACATCAAGCCACTCAATCGCTTTCGCGACCATCTGCTGGTTCACACCGTCGTTCACCTGGATGAAATCGCGCGGACTGAACGTTAAGCGTAGTCCGTCAGAGAGATACCAGGGATCGTCACCCGACACGCGCTCAAGTATCTCGCTTTGTGGCGCGAGAAAAAGCGTCAGTTCATGAGAATGCGAAAAGCGTTCCAGTTTTTCGCGATCCGGAGCGGAAAGTGGCGCAGTGTGGCGCAGTACCATCAGCGGCCCATTATCAGCAAGGACCAGCTCAACATGTCCCAGCGCACGCGCGCCCTGCAAATCAGAAAGGCAGTTGCGCAAATGCGGGAGCAATGCCTCAAGATGGGGCACCAAAACGGGGCACTGCTTCACATCCACGATGTCACTGGAGGCGGCTTTGCGAAATCCCATCGCCAGTTTTTGCGTTTTGGGTTCATAGCTCAGGCTCAGACGCGCCCGGCGGCGATATCCCCAGGGCTCCCCTGAGATGATCTCATTCACCTCATGTTTCATCAGACGCGCCAGCGCAGTGCTTTTGCTGCTCTGTTGTAGCGCAACGCTCGCATGCTGCTGCTGGCAGCCACCGCACACGCCAAAATGCGGACAGCGTGGCGCAACGCGTTCAGGACTATCATTAAGGCGACGTTTTACCTGACCACGTGAATACTTGCTTTTGTCTTCCGTCAGGGTGACTTCGGCCCGTTCATTCGGTAATAATCCGGGAATAAACAAGGCTTTGCCATTATGACGTGCAACGCCCTGACCAAACGGGTCCAGGTCTGTGGCTTCAACAGTTATGATCTGACGCGTCGTCACGCGTCGCTTTGCAGAGTAGAATTGCGCCATCGCCGAGAATTTTCTCAAAAAAACATAATGACCCTAATTGTCCCATAACGGAACGCCATGACCAACTACAGCCTGCGCGCACGCATGATGATTTTGATTCTCGCCCCGACCGTTCTGATCGGTTTGCTGTTGAGCATCTTCTTTGTTGTGCACCGTTACAATGACTTGCAGCGTCAACTGGAAGATGCGGGCGCCAGCATCATCGAACCGCTGGCCGTGTCGAGTGAATACGGCATGAATCTGCAAAATCGAGATTCTCTCGGGCAGCTCATCAGCGTGTTGCATCGCCGTCATTCAGAGATCGTGCGCGCCATTTCCGTGTATGACGAAAATAATCGCCTGTTCGTCACCTCGAATTTTCATCTCGATCCCAGTGAGCTGAAAATCGCCGACGGCGTGCCCTTCCCGCGTCATCTGACCGTGATAAGGCGTGGCGATATTATGATTTTGCGTACGCCGATTTTATCGGAGAGCTATTCGCCGGATGAATCCGCCGTATCAGACGCCAAGGCCAGTAAGAATATGTTGGGATATGTGGCGCTGGAGTTGGATCTCAAGTCAGTGCGGCTCCAGCAGTACAAAGAAATATTTATCTCCAGCGTGATGATGCTGTTTTGTATCGGGATTGCGCTCATTTTCGGCTGGCGTTTAATGCGCGACGTCACCAGTCCCATTCGTAATATGGTGAATACCGTTGACCGTATCCGCCGCGGGCAACTCGACAGTCGCGTCGAAGGATTCATGCTCGGCGAACTGGATATGCTGAAAAACGGCATTAACTCGATGGCGATGTCGCTCGCGGCCTATCACGAAGAGATGCAGCATAACGTCGATCAGGCCACCTCGGATCTGCGCGAAACCCTTGAGCAGATGGAGATCCAGAACGTCGAGCTGGATTTAGCGAAAAAACGCGCTCAGGAAGCCGCGCGTATTAAATCAGAATTCCTCGCCAATATGTCCCACGAGCTGCGCACGCCGCTGAACGGGGTAATTGGCTTTACGCGCCTGACGTTAAAATCTGAGCTCAACCCGACCCAACGCGATCATCTGCATACCATTGAGCGTTCAGCCAATAATCTGCTGGCGATCATTAACGACGTGCTTGATTTCTCCAAGCTGGAAGCGGGCAAACTGATCCTCGAAAGTATTCCTTTCCCGCTGCGCAGCACCCTGGATGAAATCGTGACGCTACTTGCGCACTCCTCGCACGACAAAGGTCTTGAGCTGACGCTGAACATCAAAAATGACGTGCCAGATAATGTCATCGGCGATCCGCTGCGTCTCCAGCAGGTGATCACTAATCTGGTGGGGAACGCGATTAAATTTACCGAAAACGGAAACATTGACGTTCTGGTCGAAAAGCGTGCGATCAGCAATAACAAACTCCAGATTGAGGTGCAGATCCGCGATACCGGCATTGGTATCCCTGAGCGGGATCAGTCGCGGCTGTTCCAGGCTTTCCGCCAGGCGGATGCCAGTATTTCGCGTCGCCACGGCGGGACAGGATTAGGGCTGGTGATCACCCAAAAACTGCTCAAAGAGATGGGCGGGGATATCTCTTTCCACAGCCAGCCCAATCGCGGATCGACGTTCTGGTTCCATATCAGTCTCGACCTGAATCCCAACGTGGTGACCGACGGCCCAATGACACACTGCCTGCGCGGCATGCGTCTGGCCTATGTCGAACCGAACGCCGCAGCGGCCCAAAGTACGCTGGATGTGCTCAGCACTACGCCGCTGGAGGTCATATACAGCCCCACGTTCTCTGCCCTCGCCGTCGATCATTACGACATTTTGCTGATGGGCATTCCGGTCACTTTTACGGGCGAACTGACGATGCAGCAGGAGCGGCTGGCGAAAGCCGCTTCCATGACCGATTACCTGCTTCTGGCGCTGCCGTGTCACGCGCAGCTGAACGCGGAGGAGCTAAAAAATGACGGTGCGGCTGCCTGTCTGTTAAAACCGCTGACCGCAACACGTCTACTTCCAGCGCTGACCGAATATTGCCGCATCAATCATCATGCACTCCCCGTCGCTCATGATGACCACAAACTGCCAATGAGCGTCATGGCTGTCGATGACAATCCGGCCAACCTCAAACTCATCGGTGTGTTACTGGAAGATCAGGTGCAGCACGTTGAGCTATGCAGCAGCGGCGCACAGGCGGTGGAACATGCGAAGCAGATGCAATTTGATCTGATACTGATGGATATTCAGATGCCGGACATGGATGGCATTCGCGCCTGTGAGTTGATTCGCCAGCTCCCACATCAGCAGCAAACACCGGTGATTGCAGTGACGGCTCATGCCATGGCGGGGCAAAAAGAGAAGCTGTTGAGTGCCGGAATGAATGATTATCTGGCGAAACCGATCGACGAAGAGAAGCTGCACAGCTTGCTGTTACGCTATAAACCCGGCCTCGCGGGGGGCGCCTACATTGCCCCGTCAGAACCCGTGGAAATGACCTTTAATCCTGATGCCACGCTCGACTGGCAACTGGCTCTGCATCAGGCGGCGAGTAAACCGGATTTAGCGCGAGAGATGCTGCAAATGCTGATCGCCTTCCTGCCGGAAATCCGGAATAAAGTAGAAGAACAGCTGGTGGGTGAAAACCCTGAAGATCTGCTTGAGGCCATTCATAAATTGCACGGCAGTTGCAGCTACAGCGGCGTGCCGCGCCTGAAAAGTCTCTGCCAGTTGCTTGAGCAGCAGTTGCGTTCGGGTACGCCTGAGTCAGAGCTGGAGCCAGAGTTTCTCGAATTGCTGGATGAAATGGATAACGTTACGCGCGAAGCGAGAAAAATGCTGGGATAAGAAAATCAGGGGATATTACATCCCCTTTCCCGCCAGCAATGTCGCCGCGATATTTCTCGCGGTCATGCGCACGTTTTCTGCGGCATTTTCTAACGCCTCTTCCAGTGAACAAACGCTATAAATCACGCTGAACACCGCGTCGATGCCGTGCTCATGCACCACGCCAACATCCGCCGTCAAGCTCCCCGCAATACCGATCACGGGCTTGTTGTAACGTTTGGCGACTTTCGCCACGCCGACCGGCACTTTGCCATGTATCGTCTGGCTGTCGATGCGCCCTTCGCCGGTGATCACTAAGTCGGCATCAGCAACGTGCTTATCCAGATGCAAAGCGTCGGTGACAATCTCAATGCCCTGGCGTAACTCCGCGCCGCAAAACGCGTACAGCGCTGCGCCCATGCCACCCGCTGCGCCGCCACCCGCAAGATTGAGCACGTCTTTATCCAGATCGCGGGAGATGATTCGCGCAAAGTGCGCCAGGGACTGATCCAGCTTACTGACCATTTCCGGGGTTGCCCCTTTTTGCGGGCCAAACACCGCTGATGCGCCTTCATCGCCGGTTAACGGGTTGGTGACATCGCATGCCACTTCGATGCAGCACTCCGCCAGACGGGTATCTAACGTGTTGGTATCAATGCATGCCAGCGTGCCCAGTTCGCCGCCGCCGTGCCCAATTTGATGGCCTTGGGCGTTCAGCAATTTCGCCCCCAGCGCCTGCACCATTCCGGCTCCGCCGTCGTTAGTGGCACTTCCGCCAAGACCAATAATGATGTGTTTTACCCCCGCATCCAGGGCATGACGAATGAGTTCGCCTGTGCCCCAGGAGGTGGTTTTGAGTGGGTTACGTAAGGATGAGGCGACAAGCTCCAGGCCGCTCGCTGCAGCCATTTCGATAAACGCGCTTTGTTCATCACCGGATAATCCGTAGAACCCTTCAACGTTTTCGCCCAACGGCCCGGTGACCTGGACGTTAATGATTTTGCCCTGCGTGGCCGCCACCATCGCTTCGACCGTGCCTTCGCCGCCGTCGGCTACCGGTAATTTGACATACTGCGCCGAAGGAAAGATCTCGCTAAATCCCTGCTCGATCGCCGTCGCCACCTCAAGAGCACTCAAACTTTCCTTATACGAGTCCGGTGCGATTACAATTTTCATAAGCCATCCTTACGCCTGTTAACTTCGTTGAGCATACACCCGTGCGGAGTGCAAAAATGCCGACTCCCGCAGGAACCGGCATTCACACCTAACGCACCATGCAAGGACGCTTATTATTAAAGGTCCAGTCCGGGATTAAATACTGCATCGCCATCGCATCATCACGTGCGCCCAGGCCATGCTTCTGATACAGCTCGTGCGCTTTCATTAGCTGATCCATATCGAGTTCGACGCCTAAGCCTGGCGCGGTGGGTACTTTTACCATTCCGCCTTTGATCTCGAACGGCTGTTTGGTCAGGCGCTGGTTGCCCTCCTGCCAGATCCAGTGGGTGTCGATAGCGGTGATTTTCCCTGGCGCAGCAGCAGCTACATGGGTAAACATCGCCAGCGAGATATCAAAGTGGTTGTTCGAGTGCGAGCCCCAGGTCAGCCCGAATTCGTGGCACATTTGCGCCACGCGAACCGAGCCTTGCATGGTCCAGAAATGCGGATCGGCCAGCGGAATATCAACCGATTGCAGCGAAAGGGTGTGCCCCATCTGACGCCAGTCGGTGGCAATCATATTTGTCGCCGTTGGTAGACCCGTCGCCCGGCGGAATTCGGCCATCACTTCACGACCGGAAAACCCTTGCTCAGCGCCACACGGATCTTCGGCATAGGCCAGCACGCCTTTCAGCCGCTTACCAATACTGATGGCTTCATTGAGCGACCAGGCACCGTTGGGATCGAGCGTGACGCGCGCCTGCGGGAAGCGCTTCGCCAGGGCTTCAATCGACTCAGCCTCTTCCTCCCCAGCCAGAACGCCGCCTTTCAGTTTGAAATCGTTAAAGCCATATTTTTCGTAGGCGGCTTCAGCCAGTCGTACCACCGCATCCGGCGTCATGGCTTCGTCGTGACGCAGACGATACCAGTCGCATTTTTCGTCCGGCTGGCTTTGGTATTCCAGCGGCGTCAGTGTGCGATCGCCCACGAAGAACAGATAGCCGAGCATTTCGACTTCGCTCCGTTGCTGGCCTTCGCCCAGCAATGAGGCGACGTTAACGCCGAGATGCTGCCCCAGCAGATCCAGCATCGCCGCTTCGATCCCCGTCACCACATGAATGGTGGTGCGCAGGTCAAATGTTTGTAGCCCTCGACCGCCCGCATCACGATCGGCAAAGGTGTTACGCACCACGTTTAAGACGTTTTTGTATTCGCCAAGCGTTTTACCCACCACTAATGGGATCGCGTCTTCCAGAGTTTTGCGGATCTTCTCGCCGCCCGGAATTTCGCCCACGCCGGTATGGCCTGAGTTGTCTTTGATGATGACGATGTTGCGGGTAAAGAACGGGGCATGTGCGCCGCTTAGATTCATCAGCATGCTGTCGTGGCCCGCCACCGGGACAATCTGCATTGACGTCACAACAGGGGTAGAGAAAGTGCTCATCATTCCATCCTTTTAATCAGTGGCGACCGAACGCAGGGCGTTTGCGGTCAAATGTCCAGCCGGGAACAAGATATTGCATCGGACCAGCGTCATTACGCGCGCCGCCTGGCAACTTCTTGTAAAGCTCATGCGCCTTATGGATTTGATCCCAGTCCAGTTCGACGCCTAATCCCGGTGCATCCGGTACGGCGATTTTGCCGTTTTTAATCTCAAGGGGATTTTTGATCAGGCGCGCGTCGCCCTCCTGCCAAATCCAGTGGGTGTCGATGGCCGTTGGCGTACCCGGCGCAGCGGCACCAACGTGCGTGAACATCGCCAGTGAGATATCAAAATGATTATTGGAGTGGCAACCCCAGGTCAGGCCCCAGTCGTCGCAGAGTTGCGCGACACGCACTGCGCCTGAAAGCGTCCAGAAATGCGGATCGGCCAACGGAATATCGACTGAATTCAGCATGACCGCGTGACCCATTTCTCGCCAGTTGGTGGCGATCATATTGGTCGCCACCGGCAATCCTGTTGCGCGACGGAATTCAGCCATCACTTCGCGTCCTGAAAAACCCTGTTCCGCGCCACAAGGATCTTCCGCATAGGTCAGCACATCGTTCAGCCCTTTGCACAGGGAAATGGCTTCATCCAGGAGCCACGCCCCGTTGGGATCGACGGTAATACGCGCATCCGGGAAACGTTTCTTGAGTGCGCGAGCGGCCTCGATTTCCTGCTCACCCGGCAGTACGCCGCCCTTCAGTTTGAAGTCTTTAAACCCATAGCGATCCTGTGCGGCTTCTGCGAGACGAACCACCGCGTCGCGGGTCAGTGCCTCCTGGTGACGCAAGTGGTACCAGTCATGATTGCCCGCAGTGTTTTCCAGATACGGCAGATCGGTTTTAGTGCGATCGCCCACGTAGAAGAGATACCCCAGCACCGTCACCGCATCGCGCTGTTTGCCCGGGCCGAGCAGTTCACACACCGGGACGTTCAGCGTTTTTCCGAGAAGGTCCAGCAGCGCCGCTTCTAGCGCGGCGACAGCGTTCACGCGCAGTTCAAACGTCCAGGCGCCTTTGCCGAACGTATCGAAATCGGCGGCTTGATTGCCCTTGTGCACTTGCTGCACCACGTTGTTCAGTCGGGCAATTTCCCGACCGATGACCATCGGAATGGCATCAAGCAGCGTCTGGAGAATCACTTCACCGCCTGGCGCTTCCCCTACGCCGGTGTTCCCGGCGCTGTCGGTGAGAATCACGATATTGCGCGTGAAATACGCATTATGCGCGCCGCCAATATTGAGCAGCATACTGTCGTAGCCGGCCACCGGAATGACCTGCATATCGGTAATTACTGGGCTGGATTGCGTATTCATCATGTGCGCCCCACAACAGGTTTCAATTCCACACGTTTGATATCGCCCACCAGCACCAGATAGCTCAAGACTGCGACCAGAGCGTGAACGCCAACATAGATGAGCGCCCCATTAAACGATCCGGTGGTGCCGACGATATAACCAATCGCAATCGGTGTGACGATCCCGGAGATATTGCCGAACATGTTGAACAGACCGCCGCTGAGACCGCTGATCTCTTTCGGCGCCGTATCCGCCATGACCGCCCAACCCAATGCGCCAATGCCTTTGCCGAAGAACGCCAGCGCCATAAAGCCGACAATCATCCACTCCACGTCGACGTAGTTACAGAACACCATCGACATCGAGAGCAGCATCCCCAACACAATCGGCGTTTTACGCGCAATGTTGAGCGATCCGGTACGCCGCATCAGCCAGTCTGAAATCACCCCGCCCAGCACGCCGCCGATAAAGCCGCACACCGCAGGGACAGAGGCGATAAAGCCCGCTTTCAGAATCGACATACCGCGTGCCTGCACCAGATACACCGGGAACCAGGTAATAAAGAAGTAAGTCAAAGCGTTGATGCAGTATTGACCGAGGTAGATGCCGATCATCATGCGCGAGCCGATAAGCTGTTTGATCTGGCCCCATTTTTGGCTGAACGGTACTTTTTCTTTGGTACTTTTCTGATCCATGTTGATCAGCGCACCGCCTTCAGCAATGTATTCCAGCTCTTTCTTGTTTACGCCCGGATGTTGATTGGGTTCGTGGATCACTTTAAGCCAGACAAAGCTGATGATGATCCCAAGGCCGCCCATAAAGAAGAACACATGTGACCAGCCCACTTCATGCGTTAACCAGCCCATGATCGGCGCGAAAATCACCGTCGCGAAATACTGTGCAGAGTTAAAAATCGCGACTGCCGTGCCCCTTTCTTGAGCGGGAAACCAGGCGGCGACGATACGGCTATTACCCGGGAATGATGGCGCTTCGGCCAGCCCCACCAGGAAACGTAAGGTGAAGAGTGCAATGATAATGCCGAAACCGTTGAAGACATCGACAAAGCCCTGCAACAGCGTAAACAGGGACCATATAAAGATGGACCAGAAATAGACACGTTTTGAGCCGAAGCGGTCAAGCAGCCAGCCGCCTGGGATTTGGCCAATCACGTAGGCCCAAGAAAATGCAGAGAAGACATATCCCATACCGACCGCATCGAGACCAATGTCTTTTGCCATTTCGGAACCGGCAATCGACAGTGTGGCGCGGTCGCCATAGTTGAAGGACGTGA
Source organism: Enterobacter sp. 638 (assembly GCF_000016325.1). NCBI lineage: Bacteria > Pseudomonadati > Pseudomonadota > Gammaproteobacteria > Enterobacterales > Enterobacteriaceae > Enterobacter > Enterobacter sp. 638. The sequence continues at coordinate 3,535,599 of NC_009436.1, forward strand.
CGATAAACAGCATCACCACTATCCAGTAGCGAGCATTGGTGCGCTTCTCAGCGCTGCTCGCCGCGTGGCTTAATGTACTCATTGTTGCACTCCTGAATCGTAGCTTTCGCCAGGTTCATTCTGTACGGCACAACCTGTAGGGTAATCAGAATGAGAGGTTAGTGTTTGCAGTTTTGGTACGGCTTTGTGCCGTTTTATTGTGTCTAACTGCCTTTTTGGTAACTGACGAGGAAAGTATATGTAAGGACTCTCGCCCCTCTCACCGTGCAACGACACAACATTGACGGGCTTGTTTGAGGTTGTTTGAGGCATAAGCACAACGCAATGGAAGGGACTTCACGAAAACGCAGATACGGGAATAAAGAGAGAGAAGTAAACAGAAGAGTGTGAATCAGGTCGCTTGACGCGAGGATAACGCCCTCCGCAGATGGGAGGGCGAAAGATTATTTGAGTAACGAGCCCCAGTTTTCGACCCAGGGGTTTGATTCACTTTCAGGCTCAGGATGCTCGCTTGCATCAATCATCAGCATATCGCCGACGCGTTGAGCGCTTTGCTCCTGCAGTAGCGCGTCAAACTGCTTACCGCCGCCGCAGAAATGGCTATAACTGCTGTCACCCAGAGCGATAATACCGTAGTGAACATCAGGCTGATAACCCAGCTTATGTTTGATGCCCTGGAAAAGCGGAACGATGCTGTCGGGCAGATCGCCCTGTCCGGTTGTAGAAGTCACCACCAGCACATACTGATTTTTGTACTTTTCCCAGTCGGCCAGATCCGGATCTTCATAGACGGTCGCTTTATGGCCCATCCCGGCCAGGATCGCTTCGGCTTCTTCGGCCACCAGTAGCGAGTTGCCGTACATCGTGCCGACAAAAATTCCGACTTCAGCCATGCTTAACGCCCTCGATTATTGCTCTTGCTGTTCATCCTGAACGTTGCTGGCGACAAACTCAACCCTTTCATTTTCGGGGAGTTGTCCCAGCCAGCCAAACTGTGATAGCGCCTGCATCCATACATCGTCCAGACCCGCACGAATCACCAGCGGTTCGCCGGTAAAAGGGTGCGTCAGGCTGAGCTGGCTGGCGTGTAGCATCAATCGGTCACAACCAAAGTGCTCGGCCGCACTGCGGTTCTGGCGCAAATCGCCGTGTTTGCTGTCACCAATAATCGGATGACGCAGGTGAGAAAGATGGCGACGCAACTGGTGTTTACGTCCAGTTTTGGGTTCCAGTTCTACCAAACCATAACGTGTCGTTGGGAACTTCCCTGTCGCAACGGGCATTTCAACGGTGGCAAGACCACGGTAATCCGTCACTGCAGGCTGAGGATCTTTGTTTTCGCGGGCAAATTTGTCTGCGATTTTATCCAGCTCTTCAACCAACGGATAATCGAGCGTCGCTTCATCCATCAGCCAGCCACGCACGATAGCGTGGTAGCGCTTTTGAATTTGATGCTGCTCGAACTGCTGGGAGAGCAAACGTCCGGCTTCGCTGGAAAGGCCCATCAGCAAAACGCCGGACGTGGGTCTGTCGAGGCGGTGTACGGTAAAAACGTGCTGACCAATCTGGTCGCGCACGGTTTGCATTACCACGACTTTTTCATCGCGATCCAGCCAGCTACGGTGAACCAACCAGCCTGACGGCTTGTTAACGGCAACGATCCATTCATCCTGATACAGGATCTCAATGGTCATACGTTATTTCCGGCAAAGAGTTTGTCCAGACGCTGCAGCTCAATCAATACCCCTTCCCGTTGCGGGTGGGACGTATCGAGCGCCATTTCATAATAGGGGCTAACGGCAAAATCATGCGGAAGGGGGTGACCGCCGTCCAGCAAGGCGTGCAGGCGGGGAATCAGCACCCATTGTAGCCACTCGAAAGGCTCGAGCGTATCCAGGCAAAATGGCTGCGTGCTTTCGAAAGCCTCTGCATGCGGCGCCATTTCTTGCCACAGCTGGTGGTGGCGCAAAAGGGATTCGATAGCGTGCAACTGAGCACGAACGCTGTCGTGATGCGTCATAAATACCTCAACTGAAAAACTGAACGGCGCGCAGCATAGCATTGCGTGACGCAGAAACAAAAAAAGGGAGCACTGTATAAACAGTGCTCCCGGTTCGTTTCGCAGCATTCCAGCTACAATTTGTGCTCCCTGCTCGTCCGTGACAACTTTTCCTGTGGCCCGAGGGCCTGGTCGTCCGTAAACCGCGCATCCTGCTCACATCATCCTGATGTGAATGTTTCATCCCGAAACGTCCTGATCTTCCTGACCCACCGGGCATCCTGACCGGTTCTCTTTCTCCTTCCTGGAGGTGTCCCTTACGCGTCCTGCGTGATCCTTTTTGCTTCATCCTTAAGCCTTCCTGCAGCGCCATCCTGACGTATCCTCGGTGAAAAACGTCATCATCCTGATGTTCGCTTCTCGTGTCGGCATCCTGTCGACCTGTATAGGATTACCCATTCCGCTTCGTCTTACAACCCATCCGAAGAGGCTCACAGCAAGCCCACTCACAATAAAAGCGCTTAAAATTCATATCAATCAATTGAAAGTAAACGAATTTAATGAGGAGACTTACGAAATCAAAGCCGCATGTAACGGCGATCTCTCACAGCCCGTGTAAGAGATCTCTCACAAAAGACGTACGGCGTTGGATTACAAAACCGGCTCGAGTTGATTAAGGAAATCCGCAAGTGAGGGCGCGAGAACGTCGCGTTTGCGGGTGCCGAGCGTTTCTTTAATGACTTCACCATTCAGATTACAGACAGCAATCACATCCAGTTCGCTGTCCAGCGTGGCGATAAAGAGCGTCGGGGCAAGTTTCAGGCGCTTTTGCGTCACCAGATGCCCAATCAGATTCTCCTGAACCCGCTGGAAATCATTTTCGCTCCAGGTCTGGAGCAGCGTCATCGTCTCATTGGCGAAACGAGCCTGCATATCCCCGGCAAACTGTGTGGTGTAAAACGCATGAACCGCTGGCTGTACCACGATGTCCATTGCGCGCTCAACTGCATTTACAGTCTGCTCAAGTGAGAACGGCTGGGGCTGCCAGAGAATTTTGTCGTCCATCGTGGTGATAATGCATGGCGACGGCACCCCATATAACTCTTCACTTTGCGGCCACGTTCCATTCATTTCATGCCATGCGTCGCAATAGCGTGCAGTGAATGCCGTCAGGGCATTTGCAGTCTCAATATCCACCGATTTCTCTCTTCACGTCAGACAGGATAAACTTGGGTTTATAGTGTACCTGCAAAGTGGCAATGAAACATGTCTTACGAAAATCATCAGGCGTTAACGGGTTTAACGCTGGGCAAAACAACCGATTACCGCGACACCTACGACGCTAGCCTGCTGCAAGGCGTTCCGCGCAGTCTTAATCGCGATCCACTCGGGCTGCGCGCCGACGCGCTACCTTTTGTCGGCGGCGATATCTGGACGCTTTATGAACTCTCCTGGCTGAATGCGCGCGGCTTGCCACAGGTGGCCGTAGGTCACGTTGAGCTGGATTACGCCAGCGTGAATCTGGTGGAATCCAAAAGCTTCAAGCTTTACCTGAACAGCTTTAATCAGACACGATTTGATTCCTGGGATGACGTGCAACGTACGCTTGAGCGCGATCTCAGCGCCTGTGCGCAGGGCAACGTGACGGTGGCCTTGTATCGTCTGCACGAGCTGGAAGGACAGCCCATCGCCCACTTCCATGGCGCCTGCCTTGACGATCAGGAGATTGAAATCGACAACTACGAATTCAGCACTGATTATCTCGAAAACGCCACCGACAGCAAAGTGGTGGAAGAGACGCTGGTTAGCCATTTACTGAAATCGAACTGTCTGATCACCCATCAGCCAGACTGGGGCTCGGTGCAGATTCAGTATCGTGGCCCGAAAATTGACCGGGAAAAACTGCTCCGCTATCTGGTGTCGTTCCGTCATCACAACGAATTCCACGAGCAGTGCGTAGAGCGTATCTTTAATGATATTCAGCGCTTCTGCCAGCCGGAAAAACTGAGCGTCTATGCGCGTTACACCCGTCGCGGCGGCCTGGATATTAACCCGTGGCGCACCAACACCGATTTTGTTCCCGCGATTGGCCGTCTGGTCCGTCAGTAATTTTTTTCACGATTTGCGCGGTTCATTCCGCGCTTGAGGTTGTGAAACGTCATAAGCCAGGGCTATTGTAATCAACAGGGAAAGAAGATCTTCGTCCCATAAGGAGCTCACTTGATTACACATATTAGCCCGCTTGGCTCAATGGATATGTTGTCGCAGCTGGAAGTGGACATGCTTAAACGCACGGCCAGCAGTGACCTGTATCAACTGTTTCGCAACTGTTCACTTGCCGTTCTGAACTCCGGAAGTCTGACAGATAACAGCAAAGAGCTGCTGTCTCGTTTTGAAAGTTTTGATATCAACGTGTTACGCCGCGAACGTGGCGTAAAGCTTGAAGTGATTAACCCACCGGAAGATGCCTTTGTCGACGGGCGAATTATTCGCTCATTGCAGGCCAACCTGTTCGCCGTCCTGCGCGATATCCTGTTTGTTAACGGACAAATTCACAACGCCGGTCGTTTCCAGCATCTAAATCTGGAAAGCTCGGTCCACATGACTAACCTGGTGTTCTCTATTCTACGTAACGCCCGTGCTCTGCACGTGGGCGAAGCGCCGAACATGGTCGTCTGCTGGGGCGGCCACTCCATCAATGAAACTGAATATCTGTACGCCCGCCGGGTTGGCACACAGCTGGGACTGCGCGAACTGAATATTTGTACCGGCTGCGGCCCAGGCGCGATGGAAGCCCCAATGAAAGGCGCGGCGGTTGGCCACGCGCAGCAGCGTTATAAAGAAGGCCGATTTATTGGTATGACCGAACCGTCTATTATTGCCGCTGAACCGCCGAATCCGCTGGTTAATGAACTGATTATCATGCCGGATATCGAAAAACGTCTTGAGGCGTTCGTGCGTATCGCGCACGGGATAATCATCTTCCCGGGTGGTGTGGGTACCGCTGAAGAACTGCTTTACCTGCTGGGTATCCTGATGAATCCGGCCAATAAAAACCAGGTTCTTCCGTTGATCCTGACCGGCCCTAAAGAGAGCGCGGACTATTTCCGCGTCCTGGATGAATTTATTGTCCATACGCTCGGCGAAGCGGCGCGTAGCCATTACCGCATTATTGTTGACGATGCGGCAGAAGTGGCGCGTCAGATGAAAAAAGCGATGCCGCTGGTGAAAGAAAACCGCCGCGACACGGGTGATGCCTACAGCTTTAACTGGTCAATTCGTATTCCACCGGATCTGCAAATGCCGTTTGAGCCATCCCATGAAAATATGGCCAATCTTAAACTGTATCCGGATCAGCCGGTTGAAGTACTGGCGGCAGACCTGCGTCGTGCGTTCTCCGGCATCGTGGCGGGCAACGTCAAAGAGGTGGGCATTCGCGCCATTGAAGAGTTTGGTCCGTACAAAATCCACGGCGATAGCGAGATGATGCGTCGCATGGACGACCTGCTACAGGGCTTTGTCGCACAGCATCGAATGAAGCTGCCCGGCTCTGCCTATATCCCTTGCTACGAAATTTGCGCGTAGCCGCATAATCTACTGCACTATTCCAAGCCGGGTTTTCACCCGGCTTTTTAATTTCATCTGATTAATCATAGGTATTACTTATCTGATTTACATTTTCGACTTGCACGCAAACGATTACCTACATTTTCAAACCGTCAATTATCAGCATTAATCTAAATTACCCACCAGATAAAACTAAAAAAGCCAATGTTTACAGCCAATCACGCGTATATGGAGCACTAAGCTATCCGGCCATATGTCGTTAATGGTAGCCTTCGCGCCCGTAAATCCGCTTTGGCGTTTTAATTACAGTTTTTTGGTCTAATAATGCCCACATCATAAGTGGATTATTGCATTTGGGATCAGGATCACTGATACATTCATTACTTAAATGTATCTTTCCGCCCGCAAATAGTTACGGGGAAAAATTATAAAAAAACCGTCACTAAACGAATTTCATATTACCGTCAGGCGTTTTTTTAATGGATTTGACCAGAAACCTGACAAATTGCTTCCTCCAGGAGAAATAGATGGAAACCACTCAAACCAGCACCATTGCTTCAACAGAATCCAGAAGTGGATGGCGCAAAACGGACACCATGTGGATGCTGGGCCTGTACGGTACAGCAATCGGTGCTGGCGTTCTTTTCCTGCCAATTAACGCAGGCGTTGGCGGTCTGATTCCGCTGATCATCATGGCAATCATTGCCTTCCCGATGACTTACTTTGCACACCGCGGCCTCACCCGTTTTGTTCTTTCCGGCAAAAACCCAGGCGAAGACATCACTGAAGTTGTTGAAGAACACTTTGGTATTGGCGCAGGTAAACTGATTACCCTGCTTTACTTCTTCGCTATCTACCCGATTCTGCTGGTTTACAGCGTGGCGATCACCAACACCGTGGAAAGCTTCATGACGCACCAGCTGCACATGACGCCACCACCGCGTGCGATTCTGTCTCTGATTCTGATCCTGGGCATGATGACCATCGTTCGTTTCGGCGAGCAGATGATCGTAAAAGCGATGAGTATTCTGGTGTTCCCGTTCGTGATTGCCCTGATGATCCTGGCATGCTACCTGATCCCACAGTGGAACAGCTCAGCGCTGGAAACCCTCTCCTTCAGCAGTGCGTCTGCCACCGGTAACGGTTTATGGATGACCCTGTGGCTGGCTATACCGGTTATGGTCTTCTCCTTCAACCACTCCCCGATCATCTCTTCTTTCGCAGTCGCGAAACGTGAAGAATACGGTCAGGGCGCAGAGAAGAAATGCTCCAGCATCCTGGCACGCGCTCACGTCATGATGGTCATTACCGTTATGTTCTTCGTCTTCAGCTGTGTATTGAGCCTGTCCCCAGCGGATCTGGCAGCAGCAAAAGCACAGAACATTTCAATTCTGTCTTACCTGGCTAACCACTTTAACGCACCGTTGATTGCCTGGATGGCGCCAATCATCGCGATTATCGCTATTACCAAATCCTTCCTGGGTCACTACCTCGGCGCACGTGAAGGCTTCAACGGTATGGTGATTAAATCTCTGCGTGGTAAAGGCAAAAGCATTGAAATCAACAAACTGAACAAAATCACTGCATTGTTCATGCTGTTGACCACCTGGGCGGTAGCGACCATGAACCCGAGCATTCTCGGCATGATCGAAACCCTGGGCGGCCCAATCATTGCGATGATTCTGTTCCTGATGCCGATGTATGCGATTCAGAAAGTTCCGGCGATGCGTAAGTACAGCGGCCACGTCAGCAACGTATTCGTTGTGATTATGGGTCTGATTGCTATCTCCGCTATCTTCTTCTCGCTGTTCAGCTAATACCTCCCGCGCCGTCTTTGGACGGCGCACTCTTCCTCTGACTGAAAGCAATGGACGCATCATGATTAGCGTATTCGATATCTTTAAAATCGGTATTGGTCCTTCCAGCTCTCACACTATCGGGCCGATGAAAGCCGGTAAACAATTCACGGATGACTTGATTGCACGCGGCATTCTGCACGACGTAACGCGCGTGGTTGTTGATGTATACGGTTCCCTTTCCCTGACGGGTAAAGGCCACCACACCGATATCGCCATCATTATGGGCCTGGCGGGTAACCTGCCGGACAGTGTCGACATTGATGCCATCCCTGGTTTTATCCAGGACGTAAACACTCATGGCCGCCTGCTTCTGGCAAACGGCGAGCATGAAGTGGAATTCCCGGTTGATAAGTGCATGAATTTTCATGCCGACAACCTCTCCCTGCACGAGAACGGTATGCGTATTACCGCGCTGGCAGGCGAAAAGGCTATTCACAGCCAGACTTACTATTCCATCGGCGGTGGTTTTATCGTCGACGAAGAGCACTTTGGTCAGTCGAGTGATTCATCCGTTGCCGTGCCTTATCCGTACAAAAACGCGGCGGATTTACAACGTCACTGCCAGGAAACGGGCCTGTCGCTCTCCGGCCTGATGATGAAAAACGAACTGGCGCTGCACAGCAAAGAAGAGCTCGAGCAGCACTTCAATAACGTCTGGGATGTGATGCGTGGCGGTATTGAACGCGGCATTACCACCGAAGGCGTTTTGCCGGGCAAACTGCGCGTTCCGCGTCGTGCCGCTGCGCTGCGCCGTATGCTGGTCAGCACCGACAAAACCACGACCGACCCGATGGCCGTTGTTGACTGGATCAACATGTTCGCGCTGGCGGTAAATGAAGAAAACGCTGCGGGTGGTCGCGTGGTAACTGCACCGACTAATGGCGCGTGCGGTATCGTTCCGGCGGTTCTGGCTTATTACGATAAGTTTATCCGTGAAGTTAACGCCAACTCACTGGCGCGCTATCTGCTGGTGACCAGCGCGATTGGCTCACTTTACAAGATGAACGCGTCCATTTCTGGCGCTGAAGTTGGCTGTCAGGGCGAAGTCGGCGTTGCCTGCTCAATGGCAGCAGCAGGCCTTACTGAGCTGTTGGGCGGTAGCCCGACGCAGGTTTGCATCGCAGCAGAAATCGGTATGGAGCACAACCTGGGGCTGACCTGCGATCCCGTCGCCGGACAGGTTCAGGTGCCTTGCATTGAGCGTAATGCGATTGCCTCCGTTAAAGCGGTCAACGCTTCGCGTATGGCGCTACGCCGCACCAGCGAGCCGCGCGTCTGTCTCGATAAAGTTATCGAAACGATGTATGAAACGGGCAAAGACATGAATGCCAAATACCGCGAAACCTCTCGTGGCGGTTTGGCGATGAAAATCGTGACCTGCGATTAAGTCAAAAGGTGCCTCGTTCTGCGAGGCACCTTCCCGTTATCTCCGCCTTTCATAGTTTCCTTCTCTTCGCAGTGTTACCCTTAATCGAATGGATAAAAGGGAGAATGTCTGTGGCCGTTCATTTGCTGATTGTTGATGCGTTAAATCTAATCCGCCGTATTCATGCGGTACAAGGCACGCCCTGCAAGGACACTTGCCTGAACGCGCTGGAACAGCTTATTCGCCACAGTCAGCCGACCCATGTGGTTGCCGTCTTCGATGATGAAGCCCGTAACACTGGCTGGCGTCATCAGCTTTTACCGGACTATAAAGCTGGACGTGCGCCCATGCCCGATGACCTGCATGCCGAGATGCCTACTATCCGCGCAGCGTTCGAACACCGCGGCGTTCCCTGCTGGGGCGCACAAGGAAATGAAGCTGACGATCTGGCAGCTACGCTGGCGATAAAAGTGGCGGGTGCGGGCCATCAGGCGACAATTGTTTCGACCGACAAAGGCTATTGCCAGCTGCTTTCCCCCACCATCCGCATTCGTGATTATTTCCAGAAACGCTGGCTTGATGCGCCGTTTATCGCCAGCGAGTTTGGCGTGTCGCCTCAGCAACTCCCTGACTACTGGGGACTAGCTGGGATCAGCAGTTCAAAAGTCCCGGGCGTCGCGGGCATTGGTCCCAAAAGTGCCGCACAGCTGCTGACCGATTTTCAGGATCTCGAAGGGATTTACGCACATATAGATGACGTACCCGAAAAGTGGCGCAAGAAGCTGGAGGCACATAAAGAGATGGCGTTTATCTGTCGGGATGTGGCGAAATTACAGATTGATTTACAGCTAGACGGGAATTTGCAGCAGTTAAGGTTAGTAAAATAGTCGCCCTTCATCCGTGAAGAATGAAGGGCACTGGCTTTATCGCTCGTCGCGACGTCCACCCACAGCCGCCCACCAGCGACGGACATGCACCGTCACTTCTTCGCGGTCATGATAGAGCTGGCGCGCCTGAATCTCAGCGTTAATCCCCTGAGCATTCAGCTGTTCCTGAATGTATGCCAGGTTTTGAGACACCTCTTCATAGCGCTTTTTCATTGGCAACTTGAGGTTAAAAATCGTCTCACGGCACCAGCCGTTCACCAGCCAAGTCGCCATCAATGCAGCCACTTTTGCCGGCTTTTCAACCATATCGCATACCATCCAGGTGATGTTGTTGCGGGTCGGACGATAGCGGAAGCCGTCTTCACGCAGCCAGGTGACCTGCCCGGTATCCATCAGGCTTTGCGCCATCGGACCGTTATCTACCGAAGCCACCCACATGTTGCGTTTCACCAGCTGATAGGTCCAGCCGCCAGGGCAAGCACCCAGATCGACCGCGTGCATCCCGTTCGCCAGGCGTTCATCCCACTCGTCGGCAGGAATGAAGACGTGGAATGCCTCTTCCAGTTTCAACGTGGAACGACTCGGCGCATCTGAAGGGAATCTCAGACGCGGGATACCCATATAAAACGGTGAATTGTTTGTCGTGTAGGAATAGCCCGTATAACAACAGCCTGGCGCAATAAAGAACACATGAACGACAGGGCGCTTAGGCGTCTCGTAGTTAGTGAGCACGCCCACTTCGCGCAATGCCGCGCGTAGCGGAACGGTCAATTTGCGGCAGAACTTCATCAGCTCTTTGCTTTCGTTGGTATCAGCCACTTCAACGCGCAGATCGCCACCCTTTTCCACAACGCCTTGCAGCATTCCGGAGATAGGCGAAATACGATCCTCTGGTGGCAGATCGCGCAACAGTTCACCCGCAACAAACATCTGACGGGCAAAAATTAATGAGCTGAACGGTAACTCACGTACCAGCTTGTCGGCGTCATCCGGCTGATAGCACTCGAAGACCACATAGCCCGCGTTCTCTTTCACGCGTGCAAAGCCGAACACCTCGCGGCGCGCCGCTTTATCAGTGATTTCCGCGGCGCACTCTTTCTCAAACCCCGGGCGACAATATAAAACAACCTTATTCATGACCAACGCCCTTGCGTTTCAGACGGATAGCTCCGATAAACATTAATACCCAACCCGCCAGGAAGCTAAAGCCTCCGACCGGTGTAACAAACGCCCACAGGCGTAAATGCGAAAGTGCGAGGCAGTACAAACTGCCGCTAAACAGCACGGTTCCGAGCGCCATAAAGACACTGCTCCAGTAAAACCAAATGCTGATACGGCGCTGCATTGCCACTGCAAGCCCAAAGATGGCCAGCGTGTGAAACGCTTGATATTCAAGGCCGGTTTGAATCCAGCCCATCTCCACAACCCCTAAGGATTTGCTCAATACATGCGCACCAAAAGCGCCCAGTGCGACAAAAATAAAGCCACTGACTGCGGCAAAAATCAGCATGAAACGGCTGGTCATGTCTCTGTCCTAAAGTTATGCGTGCCCGGCACACAAAAGAAGTGATTACTCATACCGAAAGCGGAATTTTTCTTGTTCGTGTGCCGCCTTCAACAGTATCCACTGCCGGAAGGCGGCTATTTTACCCAGTTCTGCCTGACTGTCATGACAAACCAGATAAAAAGCATTCTTGCTGACCAGAACATCATTAAACGGGCAGACCAGGCGGCCTGCCTCAATTTCGGACTGAGCCATCACGTTGTTCGCTAACGCAACGCCCTGCCCGTGTATGGCAGCCTGTAACACCATCGCGCTGTGACTAAAGATGGGGCCATGCTGCACATTTATATGGTTTAGACCCAACTGGCGGGTATAAGTTTGCCAGTCGCGGCGAGAAGCATCATGCAAAAGCGTATGTTGCGCTAAATCAGCAGGTGTTTTCAACGCTTTGTCGCCTGTGAGCAGCAAAGGTGAACAGACCGGCAGCAGATATTCTGCGTATAATTTTTCGACACGCAGGCCCGGCCAATTGCCGCGACCATAAAAGATCGCCACGTCGACGTCGTCCGCGAGTTTATCTTCCTGACGGTCTACTGCCTGGATTCTGACATCAATTTCCGGATAAGCTGAGTTAAAGCTTGAGAGTCTTGGCACCAGCCAATGAATAGCAAAACTGGGTAATAAACTGACCGTCAGCGCACCTTTGGCACTACGCGCCTGAAGTTTACGTGTGGCTTCCGTTAGCTGGGAAAAAATATCTTTAATATCCTGAAAATAGCTCTGGCCTTCTTCCGTCAGAAGCAATGAACGATTGCGACGACGGAACAGCTTAAGCCCCAAAAAGTCCTCAAGTGACTTGATTTGGTGACTTACTGCGGCCTGTGTCACAAAAAGCTCATCGGCCGCACGCGTGAAGCTAAGATGGCGCGCTGCGGCATCAAAAACACGTAATGCATTTAAGGGTGGTAATCGCTTTGACATGGTTTTCAGGCTTAGATGTTAATGGCATTTAACAGATAGGAAACAACGTTTAACCTATTAGTTTTTTTTATCTGAGCCATTATAATTTGTCCGTTGAGGAACTACCAGCAAATACCTATAGTGGCGGCACTTCCTGAGCCGGAACGAAAAGCTTTTTTTGGAATGCGTGTTCTGAAGGGCTTTTGGCTTGCGGTTGTGATGTTGTGTTGTTGTGTTTGCAATTGGTCTGCTATTCAGATCATGGTAGCAAAGCTACCCTTTTTTCACTTCCTGTACATTTACCCTGTCTGTCCATAGTGATTAATGTAGCACCGCCTATTTGCGGTGCTTTTTTTTGGCTAAAATTCAGCGACTTATTTATCCAGCTCTACCATCTCTTTCACATCAGAGCGGTTAATCTGCTGCTTGTTACCGTTCGCGTCTTTATACGAGATCATTCCGGTTTCGTTATCGGTTTTAGGTTTGCCATCTGACACGATGGTGCGGCCATCATTGGTGTGCATAACGTAGTTATTACCGGAACATGCGCTCAGCGCAAAGGTCATTACACAGGCAGAGATGATTGCGGCAGTCTTATTCATGATTTATCTCCTTTAGCAATTCATGCTATTAAAATCTTAATGAGTAACAGGCTTATGCTTTCGCCTAACACTATTCAGCATAACCTGCTTCTCAGGGAGTGCCAGGATAAGCAGACAATTCCGATACAGATCAACTGCCTTGCCCTCTTGCGAAATTTGCGCGACGATCCCGTGATTGAAATGAGGAATTCTATGAACGCTTTCAGCCCTGCGCACTTTCGCGCGCAGTTTCCCGCGCTGGCCGATGCCGGTGTTTATCTTGATAGTGCTGCCACGGCTTTAAAGCCGCTGGCCGTTATCGAGGCAACACAGGATTTTTATAGCCTGAGCGCCGGAAACGTCCATCGTAGCCAGTTTGCAGAAGCCCAGCGATTGACCGCACGTTACGAGGCCGCGCGCGATCAGGTGGCTGAGTTGTTAAATGCCGAAAGCGGTAAAAATATCGTCTGGACGCGCGGCACCACAGAAGCCATCAATATGGTCGCGCAATGCTACGCGCGCCCGCGCCTGCAGCCTGGTGATGAAATTATTGTCAGCGAAGCAGAGCATCACGCTAACCTGGTGCCGTGGCTCATGGTTGCAGAACAAACCGGCGCGCGTGTAGTTAAGCTCCCGCTGGGTGCAGATTTATTGCCAGATATTGCCTGCTTGCCTGACCTCATCACCTCGCGCAGTCGGATTCTGGCGCTGGGGCAGATGTCTAACGTTACGGGGGGCTGCCCTGATCTCGCACGTGCCATTGAGATTGCACATGCGAACAATGTTGTCGTGATGGTCGACGGCGCACAGGGCGTGGTGCATTTTCCGGCTGACGTGCAAAAACTGGATATCGACTTCTACGCCTTCTCCGCGCACAAACTCTATGGCCCAACGGGCATCGGCGCGTTGTATGGCAAAGCTGAACTGTTGGCGCAAATGAGCCCATGGTTGGGCGGTGGCAAGATGATCACCGAGGTGACTTTCGACGGATTTAAAACGCAAGAAATACCCTATCGTCTGGAAGCCGGGACGCCAAACGTGGCGGGCGTGATTGGCTTGAGCGCCGCACTGGAATGGCTGTCGCAAACCGACGTTGTGCAAGCAGAGAACTGGAGTCGCGGGCTGGCAACACTCGCTGAGGAAGAACTGAAAAAACGCCCTGGTTTTCGCTCTTTCCGAGTACAGGATTCCAGCCTGCTGGCGTTTGATTTTGCCGGGGTACATCATAGCGATTTGGTGACTTTGCTCGCGGGTTACGGCATCGCATTACGCGCTGGACAACATTGCGCCCAGCCGCTTCTCGCCGCGCTCGGCGTAGACGGAACGCTTCGCGCTTCTTTTGCGCCTTACAATACGCAAAACGACGTCGACGCCCTCGTTGCCGCCGTCGATCGTGCCCTTCAACTTTTGGTGGATTAATGACAAGTTCAGCCTTAGCCGGACACCCCTTCGGCAGCGTGATTACTGAAGAGACGCTACGGCAAACGTTTATTCCGCTCACGCAGTGGGAAGATAAATACCGTCAGCTGATTATGCTCGGGAAACAGCTTCCGCCGCTTTCCGACGCGCTAAAAGCACAGGCAACAGAAATTGCAGGCTGCGAAAACCGCGTCTGGCTGGGTGCGAGGGCATCAGGGAATGAGCTGCATTTCTTTGGTGACAGCGAGGGACGTATTGTGCGCGGTCTGTTGGCCGTGTTGTTAACGGCGGTGGAAGGCAAAAGTGCGGATCATCTTCTTAACAACGATCCGCTGGCTCTGTTTGATGAACTGGGGCTGCGCGGTCAGCTGAGTGCCTCGCGCAGCCAGGGACTTGCTGCGCTGTGCGAAGCCGTGCAAAACGCGGCGCGACAGGCTCAGGCCTGACGGTCTGCTTTGGCGATCATTTTCTTCAGCGCATGCGACACCGCCACAAAGCCAAAAGTCGCAGTCACCATCGTGGCTGCGCCAAATCCGGAGGCACAATCCATCCGTTTTGGCCCTTCCGCAGTGCTTTTCATGGCGCAAACTGAGCCATCGGCCTGTGGATAGACCAGCGCTTCCGTTGAGAACACGCAGTCTACGCCAAGTTTTCCTTTGCTGTTTTTCACCACGTTGAAATCGCTCTTCAGCCTCTCACGCAGTTTTGCGGCCAGAGGATCCTGAATGGTTTTCGCCAGATCGGTGACCTGGATCTGCGTAGGATCAATCTGTCCACCCGCGCCGCCGGTTGTCACCAGAGGAACCTTATAGCGGCGGCAATAGGCAATCAGGGCCGCTTTGGGACGGACACTGTCAATCGCATCAATCACATAGCTAAAACCTGCGCTCATATATTCCGCGACATTCTCTGCCGTCACGAAATCATCAATGACCGTCACACGGCACTCAGGGTTAATCAGTCGAATGCGATCGGCCATGACTTCTGATTTCGCCAGACCGACGCTATCGCGCAGCGCATGGATCTGACGATTGGTATTGGTGACGCAGACATCATCCATATCAATCAATGTGATTGCACCAATACCTGTGCGCGCCAGTGCTTCGGCCGCCCATGACCCTACCCCACCAATGCCCACGACGCAGACATGCGACTCCGCAAACAGTTGCAGGGCTTTTTCACCGTATAAACGTGCCGTACCGCCAAAGCGTTGACGCCAGGCATCACTGATTACCACAGACATATGACCTCAGATGTAAAAAGGGTGAGGAATTACCCTCACCCCGCCCTTCTCCCATTAGGGGAAGGAGGAAAACTATGTGCTCGATATTACCACAATCAGCCGCTGAAAACGCTGCCTGCGCCAGGAGCAGGCTTCAACACCCACACGCGACCATAGTGGTTATACCAACCCGCGCGATGGCCCGCATCAGGACCCACGCCTTGATAAATATCGAAGTGCTGGCCTTTAATTGCGCCGCCTACGTCCAGCGCCACCATCAGGCGTAACTCATACTGACCACTGAACTTACCGTTATTGTCCAGTTGTGGGACTTCGGCCAACAGCGTGGTTCCTGCCGGAATAATGGATCGATCTGAGGCCACCGACGCGCGGCCAATTAACGGTACGGCGCTTGCACCTTTCACAGGGGCATAGTTTTGCGGCTTAAAGAATACGAAGGACGGATTCTGCTCCAGCAGCTCACGCACTTCGGCTTCGCTGTGTTTTTCGCCCCACTCGCGGATCGCCTGCATCGACATATCTTCTTTCTTTACTTCGCCCCGGTCGATCAGCACTTTGCCAATGCTGCGATACGCGTGACCATTTTTACCGGAATAGCTGAAGAAGTTGAGCGGCGAACCATCACCAAAATCAATATATCCGCTGCCCTGAACGTCCATAATGAAGTTGTCCATCAGGGAGTTGCTGTAGGCCAGCACATAGGTCTCGTTCAGCGCACCCGAATAGATTTCGGCGCGGGATGGCAGACGCCCACGTTTTGGCGGCATACGATAAAGAGGATACTGGAATTCGCCCTGACGGGTGTGTCGCGCCTGGATGACAGGCGTGTAATAACCAGTAAACTGAACGTTGCCATAGTTATCGGCACCTTCCATCTGCCAGGCATCAATTCCGTACTGACGCATGGTGCGCGTATCGCCCCCGGCACGTAACCAGTCCTGAACAGCGTTATAGACGCTATTCTGCGAACCATATAAACGTGGCGATGCGCTGCGGATCTGGTTTACCTGCTCGGCAAAGTCACCGGCATTGATCGGTGCGCCGACGGCATCTGGCTGGTTAACTAAAGAGAAAGGCTGAGAGAATTTCCCATCTTTATATTGCTGACCGCGATCGGTCGGTTTGGAAGAGCAAGCCGCAAGAATCGCTACCATTGCGCCCGTCATCAGATACTTCGCCCAACGTCCTTTCATTATATCTCGTCTTAAAGTTGCCCTATGTCTTCTTAATGAAGATAACAAACCGCCAGAGCGAAGGAAATGTGATACCGCACCCTAAGGCAGATTTTGTGCACTAAATAACCCGAATGCCCGATGTCGTTCAAATTACATACTAATTTAACTTTTTCTTTGAAAAAGGGTTGCATCAAAAAGTCATCCGAGTATAGTGCGCATCCACGGACGCGGGGTGGAGCAGCCTGGTAGCTCGTCGGGCTCATAACCCGAAGGTCGTCAGTTCAAATCTGGCCCCCGCAACCAATTAAGCCGTAAGAAGTAAAGCAGTTAGTTAGTTTACTCGATGGAAGAGTAAAACCGGACGCGGGGTGGAGCAGCCTGGTAGCTCGTCGGGCTCATAACCCGAAGGTCGTCAGTTCAAATCTGGCCCCCGCAACCAACTAAACTGTAGAATAAGTAGTGAGAAGATTTACTCGATGGAAGAGTAAAAGACGGACGCGGGGTGGAGCAGCCTGGTAGCTCGTCGGGCTCATAACCCGAAGGTCGTCAGTTCAAATCTGGCCCCCGCAACCAATTCTTCTAAACAATAGACACCCTTCTGGGTGTTTTTTTGTATCTGCAGTTTGTGATTTGCTGATTCGCCGGGCGTGAACCCGGCTTTAGAATCTACCCTCTTCTGGCCAACGTTGCGCCATCCGAGAAATACGCCTTTATCCCTGCCAGAATCGACTCAGCCACTTCCTGCTGGAATTTCGCCGTCTTGAGCTTTCGCTCCTCTTCTACGTTACTGATAAACGCCGTTTCGACGAGGATCGAGGGGATATCCGGGGCTTTTAATACCGCAAACCCTGCCTGTTCCACGCTATTCTTGTGCAGCTTGTTCACATTCCCAAGTTTACCCAGCACCGCTTTACCAAATTTCAGGCTGTCGGTAATGGTCAGCGATTGCACCATATCGAACAGAGTATGATCGACATAACGGTCACCGCTTTTACTCACCCCACCGATAAGGTCCGAGGCATTCTGGGAATCCGCCAATAATCTCGCCGCCGTACTGGTCGCCCCTTTGGTTGAGAGAGCAAACACGGACGAACCGCTGGGCTGTCGGCTGGTAAAGGCATCGGCGTGAATGGAGACAAACAGGTCAGCACGCTGTTTCTGCGCCTTGGCCACCCGCACTTTCAGCGGAATGAAGACATCTTCATTTCGTGTCATATACGCGCGCATATTGCCTTCTTTATCAATAAGCGCTTTCAGACGCCGGCCAATTTGTAGCACCACATCTTTTTCGCGCGTGCGATATTTGCCCACCGCGCCAGAATCTTCTCCGCCATGTCCAGGATCGAGCATGATCACGATCGGGCGATCGCGCCCTGCTTTACCCGGCTGAGGGCCACTTTGCGCAGGCGGGACATGGCTGTCGAGATCGCCTTTGTTGTAATCTTCGAGCAGAGCCAGCAGCGGATCCTGAATATCTGTCGCATTTGCCGGATAGAGATCCATCACCAGACGCTCTTTAAAACCGGCAACCGGTGCCAGCGCAAACAGTTGCGGCTTCACGTTCTGTTTCAGCTCGAATACCATTCGCACGGTTTGCGGATCAAACTGGCCAACACGGGCGGATTTAATATAAGGATCGTCACCGCGGATCTGCGCGCTCATACCTTTCAGCACAGAGTTCAGATTCACCCCTTCGATATCCACCACGACGCGTTCCGGGTTGCTGAGAGCAAATTGCTTATATTTCAGCACCTGATTGGACTCTACCGTCACGCGGGTATACGTCGAAGACGGCCAGACGCGCACCGCCACAACATGGCTTGCGGCGGCAAGTGCAACCTGACTGACGCTTAGCAACCACATCGCCCCGGCCCCTTGTAACAAACGGCGGCGGCTTATTGCTGTTTTGGATCCCGACATGCCTCTCCCGAGCAATACATCAAATTAATAAGTAAAACGTCCAAATTGACCGAAAACTTTAACGAATGACGCATAACCTGTCATCAATAAAAGGGTAAACAATCATACGTTAACGCACGCATCACTCAATAAATTCTGTGGTTCACTAAGAATTTAGGCTTGCACGAGCGGCAATAATCGAATAAAAATACACAAAATACGAATAAACATTCACTGAGGGTTGTGCCGTGGTAAAGGAACGTAGAACCGAGTTGGTCCAGGGATTTCGCCATTCCGTTCCCTACATCAATACCCACCGGGGAAAAACGTTTGTCATCATGTTGGGTGGCGAAGCCATTGAACATGAAAACTTTTCCAGTATCGTCAATGATATCGGCCTGTTGCACAGCCTGGGCATTCGTCTGGTCGTCGTCTACGGCGCTCGTCCACAGATCGACGCCAACCTGGCGGCTCATCATCACGAACCGATTTACCATAAACATACACGGGTGACGGACGCAAAAACGCTGGAACTGGTGAAACAAGCAGCCGGCCTTTTGCAGCTCGATATTACCGCACGCCTGTCGATGAGCCTCAACAATACGCCGTTGCAGGGCGCCCATATTAACGTGGTCAGCGGCAATTTCATCATCTCCCAGCCGCTGGGCGTGGATGACGGTGTGGATTACTGTCACAGCGGGCGTATTCGTCGTATTGATGAAGAAGCGATTCATCGTCAACTGGACAGTGGCGCGATTGTCTTGATGGGGCCGGTTGCCGTTTCCGTGACGGGTGAGAGCTTCAACCTCACCTCTGAAGAGGTCGCCACACAGCTGGCGATTAAACTGAAAGCAGAAAAGATGATTGGATTCTGTTCATCGCAGGGCGTGTTTGATGAACAAGGGAACATCGTTTCTGAACTCTTTCCTAACGAAGCCCAGGCGCGCGTCGAAACGCTCGAAGCCGAAGGCGATTATCACTCCGGGACAGTGCGCTTCCTGCGCGGCGCGGTTAAAGCTTGTCGCAGCGGCGTACGTCGCAGCCATCTCATCAGCTATCAGGAAGACGGTGCATTGTTGCAGGAGTTGTTCTCACGCGACGGTATCGGCACGCAGATCGTGATGGAGAGTGCGGAGCAAATTCGCCGCGCCACCATCAACGATATTGGCGGCATTCTGGAGCTGATTCGCCCGCTGGAGCAACAGGGCATTTTGGTGCGCCGCTCCCGTGAGCAACTGGAGATGGAAATC
Source organism: Enterobacter sp. 638 (assembly GCF_000016325.1). Classification (NCBI taxonomy): domain Bacteria; kingdom Pseudomonadati; phylum Pseudomonadota; class Gammaproteobacteria; order Enterobacterales; family Enterobacteriaceae; genus Enterobacter; species Enterobacter sp. 638. The sequence goes on from NC_009436.1 coordinate 3,555,308, forward strand.
GACAAGTTCACCATCATCCAGCGCGATAATCTGACCATCGCCTGTGCGGCACTTTATCCCTTCCCGGAAGAAAAAATCGGTGAGATGGCCTGCGTGGCCGTGCATCCCGATTACCGCAGCTCATCACGAGGCGAAGTTCTGCTCGAACGTGTTGCAGCCCAGGCGAGGCAAATTGGATTGAGTAAGCTGTTTGTGCTCACGACGCGCAGCATTCACTGGTTCCAGGAACGCGGCTTTACGCCGGTGGATATTGATTCACTGCCTGAGAGTAAAAAAGAGATGTACAACTATCAGCGGCGTTCAAAAGTGCTGATGGCAGATCTGGGGTAAACCTGTGAACTAAACGCCCTTTCCCATTGGGAGAGGGCGAGTTTCAGACTGACTCAAAAATGGCACTTAACCCACTGCGACGTTCAATGCGCGTCGTGACCGCCTGCGCCAGCACGCGTTCATCAGCGTAGAGCGACAATCGCTTACGGGCGCGGGTGATAGCGGTGTAAACCAGCTCACGCGTAATGACTGGCGACATCTGCGCAGGCAGAATCAACACCGCGTGATCAAACTCAGAGCCTTGCGATTTATGCACCGTCATCGCCCATGCCGTTTCGTGTTCCGGCAAACGGCTTGGCTGGACCGATTTCACGCTACCATCCGGCATCTGGAACCACACGCGAAGCCCCTGCCCGCGATCGAGGGCAATACCAATATCACCGTTGAACAGGCCGAGAGCGCTGTCGTTGCGTGAAATCATCACAGGCCGCCCTTCATACCAGCGCGAATGCGGCTGGCGGATGATTTTACGTTTCTGAGAAAGCGTCTGCTCAAGTCGTTCATTAAGCCCTGTCACGCCGAACGGCCCCTCACGAAGCGCGCACAGGAGTTGATATTCGCCAAAAGCAGCGATAACCACTTCCGGCGATTCCTGCTGGTGCACGCAGTGCAGAAAACGCTGATAACCCTGCACCGCATCTTCAAGCATCGCCAGATACTCTTCGCCCGTTTGCAGCGGCTTTTTTTCTATGTCTTGAAAATCACCGTTAAACACCGCGCGGATGGCATTTCTGTCGCCGCGATTCACCGCCGCGGCAAGCTGCCCGATCCCGGAATCACTGCCGAATCGATAGCTTTTTTGCAGTAAACAGAGACTGTCGCGTAACGCGCCCGCTACCGGATCGGATGTGCCTTCAATCGAACACCCAGTGAGTTCCGACAACTCCTGCGCGCGCGGTAACGTATAGCCCGCACTGGCATAATGGCAGATATCACCCAGCACCGCGCCCGCTTCAACCGAGGCGAGCTGATCGCGATCGCCGAGGAAAATCACTCTGGCATGGGGCGGCAAGGCGTCAATCAGACGCGACATCATCGTCAGATCGATCATGGAGGCTTCATCCACCACCAGCACATCCAGATGCAGCGGGTTGCCCGCGTGATAACGCAGACGCTGACTGCCCGGCTGGGCACCCAGTAAACGGTGCAACGTGCTGGCTTCATTCGGGAACAAGGTGCGTTGCGCATCATTGAGCGGGAGTTTTTGCAACGCCCCGCCCAGCGATTCGGTCAGTCGCGCAGCGGCTTTTCCTGTCGGCGCAGCCAGACGAATCCGGCATTTTTGTTCACCCGCCATTTGAATCAGAGCGGCCAACAATTTTGCCACCGTGGTGGTTTTACCCGTTCCTGGTCCGCCCGAAATCACGGAGATACGGCGCGTTAGCGCAACCGCGGCCGCAACTTTTTGCCAGTTCACCGACCCACTGTCATCAAATAAAGCATTCAGCGTTTGATGTAACTGGGGAGGATCATAAGGCAGCGGTTGATTTGACTCATTGAAGAAGCGGGCAATCGCCAGCTCATTTCGCCACATGCGATTGAGATAGAGCCGTTCAGCGCACAGGATGAGTGGCGTCGGCAGATCGCCTGTACTGACGCCATGGGATTGCAACAGGACGTCCTGCCAGTTAACCGCTTCGCCCACTAGCGCAAAACACGCTTGTAAGGGGGCCGGGGTTTTATCGTCGACCACCAGACGCGAGAGCGGTAAACAAACATGCCCTTCACCCGCATCCCTACTGAGAATGGCGGCGGCCAGCATGACGGCTGGCTGGTCATTGCCCGCCACCATCATGGCAAACTGTGCATCAAGTCGGCGCAGAACACGTTGTTCGACGGCCTCGAGCAGTAACGCTTGCATCGTCATTCAGCCACCTCTTCCGTGCTTGCCGCGAACAGCATGTCCATTTGATTCACCAGCGCAAGGTCAGGGCGCGTTGTAAAAATTCCAGAGTGCGGATCGTTCGCGTCAACCCCCCGTAAAAACAGATAAATCACGCCACCAAAATGCTGCTCATAGGAGTAATCCGCGATGCGATGACGCAGATATCGATGGAGCGCCAACGTATAAAGCTGATACTGCAAATCATAGCGGTGGGACTGCATCGCCGCGGCCATCGCCTCTTGGGTATACGCCTCGCTGTTATCACCCAGCCAGTTGGATTTGTAATCCAGCAGGTAATAGCGCCCGTCATGGCGGAAAACAAGATCGATAAAGCCCTTTAGCATGCCGCTCACCTGGCGGAAATTCAGCGCCGGACATGCTTTCGACAGCGGATCATATTCGCGGATTAGCCCATCCAGCGCACTGGCCGTCAAAGGGCCGGCGATAGGAATATAAAATTCCATCTCAACCTGTTTTTCTTTGGCGGCGAGGTGGCTCAGGGATATACCCGATTCCGTGAGCGGCGCCTGCAAAATCGAGGTGACCCACTCCGTCAGGACTGGCTGCCAGTGTGCATCGTAGCCGCCTTTTTGCAACATCTCAGACACCCATTCTGGCGAAACAGGTTGCGTAAAATCCAGCTCTTCAAACAGGCTGTGCAGGAATGTTCCCGGCGATGCGCCACGCGGGAATTGATGCGGCGTAAGCTCAGGTTGCTCAATCACCTCGCCGACTCCCGACGCATCCACGTCAAGTTTAGGCATTAATTCTTGCGCAAAATTCTGTCCATGTTGCTGCAACCCGGAATAGCTCGTCACGCGCCAGTCATCCACCAGCCCACGCGTAATTTGCCGTGCGCTTAAATCAGGCGCGGAGATCTCCGGCATCTTCCAGCGTGTCGAATCAATCGGCCCCGAGATTTGAAGCGCGATATTCTCATCGCACAGCGCCTCAAGGCACTGCTTAAGCCCTGCGGCATCTTTTGGCTCACCTTGCTGTATCAGGCGTCCAAGTGCGCTTTGATGAAAATCGCTTTCACCGGTTTTCTCACCACGACGACGGAAAAGCGGCGCAACGCCCAGACTGCAATGCCATACAGATCGCGTTAACGCCACGTAGAGCAGGCGCAAATCTTCTGCCAGACGTTCAGCCTCCGCGAGTTCAATACTCGCGTCCGCTCGGCTGAGATCAAGAATCGCTTCAAACGAGTCACGATCGTGATAAAAAGCCTGATCCTGCGCGCGATAATTCGCGATAAACGGCAGGCAAACCAGCGGATATTCCAGCCCTTTCGACTTGTGGATAGTGACGATTTTCACCAGATGCTTATCGCTTTCGAGTCGCATCTGCTGGCTTGCCGCATTACTGTTTGGATCGGCAATATGCTGCGACAACCAGCGCACCAGCGCGTGTTCACTTTCCAGTTGCGAACCGGCCTCCTGCAACAGTTCGCTGATGTGCAAAATGTCAGTCAGACGCCGCTCACCACCGGATGTCGCCAGCATATTTTCAGCGACGTGGCGCTGAGACATCAGTTCACGCAGCATGGCCATCACGCCGCGCTTTAACCAGCGCTCGCGGTAATGGACAAATTCTTCGACAACCGCATCCCATTCCGCTTCATCATTATTCAGCGCATCAATGTCCCGCGCGTTGAGGCCCAACATGGAGCTGGCCAGCGCACTACGCAGCGTACTCTCACGCTCGGGGGTTAACACAGCCTGCAGCAGCCACAGCATCTCCTGTGCCTCAAGGGTCTCAAAAACGCTGTCGCGATTGGATAAATACACCGAGGGAATATCAAGCGAAGTGAGCGCGTCACGAATCAGCGACGCCTCCTGCCGACTGCGAACCAGCACGGTAATGTCTGATGCGCTGACCGATTTTGCCTTTTCGCCTTTCCACAGTAACGCCTCGCCACGCACGCCAGCACTTAGCCAATCGCGAATCTGCGCCGCGCATTGATGAGCCATCGCGTTCTGGTAGTCGCTAACGCCACAGCCTTCGCCATTCATCAGCCAGAAATTCATGGCCGGTTGGGTTTTTCCCTGATATTCAAAGCGAAGGGCGTGATTTTGCGGTGCGGACTTAACGGGAGAGAACGGTATTTCCTTGAACATAAAGGCCGCGTCCATACGCTCAAAAAGCGTATTTACGCTGGCGACCATACCGGGCGCTGAACGCCAGTTGGTGTCGAGGGTGTAGTGCGCTTCGACCTCGCTACGCGCCTTCATGTAGGTGAAAATATCCGCGCCGCGAAACGCATAAATCGCCTGTTTGGGATCGCCAATCAGGAGCAGCGCGGTATCCGGCTGCTTACGCCAGATACGCCGGAAAATACGATATTGCTGTGGGTCGGTATCCTGGAATTCATCAATCATCGCCACCGGGAATCGGGCGCGAATCGCAGCAGCCAGCGCCTCACCGTTTTCGCTGCTCAATGCTGCATCCAGTCGGCTCAGCATATCGTCGAAACCGAGTTCTCCCCGACGATTTTTCTCACGCGCGACCGCTTCACGGATCTCTGCCATGGCGCGCGTGATCATCAGGTCATTCAGGGTGAGCGGCTGTGATAACAGGGTTTCGATAGCAACAAACAGGGGGTGTTCCGGCACAATGCCGTCTGCTTTGGTGCGCTCCGCCAGAAAATTCTGTGCAAATTTTTCAAGCGCATCGGGTAACTGGTAGCCGCGCGTTTCTTCCTGCGCCCAAGCGCTGATTTTTTCGATCCATTTCGCCTGATTGCCACGGTTAAACTTACGTCGATCGATGCCCGAGTTTTCAATAATGCTGTCGATTTCCCCCACCGAATCGCACCATTTTTGCTTCAGGGTGGCAATCAACGACACTATAGCCTCGTGCCGCTCAGCAAGCGTTTCATCTGCCCGAGGCGGGGATTTAATGACGGGCGCTTCACCTTGAAGATAGCGATCGATAGCGCGCAGAAGATCCTCTGGCCCTTTCCATAACGCATGCACCGCTTCGGCAATATCGCGCGGCAACGGATAGCAATGACGCCGCCAGTAATCAGCGCAGGCCTGGTAACGAAGTTCCGATTCATCTTCGATGAGCTGTTGCTCAAAGAGCATGCCGGATTCAAACGCATTCAAACTCAGCATGCGCTGACAAAAACCGTGAATGGTAAAGACGGCAGCTTCATCCATTTGCCGCTCGGCCAGCAACAGCCACTGTGCCGCTTGCTGCTTGTCGACGATCTCTTCAAGCAGGCGAAGATAGAGAGGGTTGTCAGTAGTCTGGCGCAGACAGGCGATACGCAGTTCATGAATATTTGAACGTATGCGCCCGCGCAACTCGGCAGTCGCGGCCTCGGTAAACGTCACGACCAGCAGATCTTCCACACCAAGGGGGCGTGAAAAAGCCGCATTGCCACCCAAACCTAAGAGCAAACGCAGATAGAGAGCGGCAATGGTGTACGTTTTTCCCGTTCCCGCTGAGGCTTCAATCAATCGTTCACCTTGTAGCGGTAAACGTAAGGGATCAAGTGACTCAGCGGTTTCGGTCATTCTTTTTTGCTCCAGGGCATAGATTTCTGTAATGCGCTGACGCTTTCCCAAACTTTCCAGCCCTGCGGATTAACATAATCCGCCTTTCCATTCTGGCTGCCTGAAACCTGGGATAAGCATGCCATACCTTGCGGCTTCACCACCGCCTGGTGGAAGAAATCAGCTACCTTTTCAGGTGTCAGCAATTTTATCTCGGCCACTATTTTATCACGCGAATCAAACGTCAGATTGCCCCTGTCAAAATCTTTGCTCAGCTGTGAGGCTTCTTCGCCTAACGTTTGTGGGGCTTGCTGCATCTGGGCGATAACCGCCTGCTGGATTTGAGCGAACTCTTCGGGCTTCATCTTGCGCAGTTTCTCTTCTGCCTGCGGGAAGAAAGCCTGGTAACGCTGCCAAAGATACGCGGGCTGTTTATCGTTGCTTTGCAGCAAGAAGCCCAGGCCCCACTGACGGCCCACGCTCATGGAGAAAGCAAATACCGCATAGCCAAGCTGCTCTTCGGTACGCAACTGACTGTAGAACCACGGTTGAATAATTTGCCCCAGCACCGCGCTGTACGCAGAACCGGCAAACTCATCGTAACCCGTTGGGACAAAGACAGCGGCCAGCGCAGAGTCCGTGCTACTGCCTGCTTTTTCAAAGATCACATTTTGCTGTTTCTCAACCAGCACATCCTGATTACGGCACCACTCGTTACCGTTAGCACCCAACTGTTTGCGAACATTTTGCGCGAGCGTTTTCGATTGTTCTTCGCTCATGTTCCCGACAATCAGAAACTCTGGGCGTGAATGGGTCTTCAACGCAGTGCGATAATCCATCACCTCTTTAAGCGTGATAGACGGCAGTAATGCCCGACGCGTTTCGCGCTGGAAATACGGGATCTGGGACAGCATCTGCACGGGCATTATTGCCTGTTCGAAGGCCTTGCCTTTCTCTGCCGAATCCATCATTTGCGCGTACCAGGATTTGGCCTGCTCCAGTTGCTCTTCGGTCGGTGTGTAGCTGAAATAACCGTCCAGCAACGCCTGGAAAAGCTGTGGCAGACGCTGAGTGTAGCCGTTGGCGTTCACCATCAAACCATTGTTAGCATTCGTCGAGAAACTGATGCCCCCTACTGCGGCCTGATTACTGAGCTGATCCAGCGCAATTCCCGCGAGATAGTCATTCAGGGCGAACATCACCTGATTTTTCGCGCTATCCATAGCCTGCGGATTGCGCAGGATGACGCTCACGTCTGCTTTGGGCTCGCTGGCAAAATAACGACTTGGGGTGTACACCACGCGCAGCGTCGGCTCGTCAACAATCAGCTCCGGGTGCGGGTATTTTTTCGAAGGCTTAATCAGCGTGAAATCATCCGGAATGTACGGGTTCAGTTCAGGCAGTTTGAGGTCAATGTCATTCGACTTTTTCTTCCAGTCAGCGAATGTTTGCTCGCTGATTTTGTTGACCTGATAAGGCGCATCAACAAAATACGCCATTTTGTTATGGGGCTCATTCGGGCTGATATACCAGATACGGGCATTTTGCGGAGTCATCATCGCCAGACGCGCTTTTATGGCTTCAGCATCATAGCTATCGGCAATATTCACGGCATCCAGAGTATGTTCTACCGGAACGCGGAGCATGGTATCGGCCAGCCATTCAACGTAGTCCATGTCACGTGTGATGGAGGGATAACGGAAGTCGAGATCCAGCACGTGCGCCAGTTCGTCAAAGTAGCGTTTATCCACGCCCTTTTCGCGCAGCAGCGACAGATAGCTAAAAATGGCGGCAACGACTTCGTCGCGGTGTGCGAGACCTTTATCGGTTAATGTCGCCGAAATGGCGAGAACACCGCTGTTACCGTTCACAACCGGGTCGGAGTCAGCGCGAATACCTTCTACCAGGCCTTGGTTTTGCAACCAGTCAGAGAGCGTACCCGGACTCCGGTTCCCGATAAGATAGGTGACCAGTTCATCTGTTTTACTGCGGAATTGGGCGGTATTGTTATCAATACGGAATTCGACACGCAGCACCTTGCGCGGCAGCGCAGGGACGTAGTGGATAACGATCCCTTTTTGTTCATCGGTAACAACGGGAACCGTGATTTCGGGACGTTCGATATTTTTGTTAGGAACCCGACCATAGGTTTGCGCAGCGATACGTGCCAGTTCAGGCAGTGGTTTGTTGCTGTACACCACGGCTTTCATCAGGTTAGCGGAATAATACGTATCACGAAACGCGTGCAGTGCATCCAGCACCGGACGCCCCGCTTTATCGCTCAGCGTATCGAGATTGCCGCCGGAAAAACGCGAACCAGGGTGTGCGGGGTTGATGGTTTCTGCGCTGACTTGCGCCATTCGCATACCGTCTCGCGTGCGCGCCATCGTCAGTTCAGCATTGACGGCATTACGCTCACGGTCTGCATATTTTTTATCCAGCAAAGGTGATGCGATGGCATCCGCCAAACGGTCTACCGCAGGCTCCAGCGCATCATTTTCGACTTCAAGATAATAAGCGGTACGGTACGGCGCGGTGCTGGCGTTGTGGCTGCCACCGTGCATTTTGAGAAATTCAGAAAGGCTGTCTGCCTGCGGGTATTTTTTAGAACCCATTAGCGTCATATGTTCAAGATAGTGCGCAAGGCCCTGATGAGAATCAGGATCTTCAAGCGATCCCACCGGCACTACCAGGGCTGAAAGTGACTTCACCGCCTGCGGGTCAGATACCAGCAGCACAGTCATCCCGTTATCAAGCGTAATCGCCTGATACTGTCGGGCGTCTTTATCGCTTTTACGGATTGTTTCCTTTACGGGTTGCCAACCGGAGTCTGCCTGAGTGACGGGTGCCCAAAGGGCGACAAACAATACAAACGCTTTAAATAAGGTGCTGCCTGGCATTCACTACCTCTTCATCACGGCTACATCATTAATCAACTGCGTGCTGGACACGCCAGCATCTCTTTCTGTTTACATCAGTCCGTGACAACTCGGGCATGATAATTGAACGCCCTATCCTGTGCAATTTTTATACAGCCGTCAGGACTGATTAAATCTAAACATCGGTAACAGGTAGCGTTGAGCTTCAACCGTAATCGCATCGAAGTACTCTGGTTCCAGCGTTCGCCATAACCGTTGATACCAAACATCATCCCCTTCGCCCCGAACCATCATGTTTCCTTCGTACGCCTGCATAAACTTGCTGCGCGCTTTTTGCAAAGTCGCCTCATCCATTAACATGGCATCATTCTGTGCGTCGTAACAGGTTTTTATCCATGCGCCCCCACTTTCTGGGAGCAGCAGCAAAGGTTTGTTCATGCCCTCTCGATAACCCTCAACAAACAGCGTCAGATACGCTAACGCCTGTTCTGAGGACATTGGCGGGAAACGCCATTCGCCATCTTTACGCACAAACAACCGGCTTTCGCCGTCATTCCCGCCCGCACTGTAGACAAGATGTTCGAGCCAGAGTTGCAAGCCCTGCGAAACACTGAGCATCGCGGGACGCCAGCGTAGCAGTCCATCAGGCTGCACATGCTGAAGCCACCCTGTCAGTTGGATACCATTACAGTTCAGGTCAATTTCAAGGCTTTTTCCCGGCTGGCGGTTCTCAATAACGCGATCGGCCAAGGCCTGCATTTCCTGACACTGTGCGTCCCAGACAATTTCCCCAAATGCGCCAAAAGGAAGCTGCCCCGCAGCGCGATAACGCCGGAAGAGCATTTGTGCATTTTCTTGTTCGACCAGAGCATTGAGTAATTGCTGGTTCAGTTGATAGCGGCTTAATCCGTCGAGCGTAAACGGTTCTGAATCAGGGATTTCGCTGTCTTCAGAGCGGAAGTTCACCTGCAAACGCTGCTGGAAAAAGGCACGTACCGGGTGTGCCCAAAAGCGCTGCAATTGCTCAAAGGTCAGTGTTTCAGTGGGTCGCGGCTCAAGTTCCTGAATAAAATCAGAATGCGCTATGCCTGAATTCTTCGCGGCGGGAAGCCATTCCCGTGCATAGCTTTGCCGTTCGTTTTCCACGTAATTTGTCGGATCAAACGGCATGCGGCTGTGACAATGTGTGATGTGCGCTTTTACCTTCTGCTCACTCTTGTCGCAATTCAGTGTTTCATCGCCAGGTAAATAGTGGCTCTGACCGATGTAATCAACGAGTTCCTGCACCAGAACCGACGGGAAACGTTCGCTGTTATCCTGAATAGAATGCCCGATGTAGCTGATATAGAGCATTTGCTGGGCAGAGATTAACGCCTCAAGGAAGAGATATCGGTCATCATCGCGTCGGCTGCGATCGCCACGCTGCGGCTGCTGGCTCATCAGATCAAAACCCAACGGGGCGAGAGCGCGTGGATAAACGCCGTCATTCATCCCCAGCAAGCAGACAACTTTAAACGGAATCGAACGCATAGGCATCAAGGTACAAATGTTGACAGGCCCGGCGAGAAAACGCTGACTAATACGTTCCTGATCGAGGCGTTGTGTGAGCTCATCTCGCAGGAGCGACAGCGGGACAGGCTGATCGTAATGCGATGAAATTCCTTCATCTATTATCGCCTGCCACTGCTGCTCGATCAGCGCCATTGCCGCTTCGGTGTCGCTGTCCGGCAGGAAGAAATCTTTCAACATTTCACGACATATTGGCAGCCACGCGTCCAGCGGACGGGGCTGCATCAACTCACGCTTCCAGCGATTGAGCTGCATCAGAAGTGACGCCAGGTGCCCAACCAGTTCCGCAATCAGTCCTGTCGACTCGTCATAGGGTAAGACGTCATTCCACTCCCCCTGACTGCTTTCCATGGCATAGCCCAGTAACATACGTGTCAGGCCAAACGCCCATGTGTGTTGACCTGTCGGCGGAAGGGAAAACTCCTGGACGTTGTCATCGTCAATCCCCCAACGAACGCCCGACTCGTTAACCCATTGGCGCAAATAGCGCAGCCCTTCTTCATCAATATCAAAACGGGCGGCAAGAACGGGAACGTCCAACAACGCCAGCACATCTTCAGAAATAAAGCGACTATCCGGCAAAGAGAGCAAGCTAATAAAAGCCTGCAAAGCAGGATGAGACTGGCGTGCCCGTCGGTCAGAAACAGCATAGGGGAGATAACGCTCGCCTGTTGCGCTGCCAAATACCGCCTGGATAAAGGGGCTGTAGCTGTCTATATCCGCGACCATCACAACGATGTCGCGCGGAGTGAGTTCAGGATCGTCCTGCAGCAGCGCCAGGAGTTTATCGTGAAGTACTTCTACTTCGCGCTGCGGGCTATGACACATGTGAATGGTCAGACTGCGATCGTCAGGATCCAGTTTGCGTTTCTTGTCGCTACGAGCAAATTCTTCAGCCGTGATTCCCGCTATTACGCGATTCTGCAGATCAAGAATATCCGACTGGACATTGTGTAAGAGGCTATCAGGATTGATGTCCGCAAACGCGTCGACGTCACCTTCACCCGAAGAGGTGATATCGGAAAGCATATGCACATAATCTCGCCCCAGTTTCCCCCACGATGCGAGCAGTGGATTCGGCAAATCCTGAATACCTTCTTCATTGAAACGTTGAGCGGCACCAGCACTGTCTTTAAAAAGCGGGATAGAACGGTCTTCGAATAGCCGACGCCTTTGCCTGGTAACAAAGCGAGCGATCGTTCGTGGATCCTGGATATCACCCCAATATTCTCGACAAGGGTTAGTAAACAAAATGTGGATATCGACATGCTTGCCCAACGCTTTAAGTGCATTGAGATATACGGGCGGCAACGCTGAGATTCCGCAGATAAACACGCGCGAGGGTAACCCTTCCGGTCGCTGTGAAGCAGCTTCAAGCGTTGCAATAAAACGATCGTAGAGATTGGCACGATGCCACTGCGGTTGCCCTAACTTTTCAGTATGTTCTACCAGCGCTTTCCAGAGTGGAGCCTGCCAGACTTGAGCATCGGGTAAACCGTCAACAAGCTCACCAGCCTCCCAACGGTTCAACCATTGCGAACGATAGACCAGATATTGGTCATACAGATCGGCTGTGCGCGAGGCGAGCTGGAACAACTTACGTTTATCGGTATCGTCGCTGAGATAGTGCCGGAGCATGACGAATTCATCGCGCGGAAGCATATCCGGCAGAATCGACATCAACTTCCAGCTCATGCTTTGTTTACTGAATGCGCTTTGTTTAGGAATGTCAGGCAGGACACGGACAAACATGTCCCAGATAAAACTCGCGGGAAGCGGGAATTCGATATTTGCCGCAATACCGAATTTTTGCGCAAAGGACATTTGTAACCATTGAGCCATGCCCGTGCTTTGTACCAGCACCATTTCAGGCTCGAAAGGATCGAGAGGATGCTCGCGCTCGACGATAAACTCCATCAACGCTTCCAGCACATCCAGACGATTTGAATGGTAGACCCTTAACATACGCGCTCCCGACTACTTGCTAACCGGGCAGTGCAGGCGTGTCATTTGACCCTGCCGCCCCAGAGGAGAAAAAATAGTGACCGTGATGCTGACACATCCGGCCTGCGTTGTCTGCACCCGGCTTGTACGCCAACCATCCGGCAAGGTATCTGAGTATAATTGCGCCTGATTCCAGGCATAATGCCAGAGCTGACGATATTGATTGAACATCGTAAAACGGCTCGCCAATGCGCGATGATAGCCAGACAGCGCAGTGACAATTATCACCAGTAACATCATTGCCAATAAGACTTCCACCATGCTAAATCCTTTTTGTCTGTTTAGGGTAGCCGACATAGCGCATCCTCCTTGAGTGGACAAAAATCGCTCCAGCCATGGGGAGAAAAGACAATTCGCCCATTCTGTATTTCCCCACCACGCCATAACATGACGTCACTACTGCCAGCGCTCAGTAAAACACGTTCATTTCCCAGCAAACGCACGCAAGCTCGCCCTTGCGGGGCATTTCTGCACTGGATATTTGGACTCACCGGCCATAGCTGGTTCTTTCCCCACTCCAGCGCTGACTGTGCGTTAGCCTGTTGCTGTATCAATTGGCGCTCACTGCTGACAATACGCGTAAAAGCGTCAAGCTGTTGGTTGAGCCCCGTGAGAATTAAGCTTCCAATAATGAGGAGAAGCAGGACAAGGGCGAGCGATGACATTCCACGCTGGCGGTTCACAGATTGAATCCGGTGACGCGATAAGTTGCCTGATAAGGTTCGGTTTGCAGGCCGACGCGAGAAGCCGCAAGCTCAATCGTAAATTCAGGTGAAAACCCAGATGTCTGCGTTTTACTCACTGAGAATCGTTTAATCAAAATACTGGCAGGATCGGTCAATTTGTCCCATCCTTTTCCATCGCAGGCAGTGGCTCCACGCTGTATTTCAAGCGATCCCCCTTCGAGACGAAAGCCCGTTTGCTCAGTTTCTGATTGTGGTGCGTTTTCCCAACGTCCATTGCTGTTAGCATCCCACTGAACAATAACGCAGCTTCCTGCCCTGCCAATTGACAACGCTTGCCCCTGACAAAGACCCGCACAATATCCGGCCCTCTGCAGCTGCTTGCCAATTGCAGAGATTCTTAACCATACCTCTTCTTCCAGTTCCTGCTGCCTTTCTTGCATCAGGCTGGCGCGCTGTAAACCCGGCAGAAAACGCGCAGTGCTCAGTAATAAAATACTGCCAATCGCCATGGCTAACAGCACTTCCGTTAACGAGAAACCTCGCTGATTTATTGACATATTCCCTTGCCCGTACTGTTGCACATTCTTATACGCCCCCCGTTTGAGACGATGAGTAACCACTCGCCCACATCGCTTCTGACGCGAATATGCCCCGGCCAGGCGGTATCCCTTAACCCATAAAATGCCAGGGAGGGTGTCACCTCAGCGATTGTGACTTCAGGCCATAGCGGCTTTAGAACAAAAAAGCTGCGCGTATCGCAATCCGTTATTTTCGTTGTTAAAAGACACCCACTTTGACCGTCTTTTTTAAGCAAAATGGTGTGGTCACGGTTGTGCCCATTTGCGTCATCGCGTAATTGCACCAGAAAGTCCCGCACCTGATGTGCGGTTTGCCACAGGCGCTGCTGTTGCTGCCAGCTTTGCCAGCCAAATAATCCCGTCGCGCTAAGAATGACCACAATAGAGACAGCCACCATCGTCTCGATGAGCGTAAATCCACGTTCTGTTTTCATGGCGGCAGTTTGATGAGAACGACAAGAAAAAACGAGGAGGGAAATTGAAAGTTACGAGGCGTTTTCCACGCTATTTTGTGTGTTGCATGACGTTGCAAAAAGGGTTGAAAGCAGCTCGTAAAACCAAAAATCAGGCAAAAAAAACCGGCACTGATTAGCGCCGGTTGTGTAAGGATGTCGCTTGTTAGATAGCCACGGGCGCTTTAATGCCAGGGTGCGGATCGTAGCCTTCAATTTCAAAATCTTCGAAGCGATAGTCGAAGATAGACTCCGGCTTACGCTTGATGACCAGCTTCGGCAAAGCCCGCGGTTCACGAGTCAACTGAAGGTGCGTCTGTTCCATGTGATTGCTGTAGAGATGGGTATCGCCACCTGTCCAGACAAAATCACCCACTTCCAGGTCGCATTGCTGCGCCATCATATGCACCAGCAACGCGTAGCTGGCAATGTTGAATGGCAAACCAAGGAAGACATCGCAAGAGCGTTGGTAAAGCTGACAAGAGAGCTTGCCATCGGCAACGTAGAACTGGAAGAAAGCATGACAAGGCGCTAGCGCCATTTTGTCCAGCTCACCGACGTTCCAGGCGGACACAATAATGCGTCGCGAGTCTGGATCGTTTTTTAGCTGATTGAGCACGGTGGTGATCTGATCAATATGACGGCCATCAGGCGTAGGCCAAGCGCGCCACTGGTGACCATAAACCGGCCCCAGGTTGCCATTTTCATCCGCCCATTCGTCCCAGATAGATACGTTGTTTTCACGCAGATAAGCAACGTTAGTATCGCCTTGCAGGAACCAGAGTAGCTCATGAATGATCGAGCGCAAATGGCAGCGCTTCGTTGTCACCAGTGGGAAGCCTTCTTGCAGATTGAAACGCATCTGGTGGCCAAAAATAGAGAGCGTACCCGTTCCGGTGCGGTCGTTTTTCGGCGTGCCCTCATCAAGCACTTTTTTCATCAATTCAAGATACTGTTTCATGGTTCCTCAGGAGAGCTGTTGCTGTGGACGACGGTACGCCCAAATCATCATGATGATACCCGCGACAATCATCGGGATGGAGAGAATCTGCCCCATGCTGATGTACTGAACCCACTCGCCGGTGAACTGAGCATCTGGCTGGCGGAAGAATTCCACGATAATACGGAACGCGCCATAACCAATCAGGAACAGGCCGGAGACAGAGCCCATTGGGCGCGGCTTGCGGATAAAGAGATTCAGAATGATAAACAGCACGACTCCCTCAAGCGCCAGCTCATAGAGCTGAGACATGTGACGCGGCAGCACGCCGTAGGTATCGAAAATGGATTGCCATTCCGGGTGCGAAGGTAAGAGCGCGATGTCTTCAGCACGAGAGGCCGGGAAGAGCATGGTATACGGTACACTCGGATCGACGCGGCCCCACAGCTCGCCATTGATAAAGTTACCCAGACGACCCGCCCCCAAACCAAATGGAATGAGCGGCGCCATGAAATCCGCGACCTGGAAGAAGTTACGCTTGGTCCGTTTGGCAAAAATCACCATCACCAGGATGACACCGATCAGGCCACCGTGGAAGGACATGCCGCCGTCCCAGACGCGGAACAGGTACAGAGGATCGCTCAGGAATGTCGGGAAGTTGTAGAA
Organism: Enterobacter sp. 638; assembly: GCF_000016325.1. Lineage (NCBI taxonomy): Bacteria > Pseudomonadati > Pseudomonadota > Gammaproteobacteria > Enterobacterales > Enterobacteriaceae > Enterobacter > Enterobacter sp. 638. Next base: position 3,570,800 of record NC_009436.1, read on the forward strand.
CAGCACGTAGCCGATACGCCCGCCCAGGAACACACCCAGAAAACCAGCATACAGCAGATTTTCAACTTCATTTTTCGTCCATCCACTGCCAGGGCGACCGGCACGACGCCCGGCAAGCCACATGGCAAAGATGAAACCAACCAGATACATCAGACCGTACCAGTGCAGCGCAACGGGCCCGATAGAGAATATGACCGGATCAAATTCCGGAAAATGCAGATAACCACTGTTCATCTGTCACCACAACTTCTTGTTATTCCGCTGAAAATTGACAGCGGCAGAGAATCGCGCACGGCGTTAACCGACGCTCCAAAGTGGCGAATCATAGCATAAGGCTGGCAGGGAGGATGCGGTTGAGATGTAAAAGATGTGTATAGAGTATGGTGAGTATTTATTTGTTTACCCCGAAGCGATCGCCGAACGGGGTAACGAAGAAAGTCGTTATCGACCGCCGCGAATCAAGCCACCCATGCCACGACGCTCCATAAAAGCAGCGACCTGGTGACGAACTTCTATAGCGAGCTGCGCCTCAAGGCTTCGCCTGGCAAGCTCCTGCGCCTCGTCAAAATCGATATGACGTAACAGGTATTTAACGCGAGCCACCGAGCGGCCGTTCATGGATAAATGACGGAAGCCAAGACCAATCAGAATGGCGACACACATCGAATCACCCGCCATTTCACCGCATAACCGCAGATCGATATCGTACTGTTCGGCTTCTCGCGCGATCATCGCCAGCGCACGGAGCATAGCCGGATGCAGGCTATCGTAAATGCTCGCAACGCGCGTATTGTTACGATCCACCGCGAGCATGTACTGGGTGAGATCGTTGGTACCCACAGAGATAAAATCGACGCGGTTTGCCAGCTGCGGCATCATGAAGACCATCGAAGGAACTTCGAGCATCACCCCGATACGTGGTTTCGGGATCGCGTAGCCGATCATCTCCTCCACTTCGCGGCCTGCACGTTCGATTAAACGACGCGCTTCGTCAATCTCATCCAGGCTGGTGACCATCGGCAAAAGAATACTGAGATTGCCCGTGGCCGCATTCGCACGCAGCATGGCGCGAACCTGAACCAGGAAGATTTCGGGCTGATCGAGCGTAATACGAATCCCGCGCCACCCGAGGCAAGGATTTTCTTCGCTGATAGGCATATACGGTAGCTGTTTATCGGCGCCAACATCCAGCGTTCGCAGCGTCACCGGCTTGTCGTTAAACATCTGCAACATGCCCTGATACTGCGCCACCTGCTCTTCTTCGGACGGAAATCCGCTTTGCAACATGAAGGGGATTTCTGTGCGGTACAGACCAATACCGTCGATGCGACTCCCGAGCTTTTCTTCATGCGCGGGACTCAGGCCTGCATTGAGCATCACTTTGACCCGCTCGCCGCTTTTCAGTTGCGCAGGCAGGTTGACGTCATCCTCCGCAAGTTTACTCAACTCGTTCTCTTCGCTGATCAGCCGCTGGTATTCCTGCAATAAGACGGGCTCAGGATCGACCAGTAATTCGCCGCGATAACCATCAACGACAAGCGTGCGCCTTTGCAGTACGGCAGGCTGAATGTCCGCGCCCATGACCGTAGGGATCCCCAGCGCTCGCACCATAATGGCGGCATGGGAGTTGGCAGCACCATCGCGCACAACGATGCCCGCCAGTCTATCCTGCGGTAATTCGGCAAGCGTCGTCGCGGAAAGCTCATCCGCCACCAGCACAAAGCGTTTCGGCCAGGCGTTTTCCCCCTGATTGGTGTCATCGAGATGGAATAACAGACGCTGCCCGAGACTGCGAAGATCGCCAGCGCGCTCTTTAAGATAGCCATCAGTCAATGCCGCAAACTGTTCGGCAAATTTTTCGATAACCTTCTTCACCGCCCATTCGGCCACTGAGCCTTTGTCAACTTCGGCAAAGAGTTCACGTCGCAAACGCGCATCGGAAAGCAGGTGAGAATAGAGGTCAAAAATGGCCGCCGTCTCTTTTTGCGCACCTGCAGCAAAACGCTTGCTGTAACGTCGGAATTCGTTTGAAGCCTCTTCCAGTGCCCCCGTCAGACGCTCTCGCTCAAGGACAGCATCAAGCGTTGAGGCCTCATACACCTGTTCCATCAGCGGTAGCGTGGCATCCATCCAGCCTTCAGCAATGGCCACGCCAGGGGATGCAGGCAGCGCGCGAATTCGCGTCTGGCGATATTGACCAAACAGTGCTGCCAATTGTGACTGGGAAAGAATCGCCGCCATTTGGGTAGCTAACGTGACGAGAAATGACTCTTCGCTTTCATCGAACTGACGCAACTCGCGCTGCTGGACAACCAAAATGCCAAGCAGTTGGCGGCGCTGAATAATCGGCACCCCAAGAAAGGCGCGAAAACGCTCTTCTTTAACGGAAGGGATATATTTGAAGCTGGGGTGTTTTTGCGCATCCGCCAGGTTGATAGGTTCCGCCAGACGACCTACGAGGCCGACGATACCTTCATCAAACGCAAGAGCAACGGTGCGACCACGCGGTTTTTTAAGGCCGCGGGTCGCCATCAGGTAGTAACAACGTCGATCATGGTCGGCCAGATACACCGAACAAACTTCGGTTTCCATCGCAAGACAGATGTCAGTCACCAGGATGTCCAGCGCCTCATTGAGACGCGGTGCACTGGCAACCTTTTCGACTATTTCTCGCAAGCGGGTGAGCATGATATGCGTTGCTTAACCTCTTTTACGTCGCCAGGCAGGTGCGCTTTGTGGTTTAGGAGGAGCCTCCTGAAACGCTATCACAACACTTGCAAACTCTTTCATTACCCTACGGTAAACATCGCGCTTAAACGAGACGACCTGACGAACAGGATACCAGTAGCTTACCCAGCGCCAGCCATCAAATTCAGGCGTACTGCTGGTTTGCATATTGATTTCAGAGTCGTTGCTTACCAATTGCAGGAGAAACCATTTCTGTTTCTGGCCGATACAAACCGGCTTTGTGTCCCAACGCACCAAACGTTTCGGTAACTTGTAACGCAACCAGTTGCGGGTCGAAGCCAGGATGCGAACATCTTTTCGGCTTAAGCCGACTTCTTCGAACAGCTCCCGGTACATCGCTTGTTCTGGGGACTCTCCAGGATTTATCCCGCCTTGCGGGAATTGCCAGGAGTGCTGACCATATCGCCTTGCCCACATGACCTGGCCCTGACGATTACAAATTACGATACCTACGTTCGGGCGGTAGCCATCGTCATCAATCACCGGACTACCTCAAACTAAACCTTATATATGAATGATTGTTTCATACTACTGTGAGGCGGTAAACCACTCTCTTACAGGGCTGCAACCGAATAACATTTGAATAACTCACAATTTTCACCCAAGTTATAAACAGACAGGCAGGATTGAGGACGATTTTATTCACTTTTTCTGTGGATATACTTGTGAAGAAGTATGGAATTACCGATGGACAACATTTTGTGGCGTGGAAATGCAAAACCGTTACTCACAAATAAAAAGATTATTTATTAATAAGTTAAAAACAGAAAAACGATCGTTACTTACCAAAGCGTGAGCGCTATCACAGAGAGGATCGTAAGGCTGATGAAAGATCGAACAGCGTCGATTTTATCCACAGATTGTGCCAATAAGTTAGTCACATTTTGTGTGAAAATTCGATTTTCGTCGCACGTCAAGGCTGTAAATCGAAACAGTAGTAAGGGTTATACCCAGTTATCCCACTTTTCTGTGGATAAGTGGGTGTAAGATCCTGTTCATTGTCAGTGACCAGTTTTGAACAACCCTGTTTTCGAATTTATTTTAGCTCTTTTTTTAAATAAAAAAGACATACAAATCATAACCCTGCCATATCTGTTCAGAAATCGGTAAACTCTATCCACAAGGTCTCATTTTGTCGTTCATTTTTCAACCAAAGGCTGATATTGATGTTCCCGCTCGTTCCACTCCGCTCTCCTCCTGCAACCGAAGAGCAATTATTGCACCAGGCACAGCGCGTGGCCGGTCATACCCTTGGGGAATTAGCCGCTCTGGCAGGACTGCCAATTCCCCAGGATCTGAAACGCGATAAGGGTTGGATTGGCGTATTGCTGGAACTGTGGCTCGGCGCCAGCGCGGGCAGCAAGCCTGAACAAGATTTCGCCGCGATGGGCGTCGAGCTGAAAACTATTCCTGTCGATAGCCAGGGTAAACCGCTCGAAACGACGTTTGTTTGCGTCGCTCCCTTAACCGGAAATACTGGCGTCACCTGGGAAACAAGCCATGTCCGTCACAAACTGAAGCGGGTGCTGTGGATACCGATTGAAGGCGACAGAGCCATCCCGTTGGCTGAGCGCCGGGTTGGCGCACCGCTGCTGTGGAGCCCTGACGAAAAGGAAGATCGACAACTTTGTCAGGATTGGGAAGAATTAATGGACATGATCGTTCTGGGGCACGTTGAGCGGATAACGGCGCGTCATGGCGAAGTTATGCAATTACGTCCGAAAGCGGCTAACAGCAAAGCGCTCACCGAAGCCATCGGTGCCCGTGGCGAACCGATACTCACGCTGCCGCGCGGCTTTTATTTAAAAAAGAACTTCACGGGCGCCCTGCTGGCTCGCCACTTCCTGTTGAAAACATAGTTTTTACGTGAAGTTTGAAGTGAATCAAACTCAATCACCGGCTTTTTAAGATTTCACTGCTTCCCCATAGCGCATATTCAGGTTATTACTACACTATGATTTGATACGAGCCAGATGAGGATGATAACGATGAAAAAATGGGCAGTGATAATCTCGGCGGTCGGTTTAGCGTTTGCTGTTTCAGGTTGTAGCAGCGATTACGTCATGGCCACTAAAGATGGCCGAATGATACTGACAGACGGCAAACCCGAAGTCGACGACGATACCGGTCTGGTGAGTTATAACGACCAGCAGGGTAATAAAATGCAGATTAATCGCGACGATGTGTCGCAAATCATCGAGCGATAAACAGATAAAGGTCAGCCGCTTGCTGGCCTTTTTGATTTTTTTCTTCCCCTTTTGCCTCCCCTCTGCCATGTTTATATTCCTCCGTCTGGAGTCCATTCCCGATCCTGACGCAGCCTACATGTCACACTAAGGAAGCCGGCTATGCATTATCACCGTATCCCCCACAGCACTCTGGAGATCAGCCAACTGGGGTTGGGCACGATGACATTCGGTGAACAAAACAGCGAAGCCGATGCCCATGCGCAACTCGATTACGCCGTCAGCCAGGGCATTAACCTGATTGACGTTGCAGAAATGTACCCCGTGCCGCCGCGCCCGGAAACCCAAGGATTGACCGAAACTTACGTTGGCAACTGGCTGGCGAAGAGCGGTAATCGCGAAAAACTGGTCATTGCGTCTAAAGTGAGTGGCCCTTCGCGCAACAACGATGCGGGTATTCGCCAGAATCAGGTTCTGGATCGCAAAAATATTCGCGCCGCGCTGGATGACAGCCTAAAGCGCCTGCAAACGGACTACCTCGATTTATATCAGGTGCACTGGCCGCAGCGTCCAACCAACTGCTTTGGTAAACTGGGTTACAGCTGGAGCGACGGCGCACCTGTCGTGACGCTGCTCGAAACGCTGGAAGCACTGACCGAATGCCAGCGCGCCGGTAAGATTCGCTACATTGGCGTCTCGAACGAAACGGCATTTGGGGTGATGCGTTATCTGCATCTGGCGGATAAACACGATCTGCCGCGCATTGTGACGATTCAGAATCCCTACAGTCTGGTGAATCGCAGCTATGAAGTCGGTCTGGCGGAAGTGACCCAGTACGAAGGCGTTGAACTGCTGGCCTATTCCTGCCTGGGTTTTGGTACGTTAACCGGTAAATATCTGAATGGTGCTAAACCGGCTGGCGCACGCAATACGTTGTTTAGCCGATTTACACGTTACAGCGGTGAGCAAACGCAGAAGGCAGTTGCGGCTTACGTCGACATCGCGAAGCGTCATGGGCTTGACCCGGCACAAATGGCGTTAGCTTTTGTACGCCGCCAGCCGTTTGTCGCCAGCACCTTACTGGGCGCAACGACTATGGATCAGCTGAAAACTAACATTGAAAGCTTCCATCTTGAGCTGAGTGAAGACGTTTTGGCAGAGATTGAAGCCGTGCATCAGGTTTACACTTACCCTGCACCGTAATAAAAGCAAAACGGCAACCCTGTTGCCGTTTTGAGTTTCTTCCCTCTCTGGTCACGATGACGATATCAGGCCGCCACGCTAGCGACGACGCTGCCAGATCCACAGCCCGGTAATCGCCAGCGCAAAGAGCGCGCCAAACCCCACGCCAATGCCCACCACCGGTAACCCCGCTTTGACAGCCAGCGAGTAAAGCCCCAGCATCAGCAGCATCGCGGTGTTCTCACCCAGATTCTGCACGGCAATGGCGTTGCCCGCCCCGACGGTATGCTTGCCGCGCTCCTGCAATAACGCATTGAGCGGCACGATAAAGAAACCGCCCAAAATACCAATCAGGATCAGCAATCCATAAGCGGGTAAGAGCGCATGCTGCAGGGAGAAGAACAGCACGCCCACGCCAATCAAAATCCCGGCAGGCATACAGCGCCTCACCGTTTCCAGCGTCACCAGTTTCGCCGCCGCTCCCGCACCCACCACGATCCCGACAGCGACCATGGCATTCAGATACGTTGGCGTCGCGTTGTCAGTAATCCCCAACGCTGTCGGGACCCACAACACCAGCAGGAAGCGCAGCGTCACGCCAGCGCCCCAGAACATGCTGGTTCCAATCAACGAAAAACGCGTTTCGCCATCGCGCCACAGCACCCGACAGGCGTTGAAGAAACTGGAGGTCATGGGGGTGAATCGCCAGGATTGCCCCGGACGCGCCACGGGGAGCGTCGGGATAAACAGGTTTGCGACTACGGCGCCTGCGTATACCACGGCGCAAATGCCCAGCGCCGCCAGAACGTGCCAGTCTGCCAGCACACCACCGGCAACAGAACCAAGCAGAATCGCGGCAATCGTCGAAGATTCCATCAGACCATTGGCTTTGACCAACTTATCGCCCGTGGTTAGCTCACCCAGAATGCCGTATTTGGCAGGCGAATAAGCCGCTGCCCCAATACCCACCAGCGTGTAACCTATAAAAGGATTGAACCCGAAACAGATACTTGCCGCACCCAACAACTTGAGGCTGTTGGCAAACATCATCACCCGTCCTTTTGGGAAGCTGTCCGCCACCTGCCCGACGAACGGGGCAAAAAGAATGTAAGCGCCCACAAACACCATCTGCAGAATAGGCTGACTCCAGTCAGGATAGAATTCTGCTTTCAGTAGTGCGAGGGTGGCAAAGAGCAAGGCATTATCGCCAAAGGCCGACAGGAACTGGGCGGACGTTACCGCCATCATGCCCTTCGACCAGAGCGAAGTATTAGTGTGTGCTGACTCACGCATCGTGATGTTCTTCCTCTTCAACCATGCTTTTCAGCGCCACAAAATCGGGTTTACCGCTGCCCAAAACAGGTAGCTGCTTCAGGTAACGAATGTCGCGCGGCACGGCCAGTTCTGGCACACCATGTTCACGGGCGTAATGCAGCAGTTGTTCACGCTTGAGCTCGCTATCCGTGGTGAAGAGCACCAGGGCCTCGCCTTTACTGGCGTCACTTTTAATCGCCGTTGCGTGCATCTTCTCGGGAGAAAGAGCATTGGCGAGCTGTTCCACCATTTCCAGCGACACCATTTCCCCGGCGATCTTGGCAAAGCGCTTCGCACGGCCCTGAATTTGCACGAACCCGTGCTCATCAAAACGCACGATATCGCCGGTGTCATACCAGCCGGTTTCCACTTCGCCAGCCGCATTTTCCGCCGTCGGCGCTTCAAGCACGCCCGGATTTTCAACGCGCAGGTAGCCGTTCATCACGTTTGGCCCTTTGAGCTGCAGACGACCGCCCTCTTCAATACCAGGCACCGCCAGCAGGCGCGCGTCCATTCCGGGTAGGATTCGGCCCACCGTGCCCGGTCTGGCGGCCATCGGCACGTTGATCGACACGACGGGCGCGCATTCCGTTACGCCATAGCCTTCGAGGATGCGCAGACCAAACTTGTCCTGCCAAATTTCGCGGGTGCTGTCCTGCAATTTTTCGGCCCCGGCCACCACGTAGCGTACGCGGAAGAAATCATACGGATTGGCAAAGCGCGCGTAATGCCCCAGGAACGTCGACGTACCGAAAAGCACCGTACAATTGCGGTCATAAACCAGTTCCGGCACCACCCGATAGTGCAGCGGGCTGGGATATAAGAAGACTTCCGCACCCGTGAATAACGGCGTAAAAAGCCCGACCGTCAGGCCGAACGAGTGGAAAAGCGGCAGCGCCGACATAAACCGATCTTTGGCGGTAAAGTCAGCGATCGTTTTGATCTGCTCAACGTTCGCCAGAATGCTTTTATGGCTGTGAACCACGCCCTTTGGATGACCTTCCGACCCCGAGGTAAAAAGAATCATCGCCGCATCTTCCGGCTGCTGTTTAACTTGCGCCAGATGCGGGACCAGCAGATGGGCGAAAATCCACAGCTTATCCGCCGTTGTGACCTCGGCTTTGAGATCTTCGAGGAAAACCCAGCGCACCTGCTTGAGCTGCTCCGGCAAATGCCAGAGTTTGCCCTTATCGAGGAACTGGCGTGACGTGAAAACCGTTTTGATCTCTGCCGCCGTAATGGCGCTGGTCAACCCTTTGACGCCCGCCGTGTAGTTCATCATCGCCGGAATTCGCCCGCGTGAAACGGCACCAAAAATCACCGCCGCGCTGATACCGGCGTTGGGCAGCATCAGCCCGATTTTCTCGCCCTTTTGGCTGTATTTCTCAAGAATACGTCCGACAAACAGGGTCTTGGTGAGCAGTTTGCGATACGTGTCGGGGGTGAAATTGATATCTTCGACGCAGTTTTTTCGCGCGCCATAGCGGTCCTGAGCGGAGAGTAACGCTTCATATAACGTTTCACGCGGACGTACCGCCATGCGGGCTTCCATCATAATTTGATGAAGCATTTCTCCTGCTATTTTCCGGCGGTCACGAGCGCGCGGGGCGTCAGGCATGGGCAGCGTTGTTGGCGGCAGAATGTGGAGCGTGATTTGCGGGAACAGCCGTTGCTTCACTAGCCCTTTCAGGCGGCTGAAATAGGTCAGTTCAGCGCCTTCAATACGCAACGGAACGACTGTCGCTTTCGACTTGGCCGCAACAAAACCGGCACCGTCGTAGATTTTCATCAGTGAACCCGTCACTGAGATACGGCCTTCCGGGAATATCACCACCGGCCGCCCCTGTTCAATCAGGCGAACCAGATGCTTAATCATCATCGGTTTTGTGGGGTCGAGCGGGACAAGGTCAACCAGCGGCGCAAGCCAGCGCATAAACCACTTCTGGCTGATAGAGCTGTACACCGCAAACACCGGACGTCCAGGCAGGAAAAGGGCCAGCAGGATCCCATCGATAAAGGAAACATGGTTTGGAGTGATAAGGACGCGTTCGCCTTGCAGTGACTGGGTATCACCCGTCAGGCGGATGCGAAAGAGGATACGAAATAAGGTACGGAAGAACCCAAATAGCATTTCAACTCCCTTTGCCTGTCAATAATTGGCGTTACGCTAAATTGTGGCAGATTACACGAGAAGTGCAGGAGGGGCGATAGCTTATTCGGGGCGAAAAAAAACCTGCGCATCTGCGCAGGCTGGTGCAAGAGATGAGTACGATTCCGTACTTAGAATTCTCACCAATCAATACCTCTGGGATCTTGATTGTGGTTGTTAGCCCCGCGCTTTGCCAGTGGGAAAACGCAAGTGAATGAGCCTAAGTGCAACCAGGTGTGAAAATTATCGATTGCTGTTACATCTTGAAGTTACAGACAAAAAAAACCTGCGTATGGACGCAGGTTGGTGCAAATCGTGTTAATCAACCGGAGCTGATTTCACCTATCAATACCTCTGGGATCTCGACTTTAGCAATACGCTGATAATCACCGCCAGCGGACAATCGCAACAGCGTGCCGCAAAGTGTAACTAAAGGTTCCGTTTAATATTATTCTGATACGTCTGGCCATGTAACGATTACACCGATTTCTCATGTTCTGCATCACGTTTGCGACGGCCTTTCACGCACAGCCCTTGAATGCACCTCGCTTTTCCGCAACACTGATGAGTGTGTAAACGCTTACCCCCAAAAGAAGGTATTAAATGGCGACAATAAAGGATGTGGCCCGTCTGTCCGGTGTTTCCGTCGCGACTGTCTCGCGCGTCATTAACGACTCACCGAAAGCCAGCGACGCTTCCCGCCAGGCAGTGCAGAGCGCAATGGAAACGCTGAATTATCATCCCAACGCCAATGCCCGCGCGCTTGCGCAGCAATCGACTGAGACGGTTGGCCTGGTGGTGGGTGACGTATCTGACCCGTTTTTCGGCGCGATGGTCAAAGCCGTCGAGCAGGTGGCTTACCAGACGGGCAATTTTTTACTGATCGGTAATGGCTATCACAACGAAGAAAAAGAACGCAAGGCCATTGAACAGCTGATTCGCCATCGCTGTGCGGCGCTGGTAGTCCACGCCAAAGTCCTGCCCGATGCTGAACTGCTGCATCTTATGAAGCAAATTCCTGGCATGGTGCTCATCAACCGCATTATTCCTGGCTATGAGCAACGCTGCGTTGCGCTTGACGACCGTTACGGTGCCTGGCTCGCCACGCGTCATCTTATTCAGCAAGGCCATACCCGCATCGGCTATCTCTGTTCCAATCACCAGATTTCAGATGCAGAAGACCGTCTGCGCGGTTACTACGATGCGTTGCGCGAAAGCGGCCTGCCCTGTAACGATCGGCTGGTCGCCTATGGTGAACCGGATGAGAGCGGCGGTGAACATGCGATGACCGAGCTTTTAGGCCGCGGGCGCAACTTTACCGCCGTGGCCTCCTATAACGACTCGATGGCCGCGGGTGCCATGGGCGTGCTCAATGATAATGGCATTGATGTGCCAGCCGAAATTTCATTGATTGGTTTCGATGATGTGTTGGTTGCGCGCTACGTTCGTCCGCGTTTAACCACCGTGCGTTACCCGATCGTGACCATGGCAACCCAGGCGGCTGAACTGGCGCTGGCCCTCGCCGATAAACGCCCTCTGCCGGATATTACGCACTTGTTCAGCCCGACGCTGGTGCGCCGTCACTCCGTTGTGAGTCCTGCGGAACCCGTCAGCGAATAGCGATAGAGATGGACCGTTTTATTCGGATATTCCAGCGCATCACCGATGTCATGCCAGCCGTAACGCTCGTAAAAGTCACGGCAGGCTGACCAAAGATGCAGCTCGGAATACCCGGCGCGAGCGGCGTAAGCCATCACGTACTCCTGTAATTTCCCCGCCAATCCTCTCCCGCGCGCCGATTCATCAACATACAGCGCGGCCAGCCACGGATAAAGATCCTGGCGCGTGATTAAATCACAGCGCCACAGCCCCACCGTGCCTAACAGCTGTTCGCCCTCAACAGCCACAAACGTAATCGGTAGTGCATCTGGTTGTTGGCTGTGGGTGACGATACTGGCAAAAAATTCGCGGGGTAAACCGTCGCCAAAAGCCTGCCAGATCCAGTCGGTCACTTGCTCTGCGTGATGTGCAACGGCATACAGTGGCAGAATCGTCATACCAGTTTTCCCTGGAACAGAGGGACAGATTCGAAGAGATAGCCGTCAAAATCCGGTGCATCTTCATCAGACAGTTCAAGCAGGCTTTTTTTAACGTTTTCGAGATGCTGGAACATGGCCTGCCACGCCCCCATCACATCGCGCCGACGCAGCGCCGCCAGAATGGTTTGCCGATCACCCAGCCATTTCAGGCGATACGCGCGGCTGGCGATATGGACGTTAAACTGCTGCCACAGCGGGCTGCTGTCCATGTGATGCCAGACGCTTTCCACGGTTGCGAGCAGCATCTGGTTTTGCGTAGCGCCCGCCAACACCAGGTGGAACATTTTATTGTTGTCCTGGCTATTATCGTTGGCGGCAATCGCGCGCTGCTCTTGTTCAATAATGCGGCGCAAATTGTCGATATCCGCGCGCGTCGCCATCTTCGCCGCAAAGGCGGCAATATTACTTTCAAGCAACTGACGTGCCTGTAAAATCTCGAACGGGCCGACATCGCTACTTAAAAAACGCTCTTCTTCGTTTTCGTGTTCTTCGGGAATACGCATTACGTAGACGCCGGAACCCTGGCGAATATCCACCGTTCCTTGTAGTTCCAGCATCAGAAGTGCTTCACGCACAATCGTGCGGCTTACGCCGTAAGTCTCGGCAATATTGCGCTCAGGTGGCAGACGCGAGCCAACAGGATAGTGCCCCTGAATGATTTGCGTGCGTAAATCTTCGCCAATTTCCTGGTACTGCTTTTTTTCCGGCGGAACAACGGCCTTCTCCACAATATCACCTGCACTTACTTAGGAATGAATACTCAGGCCGGGCATCCTTCCCCGGCCACTCTGGACGCTATTTTACCAGAACCCTCGCCGAGAGAGCCTATTTCCATTCATCTTCGACTGTGAGCGTCAGCCTGCGCTCATCGCGAAGCTGCCGGAACCACGATGCGGATTTTTTCGCCCGGCGCGCGCGATTATTTTCCAGGTCGATTTCAATCAGCCCGTAGCGATTTTTAAAGGCGTTCATTGGCGAGACATTATCGGTAAAGGCCCACAGCATATAGCCGTGACAGTTTGCCCCCTCTTCCCGCGCCAGCAGCGCGTAATAGAGATGTTCGCTGATAAAATCAATGCGGTAATCGTCTTCAATCACGCCGTCACGGTTGCGGAACTGCGCTTCGTTTTCCACGCCCATGCCGCTCTCCGCCACAAACCACGGAATGTTGCGATACTCGTTTTTAATGCGCATCGCCATGTCGTAAATAATGCGCGGATAAATCTCCCAGCCACGGGATTTATTCATCCTGCGTCCCGGCAGTTCGAAAGGCTCGTAATAATATGCCGGATGGAAAGGCGTCTCGGGATGCCACGCCCGCGACGGCGCCTTAACGCGATGGGGATAATAAAGATTGATCCCCAGCTCATCGACGGTGTTTTCCGCGATGATCGCCAGCTCTTCCGCCGTGTATTCCCACTGCACCTGATGCTGCTCCAACAGCGTGAACAGCTCCTGCGGATAGCGCCCGTGCACAAACGGATCGAGGAAAACGCGGTTGTAAAAGAGATCGTAGCGTTCAGCGGCGCGCACATCATGCGGGGCCTGAGAGCGCGGATAGGTGACTTCCGGGTTGAGAATACAGCCCACCGTTCCGTGATAGCCTTTCTCGTGAAAATGCTTCACTACTTTCGCGGTCGCCAGCACTTTGTGGTGATTCCACTGCATCCAGGTGTGGGTGTTCTGTTCGTAGGGCCAACGCAGCGCATCCAGATAGACCCGCGTTTGCACAACGATTGGCTCGTTGAAGGTAAACCAGCGCGTGACTTTTGCGTGGTAGCGTTCAAACACCTTTTCCGCATAACGTACAAACAGCTCGACGACATGTTTCGACGCCCAGCCCCCGTAGGTTTCCAGCAAAACGCCAGGCAGTTCGTAATGCTCGAGGCAGATCATCGGTTCGATGCCCTGCCGGTGCATTTCGTCGAACAGCGCATCGTAATACGCGGCGTACTCTTCATCAACGGTCGCGTTTTCATAGTCTGTCAGAAAACGTGACCAGTTGATTGACGTGCGGTAGTGCCTGAGTCCGGCCTGCTTCATCAGCGCCACGTCCTCACGAAAGCGATTGATGAAATCGGTAGCGACCACCGGTCCAAAACCGTTATGCCAGACGTGACGATCGTTTTTGTACCAGAGATCGATCCACGAATCCTGACCCTCTTTTTTTCCGCTCCAGCCTTCCGTCTGCCAGGCGGACGCTGCTGCACCCAGAATAAAATCCGGCGGTATCGCAATACTTTTTATGCTCATGACATCCTCATGCGTTGTTGGTCGCTTGCTGGCTTTGCGCCAGCAGGGCCGCTTGTTCCGCGCGGCGCGAGGCAATTCTCACAAACGGCAAATAGATCAGCACAGCGGTGATGATGCAGATAAATTGCGTGGCCACAGCGCCCATCGAGCCTGCCGTTGACAGCCAGGCGTTAATTAGCGGCGGTGTCGTCCAGGGCACCATCACCACGGCTTTACCCGCGAAACCGGTCACCGTAGCGAAATAGCCAATCGAACCGGTCACCAGCGGTGTGATGATGAAGGGAATGGCCAGAATCGGGTTCAGCATGATCGGCATCCCGAAGATCACGGGCTCGTTGATGTTGAAGATCCCAGGGCCGATCGAGAGCTTGGCAATCTCACGCATCTCTTTGCGCTTGGTGCCGATCATCACCGCGATCAGCAGGCCGATGGTTAGCCCCGATCCGCCGATGCTCATATACACATCCCAGAACGGCATGGTGATAATGTTCGGGATCTCTTTGCCCTGCTCAAATGCCGTCATGTTGACGGTGATCGCTCCCAGCAGCAGCGGCTCGCGGATCGGCTTGATCATCTGATTGCCGTGGATCCCGATCACCCAGAAAAGCTGCGCCACAAACATCAGCAGCAGGATCCCCGGCAAGCTTTGCACCACACGTTCCAGCGGCTGCTGAACCACCTGATAAACCGCGTCGTAAAGGTACATGCCGGTGATTTGGTGGAAAACAAAGCCAAATGTGGCAATCGCGGTGGTGGTGATAATGGCCGGAATCAGCGCGGAAAACGACGCCGCCACGTTAGGCGGCACGGTGTCCGGCATTTTGATTTTCAGGCCGTTGCGATTCTCCAGCCAGCAGTAAACCTCAACGGAAAGAATGGCGATGAACATGCCGAGGAACAGGCTGCGGGTGTCAGAGAACTGGCGCAGCAGCACGTCTTTCACCACATGCATTTCGCCATCCACCAGCATTTCGACGGTGGTTGGTGTGACGCAAATAAAGCAGATCACTGCCAAAAGGCCTGGGAATAACGATTTAATTCCGTTAATACGCCCCAGCTCAATACCAATAAGAAACACCGCGCCGATATTCAGGAAGTTCAGCGTGGCGTAATTCAGGGCGCTGGTTATCGGTTTTAATGCGGCCAGAAAAGAGAGCGATTCAAAGCTGGCTAACCCGTTTTTTGGATCCAGAACCATGTTGGAGATCAGTACTGAAAATGCCCCAACGATGATGACGGGCATGAGGGTAATGAAGGCGGATTTGATCGCCATAATGTAGCGAAAGCTATTGAAGGTGGTGGCGAAACTGCCCAGAGAGTTGATCAGTTTTTCCTGTAAAGCCATAGGGTAATACCTCAGTAAAAGGGCTTTTATAGAATAAGGTGTACAGCCGGATACTATTGGCATACCAAAAATAGTCGCCCACGCAGGATCGTTCTGTGATTGAGCTCCCATTGCGCTAAGAGGTATTCCAAATCATGATTTTTCACCACTTTGGCATACCACTTACCCGGTTTTATGCTGAAGTGGCGAACCGTTGCCAGAAAGCGTGATCCTGATAGGGCTTTTCGCTCCCCCGTCCCGCTTATCCCTTTCACTCTGTGTGATAAACTCATGACGATTACGTGAGAGCAGGAATTTCTAATGGCAACAATGCTGGATGTCTCATTACGCGCGGGTGTCTCGAAAGCGACCGTTTCGCGCGTGCTGAACGGCACAGGTCAGGTAAAAGAGAGTACGCGTCAGCAAGTGTTTAAAGCGATGGAGGAGCTAGGCTATCGTCCGAACTTTCTCGCGCAATCACTGGCGAACCAGACCAGCAATAGCATTGGTCTGGTGGTGTCGACATTTGACGGGTTCTATTTTGGTCGCCTGCTGCAACAGGCGTCGCGACAGACGGAAACCCACGGCAAACAGCTGATTGTCACCGACGGCCATGATGCACCGGAGCAAGAAGAACAAGCGGTGCAAATGCTGGCGGATCGCCGGTGCGACGCTATCGTGCTTTACACCCGCTACATGAGCGAAAAAGCGATCATGAAGCTTGTCCACACCGTGCAAACCCCGCTGGTGGTGATTAACCGCGAAGTTGCTCAGGCGGCGGATCGCTGCGTGTTCTTTGAACAACAAGACGCGGCCTTTAAAGCGGTTGATTATTTAATCAGTCAGGGTCATCGCGAGATCGCCTGTATGACCGTGCCAATTCATACGCCAACGGGTAAAGCACGCCTGATGGGGTATCGTAAGGCGCTGGAAAAGCATGGAATTGTTTGGGACGATCGTCGTGTGAAGTACGGCGATGCGGGCATGACGCAGGGATATGAACTGTGTCGGGAATTGCTCAGTGAGAACGCGCCGTTTAGCGCACTGTTTGCCTGTAACGACGACATGGCGCTTGGGGCATCAAAGGCGTTGCATCAGGCGGGGCTGCGTATTCCACAGGATATTTCGCTGTTTGGCTTCGATGATGCGCCCTGCGCAAAATGGCTGGAGCCAGCACTCTCATCGGTTTATTTGCCGATCGACAGCATGATTGTCACGGCCATCGATCAGGCGATCCGGCTGGCAAATAACCAGCCGGTTGAAACGATCCCACCGTTTACCGGTACGCTGGTTTTGCGTGATTCGGTGACGACAGGGCCGTATTTCGTCTCAAAATAGCTCGAGTGCGAGCAGCTCCTGAATGGTCTGGCGACGACGAATCAGTCGCGCCACGCCGTGATCAAACAACACTTCTGGCAGCAGCGGACGACTGTTGTAATTAGACGACATCGACGCGCCGTACGCGCCGGTATCGTGCAGCACCAGATAGTCACCAGGCTGAACAACAGGCAGCGCGCGGGTTTCGACTTTGCCGCCTTCCTGCTGGGTGAACACATCACCCGATTCACACAGCGGGCCTGCCACTACCGTGTCGACCTGCGGTGCAGTCGTCAAATCACGCCCGTCCGCTGCCAGCGCCGAAATGTGGTGATAGCTCCCGTACATTGACGGTCGCATCAGATCGTTAAAACCTGCGTCGATCAACACAAAATGACGACTGCCCATCGCTTTGACGCTGCGTACCTGCGCCACCAGCACGCCCGATTCCGCCACCAGGAAACGACCGGGTTCAATTTCCAGTTTGACCGCATGCCCAAGATGGGCTGAAATTTTGTCGCGCGCGGCACTCCACAGACCGTAATAGTGATCGGTATCGATCGCCTCTTCGCCTTCGCGATACGGGATCGACAAACCGCCGCCCGCCGAGATCGCCTCCAGATCCTGACCAAAGTCGATCACCTGATTCACCATCGCACCGCATACTTGCTCCAGATGCGTGTAATCAACGCCAGAACCGATATGCATGTGAATGCCAACAAGTGTCAGATTGTAGCGCTGCAATACCGCCAGCGCGGCAGGCAGATCGGCATACCAGATGCCGTGTTTGCTGTTTTCCCCACCGGTATTGGTTTTTTGGCTGTGTCCATGACCAAAACCTGGATTGACGCGCAACCACACGCGATGACCTGGCGAAACCTGCCCAAGCTGTTCCAGCATATCCACAGAACCGGCATTTACCGGAATCTGCAGTTCATGCACGCGCGCCAGCGTGGCGCTATCAATCAGGTCTGCGGTAAAGACAATCGCATCGCTGTCGGCCTGCGGATCGTATCCGGCCGCCAACGCACGTTCAATTTCGCCCAATGAAACAGAATCAACTTTAACGCCCTGCTCACGCATCAGACGCAGAATATGAATATTTGAGCACGCCTTCTGGGCGAAACGCACCACGTCAAACTGATGCAGGGCGGCGATCTTTTCGCGAACGATCTGCGCATCGTAAACCCAGACCGGGCAGCCGAATTCGGCAGGCAGTCGCAGCAAATTCGCAGCGTTCAGATCAGTTTCTGTATTGTTGAGTGGGCGTGGCATGGTGTTCTCCAGATAACGGCATTTTTTAACATTACGCCACAGCTTACAGACAATAAAAAATATCGTTTTATCGCGAGTCTATGCAAAAATGATATGGATAACCGCTAATAAAAGGTGTCTTATGCCCGCCATTAACTTGCGTCACATTGAAATTTTTCATGCGGTGATGACCACCGGAAATCTGACCGAAGCCGCGCAGATGCTGCACACCTCGCAGCCCACGGTCAGCCGTGAATTAGCACGCTTTGAAAAAGTGTTGGGATTAACGCTTTTTGAACGTTCCCGCGGCAGGCTTCACGCGACGGTGCAAGGGTTGCGGTTGTTCGAGGAAGTTCAGCGATCCTGGTACGGTCTGGACCGCATCGTCAGCGCGGCGGAGAGCCTGCGGGAGTTCCGCCAGGGCGAGTTATCGATTGTCTGTCTGCCTGTTTTTTCTCAATCCTTCCTGCCGCAGCTTATTCAGCCGTTCCTGGCGCGCTACCCTGACGTCAATCTCACCATTGTTCCGCAGGAGTCGCCGTTGCTCGAAGAGTGGCTTTCGGCGCAGCGCCACGATTTGGGCCTGACCGAAACGCTCGCCACGCCCGCGGGCACTGAACGCACAGAATTGCTCTCGCTGGACGAAGTGTGTGTGTTGCCCAAAGGGCATCCGCTGGCCAGTAAAAGTGTGCTGACGCCTGCCGATTTTCACGGCGAGAATTACATCAGCCTGTCGCAAGCGGACAGTTATCGACACTTACTAGATTCTTTATTCACGGACCATCAGGTGAAACGCCGAATGGTTGTGGAAACGCACAGCGCAGCCTCCATTTGCGCCATGGTACGGGCAGGCGTCGGCATCGCGGTGGTCAACCCGTTAACGGCGCTGGATTACGCCGAAAGCGGGATTGTAATTCGTCGTTTCAGCATTTCAGTGCCGTTCACCGTCAGTCTGATCAGGCCGCTGCATCGTCCTGCCTCAGCGCTGGTCGAGGCTTTTTCGACACATTTAACCGGGCATTCGCTTCAGATAGCGCACCGCTTACCCGATCTACTAAAGGTGTAGAACACGTTATGAGAGCATAAACTCCACCGCGTCCGCGGCATGAATGGCTGTGGTATCAAACACCGGGATCGGGCTTTCTTCCCCCGGAACTAACAGGCCGATTTCGGTGCAGCCAAAGATCACCCCTTCTGCACCCTGTTTCGCCAGCTTGTCGATCACGCCCAGATAATAGTGGCGTGAAGCGTCGCTAAACGTGCCCAGGCACAGCTCTTCAAAGATAATTTGGTTGATGCGTGCGCGGTCCGCTTCATCCGGTACGATGCTTTCAATTCCGAATTGCGTCTCCAGACGCCCACGGTAAAAATCCTGCTCCATGGTGTAACGCGTGCCCAGCAGCGCCACACGTTGCATGCCGGTCGCCGCAATCGCCCTTCCGGTCGCATCCGCAATATGCAGGAACGGCAGTGAACAGCGCGTTTCAATATGCGATGCGACTTTGTGCATGGTATTGGTACACAGCAGAATGCCTTGCGCGCCGGCACGTTCCAGCCCTAACGCCGCCTGCGCCAGCATGTCACCCGCTTTATCCCATTCACCGCTTGCCTGACAGGCTTCGATTTCATGAAAATCCACGCTGTGCAGCAGCAGGCTTGCAGAATGCAGACCGCCAAGACGCTGTTTGATGCCTTCGTTAATCAGGCGGTAATAAGGAATGGTCGATTCCCAGCTCATTCCCCCTATCAGGCCGATCGTTTTCATATTCGCTCCTTTATGTTTCTTCCAGTGAAGCAAACTTGTGATCGTGTTTCCAGTTATTTGGCTTGCCGTTTCCTTTTAACCCGCAGTGCGATAAATTAATTAAAACAATGTTTCACTACTTAGCAGGACATAAAAATGTTTAGATTCCATAAAGAGACAACGCTTGACGATCTGGGCAATGGCGTCACGCGCCGCATTCTGGCGCATAACGGAAAAATGATGGCGGTTGA
The DNA here is from genome assembly GCF_000016325.1 of Enterobacter sp. 638. NCBI lineage: Bacteria > Pseudomonadati > Pseudomonadota > Gammaproteobacteria > Enterobacterales > Enterobacteriaceae > Enterobacter > Enterobacter sp. 638. The sequence continues at coordinate 3,590,621 of NC_009436.1, forward strand.
GGTCAATTTTGAAGAAGGCGCTGTCGGCCCGATGCACAATCACCCGCACGAACAGCTGACTTACGTGCTGTCCGGGGAGTTCGAATTTACCATCGGCGAAGAAAAGCATGTGGTGACGGCGGGCGATACTCTCTATAAAGAGCCGCACGTGATGCACGGCTGCGTTTGCCTGAAGCCTGGCACGCTGCTGGATACCTTTACGCCGGTGCGTGAAGATTTCCTCAAGTAATCTCCTTACGTAAAAAAAGGGCGAATATGTGTATGAACCGGTCACATGGGTTACAGATCTGACCGGTCACATAGGTAACACTTTTTGACTTAATCGGCCCGGATTATACGATGATTTCGTCTGTCGTACCGGGCCAGTATCAGCTCACCAAAACCTATCTCATCCAGATCTTCTTCGACCTGCTTCATCCATATCCATTCCCCCCTCAGCGCCTCCGATAAAAATATCCGGGTGCTGTTAAAGCATAAATCGCCTTTTACTGAGACGCGTAATGTCCGTGCATCATCCGGTACCGGCATTGCCTTCAGTGGGCCGGTAAAGATGCGCTCTGACGGATACCAGACCGAGCCGGGTGTTTTTCCGCCCAGCGCCTTGTGGGGGCGTATGTCATTAAACTCACTGCGCCAGGCATCCAGCCAGGCCTGCTGCTCTTCCAGGGACGTGAACTTTGTATGTCGCTTTAGTGCATCCTTCAGAGTCCGGTGCATCCGCTCATGCCGCCCGTTCTCTGTGGGCTTACCCGGCCGGATACGTTCCGGCAGGACACCACATTTAATCAGCCAGATGGACATCTGGCTCAGCCCCCACAGGCCAGCACCGGCAAACGGCGGTCCGTTATCCGTACGCAGCACCTGTGGCATACCGCATTCCCGGAATACCCGTTCAAGGCAGGGAATGACAAACCGGCCGTCAGGCATATAGGTGGCATCGCACGCCAGCACTATCCTGCTGCAGTTGTCGGTCAGCGTAAAAGGGTGACACCAGCGCCCGCCGGTATGAGTAAATTTACCCTTGAAATCGGCACTCCAGACATCATTGGGGTGGACGACAGTATGTAGTTCATGAGGTCGTGTGGATTTAAAAGCCGGAGGCCGACGCTTTTTAACCAGCCCGTGAACCCGAAACAGCTCTCCAATCGTACTGGCCGCAGGCACGCCGGTGATATTCAGGTTAAGCAGTCGCTGCCTGATTTTGTCCGGACCCCATAGCGGGTGCTGCTGTTTAGTGTCCAGCAACAGCTGCACCATGGGTTCAGGGGTTGAGTTCTGGTGATGGCGTGCCCGGGAGCGGTCAGCCAGGGAGGCGGTATCATCCGGTGAAAAACGGGCCAGCCACTTGTAACCGGTCTTACGGCTGATATTAAAGCGGCGGCATACCTCGGCAACGGGAAGGTTGCCTTCAAGGCAGGCCGCGACAAACTGCAAACGTTGCATGGTAACAGTCTCAGTCCAGGGCACGGCAAACCTCCGTCAGCTGTTTACCGTACCGTTATAACCTGTTACCCATGTGCCCGGTTTAAAGTGTTACCCATGTGACCGGTTCATACAATGCATTCGCCTTTTTTTGTCGTTTTGCTTAACCCTAAACAGGTTCCGTTAGCGCTGAGTTCGACAGCATGTCTTCGAAGAAGCACTTCGGCAGGCGTACGCACTCAAAATTCTGTCCAGTGCCTAATCAGTTTGTTACTGACAGCGACGACAACCGCCGATATTTGAACACCTCGACACTCACGCTCGCAAAAGAATGCCCTTCAGGATTATCCATAACGTAAGTTGATGATTTCAAACCCTCCTAAACAACGAATTTTGGTAGTTGTTATTGAACCCACTTTTAATGTTGCATGACGGGTTCATTCATTTCTGTCCAACATTAACTTTCTGCATAACGCCTTCTCATTTAAGTCAAAATTGCCAGTGACTTCACTTTATTGAAACAGCGTTTCGACGGCGATCACATTTCCATCATTTACCGAATGACGCAGAAATAAATAGCAATAGAATAAATTAAAACGCCGTTTTACAAATCAAGAACAGCAGTTCACGTGTTTTAAAACTCAGACAGGGCGCGTCGAGAAAAACGCATGAAAGTTCTTATTAATCAGAGGTAAAAGGAACCACCACTTTGAGTCGCACACAGAACACTCGCTTCCCCGTCTCGTAAAAAATGCGCGGGCAGCTGCATCACCAGCAGATTCCGTTTTAAACCATTGATTGCCAGGTAGGTATGTATGAATGAAAACAAAATGCTGGGGCTTGCGTGGATATCACCCTATATCATCGGGTTGATACTCTTTACCGCATTCCCCTTTGTTTCATCTTTCTTTCTCAGTTTTACTGATTACGATTTGATGAGTCCGCCGGTATTTAACGGCATCGAAAACTATCGCTACATGTTTACCGAAGATGCACTCTTCTGGAAATCCATGGGCGTGACCTTTGCGTATGTATTTTTGACCATCCCATTGAAACTTGCGTTTGCACTGGGAATTGCGTTTGTCCTGAACTTTAAATTACGTGGCATAGGATTCTTCCGAACCGCTTACTATATTCCGTCCATCCTCGGCAGCTCTGTCGCGATTGCCGTTTTGTGGCGTGCGCTGTTTGCGATTGATGGCCTGCTGAATAGCTTCATTGGCGTATTTGGTTTTGACGCGGTGAACTGGCTCGGCGAGCCTTCTCTGGCACTGATGTCCGTCACGCTGCTTCGCGTCTGGCAGTTTGGCTCCGCGATGGTTATCTTCCTGGCCGCCTTGCAGAACGTTCCGCAATCTCAGTATGAAGCGGCAATGATCGACGGTGCGTCGAAATGGCAGATGTTCACGAAAGTCACCGTGCCGCTGATTACGCCGGTTATTTTCTTCAACTTCATCATGCAAACCACCCAGGCGTTCCAGGAATTTACGGGACCTTACGTCATTACGGGCGGCGGACCAACCTACTCCACGTATCTGTTCTCGCTGTACATCTACGACACCGCATTCAAGTACTTTGACATGGGTTACGGCGCTGCGCTGGCCTGGATCCTGTTCCTGGTAGTCGCTGTCTTTGCCGCTATCGCCTTTAAGTCTTCGAAATACTGGGTGTTCTACTCCGCCGATAAGGGAGGCAAAAATGGCTGATATTCAAGAACTTTCCACGGCGAGAAGCATCGCGGAACGTGAAGTCGCGCGCACCATGCGCAAAGAGAAAATCAACGCCAGCATTCGCTACGTAATCCTGCTGTTCGTTGGCCTGTTGATGCTCTATCCGCTGGTGTGGATGTTCTCGGCGTCGTTTAAGCCGAACCACGAGATCTTCACCACGCTGAGCCTGTGGCCTGCGAACGCAACCTGGGACGGCTTTGTGAACGGCTGGAAAACCGGGACGGAATATAACTTCGGCCATTACATGCTGAACACGTTCAAGTATGTGATCCCGAAAGTTATTCTGACCATTATCTCTTCCACTATCGTGGCGTACGGCTTTGCCCGCTTCGAGATCCCCTGGAAGAAATTCTGGTTCGCAACGCTCATCACGACCATGCTGCTGCCGAGCACCGTACTGCTGATTCCTCAGTACCTGATGTTCCGCGAAATGGGCATGCTGAACAGCTATATGCCGCTGTACCTGCCGCTGGCGTTTGCCACCCAAGGGTTCTTCGTGTTCATGCTGATTCAGTTCCTGCGCGGTGTACCGCGTGACATGGAAGAAGCCGCACAGATCGATGGCTGTAACTCCTTGCAAGTGCTGTGGTACGTGGTTGTGCCGATTCTGAAACCGGCCATTATCTCCGTCGCATTGTTCCAGTTCATGTGGTCAATGAACGACTTTATCGGGCCGCTGATTTATGTCTACAGCGTGGATAAATACCCGATTGCACTGGCTCTGAAAATGTCCATCGACGTCACCGAAGGTGCGCCGTGGAACGAAATTCTGGCAATGGCGAGCATCTCCATTCTGCCATCTATCATTGTCTTCTTCCTGGCACAGCGCTACTTCGTACAGGGCGTAACCAGCAGCGGAATTAAAGGTTAAGAGGGAAATATCATGGCTGAAGTTATTTTCAACAAACTGGAAAAGGTTTACTCCAACGGCTTCAAAGCGGTACATGCTATCGACCTGAAAATCGCTGAAGGGGAATTCATGGTGATTGTCGGTCCATCCGGCTGCGCCAAATCGACGACCCTGCGCATGCTGGCTGGGCTTGAGACCATCAGCGGTGGCGAAGTGCGCATCGGTGAGAAAATCGTGAACAACCTCGCGCCAAAAGAACGCGGGATTGCGATGGTGTTCCAGAACTACGCGCTGTATCCGCACATGACCGTGCGTGAAAACCTGGCCTTTGGCTTAAAGCTGAGCAAGCTGCCAAAAGCGCAGATCGAAGCGCAGGTTAACGAAGCGGCAAAAATCCTTGAGCTGGATGAGCTGCTGGATCGTCTGCCGCGCCAGCTCTCCGGTGGTCAGGCGCAGCGTGTGGCCGTAGGCCGTGCGATTGTGAAAAAGCCAGACGTATTCCTGTTCGATGAACCGCTGTCGAACCTGGATGCCAAGCTGCGCGCCTCAATGCGTATCCGTATCTCAGACCTGCACAAGCAGCTGAAGGCTTCCGGCAAGCCAGCCACCACGGTGTACGTCACACACGACCAGACCGAAGCCATGACCATGGGCGACCGCATCTGCGTGATGAAGCTCGGCCATATCATGCAGGTGGATACCCCGGATAACCTGTACCACAGACCAAAAAATATGTTCGTTGCCGGCTTTATTGGCTCGCCAGAAATGAACATCCGCGCCAGCAAACTGGTGCAACAGGACGGTCAGCTGTCTCTGACCATTGGCAACCAGACCATGCCGTTAAGCGCAGAGCTGAAAGAGAAAGTCGCCAGCTACGCCGATAAAGACATGTTCTACGGCATTCGCCCGGACTTTGTGTCGATCTCCGATGAGCCATTCGCGGAGGGAGGCTGCAGCGGCGAGATGGTTCGCGCTGAAAACATGGGACACGAATTCTTCGTTTACCTGAAAGTTGGCGAGTACGAACTGACTGCCCGAATTCCTTCCGATGAAGCTAAGCCTCTGATCAACAAGGGCCTTCACCGTAAGGTGTATTTTAAGTTCGACATGCATAAGTGTCATATCTTTGACGCGAAAACTGAACAGAACATCTCTCTCTAACTGGAGTTATAAAAATGAAAAAAGTGCTTTTAAGCGCAGCAATCTCCGCTACCCTGGGCCTTACCGCGCTGCCATCCATGGCGCAAGATGTTGATTTACGTATGTCCTGGTGGGGCGGCAATGGCCGCCATCAGGTGACGCTGAAAGCGTTAGAAGAGTTCCATAAACAGAACCCTGACATCAACGTCAAAGCAGAATACACCGGTTGGGACGGTCACTTGTCTCGTCTGACCACGCAAATCGCGGGCGGCACTGAGCCAGACGTGATGCAGACCAACTGGAACTGGCTGCCAATTTTCTCGAAAAATGGCGACGGTTTCTACGATCTGAACAAAATGAAAGACGTGATCGACTTATCTCAGTTTGATCCGAAAGAGCTGCAGTCCACCACGGTTAACGGCAAGCTAAACGGGATCCCAATCTCCGTAACGGCGCGTGTGTTCTACTTCAACGATGAAGTGTGGAAAAAAGCGGGCGTCGAGTACCCGAAAACCTGGGATGAGCTGAAAGCTGCCGGTAAGGCCTTCGAAAGCAAGCTGGGCAAACAGTACTATCCGGTGGTGCTGGAGCACCAGGATACGCTGGCGCTGCTGAACTCCTACATGATTCAGAAGTACAACGTCCCTGCGGTTGACGAGAAAGCGAAAAAACTCGCCTGGAGCAAAGAGCAGTGGGTTGAGGTCTTCCAGACCTATAAATCCCTGGTTGATAGCCACGTGATGCCGGACACCAAGTACTACGCGTCGTTTGGTAAGAGCAACATGTACGAGATGAAGCCGTGGATCGAGGGTGAATGGGGCGGTACCTACATGTGGAACTCCACCATCAAAAAATATTCCGATAACCTGAAGCCACCAGCAAAACTGGAGCTGGGTAACTACCCAATGCTGCCAGGTGCAACCGATGCGGGCCTGTTCTTCAAACCAGCACAGATGCTCTCTATCGGTAAAACCACCAAAAACCCAGAAGCCGCTGCAAAAGTGATTAACTTCCTGCTGAACAGCAAAGAAGGCGTGCAGACTCTGGGCCTGGAGCGCGGCGTACCATTGAGCAAAGTCGCGGTTCAGTACCTGACCGAAGATGGCACCATCAAAGAGAGCGATCCGTCTGTTGCGGGTCTGCGCATGGCGCAGTCTCTGCCAGCCAAACTCTCCGTGTCACCATACTTTGACGATCCACAGATCGTGGCGCAGTTTGGTACCTCTCTGCAGTACATCGACTACGGCCAGAAAACCGTGGAAGAGACCGCGACAGACTTCCAACGTCAGGCTGAACGTATCCTGAAACGCGCAATGCGCTAATTTTTCCGCCCGATCCCTACCCTGTCACTTCGGTGGCAGGGTATTTTTTTATCTGGAGAACCCTATGAAAGGCAAAATCATCCCACTGAATTTTCGCTCGCGCCTGGATACTGAAACGGGACACGAGGTGATACGGATGACGCCCCCGCACATCATTTGTCACCGCAACTACTTCTATCAAAAGTGTTTTACGCAGGACGGCAGCAAGATCATTTTTGGTGGCGCATTCGAAGGCCACTGGAATTACTACCTGTTAGATATTGAAAAACAACACGCTACCCAACTGACTGAAGGGGCTGGCGATAATACCTTTGGCGGGTTTTTATCTGATGACGATAAATCGGTGTGGTATGTGAAAAACAGCCGTGAGTTGCGCCGGGTTGATCTCGAGAGTTTCGAAGAGCATGTGGTGTATGAAGTGGATGACGAGTGGGTGGCGTACGGCACCTGGGTCGCGAATTCTGATTGCACAAAACTGGTCGGAATCGAGATTAAAAAGAGCGACTGGCAGCCGCTGACCGACTGGAGCAAGTTCCGCGCGTTTTACTTCACTCAACCGGAATGCCGCCTCATTAACATCGATTTATGCACGGGCGAACCGCGCGTAATTTTGCAAGAAAAGCGCTGGCTGGGGCATCCGATTTATCGCCCGTTCGATGACAATACCGTCGCGTTTTGTCACGAAGGACCACGCGATGCGATTGACGCCCGTATGTGGTTGATCAACGAAGATGGTAGCAATCTGCGTAAGGTGCGCCAGCATGCGCCGGGTGAAAGCTTTACTCATGAATTCTGGGTGCCGGACGGTTCCGCGCTGTATTACGTGGCGCATAAAGAAAACGATCCGCAGCGCTATCTGTTTAGCGCCGACCCTCACTCTCTCGACAATCGCCAGCTGATGGCGATCCCGCCGTGCTCGCATCTGATGAGTAATTTCAACGGGTCGCAGATTGTCGGCGATGGCGCACCGCACAACACCGGCGATATCAATCTGAATGATCCGTTTATCTGGGTGTTTGATATTGCGGCCGGAACGCAAAAAGCCATTTGTCAGCACAACACGAGCTGGAAAGTGTTGGATGGCGATCGCCAGGTGACGCATCCGCACCCGTCGTTTTCACCGGACAATAAGTGGGTTCTGTATACGTCGGATGAAGAAGGGATGCCGGCGCTTTATCTCTGCGCGGTCTGATGCCCTCACCCCGGCCCTCTCCCACGGGAGAGGGAGAAAACACAAAAACGGCAACCGAGGTTGCCGTTTTCTTTTGGTTGGTGCGGTTTGATGCCCTCACCCCAACCCTCTCCCACGGGAGAGGGAGAAAGCACAAAAACGGCAACCGACGTTGTCGTTTTTGCGTTTACCTTGTGCGAATGAGCGGAAAATTACACGCCGATATTGCGTAGTTTTTCTCCGCTCATCAGCCTGCGCTCGATATGTTCCAGCGTGACGTTTTTGGTTTCAGGAATTAACCAGAACGTGATCCCAATAAACACCACGTTGAGTGCGGTATAGAGCCAAAACGTTCCTGCTGCGCCAATAACATCGAGCAAGGTCAGGAAAGTGGCGCCGATAATCATATTCGACACCCAGTTGGTGGTCGTCGAACAGGTGATGCCAAAGTCGCGGCACTTGAGCGGTTGAATTTCAGAACACAAGATCCATACCACCGGCGCGGCGCTCATCGCATAACCCGCAATACACATCATCGTCATCCCAACGGAGAGCCAGGAAAGACTGCTCGACGCCGTGCCATTATCAAACTGCATCAGGCAGTAGCCGAGAATTAATGTGCCAATCGCCATAACGCTAAAGCCAATTTTCAGCGCCGGTTTACGCCCGGCTTTATCCACGGTAAAGACCGCAATAAACGTCGCGAACATAAAGGTCAGCCCCACTACCAGCGTGGCGATCATCTGCTGCTCGGTGGTGGTGAACCCGGCCATTTTGAAGATGCGCGGCGCGTAATACATGATGATATTCATACCGGTAAACTGCTGCATCGCCTGCAACAACATGCCAAGGAACACGGCGCGGCGCACATTGCGATTCGCCTTAAACAGTGCAAAACCACCCTGCTTTAGCTTCAGACTTTCGCGAATTTCATTCAGCTCTTCACGCGCTTTTTCGGAAGTGTCGCGCAGCATCCGCAGCACTTCTTCCGCCTCAACGTGACGCCCTTTTTGCGCCAGCCAGCGCGGACTGTTCGGTAAAAAAATCACCAGCACCATCAGCAATACAGCGGGAAGCGCCAGTACGCCAAGCATCGCGCGCCAGTTGCCGCTATAGCTGAAATACGTGTCCGACAGGAACGCCAGCACAATCCCGAGCGTGACCATCAGTTGGTACATGCTGATCATTTTGCCGCGCACATTTTCGCTCGCCATCTCAGAGAGATAAAGCGGTGCCGTGTACGACGCAATCCCAACGGCCACGCCAAGCAACACGCGCGACAGCAACAGGGCTTCAATGCCTGTCGCAAACGCCGAACCTAACGATCCGGCGACAAACAGAATTGCCCCTACCATCAGGCTGTATTTTCGGCCCAGTTTGAACGAGAGCCAGCCGTTGAACAGCGCACCCAGCGCCGCGCCCAGCATCATACTGCTCACCACCCACTCCTGCAGGCGGTTACTGAGCGTAAAGTGATCGGTAATAAACGGTAACGCACCGGCAATCACGCCGATATCCAGGCCAAACAGCAAACCCGCTACTGCTGCAGAAATCGAGACGAACTGGTTCATTCTGCGGGTATCGCGCAGCGCGCGGGGCATTAAGAGTGAGTCATTAAATGATGTCATTATTTCCAGCCATAACAGCGTAAGACGTTTACTGAAATTACGAGAAAGCGAGAGAAAGTGTCAGGTCTTATAACGCGAAGATATGGATTATTGGGTTGTAAGACATCGTTCTGTGATGGATATTCCAATTTAAACTTTTAATGAATAATCATCATTTAATATTAAATACTTAATTTATAAGCAATATAAATGTGATCGATGTCATCTCGCGGGATATTGCTATGGATTTTCTTATTTCTTCCATATGGACAATGAAGAAATTGAGACAAAAAAAACCTCCGCACCAGGCAGAGGTTTTTCGATGAACGCGACGATTAACGCGCCAGCCAGCCACCATCGACAGCAACGGTATAACCGTTGATATAGTCGGACGCTGGAGACGCCAGGAACACAATCGGTCCCATCAGATCGCTTGGCAGACCCCAACGGCCCGCTGGGATACGCTCCAGAATGGCCGCGCTACGCTCTTCATCGGCACGCAGTTGCTGGGTGTTGTTTGTTGCCATGTAACCCGGTGCAATCGCGTTGACGTTGATATTGTGCTGCGCCCACTCGTTCGCTAGCAGACGGGTCACGCCCATGACTGCGCTTTTGGAAGCGGTGTATGACGGCACGCGGATGCCACCCTGGAAGGAGAGCATAGAAGCGATGTTGATGATCTTGCCGCCATTACCCTGCGCGATAAAGTGCTTCGCCGCCGCCTGGGACATAAAGAACACGCTCTTAATGTTCAGGTTCATAACGTCGTCCCAGTCACGCTCGCTGAAGTTGATTGCGTCTTCACGACGAATCAGACCCGCGTTGTTAACCAGCACATCGATATGACCAAACTCTGCCACCGCACGATCCAGCAGCTCAGGGATTGCGTCGATTTTACGCAGATCGGCAGTCAGGCTCAGGAAGCGACGGCCCAGCGCGGTAACGCGCTCGATAGTTTCAGTCGGCTCAACGATGTTAATACCGACGATGTCGCAGCCCGCTTCAGCCAGACCTAACGCCATACCCTGGCCAAGACCAGTGTCACAGCCGGTCACAACCGCAACTTTACCTTGCAGAGAAAATGCATCCAGAATCATTTTTATTCCTTAATCTTTCAGCGCCTGTCACGAACAGGCAGGGTTATGCTTAACTGCCCGCGACTAGCGCAGATCTTTAACAGCGACGTGGTCCATGTCATCGAAGACCTGGTTTTCACCGACCATACCCCAAATGAAGGTATAGGCTTTGGTTCCAACGCCTGAGTGAATCGACCAGCTTGGTGAAATCACAGCTTGCTCGTTGTGCATCACAAGATGGCGAGTTTCCTGGGGTTGTCCCATCATGTGGAAAACGCAGGCGTCTTCGTCCATGTTGAAATAGAAGTACACTTCCATGCGGCGTTCATGGGTATGGCACGGCATGGTGTTCCACAGGTTGCCCGGATCCAGCTCGGTCAGACCCATACTGAGCTGGCAGGTTTCCAGCACATCCGGAACGAAGTATTTGTTGATGGTGCGACGGTTGCTGGTGAGGTTGTCGCCCAGCGTGACCGGCGAAACGTCTGCAGGGGTGACTTTTTTGGTCGGATAGGTCATGTGGGCAGGTGCGCAGTTGTAGTAGAACTTCGCAGGCTTGCTGCTCTCTACGCTGGCAAACACCACTTCCTGCGCGCCTTTGCCGACGTACAGCGCATCGCGATGGCCAATCTCAAAGCACTGGCCGTCAACCGTAATGGTGCCTGGGCCGCCAATATTGATCACACCCAGTTCGCGGCGTTCCAGGAAGTAGCTGACGCCGAGCTGTTTGCCCACTTCGCCACCCACTGACACCGTTTTTGCAACCGGCATGATGCCGCCGACAATGATGCGATCAATGTGGCTGTACACCATGGTGTACTCATCGGCAACAAACACTTTCTCAACCAAAAATTCATTGCGCAGCTGCTGAGTATCCAGCGTTTTAGCGTGCGCGCTGTGGATGCTTTGTCTGACGTCCACATTTACCTCCAAATGATCGTGCCCGAAGGCCTGGAAAATTAACGAAACAATGTTCCGATTTCTTTATGGGCACATAGTATCCGCTGCGAAATGGGTTTTCAATTACATTTAAAACGTTGTTTCAGTTTTCCTGCATCTTAATGACAGAAATGCAGTTCGGATCACGATTGTTGAGAGTTGACGGCAAAGGAGTGGCTAACGCGTCAAAATATGGAAATCAGATTTATCATAGTAAACAATCGATTATAAAACCTTGAAGATTTGACCGTATAAATTTCATTCAGCGTTAAAAATCAAAGATAATCATCATTCTGCGTAATGAATCTCACAAAGTGCGCCATCAGTCACACACATTGAAACGTCGTTTTGATAATTTAACACTTGGCTTTTAACTTATTTCACATTGAGATCTGACTGCCGGAACTGTGTCCAGCCGTCGATACAAAGGAGCGCATCATGGCTAAAGGTATGCGGGTCAAGCTGAACTATGAGGTCAGCCGCGATCCGGATACAGGCGTGGAAATCACCCGCCTGACCCCACCGGAAGTAACGTGTCACCGAAACTACTTCTATCAGAAGTGCTTCTTTAATGACGGCAGCCATTTGCTGTTCGCAGGGGAGTTCGACGGTCACTGGAATTATTACCTGCTGGACCTGAACAAAGCAGAAGCCGTGCAGTTGACAGAAGGCGCAGGCGACAACACCTTTGGCGGCTTCCTGTCGCCGGACGATAAGTCTCTTTATTACGTGAAGAACGATCGCACGCTGCTGGAAGTGAACCTGGAAACGCTGGCCGAGCGCGAAGTCTACCGTGTTGCGGATGACTGGGTCGGCTACGGCACCTGGGTTGCCAACAGTGATTGCACCAAACTGGTCGGTATCGAGATCGCGAAAAGTGACTGGACGCCGCTCAACGACTGGAAAATTTTCCACGACTTCTTCCATAAAGGGCCGCACTGCCGCCTGCTGCGCGTCGATTTGAAAACGGGCGAAAGCGCAACGATTCATGAAGAGAAGAACTGGCTGGGTCATCCGATCTACCGCCCATTCGACGACAACACCGTCGCGTTCTGCCATGAAGGCCCGCACGATTTGGTTGATGCGCGTATGTGGATGGTGAATGAAGACGGCAGCAATGTGCGTAAAGTGAAAGAACACGCCGAAGGCGAAAGCTGCACGCATGAGTTCTGGGTGCCAAACGGCTCCGCTCTGGTTTACGTCTCTTATCTGAAAGGTCAGCAGGGCCGTACCATTTACAGCTTCAATCCGGATACCGGCGTGAACGAAGCAGTGATGCAGATGCCAGCCTGTTCGCATTTGATGAGCAACTTTGACGGTTCGCTGTTTGTGGGTGATGGCTCCGGCACCCCGGTAGACGTGAAAGATACCAGCGGGTATACGATCGATAACGATCCTTACCTGTACGCATTTGATGTGGCGAAAAAGGCGCACTTCCGCATCGCCCGTCACGACACCTCCTGGGCAACCGTGGCGAACAGCCGTCAGGTAACCCACCCGCATCCATCTTTTACCCCGGATGATAAAGCGGTTCTGTTCAGTTCCGATAAAGACGGCAAACCTGCCCTCTATATCGCGAAACTCCCCGAGCAACCTGAAATGTTGCAAGCATGATTTGAGTTAGTGTTTCTGTAACTGGCCTTGCCCTCCCCTGTGGAGGGCTTTTTTTTTGCGTGGAATTCTGCCAAATAATACAGATATAAAAAAACCGGCTCGAATGAGCCGGCTGTTTTTACCCGGAGATACTGATATTAGAATGAATATGCTACACCTAAACGGAAACGCGTTTGACGCTCGTCGGTTGTTTTACTGCCGTTCACATTACCTACTTCAACATACGGAGACCAGTTTTTATCAATTTTGTACGCCAGCTTCGCGTTATATTCTTCGGAGTAATCTTTGTTATTACTACGAATGGTTCCTTCTGAACTTTTCGCGTAGACATAATTCAGCTCGGTACGGAAATCGCCCATTACCCAACCTAACCATGCATCACCACGGTTGACTTTATCGTCATCTTTCTCAGCGCTTGAAGGGTAGCGGGTATAATCATAACGATAACGCGCGGCTACATAGAAGCCATTATCAAAGCTATATTGCGCATGCAAGAAAGGTTTATAAATGGTGCGGCTGTCATTACTCTCAAGAGTAAAACCTGGTGTCAGCGAGATATTATCTGTTGCTTTCCAGCGCCAGCTAATTTGATCTTCGTGACCATTACCTACCATATCTGAGAATGGGCGGTCAGCTTTGTCGCCGCCTGATTTCCATTTAGCTTCAACGGAGAATCCAAAACCATTTGCAAAGCGATGCGAGACAGCAACGCGATCGGCGTTGGAACCGCTATCGATGTATTCGTGACGTAAATCAACAGTAACAGCCTGAGCTGCAAACGACGCACCAACAAGAGACGCAAGGACCAGAGATTTCTTTAACATGAAAAAACCCTCAATTAAAATGTCATTTCGTTTTTATGGAACTGCATTTTATTTTTAATGTAACAATATTTTAGTGATCGAGATCGTAATTATTTGTTTCATTTTTTTTGGCAAGAATCGACGTGACAGGCATCAACAAACACAGAAGATTAAGGGTAAATTTCAGGATTGAGATCACATAAAAATTATATCGAGAAGGGATGTATTTTGGGCGCGCTAAATTTGTCGCTTTAGAATTAACTTAAGGGAATAAAAATATGATTTCGCTCACACAAAAAAAAGGCTCCTCAAGGGAAGCCTTTTTTCAGGAAATAGGTTGAATGGAACTTATCTTTCGATGGCTAATGCCACACCCTGACCGCCGCCAATACACAGCGTCGCCAGACCTTTCCGTGCATCGCGCTTGATCATTTCATGAACCAGTGAAACTAAAATACGGCATCCGGAGGCACCAATTGGGTGGCCGAGGGCAATCGCCCCGCCGTTGACGTTCACACGGCGAGGATCCCACTCCAGCATTTTCCCCACGGATAACGCCTGAGCGGCAAACGCCTCGTTGACTTCAATCAGATCGACATCGCCAAGCTGCCAGCCCGCACGTTCCAGACAACGACGCGTGGCGTAAACCGGCGCGATGCCCATCAGAGCCGGATCGACCCCGACGCTGGCAAAGGCTTTGATACGAGCCAGCACCGGCAGATTCAGCTCTTCCGCTTTGCTTTCGCTCATCATCATCACGGCAGCTGCGCCGTCGTTAATAGAAGAGGCGTTTCCCGCCGTCACCGAGCCCAGCGTCTCAAACGCAGGATTCAGTTTCGCCAGCCCTTCTGCGCTGGCATCCGTGCGCGGTTGTTCGTCGGTGTCTACAATCAGCGGTTCGCCATTTTGTCGCACGGTTTTTACCGGGACAATTTCATCACGAAAGCGACCGGAGTCGATTGCGGCGCGCGCTTTGTGCTGCGAATTGAGCGCGTAATCATCCTGTAATTCACGGCTGATGCCGTATTCGCGGGCCAGGTTTTCGGCCGTTACGCCCATGTGATAATCATTGAAAGCGTCCCATAAACCATCGTGCACCAGGCTGTCCAGAAGCTGACTGTTGCCGAGCTGCGCGCCGGTACGGCTGTCGGTGAGAACGTGCGGGGCACGGCTCATGTTTTCCTGGCCGCCTGCAATGATGACATCTGCTTCACCGCACTGAATCGCCTGTGTCGCCAGATGCAGCGCTTTTAGACCCGATCCGCAAACATCGTTAATCGTAATGGCCGACACCGTGTTGGGTAACCCACCTTTGAGTGCGGCCTGACGCGCAGGATTTTGCCCGGCGCCTGCCGTCAGCACCTGGCCCAAAATCACTTCGTCGATTTCATGTGCGGCAATTCCACTGCGCTCTACCAGAGCTTTAAGCACCACACTGCCCAGATCCACCGCAGAATGCCGTGCCAGCGCCCCCTGAAAACAGCCGATAGCCGTACGTAACGCACCCACTATCACGACATCTTTCATCACTACCTCAGCGCAAATTATCAGCGCTGATAGTAGAGGCATTGTTATCAACTATTAACGTAATTGTTTAAAATAAGTGAGTTTAATCACAAAGGATCAGTGCTTCTCCTGCAAAAACTCACGTAGCCAACTTCCGGCCACACCCGGCGGCGTCCGTTTGTTCCATAACAGGTCAATGGCAATCGAGCGTGGCCAGCCGGAAACATTCAGTTGGGTGAGTGTTTTCGCTGCGGAAAACTCTTCCACCAGCGCGACGGGCAGCTCGCACCAGCCGAAACCTTGCACCGCCATACTGAGCAACAGCAAATAGTTCGGCGCAGACCACACTGGGCCTGCCGTCAGCGTCGGTTCGCGTTCAAGATAGGTATTGAGCCGTAATTCGCGCCAACCCTGCAGTTCGTCCCGTTCGACCACATTTTGTGATACCAGCGGGTGCGCCTGCGCGACATAAATTGCCATGCGCGTTTGCAGCGGCAGGCGTACTACGCCGATATCCGTGGGATAGCTTTCGCGGGCTTCGATCAGCCCGATTTGTGCCCGCTCTTTTTGCACCAGATCCACGACATCTTCGTCTTCACCAATCAGACACTCAAACTCGGTATGGGGAAAACGTTTGTCGAATTGGATCATCAGATCTTCCAGCACGTCCGGGTGCAGCGTATCCGACAGCACAAACGCTAGCCGCGCTTCGGTCTGCGCGGTCAGCGACACGGCAAGTTCATCCAGTCGCGCACTGGCAGCCAGAATCGACTGCACGTAGCCCAAAACCTGTTTTCCCTGCGAGGTCAGCACTGGCTGCCGCGCTGAACGATCAAAAAGCGCAAAACCTAAATCCGCCTCAAAATGGGCGATCGCAGTGCTGATGGTGGACTGGCTTTTGCGCAGACGGCGCGCCGCGGCGGAAAAAGACCCCGTGGCGACGGTTTCGACAAACGCATTAAGGGCTTCGGGAGAATAGCGCATGATCTATCTACTTTATCGATGGTTACTATCTTTTATATATCATCTTTAACGATGAAAATAGCGCCCATCAACGCCCATCACGGCGAATTAATGAGGTTCAGGTTATGCAACACGATGTACATCACCGCAAATTGCCGGAGCGCATTTTTCACGCGGTTTGCTTCGAAGGGATTGCCACCGCCATTCTGGCGCCAACGGCCGCCTGGCTGATGCAGCGCTCGGTGGTGGAAATGGGCGGATTAACCATTATTCTGGCGACTACTGCGATGCTCTGGAACATTATTTATAACTTTGGATTTGACCGTTTCTGGCCGGTTCAACGCGTCACCCGTACCGCAAAAGTCCGCGCGCTGCATGCGCTGGGCTTTGAGTGCGGCTTTATCGTGATCGGCGTGTCCATTGTCGCCGCGGTACTCGGCGTCACGCTGCTTCAGGCATTCACATTAGAAATAGGTTTCTTCCTGTTCTTCCTGCCGTACACCATGTTCTATAACTGGGCGTACGATAAATTGCGCGAGAAAAATATCAAACGTCGCCAGCAACGACGCGCCCTGGCCAACTAATTCCTGCATGGGCCGGAAGCCCTTCCGGCCCTTAACGATCACGTCAACTGCGCCCTAAAACCATAACTATGGTAAATTGCACTTCTTTTTGTTCGTTTTATAGTTGATACGTTGCTCTAATGTCGAAAATTTGGTCAAAAGAAGAGACTCTCTGGAGTTTCGCCCTTTACGGCACTGCCGTGGGCGCAGGAACGCTGTTCTTGCCTATTCAGCTCGGTTCCGCAGGCGCTATCGTCCTGCTCGTAACCGCCCTTGTGGCGTATCCGTTAACCTACTGGCCGCACAGAGCGCTCGCACAATTTATCCTTTCGTCGAATGCCAAAGGTAGCGAAGGGATCACCAGCGCGGTCACTCACTATTACGGGAAAAAAATCGGCAACCTGATTACCACGCTCTACTTTGTCGCCTTTTTCGTGGTGGTACTGATCTATGCTGTAGCGATCACTAACTCCATAACCGAACAGCTCGCCAAGCGTCTGACGGTCGACACCACCGTGCGGATCATGGTGAGTTTGGGCGTGGTGATGGTATTAAACCTGATCTTTTTGACGGGTCGCCATATCACCATCAAGGTGATGGGTTTCCTGGTCTTTCCGCTGATCGCCTACTTTTTGTTTGTTTCGCTATATCTTACCGCCAGCTGGCAGCCGTCATTGCTCACCAGCCAGATGGCAGTGAATCAACACACGCTGCACCAGGTATGGATTTCTATTCCAGTGATGGTTTTCGCTTTTAGCCATACTCCGATCATCTCAACTTTTGCCGTCGACCGACGAGAAAAGTATGGCGATGCGGCCATGGGTAAATGCAAAAAAATCATGAAAGTCGCGTACCTGATTATTTGTCTGAGCGTGTTGTTCTTTGTCTTCAGCTGTCTGCTGTCGATTCCGCCGTCGTATATTGTGGCGGCAAAAGAAGAAGGTGTGACCATTTTGTCTGCGCTTTCAATGATGCCATCTTCTCCAGCCTGGCTGGGTATTTCTGGCATCATCGTGGCCATTGTGGCGATGTCGAAATCGTTTCTCGGCACCTATTTTGGGGTGATTGAGGGAGCGACGGAGATCGTGAAGTCATCGCTGAATCAGGTGGGAATCAAGAAAAGCCGCGCCTTTAACCGCGCGCTGTCGATAATGGCCGTCTCGTTCATTACCTTCGTGGTGTGCTGCATTAACCCGAACGCTATTTCGATGATTTATGCGATCAGTGGTCCGCTGATTGCCATGATTCTGTTTATCATGCCAACGCTCTCCACGTATTTAATTCCGGCACTCAAACCGTATCGCTCCATCGGCAGCCTGATCACGCTGATTGTTGGCGTGTTGTGCGTATCGGTGATGTTTGTGGGGTAAACCGAGGACGCCCGGTCTCAGGCTGGGCGTCGAATTTGATACAGAACGTGTTGTGAAAGCCGATCGTCAGGCGCGAGTGCCGGATGGGCAAACTCCCCGGCCCGTTTCATTCCCAGTCGCTTCATCAGATTCTCTGACGGCGTGTTCAAAACTGCGGTGAACGAGACGATTTCATCCAGGGCCAGAACCACAAACGCGTAGTTCAGCGCCGCCGTGGCCGCCTCTTTCGCCATCCCCTGATGCCAGAATGCCTTGCCCAGACGCCAGCCGATCTCGGTACAAGGAGAAAAGGCAAATCGGTCAGGCTGCGGGTGTAACCCAACGCATCCAATAAAAGCATGATTTTCTTTCGCCTCAACAGCCCAAAATCCCCAGCCCCTTTCGGTTATTCCGTCGCTAAATCGAGCGGCAAGATTATCGCTTTCCTCCCGGGTAAGCGGAGCCGGAAAGAATCGCATGACGTCTGGATCGGCGTTGAGCGCCGCAAAAGGAAACCAAATCAGCCGGCATCCATTGCCGAAGAATCAATCGTGGTGTTTCAATCATAACGTCCCTGTTATCAGGCTTAAGCCCGGATATCATCGTATTCGCGCGTGGTATCAAACTCATGTTTAGCAAACGGGCAAAGCGGGATGATTTTGCGGTTCTCACCGCGCATTTTCTCAACGACTTTCGCCACCAGCTGTTTGCCAACGCCCTGTCCTTTCAGACTCGGATCGACATCCGTGTGCTCGATAATACTGAGATTGTCGCCCGTGGGGACATAGACTATCTCA
This sequence comes from Enterobacter sp. 638, assembly GCF_000016325.1. Lineage (NCBI taxonomy): Bacteria > Pseudomonadati > Pseudomonadota > Gammaproteobacteria > Enterobacterales > Enterobacteriaceae > Enterobacter > Enterobacter sp. 638. Next base: position 3,609,473 of record NC_009436.1, read on the forward strand.
GCCACCTGATTGCCCTGCGCATCGTTAACGTAAAATTTGTTATGGCCTTCCAGAATATCCATGGTTCCTCGCTTATTTTTGGCGATATTTCAGGGCACCGCTCGGGCAGGTATCGATCACTTTTATCACCGTTTCGACATCCACTTCATCGGGAATAATCCACGGCTTACGTTTCAGATCAAAGAGCTGAGCGCTGCCGCGCACGCAATTTCCTGAATGTTTGCAGATCGCAGTGTTGAAGTAGACATCAATTTTCTCACCGGTATAGGCTCGATAACCGGCTTCCAGTAACGCTTGATCCATGACATTGCCTCGGTTCTTTTTATCATTACGCCAATAAGCATAGCGCTGAAATTTGCGAGTAAGCAAAATAAGCGGCGTTAATAAAGTCTCTATGCTCGCTGCCGAAACGTGGACACGGGAGATGATCCCCCAGCAATATTCTAAAGATAGAAATGAGGCCGGCTTAGAGAAAATAAATATGATATTTCAACCGATTAATACCGGATGAGATCAGATAAACAGTTAAAGACAGGTCTAGTAAAAATACGGAGTTATTGGCGGAAGCCTTGTGATTACTGGGTTTTATTGACTTGAGTCGACGCTGAAAGAAGTGTGTCTGGAGCGGGCGAAGGGAATCGAACCCTCGTATAGAGCTTGGGAAGCTCTCGTTCTACCATTGAACTACGCCCGCTTTGAGGTGCGTAAGGCATTATAGACCTTACGCTTTTTCGCACAAGCCACCCAAATGCTAACTGGCGATTAATTAACCGTTTAGCATTTTGGTTTACTGCCCTGCGCCGGGAGATAACGCTGAGGATCGATTGCGGTTGCACGGTAGCGAATCTGGAAATGCAGGGCAACGGAGCTGGCACCCGTGCTGCCCATCGTCGCGATCTTTTGCCCGGCTTTCACATTTTGCCCGTTATTGACCAGCAATGAGTCGTTGTGCGCATAGGCGGTAATGTAGTCTTCACCGTGCTTAATCATGATCAGATTACCGTAACCGCGCAGCTGATTCCCCACATACACCACCTTCCCTGCTCCGGACGCATAAACCGGCGCACCGCGTGAGCCCGCGATATCGATCCCTTTATTGCCGCCTTCTGCAGTCGAATACGGGGTAATCACTTTACCACTGGCAGGCCAGACCCAGCAGCGCTGCCCTACCGGCGGCCATGACGATTTTGGAACGGCATACGATGGCGTCACCGCAGCAGTTTTGCCGCCCTTGGTTGAGGATTTCTTACCTGACGAACTGCCGCCGTTCACCTTAAGCTTTTGGCCCACCTCGATTGTATAGGGCGGTGAAATGCTATTGAGACGCGCCAGATCCTTCACGCTGGTGCCCGTGGCACGAGAAATGCGATACAACGTGTCACCGCGCTTAACGGTGTACACCGAACCGGAATAACTGCCCATGTCAGATGATTTACTGCCGGAACAGCCCGCCAGCAGCAATGCCAGCGCCAGGCAGAAAATAGCACTCAGGGGATTTCTCGTCAGGCTTCCTGCGAACAAAACGGATCCTTGGTCAAGGTAAATGGCGTCCTATGATAACAGCCTAAATCCTGTTGCCAACTTTTGCCGTTAATCCGCATTTAAGCTCGGGGCGACAACCCGTTTACGGGAGAGTGAGATATAATTTCGCCATCCCGTCGTTCGGGTACTGGAGTCGGAATGAGCATACAAGAACACGTCATTTTGGTTAACGACCAGGGAGAGGTTGTTGGCACTCAGGAGAAGTACGCTGCACACACTTCTCATACCTCGCTGCATCTGGCTTTCTCGTCGTGGCTGTTTAACGATCGGGGCCAATGCCTTGTGACCCGCCGCGCACTGAGCAAAATAGCCTGGCCTGGCGTTTGGACAAACTCCGTCTGTGGCCATCCACAAATCGGCGAAACCACTGAACAGGCGATAGCACGCCGCTGCCGTTTCGAAGTCGGCGTAGAGATCGCGCAGCTCACGCCGATCGCAGCGGATTTCCGTTACTGCGAAATCGATCCCTCAGGTATCGTTGAAAACGAAATTTGCCCGGTGTTTGCGGCACAGATTGTCAGCCCACTCAAGGTGAATCCCGATGAAGTCATGGATTATCAGTGGGTTGAACTGACGTCACTGTTACGCGCTCTGGAAGCCACGCCGTGGGCCTTCAGCCCGTGGATGGTTTCGGAAGCGGCTAACGCTTCTGAAAAGCTCAAACACTTCGCCGATAACGTAAAGGCATAAAAAAAGCCCCGACGCGATAAACGCCGGGGCTTTTTACATCGTTACGACCTTATTTTACCGGACGCATCGCCGGGAACAGGATCACATCACGGATGGTGTGGCTATTGGTAAACAGCATCACCATACGGTCGATACCAATACCCAGACCCGCCGTTGGCGGCAAGCCGTGTTCCAGGGCAGTCACGTAGTCTTCGTCGAAGAACATCGCTTCATCGTCGCCTGCTGCTTTCGCATCAACCTGATCCTGGAAGCGCTGCGCCTGATCCTGCGCATCGTTCAGCTCGCTAAAGCCGTTACCGATTTCGCGGCCACCGATGAAGAACTCAAAGCGGTCAGTGATTTCCGGGTTTTCGTCATTACGACGCGCCAGTGGAGACACTTCAGCAGGGTATTCGGTGATGAAGGTTGGCTGAATCAGATGCGCTTCTGCCACTTCTTCGAAGATCTCAGTCACGATACGACCCTGACCCCAGCTCTTCTCAACTTTGATACCGATGCTTTCCGCGATGGCTTTCGCAGAATCGTAGTTATCCAGATCGGCCATTTCGGTTTCTGGACGGTATTTCTTGATCGCTTCGCGCATGGTCAGCTTCACGAACGGCTTACCAAAGTCGAACACTTCGTCGCCGTAAGGCACTTCCGTGGTGCCCAGAATATTCTGCGCCAGGGTGCGGAACAGAGACTCGGTCAGCTCGATCAGATCTTTGTAATCCGCGTACGCCATATAGAGTTCCATCATGGTGAACTCTGGGTTATGGCGAACGGAAATACCTTCGTTACGGAAGTTACGGTTGATTTCGAACACGCGTTCGAAGCCACCAACCACCAGACGCTTCAGGTACAGTTCCGGCGCGATGCGCAGGTACATGTCGAGATCCAGCGCATTGTGATGGGTGACGAACGGACGCGCAGAAGCACCACCCGGAATCACCTGCATCATTGGCGTTTCGACTTCCATAAAATCACGGCCAACCATGAACTGACGGATGCCCGCCATAATCTGGGAACGGATTTTGAACGTTTTGCGGGATTCATCGTTAGAGATGAGATCCAGGTAGCGCTGGCGATAGCGCGCTTCCTGATCCTGCAGACCGTGGAATTTATCCGGCAACGGACGCAGCGCTTTGGTCAGCAGGCGCAGTTCGGTGCAGTGAATAGAGAGTTCACCCGTCTTGGTCTTGAACAGCTTGCCTTTCGCGCCAAGGATGTCGCCCAGGTCCCACTTTTTGAACTGCTCGTTATAAATGCCTTCTGGCAGATCGTCGCGGGAAACGTACAGCTGAATACGACCACCGACGTCCTGCAACGTCACGAAGGACGCTTTACCCATGATACGGCGGGTCATCATGCGGCCTGCAACGGACACTTCTACGTTCAGCGCTTCCAGCTCTTCGTTTTCTTTTGCATCGAAGTCAGCATGCAGCTGATCGGAAGTGTGATCGCGACGAAAATCGTTCGGGAATGGAATACCCTGCTCACGCAGTGCAGCCAGCTTTTCGCGACGTGTTTTCAGCTCGTTATTAAGATCGACTACCGCGTCAGTGCCCTGTGCTTGTTGTTCAGACATGTTGGTTCCTCATAACCCTGCTTTCAAACTTGCTTCGATAAATTGATCCAGGCTGCCGTCCAGCACCGCCTGCGTGTTACGGGTTTCAACCCCGGTACGCAAGTCTTTAATGCGGGAGTCATCAAGGACATAAGAACGAATCTGGCTGCCCCAGCCGATGTCAGATTTGTTATCTTCCATCACCTGTTTCTCGGCATTTTTCTTCTGCATCTCCAGCTCATAAAGCTTCGCTTTCATCTGCTTCATGGCCTGGTCTTTGTTCTTATGCTGCGAACGGTCGTTCTGGCATTGCGTTACCGTGTTGGTCGGAAGGTGGGTAATACGCACCGCGGATTCCGTTCGGTTAACGTGCTGACCGCCCGCGCCAGATGCGCGATAAACGTCAATGCGCAAGTCAGCTGGGTTGATTTCGATATCGATATCGTCCTTCACTTCTGGATAGACAAACGCAGAACTGAAAGAGGTATGACGGCGACCGCCTGAGTCGAACGGGCTTTTACGCACCAGGCGGTGAACGCCCGTTTCGGTACGCAGCCAGCCGTAAGCATAATCGCCAATGATCTTGATGGTGATGGATTTAAGACCCGCCACTTCACCTTCAGACTCTTCGATAATCTCGGTTTTGAAGCCGCGCGCTTCTGCCCAGCGCAAATACATACGCGCCAGCATGCTCGCCCAGTCTTGCGCTTCTGTTCCGCCAGAACCGGCCTGGATATCGAGATAGCAATCAGCGCTGTCGTATTCGCCGGAGAACATGCGGCGGAATTCAAGCTGCGCCAGTTTCTCTTCTAATACGTCGAGCTCAGCGATCGTTTCGTTGAATGTTTCTTCGTCGTCAGCTTCGACCGCTAATTCCAGCAGACCAGAAACGTCTTCCAGTCCCTGCGTCATTTGATCCAGCGTTTCAACGATGGCTTCGAGGGAGGAACGCTCTTTACCCAGCGCCTGTGCGCGTTCAGGTTCGTTCCAGACGTCCGGCTGTTCCAGCTCGGCGTTTACTTCTTCAAGACGTTCTTTCTTCGCATCATAGTCAAAGATACCCCCTAAGAACGGCGGAGCGCTCCGTAAGGTCTTGAATGCGGTTTTTTACCGGATTAATTTCAAACATGGTCTGTTTTCTTTATTGGACTAGTCAAAATGCGGTGATAAGAGCGGGATTGTACCCAATCCACGCTCTTTTTTATAGAGAATAGTGACGCTAAATTGGTCAGCTTACATCGGCCAGATATGATCGATGATGATTTGCAAACTGCGATTTCCGCGAAACTCATTGATATCCAGTTTGTAGGCCAGTTCGACTTCGCGCACACCGTTATCAGGCCAAACCGAGGTATCAACATTGAAGGCAATCCCATCCAGCAGCGGGCCGCCGCCAATCGGTTCAACCATCACTTTCAAATGACGTTCGCCCACCAGGCGCTGTTGCAGTAGACGAAAACGCCCATCAAACAGCGGTTCCGGGAACATTTGTCCCCAGGGGCCCGATTCACGCAGCAGTTGCGCGATTTCCATGGTCATCTCAGCAGGCGTCAGCGCGCCATCAGAAACCACTTCCCCCTGCAGCAACGCGGGATCCAGCCAGTCAGTCACCAGCGCGCTAAAGAGCCGTTGAAACTCATCAAATTTCTTCTCTTCCAGCGATAAACCCGCAGCCATGGCGTGACCGCCGAATTTAATCATCAGCCCAGGATGCAGCGTATCCAGACGCTCCAGCGCGTCACGCATATGCAGCCCCTGAATAGAACGACCCGAGCCTTTCAGCGTGCCGTCACCCGCTGGCGCAAACGCGATCACCGGACGGTGAAAACGCTCTTTGATGCGCGAGGCCAGAATGCCCACGACGCCCTGATGCCATTCCGGATGGTACATCGCCAGCCCGCCGGGCAGCGTTTCGCTACTACGCTCAAGTTTTTCACACAGCGTCAGCGCCTCTGCCTGCATCCCCTGCTCAATTTCTTTGCGTGTCTCATTCAGCGCATCAAGCTCGTTCGCCAGAACGCGCGCTTCGCCGATGTTGTCGCACAGCAGCAACGCTACGCCAACAGACATATCATCCAGCCGCCCTGCCGCGTTCAGACGTGGACCCAGAGCAAAACCTAAGTCGCTTGCGGCCAGCTTTTGCGCATCGCGATTGGAAATCTCTAGCAGCGCTTTGATGCCAGGCCGACATTTACCCGCGCGAATCCGGCTCAAACCCTGCCAGGTCAGAATGCGGTTATTGGTGTCCAGCGGGACAACGTCCGCGACCGTTCCTAGCGCCACCAGATCGAGATATTCCGCAAGATTCGGCACCGCGATACCGCGCGCCTCAAACCAGCCTTTATCACGCAGTAACGCGCGCAGCGCCAGCATCAGATAGAACGCCACCCCTACACCCGCGAGCGATTTTGACGGGAAGTCGCAGTCGCGCAGATTGGGGTTAATGATCGCGTCTGCGGCAGGCAAGGTGTCACCCGGCAAATGGTGATCGGTGACGATAACCGGGATCCCGAGCTGGTGCGCCCGATCAACCCCGGCGTGTGACGAGATCCCATTATCGACGGTTAAGATCATCTGTGCGCCACGCGCTTTCGCCTGATCGACCACTTCCGGACTCAGGCCGTAGCCATCTTCAAAGCGATTCGGCACCAGATAGGTGACATTATCGCAGCCGAGTGCGCGCAGGCTGAGCACCGTTAACGCGGTGCTGGTTGCGCCATCGGCGTCAAAGTCACCGACAACGACAATGCGCGTCCCTTCACGTAGCGCGTTGTAAAGCAGCTCGGTCGCTGTTTCTACACCGCTGAGTTGCTGCCACGGCAGCATCCCCTTGACGCTACGCTCAAGTTCATTGGCATTGCGCACGCCACGTCCCGCATAAAGTCGACGCAGAAGCGGCGAAAGATCGGCAGGTAAATTAACGCTCTCATCCACCTCACGGCGGCGCAGTTGGGTCTTTGCTTTCACGCGAATTATTTACCGCCAGTCTGTTTCTGGTGCGCGTCGAGAAACTCTTTCATCTCTTTCGGCCCCTGGTAACCCGGCACGACGTAACCGTTGCTCAGCACGATGGCAGGCGTTCCGGTCACGCCAAACTGCACACCCAGCGCGTAATGGTTCGCAATGTCGATGTCGCAGGACGCCGGTTTCACGCCTTTGCCGTTCATCGCATCATCAAACGCTTGTTTCGGATCTTTGGCACACCAGATAGCTTTCATGTCCTGCTCTGGCTGGCTCTGAAGACCCGCACGCGGGAAGGCCAGATAACGCACGGTGATCCCCAGCGCGTTGTAGTCTTTCATCTCTTCATGCAGCTTGTGGCAATAGCCACAGGTGATATCAGTGAAAACGGTAATGACGTGTTTTTCCTGCGCTGCTTTGTAGACAATCATCTCTTTTTCGAGCGCATTCAGGTTTTTCATCAGCAACTGATTGGTGATGTTGACTGGCTGCGCACCGCTGACGTCATACATTGGACCTTGAACGAAATGCTTGCCGTCTTCGGTAACGTAGAGCACACCGCTGTTCGTCAGTACCGTTTTCATTCCGGCTACGGGTGCAGGCTGGATATCACTGCTGGTCACGCCGAGTTTGGCCAGTGACTGTTTGATTGCCGCATCGTCAGCATGAGCAAAGCCCGCCCAGGATGCAGCCAACAGAGAGAACAGCGCTAAAGATTTTTTCATTTTCGGTCCTATAACTATGTGTCGGCACTCACGCTCGCGGGTGGTGCTGTTGGTGTAGCTGCCGCAACCGTTCTGTTGCAACGTGGGTATAGATTTGCGTGGTTGACAGGTCGCTGTGTCCCAGCAACATCTGTACGACGCGCAAATCAGCGCCATGGTTGAGCAAGTGCGTTGCGAAGGCATGGCGCAGAACGTGCGGCGAAAGTTTTTCACTGTCGATACCCGCCAGTGTGGCGTAATGTTTTATGCGATGCCAGAAGGTTTGTCGTGTCATTTGTTGCGCGCGCTGGCTGGGGAACAGAACATCAATAGAAACACCGTTCAGAAGCCATGGTCGCCCATGCTCCAGATAGGTCTCCACCCAGTACACCGCCTCTTCGCCAAGCGGGACCAGACGTTCTTTGTTTCCTTTACCTATTACGCGGACCACGCCCTGACGCAGGCTGATATCGCTCATCGTCAAACCCACCAGTTCCGAGACGCGTAAGCCCGTAGCGTAAAGCACTTCAAGCATGGCTTTATCGCGTAACTCCAGCGGCACGTCAACCGTCGGCGACTGTAATAATCTGTCCACTTGTGCTTCGCTGAGATCTTTAGGTAAACGCTGCGGCAGCTTGGGGGACGCCAGTAGCGCACTTGGATCGTCAGCGCGGAGCTTCTCGCGATACAGATGCTGAAACAGGCGTCGCATTGCGCTCAGCAGGCGCGCTGAACTGGTGGCTTTGTAGCCGCCGTCCATACGTTCGGCCAGTAGCGTCTGGAGATCGTCACGTTGCGCCTGTTCCAGAGACAAGCCCCGGTGCGCGAGCCATTCCGCCAGCATCGTTAAATCGCGACGATAGGCGCTCAGGGTGTTCTCCGCCAGATTCTTCTCTAGCCAGAGCGCATCGAGAAATTGTTCGATGAGTGCGAGATCCTTTTCCACGTCTGCTCCTGTGATTCAGCCCTCGGCCATTATGACGTAATGGTACAGCTTTCTGGTACACTACGCGCAAAGTCAAAGCAAGTATTGAGAAGTTTACGCGATGAATATTGGTCTGTTTTATGGTTCCAGCACCTGCTATACCGAGATGGCAGCGGAGAAAATTCGCGACATTATCGGCCCTGAACTGGTGACTCTCCACAATCTTAAAGACGATGCGCCCACCGAAATGGAACAGTACGATGTGCTGATTTTGGGTATTCCGACCTGGGATTTTGGTGAGATACAGGAAGACTGGGAAGCCATTTGGGAGCAGCTCGATTCACTCAATCTGGAAGGCAAAATCGTTGCGCTTTACGGCATGGGCGATCAGTTAGGATATGGCGAGTGGTTCCTTGATGCGCTCGGTATGCTGCACGACAAACTTGCCCCAAAAGGCGTCCATTTTATCGGTTACTGGCCAACAGAGGGCTACGAGTTCACCAGTCCAAAACCGGTGATTGCTGATGGCCAGCTGTTTGTGGGCCTGGCGCTGGACGAAACCAACCAATACGATCTCAGTGACGAACGCCTGCAAAACTGGTGTGAACAAATTCTGGGTGAAATGGCGGAAAAGTTTAGTTAATCCGCTATCGACCGGGCGTCGGTTGCTGTAAAACCATCCGACGCAAATCTCGCCACTCGTCAGCATCCATACTGTCCGCCGAAAGCCATAAATGCTGGCTTCGTCCGCCTTGCGCGTTACGCAAGCGAAACATCATGCCAAAACTCAGCATCCAGGGCGTACCGACGATTTCCCACTCTTTACCTTGCCAGCGTAGACGCGAGTCCATCAGCAGCTTAATTTCGCCCTGACAGGAATTGATACGTCGCTGGCTGCGCACGCTATCGAAAACGACCAGCGAGAGTAACAGCATCCATAACGGGGTGTAGCTAAGTGGCCACGGCATCAGCAAAACAAAGGCCGCAACCATTCCGTGGAGTAACAAAGACATCCACTGTGAGCGCCACGAAACGCGCAGATCAGATTGCCACAGGACCACGTTCCCGATTCCGTGTTTGAATTAATTGCACCATCCGTTGCAACTCGGTGTCGGCGGGTTTGCCGTGATTCATCAGCCAGTTGAATAAATCAGGATCGTCACTTTCAAGAAGGCGAATAAATAGACGCTTATCGTCATCGCTTAAGCTGTCGTACTCATACTCGAAGAATGGCATGACGGAAATATCAAGTTCGCGCATGCCGCGACGGCACGCCCAGTGAATACGAGCCTTATTGCTAATGTCCATGTTGATTTCCTGCTAAACGTTTCTTCTACCTCTAAGAGGGACGATTTCTAGTGTAACGTGTTTTTTGCCGTTCCATTACAGGAAAATCACTGACTGGAAGCACGCTTCCAGAAAAATCCCCTATAAAGAGAGCGGATTACTCTGTTTTGCGTGACGCAACGCAGAACGCTAATAAGGCACAATTGGGCTGCTGAAAGCGCTTGCAATGACTGCTGTCTCTTTTACCATTAGGCATTAACAAAGCGTTAAGCAATTCAGGATATCACCATGGCTTTTAACCCATTTCCTCCTCGCCAGCCTGTCGCCTCTGCGCGTCTGCCGCTGACGCTTATTTCTCTTGATGACTGGGCTCTGGCGACGATTTCTGGCGCTGACAGTGAAAAGTATCTTCAGGGTCAGGTCACTGCCGACGTTGCCCAGTTAGGCGAGCATCAGCATCTGCTGGTGGCGCATTGCGATCCCAAAGGGAAGATGTGGAGCAATCTACGTCTGTTCCGTCGTCAGGACGGTTTTGCCTGTATCGAACGCCGTAGCCTGCGAGATGCGCAGCTGACTGAACTGAAAAAGTACGCGGTTTTCTCCAAAGTGACGATCGTTGCAGATGACGAAAATGTGCTGCTTGGCGTTGCCGGTTTTCAGGCACGCGCGGCGCTGAAAAATCTCTTCAGCGAACTGCCGGATGCGGATAAACCGTTGATCAATGATGGCGTAACCTCGCTTCTGTGGTTTGAACACCCAGATGAGCGCTTCCTGTTAGTCACGGATGTGGCGACGGCGGATCGCGTGACCGAAGCGCTGCGTGGTGAAGCGCAATTCAATAATAGCCAGCAGTGGTTAGCGCTGAATATTGAAGCGGGTCTGCCAATCATTGATGCGGTAAACAGTGCGCAATTTATTCCGCAGGCAACCAATATTCAGGCACTCGGCGGCATCAGCTTTAAAAAAGGCTGCTACACCGGTCAGGAGATGGTAGCTCGGGCAAAATTCCGCGGGGCGAACAAACGCGCGCTGTGGTATCTGGCAGGAAACGCCAGCCGTGTGCCGGAAGCCGGTGAAGATCTCGAGCTGAAAATGGGTGAAAACTGGCGTCGCACAGGTACTGTGCTTGCCGCTGTTCAGCTTGATGACGGACGCGTGTTAGTTCAGGTTGTCATGAATAATGATATGGAAGCTGACAGCGTGTTCCGCGTGCGTGACGATGCCAATACATTAAGCATCCAGCCGCTGCCGTATTCATTAGAAGAGTAATGCTTTGCCCGGCAGTGCATTCATTGCCGGGCGTTCAAAACGCTACACCTGCGCAACGTACAAATAAATCGCCAGGAAATGGCACACGCTCCCGCCCAACACAAAGCCATGCCAGATAGCATGGTTATACGGAATACGTTTACAGACGTAAAAAATCACGCCGAGTGAATAGATAATCCCTCCCAACGCCAGCAACGTCACACCACCCGCGTCCAGCTTTGTCGCCAGTTGATATATCACGATCAGCGACAGCCAACCCATCGTCAGATACGTCACCAGCGAAAGCACTTTAAACCGGTGCGCAATCGTAAGCTTAAACAAGATACCGAGCAGCGCCAGACCCCAGATGACGATCATCAGGCCGCGTGATAAAGGCGAATTTAACCCCACCAGCAAAAATGGCGTATAGGTTCCGGCTATCAGGAGATAGATAGCGCAGTGATCAAATTTCTTTAGCCAGATTTTGGCCCGCTGGTGCGGAATGGCGTGATACAGCGTTGAGGCGAGAAAGAGCAGAATCATACTCCCGCCATACAGGCTATAGCTGGTGATCGCCAGCGCATTGGCGTTTGTATCAACCGCCTGCACCAGCAGAAGCACCAAACCGACAATACCAAAAAGGAGGCCAATACCATGGCTAATGCTGTTGGCTATTTCCTCAGCCAGTGAATATCCCTGTGCAACGATTGGTTTGCTCACTATAGGAAACTCCAGGAAAACAGAAGATAAAAATGTATCGCAAAACTATGCTAACTGAGAACGATTCCAGTGAACACCTGTTAGCTAAAATAAACACCACTTCCGGAATAATCCATGGAAATCATTATATTGAGGTTAAAACTCACCTAACAGTTGTTCCGTTTCATTAAAGGCATTTAAATTCAATCACATAAAACTGGGACTGGTGAGGGTAAATCTCGGCGATAACCTCTTTAAGCGTTTCCAGTGACATGTTTTCCTGCTGCGCATGTTTTTCAGTTAACGCATCTAGCGTCACCGTCGATGTGCGGATGACCTCAATCGTGCAAAAGTAGCCCTCATCCTCATAGCGCCCAACGCGCAGAATATCGCCTGCGGTGAAGTGTGATTCTGAGTCGTCGCGGATGGTGATGGTTTTTCGCCCGGCCAGAATGTCTTCCTGAAAGCGCTGAAAAAAAGTGATGTCGTTTGGCTGCATGGTATTATTCCCTGAAGATAAAGTCTGATGAGTGAGTTTAGCCATCGTGAGCATGTTCTCCCATTCTGCCATTGCCAGTCTCAACAATCTTGAGATGATGGTTTACAACTATGCTATCAAAAACCGCGACAAGGTCACGTACATGACCATCCGCGAACTGGCGGACGCGGCGGGAGTCTCCACAACCACAGTGCTGCGTTTTTGCCGTAAGCTCAACTGTGAAGGCTATTCTGAATTCCGTCTGCGCTTTAAATTATATTTAGAGAATAATGAACCGCAGCAGGCTAATTTCGGTGCCAGTGAAATTATCAGTTTCTTCCGCAGCGTCAATAATGAAGAATTTGATTCTTTATTAGCGCAAGCGGTCGATATTATATTATCGTCAGAACGTATTATATTTGTTGGCGCAGGGACCTCTGGCTCGCTGGCAAAATATGGCGCGCGATTCTTTTCGAATATTGGTAAATTCAGCAATCATATCGACGATCCCTATTTCCCGGTTACCAACGATATGGCGAAAAATGCGCTGGCGATTGTGCTTTCTGTTTCTGGTGAAACCGAAGAGATCCTGCGCTTCGCCAGCCAGTTCAGCCTGCACAACTGTAAAGTGCTGTCCATCACCAGCCATGAGCACTCTCGTCTGGCAAAACTTGCCGACTTTAATCTCTCATGGCATGTGCCGCAAACCCGTATTGGCGGCGTCTACGATATAACTACTCAAATCCCGGTTATTTATATTCTTGAATCATTAGGCCGAAAACTGGCGAAGAAACTGGCGGAATAAAACACGCTGTTTTTTTGATGTAACAAATCACATAAACAGCCCTTTGTTATATCGTGACATTTAATTCCGCTTTGCTAGACTCGAATATAACAGCAACAATTCGAGACTCGCTAATATGAAAAAACTCACCTTACCAAAAGACTTTTTATGGGGCGGCGCGGTCGCTGCTCACCAGGTTGAAGGCGGCTGGAACAAAGGCGGCAAAGGCCCCAGCATTTGCGATGTGCTGACCGGCGGCGCGCACGGCGTTCCACGCGAAATCACGCAGGAAGTGATCGAGGGAAAATATTACCCGAACCACGAAGCCATCGACTTCCACGGTCATTACAAAGAAGACATCAAGCTCTTTGCAGAGATGGGCTTCAAATGCTTCCGCACCTCAATCGCCTGGACGCGTATCTTTCCGAAAGGCGACGAAACCCAGCCGAATGAAGAAGGGCTGAAGTTTTACGACGACATGTTCGACGAACTGTTGAAGTACAACATTGAACCGGTCATCACCCTCTCCCACTTCGAAATGCCGCTGCATCTGGTGCAAGAGTACGGCGGCTGGACCAACCGTAAAGTGGTGGATTTCTTCGTGCGTTTTGCCGAAGTGGTCTTCGAGCGCTACAAAACTAAGGTCAAATACTGGATGACCTTTAACGAAATCAATAACCAGCGCAACTGGCGTGCGCCGCTGTTCGGTTATTGCTGTTCTGGCGTGGTGTACACCGAGCATGAAAACCCGGAAGAGACCATGTACCAGGTGCTGCACCATCAGTTTGTGGCTAGCGCTCTGGCGGTTAAAGCCGCGCGTCGTATTAATCCAGAGATGCAGGTCGGCTGTATGCTGGCGATGGTGGCGCTCTATCCGTTCTCCTGCAAACCCGAAGACGTGATGTTTGCTCAGGAATCTATGCGTGAACGCTATGTCTTTACCGACGTCCAGCTGCGCGGCTACTACCCGTCCTATGTGCTGAACGAATGGGAGCGCCGTGGTTTCTCAATCAAAATGGAAGCCGGCGACGAGCAGATCCTGCGTGAAGGCACCTGTGCTTACTTAGGTTTCAGCTACTACATGACCAATGCGGTCAAAGCGGAAGGCGGGACAGGCGATGCGATTTCCGGCTTCGAAGGTAGCGTGCCGAACCCGCACGTGAAAGCGTCCGACTGGGGCTGGCAGATTGATCCGGTCGGATTACGTTATGCGCTGTGTGAACTTTACGAGCGTTATCAGAAACCGCTGTTTATCGTGGAAAATGGTTTTGGCGCTTACGATAAAGTGGAAGACGACGGCAGCATCAATGATGACTACCGCATCGACTACCTGCGCGCTCACGTTGAAGAGATGATCAAAGCGGTCACCTATGACGGGGTAGACCTGATGGGCTATACGCCATGGGGCTGCATTGACTGCGTGTCATTCACCACCGGTCAGTACAGCAAGCGTTACGGCTTTATCTACGTGAACAAACACGACGACGGGACTGGCGACATGTCGCGTTCCCGTAAAAAAAGTTTCGAATGGTACAAAGCGGTGATCGCCAGCAACGGCGAAACCCTCTGATTTTCATTCCCTCTCCCCGATGGGGAGAGGGAAATTATTTCCCGCCTGCCAATTCCAGAAAACTGCCCGTCACGTAAGACGCCTTTTCGCTGAGTAGCCAGACAATCGCCTGTGCCACCTCTTCGGGCTGGCCGCCGCGCTGCATCGGTAACAGAGATTTCACCCGATCCACGCGCCCTGGTTCACCGCCGGAAGCATGAATGTCGGTGTAAATCAGCCCAGGACGCACGCAGTTCACGCGAATGCCCTGCGCCGCGACCTCCAGCGATAACCCCGTCGTCAATGAATCCACCGCACCTTTCGATGCGGCATAATCGACATACTCTCCCGGAGCCCCAAGACGTGACGCCGCAGACGACACATTCACTATCGCCCCGCCTTTGCCGCCGTGTTGATGAGACATGTGTTTCACCGCTTCGCGACAGCAGAGAAAATAGCCCGTCACGTTGGTGGCTAATACGCGATTGATACGCTCGGCGGTCAGGTTTTCAATCGTGCTTTGTTCAAACAAAATGCCAGCGTTGTTGACCAGTGCAGCCAGCGGTTCGCCTTCACGGTCCAGGCTTTCGAACATCGCCATCACCTGTGTTTCGTCGCTGATATCAGCGCGTAGCGCAAAGGCTTTGCCGCCGTACTCGATGATTTGATTGACCACATCCGTCGCGGCTTTGATGTTGTGATGATAATTCACCGCCACCGTGTAGCCTTCGCGCGCCAGTTGCAGCGCGGTCGCTTTACCAATTCCGCGGCTTGCGCCGGTGACAAGAGCAATAGCCAATAGACGCCCCTCCAAAATAAAAAAGCCGGGCATCACTCGCCCGGCTTAAGCAGTCACGTTAAGTATTACTGATATTCGCTCATTGGCACGCAGGAGCAGAACAAATTGCGGTCGCCATAAACGTCATCAAGACGTTTCACCGTCGGCCAGTATTTGTTCGCCATGCCCGCAGGGAAGACCGCCACTTCGCGGGTATAACCGTGATGCCACTCCGCTACCAGCTCGTTTTGAGTATGCGGCGCATTGACTAACGGGTTATCTTCCAGCGTCCATTCGCCCTGCTTCACGCGGGTAATTTCGTGGCGAATCGCCAGCATCGCTTCGATAAAGCGATCCAGTTCCACTTTGCTTTCTGACTCGGTCGGCTCAACCATCAGCGTGCCCGCTACCGGGAACGACATGGTTGGTGCGTGGAATCCATAGTCAATCAGGCGCTTGGCGATATCCAGTTCGCTGATCCCGGTGTCGTCTTTCAACGGACGAATATCCAGAATGCATTCATGCGCCACGCGGCCATCACGACCGGTATAGAGCACCGGATAGGCATCTTTCAGACGAGTGGCAATATAGTTGGCGTTCAGAATCGCTACCTGGCTTGCCTGCTTCAGCCCTTCCGCGCCCATCATGCGGATATACATCCAGCTGATCGGCAGAATAGATGCGCTGCCAAACGGCGCCGCGGATACCGCTCCCTGACGGGTCAACATGCCTTCGATTTGCACCACGCTGTGGCCTGGAACAAACGGTGCCAGGTGCGCTTTCACGCCAATCGGACCCATACCTGGGCCGCCGCCGCCGTGCGGAATACAGAAAGTTTTATGCAGATTCAGGTGCGAAACGTCCGCGCCGATAAAGCCCGGAGAGGTAATGCCCACCTGCGCGTTCATGTTTGCGCCATCGAGATACACCTGGCCGCCGAACTGATGCACAATCTCGCACACTTCACGGATGGTTTCTTCGTACACCCCGTGGGTGGACGGATACGTGACCATAATGCAGGACAGTTTTTCGCCCGCGTGTTCGGCTTTAGCACGCAGATCGGTCAGGTCGATATTGCCGTTTTTATCGCACGCGACGACAACCACTTCCATTCCCGCCATCTGCGCGGAAGCCGGGTTGGTGCCGTGCGCAGAGCTTGGGATCAGGCAGATATCACGATGACCTTCGTTGCGGCTTTCGTGGTAATGACGAATCGCCAGCAGGCCTGCGTACTCACCCTGCGCGCCAGAGTTCGGCTGCATGCACAGTGCGTCATAGCCGGTCAGCTTCACCAGCCAGTCGGAGAGTTGATTGATCATCTGATGGTACCCTTCCGCCTGGTCTGCCGGGCAGAACGGGTGCAGCTCAGAGAATTCAGGCCAGGTAATCGGGATCATTTCTGCGGCGGCGTTCAGCTTCATGGTGCAGGAACCCAGCGGAATCATCGCCTGGTTCAGCGCCAGATCTTTGCGCTCAAGAGAGTGCATATAACGCATCATCTCGGTTTCGCTGTGATGACGATTGAACACCGGGTGAGACAGAATCGCGTCATCGCGCAGCATGCTTTCCTGAATAGAGCGGCTGTCGTGCGCCACTTCTTTATCCAGGGCATCGACGTCAAGTCCGTGCGCATCGCCCAGCAGGACGTTAAACAGATTTTGCACGTCCTCGCGGGTCGTGGTCTCATCCAGCGTGATGCCGACGGCGTTGAGAATATCGCTACGCAGGTTGATCTCTGCGGCTTCGGCGCGCGCCAGCACACCGGCTTTATCCGCGACTTCAACACACAGGGTGTCAAAGTAATGGGCATGGCGCAGCTTCAGACCTTTTTGCTGTAGACCGGTAGCCAGAATATCCGCAAAGCGATGAATGCGGGTCGCGATGCGCTTCAGGCCCACTGGACCGTGGAATACCGCATACAGGCTGGCGATATTGGCCAGCAGCACCTGAGAGGTACAGATATTGGAGTTGGCTTTTTCGCGACGAATATGTTGTTCGCGAGTCTGCATCGCCATGCGTAGCGCGGTATTCCCGGCTGCATCTTTCGACACACCGATAATCCGGCCAGGCATTGAGCGTTTGAATTCGTCTTTTCCGGCGAAGAATGCCGCGTGCGGGCCACCGTAGCCCATCGGCACGCCAAAGCGCTGTGCGGAACCGAAAACAATATCCGCGCCCTGTTTGCCTGGGGCCGTTAACAGCACTAACGCCATAAAATCGGCCGCCACGCTGACGATAATTTTGCGCGATTTCAGCTCGGAAATCAGCGCACTGTAGTCATGCACTTCACCGGTGGTGCCGACTTGCTGCAACAGCACGCCAAAGACATCCTGATGATCCAGCACTTTATCAGCATCATCGACAATCACGTCAAAACCGAAGGTTTCGGCACGCGTACGCACGACGTCCAGCGTTTGCGGATGAACGTCAGCCGCAACGAAGAAGCGATTAGCATTCTTGAGCTTGCTGACGCGTTTTGCCATCGCCATCGCTTCAGCTGCGGCAGTCGCTTCATCCAGCAAAGAGGCCGAGGCGATGTCCAGTCCGGTCAGATCCAGCGTGACTTGCTGGAAGTTCAGCAGCGCTTCCAGACGCCCCTGAGAGACTTCAGGCTGATACGGCGTATAGGCTGTGTACCAGCCCGGGTTTTCCAGCATGTTACGCAGAATAACCGGCGGCAACTGTACAGGGGTGTAACCCATGCCAATGTAAGACTTAAAGCGCTTGTTGAGACCGGCAATGGCCTTCAGTTCCGCCAGCGCAGCAAATTCCGTTGTCGCCTCGCCCACTTGCGGCGGCGTGGCGAGCTGAATGTCTTTCGGCACGATCTGGCCAATCAGTGCGTTTAACGAATCCGCGCCAACTGTCTTCAGCATCTCCTGCTGTTGCTGAGCATCCGGCCCAATGTGACGTTCAATGAAGGCGCCACGGTTTTCAAGCTGGCTTAAAGTCTGTGTCATGAGCGATGGTTCCTGAAACGTGCGGTGAATCGATGTAGAAATCGTGATTGTCTTGCCTTGATACGCTAAAGCATTCGCGTTGCAGGAAGGCGGCGACGCTGCGAATCCTCAGGAGCTTACATAAGTAAGTGACTAAGGTGAGTGAGGACGCCTGCGCACCTGCAACGTGAAGGATGACGCGTATTTACTCGTTTTCTAGCAGAGCGGCATAAGCCGTCGCATCCAGCAGCGCTTCCACTTCCGCTTCGTCAGCCGCTCGGATTTTGAAAATCCAGCCGTCGGTGTACGGGTCGCTGTTCACCAGCTCCGGGGAGTCGCTCAGCGCATCGTTGACGGCAACGATTTCGCCGCTCACGGGTGCGTAGATGTCAGATGCGGCTTTAACAGATTCCGCAACCGCACAGTCGTCGCCCGCACTGACGGTCGTGCCGACGTCTGGCAGGTCGACAAACACCATGTCGCCGAGCAGCTCTTGCGCGTGCTCGGTGATCCCCACGGTGTACGTGCCGTCGGCTTCTTTGCGCAGCCATTCGTGTTCTTTACTGTATTTCAGTTCTGCTGGCACATTGCTCATTGGAATTCTCCTGATAAAAAATGATTAGGCGACCGGCTTACCGGCGCGAACAAAAATCGGTTTAGTCACGTTAACGGGCATTTCACGGTTGCGGATCTGCACAATGGCGGTTTCGCCAATGCCGGCCGGAACGCGCGCCAGCGCAATGCTGTAGCCCAACGTCGGCGAGAAAGTACCGCTGGTGATCATGCCTTCACGCTGATTGCCCAGTTCATCGGTGAATCGCACAGGCAGCTCGTTACGCAGCACGCCTTTTTCGGTCATCACCAGGCCAACAAGTTGATCGGTGCCTTTCTCGCGCTGCATCTCAAGCGCTTCGCGGCCAATAAATTCACGATCGGCGGGTTCCCACGCGATGGTCCAGCCCATGTTGGCGGCCAGCGGAGAGACGGTCTCGTCCATTTCCTGGCTGTACAAATTCATGCCCGCTTCCAGACGCAGCGTATCGCGTGCACCCAGACCCGCAGGTTTGACACCAGCTTCCACCAGTGCATGCCAGAATTCGGCAGCTTTCTCGTTCGGCATTGCAATTTCGTAACCCGCTTCACCGGTGTAACCTGTGGTGGCGATAAACAAATCACCCGCCTGCACGCCGAAGAACGGCTTCATGCCTTCCGTCGCGTGGCGCTGTTCATCGGTGAATAACGTGGCGGCTTTCGCCTGCGCGTTAGGACCCTGAACGGCGATCAGCGACAGATCGTCACGAACGGTAATCTCGACGGCGTACTTTTCAGCGTGTTGGGAAATCCAGGAGAGGTCTTTTTCGCGGGTGGCGGAGTTAACAACGAGGCGGAAGAAATCTTCCGTGAAGTAATAAACAATCAGGTCGTCAATGACGCCGCCGGAGGCATTGAGCATGCCGGAGTATAACGCCTTGCCTGGAGTCTTGAGCTTAGCGACGTCATTTGCCAGAAGATAACGCAAAAACTCCCGGGTGCGGCTCCCGCGCAGATCGACAATGGTCATGTGCGACACATCAAACATACCGGCATCGGTGCGCACGGCATGGTGCTCATCGATTTGTGAGCCATAATGCAGCGGCATCATCCAGCCATGGAAATCCACCATGCGTGCACCGCATAACGTGTGTTGTTCGTATAAAGGAGTTTGTTGAGCCATCTTGTCCTCGTTGAATAAGCAGGGCTATCTTGTGTTTCGTATAAAAATCCATCACGAAACCCGGCGTTGGCATCACGCCTGGACGCCGACGCAAACGTTCTCTTTTACCTGAACTTACCACTGAAACTGGGGATTAACCATAAGGTAAAACGGGTCATCACATTAGCTTATGACTAAAAATCAGCAAAAACACAACAGAATAATTCACTGGTTAAATGCAATCAACTCCGAGTAAACGCAATGTTTACCCCAAGTTATTTAGCTCATGGTGATATTTAATGTGGTAAAAGATGCCAATTTTCCATCATGAAAAAAACGCGAGATTAGATAATCTAATGCGAATTAGAGGGTGAAATTAGAATATTTCAAATGAGAGAAATCTCCCGGCACAGAAGCCGGGAAACGAAAGTGTGATGGGGGTCTAACTTAGCGCAGCCAGTCTGGCAGATCGTTCAAACCCATCGCCTGACGAAGCAGCTGGGGTTTTACACCTGGAAGGGTATCGGCCATTTTCAAACCCAGATCGCGGAGCAGTTTTTTGGCCGGGTTATCGCCCGCAAACAACTCGCGGAATCCCTGCATACCGGCCAGCATCATCGCGGCACTGTGCTTGCGGCTGCGTTCATAGCGGCGCAGATAAAGGTGCTGACCAATGTCTTTCCCTTCACGATGCAAACGACGCAGCTCTTCGATGAGCTCGGCGGCATCCATAAAGCCCAGGTTAACGCCCTGTCCCGCTAAGGGATGGATGGTGTGCGCGGCATCGCCCACCAGCGCCAGACGGTGCGCGGCAAACTGGCGCGCGTAACGGCCTGTGAGTGGGAACAACTGGCGCTCGCTTTCAAGCGCACACAGACCCAGGCGGTTATCAAACGCCATGCACAGCGCCTGATTAAATTCTTCCGGCGTCGCGTCCTGCATCTGCTGGGCTTTTTCCGGGATCAATGACCAGACAATGGAACACAAATGCGGATCGCTCAGCGGCAGAAACGCCAGAATGCCGTCATTGTGGAAAATCTGACGTGCTACGCCACCGTGCGGCTCGGTGGTGCGAATCGTCGCGACCATCGCGTGATGACGGTAATCCCAAAACGTCAGTGGGATATCCGCTTTATTTCGCAGCCAGGAGTTCCCACCATCAGCGCCAACAACCAGACGCGCCGTTAACATCTCGCCGCTCTGCAACGTAATGAAAGCTTCATTCTCGCCCCAGGCCACCTGCTGCACCTGTGCGGGCGCTATCAGCGTCACATCTGAGCTTTGCTGCGCTTTTTGCCACAGCGCGTGATGAACCACCGCATTTTCGACGATGTGTCCCAGATGGCTGTAGCCCATGCTTTCGTCATCAAACGTGATGTGACCAAAGCTGTCTTTGTCCCACACTTCCATACCGTGGTAACAGCTTGCGCGAAACGCCGTGATATCTGACCAGACGCCAAGACGCGTCAGCAGCTTTTCGCTGGCGGCATTGATGGCCGATACGCGAAGTTCAGGCGGTGCATCTGGGGCGACGGGCTGCGGTGGCGTGCTTTCAAGAACCGCAACGCGCAGGCCGCTTCCCTGCAAACCGCAGGCTAAAGCCAGCCCGACCATTCCGCCGCCAACAATGGCAACATCAACATTCTGCACTGAGTTAACTCCTTAACGCGCGACCCAACCAAGAGTCCGCTGCGCCAGCACGTTACGTGCCGGAATGAATAATTCCATCGCCATCAGCCCCGCATTACGCCCGGCCACCAGCGGTGCCCAACGGTTTGCGAATAAATGCACCAGGCCATCGGTGACGCCAATGGTGGCCTCTTTGTCGGTCTGACGACGTTTCTGATATTGGCTGAGTATGGCATATGCGCCGTAATCATTTTCATCTCGCCACGCCAGTGCCAGCGTCTCTGCCAGGCTCATCACGTCGCGCAGACCCAGGTTAAATCCCTGGCCTGCTATCGGATGCAGCGTTTGCGCCGCATTGCCGACTAACGCGAGGCGATGGGAAATGGATTGCGACGCCGTGGTCAGCGCCAGAGGATAAGCGGCACGCTGTCCCGCATGGGTGATACGTCCAAGCCGCCAGCCAAAAGCGTTTTGCAGCTCGTCGCAAAAACGGGCGTCAGACCAGGTCATCACCTCGTCAATGTTGTCCAGCGCGTGACACCAGACCAACGAACTGCGTCCGTCCGACATCGGCAGCATCGCCAGCGGGCCAAACTCGGTAAAACGTTCGAATGCGCGTCCCTGATGGGCGACAGCGGTAGAAACGTTAGCAATCACGGCCGCCTGACCATAAGGCTGCTGATGCCATTCAACGCCACACTGGGTGGCCAGCGCGGAACGAGAACCATCGGCAGCGACGAGCAGTTGCCCGTCGAGCGTATCGTCATTATCAAGCGTGACGCTGACGCTATCCTGAGAACGGGTAAAACTCGCTACCCTTGCCGGACAATGCAGCGTGACGCCAGGCGCATCCTGCAATAAGCGGAACAAACGCAGGCCAACGTCATGCAGCTCAACCACGTGCCCCAACGCGTCAATACGGTAATCCTGCGCATCCAGCGTTACGAAACCGGCATGGCCGCGATCGCTGACATGCACGGTGTTGATTGCGGTTGCACGATCGGCAATAGCTTGCCAGATACCCACGCGAGCGAGTTGCTGGCAAGTGCCCTGCGCCAGCGCAATCGCTCGGGCGTCAAAACCTGGGTGATCGGAAACTTGCGGGGCAACGGCTTCGACAAGATGAACCGGCAATTGCCCCTCGGTGAGCTTAGAAATCGCCAATGCCAGCGTCGCGCCAGTCATGCCTCCACCCACGATGATGACACTCATGCGCGTGCCGCCGCCATCAGCGCTTCAATATCGTCTGCCTTTTTCACCACTTGCGCAGTCAGATTTTCGTTACCGGTTTCGGTAATGACGATGTCATCTTCAATACGGATGCCGATGCCGCGATACTCGGCAGGCACGTCAGCATCCGGGGCGATGTAGAGGCCCGGTTCGACGGTGAGCACCATGCCCGGCTCAAGCGTGCGCGAGCGGTCAGGCCCGTAGCCGCCAACATCATGCACATCCAGCCCCAGCCAGTGGCTCAGGCCGTGCATAAAGAATGCGCGATGCGCGTTATCCGCAATGAGCTCATCAATGTCGCCGTTGAGAACGCCAAGATTGACCAGGCCCGTGACCATTATGCGCACGACTGCGCCCGTCACCTCCTGAATGGACGTACCGGGGCGGAACAGCGTCAGGGCGGTTTCGAGCGATTCCAGAACAATGTCGTAAACGGCACGCTGCGCAGGGGTAAATTTGCCATTCACCGGGAATGTGCGGGTGATGTCACCGGCGTAGCCTTTGTATTCACATCCTGCATCGATCAGCACTAAATCGCCGTCGCGCAACGCGCTTTCATTTTCGGTGTAATGCAAAATGCAGCCGTTTTCACCGCCGCCGACAATCGTGTTGTATGACGCAAAGCGCGCGCCGTGGCGGGAAAACTCGTGAAGAATTTCGCCTTCAAGCTGATATTCGAACATGCCAGGACGACACTTTTCCATCGCTCGCGTATGCGCTAGTGCGCTGATTTCGCCCGCGCGGCGCATGACGTGTAGCTCTTCTGCCGATTTAAACAGGCGCATTTCATGAACGATGGGACGCCAGTCGGTGAGCGATGCAGGTGCCGTTAAGTTCTGACGCGAGCCCTTACGCAGCTTATCCAGCGCGGTGAAGACAATGTCGTCCGCATACGCATATTCGCCCTGCGCGTGGTAAACCACATCCAGACCGTTGAGCAATTGATAAAGCTGTTCGCTGATTTCGCTAAAGGCCAGCGCGCGCTCGACGCCGAGTTTTTCGGGGGCGGCTTCCTGACCCAAGCGACGGCCAAACCAGATTTCGGCGGTGAGATCGCGAACACGATTGAACAAAACGCTGTGATTATGGGTGTCATCGCTTTTGATCAGCACCAGGACCGCTTCCGGCTCGTTAAAACCGGTGAAGTACCAGAAATCGCTGCTTTGGCGATACGGATACTCGCTGTCGTTGCTGCGCGTCGCTTCCGGTGCGGCAAAAATCAGCGCCGCGCTTCCAGGCTGCATTTTTGCCAACAGCGCCTGGCGACGACGAAGATACTCCTGCTGAGTCATGACACCCTCCTGTGCGTTCTTATTCTTAATGTAATGTCGGTTTGCGGACTTCCGGTGCGGTTGGCTGCGAGCGCGTAAAGGTATCGTGGCACAGCAGCGCAGCGACACGCACATACTCGATAATCTCTTCGACAGACATTTCCAGCTCTTCCTGGTCTTCGTCTTCGTCGTAGCCAAGCTGGGCTATGTTACGCAGGTCGTCGATGGCTTCACCCGCTTCGCCGGTGACTTTATCGAGCTTCGGCTGCGTCACGCCCAGACCTAACAGATAGTGGTTTACCCAACCCGCCAACGCATCGGCGCGATCAAACACGCTAACGTCATCGCCATCAGGCAGATAAAGCTGAAAAAGGAAGCCGTCGTCTTCCAGCGAATCGCTGGTGGCCGAGTGCATTTTACGCAGCGTTTCCGCCAGTTCGTGACCAAACGCCAGACCTTCGTTTGTCAGGTCGTGAAGCAGCGGCTGCCATGAGCTGTCGCTGTTTCCGCCGCACAGCATGCCACTGATCAGACCGTGCATTTCAGCAGGGGTCAAACCCACGCCCTGCTGGTTAAGTAACTGGCTTACTTCGTTGTAACCAGGCATTTCGTTCTGTATAGACATGCGCATTCGTCATCGTTGGGAGAATATTCATGATATGCTACCACTTTGGACCCTGGAGATACCAGAAAAGGGCTTGTATCTTCATATCATGGTAGCTATAGTGTCGCCCCTTCGCAGCCCCCCGGGCCATGAGCGAAGGTCGCGCAGTCAATAAGCAGGAAGGTGGCATGTCTGCACAACCCGTCGATCTCCAAATTTTTGGCCGTTCGCTGCGAGTGAATTGTCCGCCTGAACAAAGGGATGCTTTGAGTCAGGCTGCGGACGATTTGAATCAGCGGTTGCAAGATTTAAAAGAACGCACTAGAGTCACAAATACTGAGCAGTTGGTTTTCATCGCCGCGTTGAACATCAGCTATGAATTAACTCAGGAAAAAGCGAAGACCCGCGATTACGCGGCGAGCATGGAGCAGCGCATTAAAATGCTCCAGCAGACCATCGAACAAGCGTTGCTTGATCAAGGTCGCACTCCCGAAAGACCGGGACAAAAGTTTGAATAACACTTCGCAGTTGACTATGGTAGAGTGACTGTGAAGAAAAAATTTCTCTGAGATGTTCGCAAGCGGGCCAGTCCCCTGAGCCGATATTTCATACCACAAGAATGTGGCGCTCCATGGTCGGTGAGCATGCTCGGTTCGTCCGAGAAGCCTTAAGACTATGACGACATATTCACCTTGAACCAAGGGTTCAAGGGTTACAGCCTGCGGCGGCATCTCGGAGATTCCCACTCTTCTTACTACCAAACTTCTACCATGACGCAACTTTCTGAAGTTCCAGCATCCCGACAAGAAATCCGTCAGTTCATCCGCAAACAACGTCGTACATTAACCCCCGATCAACAAGCTCACTTTGCCCAACAAGCCTCGGCTCGCATGATGGCCTATTCGCCCGTTGTGATGGCGCATACGGTGGCGCTGTTTTTGTCCTTTGATGGTGAACTGGATACCCAACCGCTGATCGAACAACTCTGGCGCGCCGGAAAAAAAGTCTATCTACCCGTCTTACATCCCTTCAGCCCCGGCAATTTACTGTTCCTGCATTATCATCCGCACAGCGAACTGGTTGTGAATCGCCTGAAAATCACTGAACCCAAACTTGATGTACGCGATGTTTTACCGCTCAACGAACTGGATGTGCTGATTACGCCGCTGGTGGCATTCGACAGATATGGTCAACGCCTTGGAATGGGTGGTGGATTCTACGATCGTACGCTTCAGAACTGGCAGCAGCATGGCTTGCAGCCGGTCGGATATGCGCATGATTGTCAGGGTGTGGACATGCTGCCGGTAGAGAAATGGGATATCCCGCTGCCCGCAGTGGTCACGCCATCAAAAGTGTGGGAGTGGTAATAAAAAAAACGGTAACGCCCGTTACCGTTTTTACTGTTTTCGCGCTCTTCCGACGAAGAGAAATCAGGTTGCCGCAGCTTAGTACAGCAGGCGCGCGCGAATGGTTCCTGGAATAGCCTTCATGCTCAACAGCGCTTTCTCAGCAACATCGTCGTCCGCTTCAATGTCGATAACCACGTAGCCCATCTGCGCGTTGGTTTGCAGATACTGCGCGGCAATGTTGACGCCCTGCTCGGCAAAAATCTGGTTAATTGCTGTCAGCACGCCTGGGCGATTCTCGTGGATGTGCAGCAAACGACGACCGCCGTGCAGCGGGAGAGATACTTCCGGGAAGTTCACCGCAGAGAGCGTGGAACCGTTATCGGAATATTTGCTCAGCTTACCCGCCACTTCCAGGCCGATATTTTCCTGCGCTTCCTGCGTCGAGCCACCGATGTGCGGCGTCAGGATCACGTTGTCGAATTCTAACAGCGGAGTGGTAAACGGATCGCTGTTGGTTGCTGGCTCCGTTGGAAAGACGTCGATTGCCGCGCCCGCCAGGTGCTTACGTCTAAGTGCGTCACACAGCGCTGGAATATCCACTACCGTGCCACGTGCGGCATTAATCAGCAGCGAGCCCGGCTTCATCAGCGCGATCTCTTCTGCTCCCATCATGTTCTTGGTAGAGGCGTTTTCCGGCACATGCAGACTCACCACATCGCTCATATTCAGCAAGTCGGAAAGATGTTGAACCTGAGTGGCATTGCCCAGCGGCAGTTTGTTTTCGATATCGTAGAAGAACACATTCATACCCAGGGATTCAGCAAGAATACCGAGCTGCGTACCGATGTGACCGTAACCAATAATCCCGAGCTTTTTGCCACGCGCTTCATAAGAGCCTGATGCCAGTTTGTTCCAGATACCGCGATGCGCTTTGGCGTTCGCTTCCGGAATACCGCGCAGGAGCAACAGCAGCTCGCCGATCACTAATTCCGCGACCGAGCGGGTGTTGGAGAACGGCGCGTTAAAGACCGGCACGCCGCGTCGCGCTGCGGCATTCAAATCAACCTGATTGGTACCAATGCAGAAGCAACCGATGGCCACCAGCTTTTCAGCACACGCAATAACGTCTTCAGTCAGATGCGTACGGGATCGCAGGCCAATGAAGTGGGCATCACGGATGGATTCTTTCAGCTGCTCTGTATCCAGCGCACCTTTATGGAATTCGATGTTGGTGTAACCCGCTGCGCGAAGATTATCGAGTGCTTTCTGATGCACTCCTTCGACGAGCAGAAACTTAATCTTGTCTTTTTCCAGTGATACCTTTGCCATTTACCCGACCCTGTTTGTCTGAACTGTTGTTGTGCTGGATTTAAATCCGCTCCCGCCAACATATCAAAAAAAACTATTGCAGCAATATGAACGTTTGCGTCGGCACTCTGAAGAAAAGTCATCCAGGGCAAAATGACAGCATAAAATGCTGCGGTAATTTTGAAAGGCGGAAGGATCGTCAGGAGAGGTCAAAAAACGTGATACAAGTCACCGAATTTGGCTTTTGAAAAATATTTAACGGGGAGAGGACTCCCCGCGTCAGATCATTTTACGATGGTTTTCACGCCGTCAGCGGTGCCAATCAGCGCCACATCCGCGCCACGATTGGCGAATAGCCCTACAGTCACTACGCCCGGAATCGCATTGATGGCGTTTTCCATCGCCACGGCGTCAAGGATTTCCAGATTGTAAACGTCCAGAATCACATTACCGTTATCAGTGACCACACCCTGACGATATTCCGGGCGGCCACCCAGCTTCACCAGTTGACGAGCAACCGCGCTGCGCGCCATCGGAATGACTTCGACCGGCAGAGGAAAAGTCCCCAGGATATCGACCTGCTTAGAGGCATCGGCGATACAAATGAATTTATCAGCAACGGAAGCAATGATTTTCTCACGCGTCAGCGCCGCGCCACCGCCTTTGATCATCTGCATGTGGCCGTTGATTTCGTCGGCCCCATCCACGTAAATGCCCAGACGATCCACTTCGTTCAGATCGAACACGGTAATGCCCAGACTTTTCAGTTTTTCCGTGGAGGCATCAGAGCTGGAAACTGCACCCTCGATCTGCCCTTTCATCGTGCCAAGCGCATCAATAAAGTGTGCTGCGGTCGAGCCAGTACCCACACCGACAATAGTGCCCGGTTGTACATACTGGAGTGCGGCCCATCCTACTGCTTTTTTCAGTTCATCCTGCGTCATGATCGTTTGCCTGTGGTGTGAAAACTCAGGGCGCATTATAGAACACGGACACCCTGAATGTCCCTGTGACCGGTGTCACATTAACGCGTAAAGACCCGACTGCTCCGACGTGGTCAGAATTCGTCAGTCTCAAAGGTGAATTTGTGTCATAGTGCAGAATAAGCAAACTCAGGAGTACTTCCTCGCAATGAAACGTCCGGACTACAGAACACTACAGGCGCTTGATGCCGTCATTCGTGAACGAGGTTTTGAGCGCGCAGCGCAAAAGCTGTGCATCACTCAATCCGCCGTATCACAGCGAATCAAACAGCTGGAGAATATGTTCGGACAACCGCTGCTGGTGCGTACCGTGCCACCGCGCCCGACAGAGCAAGGGCAGAAACTGCTCGCCCTGCTACGCCAGGTGGAATTGCTGGAAGAAGAGTGGTTGGGTGATGAGCAAACCGGCTCCACACCGCTGCTGTTATCGCTGGCGGTGAACGCCGACAGTCTGGCAACCTGGCTGCTTCCCGCGCTTTCAGCCGTTCTTGCGGACTCACCGATTCGCCTTAATTTGCAGGTGGAAGATGAAACCCGAACGCAGGAACGTCTGCGTCGCGGCGAAGTGGTCGGTGCAGTGAGTATTCAACCGCAGGCGCTGCCGAGCTGTCTGGTCGATCAGTTGGGTGCTCTCGACTACTTGTTTGTCGGTTCGAAAGCCTTTGCCGATCGCTATTTCCCCAACGGTGTGACGCGCGCCGCGCTGCTGAAAGCCCCCGCCGTCGCATTCGACCATCTCGACGACATGCACCAGGCGTTTTTGCAGCAGAACTTCGATCTCCCGCCGGGCAGCGTGCCATGCCATATCGTGAATTCATCAGAAGCGTTTGTGCAGTTGGCTCGCCAGGGAACGACCTGCTGTATGATTCCGCATTTGCAGATTGAAAAAGAGTTGAAGAGCGGCGAGCTTATCGACTTAACGCCAGGATTGTATCAGCGTCGGATGCTGTACTGGCACCGATTTGCGCCAGAAAGCCGCATGATGCGCAACGTCACGGATGCGCTATTGGCCTATGGGCATAAAGTGTTGAGACAGGATTAACGAAAGAAACCCCTCTCTTTGTGGGAGAGGGGTCATGCTCATTACTGCGTTTTTGTTGCAGGTTCTGGCTGTTGAGCCTGTGCAGGCTCAAGCTGGAACACCACATCGACCTGATCATCGAACTGAATCGTCGGCTGCTCGTAGGTTTCTTCCGCTGAAACAGGTGCTGCATCTGCCTTCATCATGCGAACCATCGGGCTTGGCTGATAGTTTGAGACGTGATAACGCACGCTGTACACCGGCCCCAGCTTGGTCTTAAAGCCTGAAGCCAGTTGTTGCGCCTGACGCACAGCGTCATCAATCGCCGCTTTACGGGCTTCGTCTTTATACTTCTCCGGTTGCGCAACGCCTAATGACACGGAACGAATTTCGTTCAGCCCGGCCTTCAGCGCGCCGTCCAGCAGCGAGTTCAACTTGTCGAGTTGGCGTACCGTCACTTCAACAGTACGCACCGCACGATAGCCTTTCAGAATGCTTTTGCCATTCTGATAGTCATAATCCGGCTGAGTCCGCAGATTGGCGGAGTTAATATCCTTTTTCCCAACGCCGTTTTGCTCAAGGAAGGAGAGATATTGCGCAACACGATCGTCCGCCTGCTTTTTAGCAGAAGCGGCGTCTTTTGCTGCCACGTTCACTTCAATCGCAAGCGTTGCGACATCCGGAACGGCATCAACGCTCGCTGTGCCAGAGGTGACAATGTGCGGACCATCAGGCAATTCGTTTGCCTGTACCGACATTGCGCCAAAACTTACTAATGCCGCCAGGGCCATCACTTTACACTTCACTGTCATTCCTCCATGTTGCGAAGAGTGCCCATGAACAGGGCGCATGCCAGCAAGCTTAGCGGGTCTGCTTCAGTTGTCCATAAGAGAACGCTTAGTTGAGCAGTCCCTGAATATGATGAATCCCCTCTTTCGCGAGCTGGAAAGCAATAAACCACATCACTAGGCCGACCAGGGTATTAATGACGCGCTGTGCTTTCGCCGTACGTAGACGTGGTGCCAGCCATGCGGCCAGCAGCGCCAAGCCAAAGAACCACAGGAAAGAGGCGCTGACGGTACCGAGCGCAAACCAGCGTCTCGGCTCAACATCCAGCTGTCCGCCCAGACTACCGAGCACCACAAACGTATCCAGATAAACATGCGGATTAAGCCAGGTCACGGCCAGCATAGTGGCGATGATCTTCCAGCGCCCTTGCTTCATGACCTCCGCGGTGGCGAGTTCCAGATTGCTGCCCATCGCCGTTTTCAGCGCGCCGAAACCGTACCACAGCAAAAATGCGACGCCACCCCAGGTTACCAACGCCAGCAGCCACGGCGACTGCATCAGCAACGCGCTGCCACCAAAAATCCCGGCGCAAATTAGCAGCAGATCGCTCACCGCACACAGCATCGCAATCATCAGATGATACTGACGGCGGATGCCCTGATTCATCACGAACGCGTTTTGTGGACCGAGAGGAAGAATCATGGCCGCACCAAGCACAAGGCCTTGAAAATAATAAGATAACATGGGTTCAATCTCGAGCAGATGTCTTTAGGTGCAGACTATACTGGCGGATTGTCATTAGAGGAAATTGATAATATTAATTGGCAATTAGCATGTCTAATATAAAGCCCGGATGCGTATGCGTTACCGGGCTATAAAAGTAAAAATTATTCTGCTTCTTTTACACGCTTGAAGTTCACGTCCATCTGCGGATACGGGAAGCTAATATCGTTCGCGTCAAATTCACGCTTAATACGCTCCAGCACGTCCCAGTATACGTTTTGCAGATCGCCGCTGTTGCTCCAGATACGCACCACAAAGTTGATGGAAGAAGTGCCAAGCTCGTTCAGTCGAACAGTTCTTTCGCGATCCTTCAGGATACGTTCGTCAGATTCGATAATATTGGTGATGAGTGATTTCACCTTATCAATATCCGAATCGTAAGAGACGCTAATAATCAGTTCGTTACGGCGCACCGGCTCGCGAGAAAAGTTAATGATGTTGCCCGCAATAATCTTGCCGTTTGGGATCACCACGATACGACCATCAACGGTGCGCATGGTGGTAGAGAAAATCTGCACCTGCAACACGGTCCCCGCGACGCCGCCTAAGTCGACATATTCCCCTGAGCGGAAAGGACGGAAAGTGACCAGCAGCACGCCTGCCGCCAGGTTAGAAAGGGATCCTTGCAGCGCCAAACCAATGGCTAAACCTGCCGCACCGAGAACCGCGATGACGGATGCGGTCTGGACGCCTACGCGGCCCAGCGCAGCAATCAGCGTGAAAGCGATAACGCCGTAGCGCACCAGTGCAGACAGGAAATCCGCGACCGTTGCATCAATATGACGCGCACGCATAACGCGGTTAAGCGCATTGGAGACAATACGCGCCACGATCATACCCACGATAATAATCGCGATTGCCGCCACGATATTGACCGCGTAACTCAACAGCAGCGCCTGGTTGCGCACCAGCCAGGTTCCCGCATTGTTTATGCCATCGACTACACCGAGATCTTCCATTCTTCTGTCCTTTTGCTAAATCAAAACACAAAACATCCGTCCCACAAGGAGACAGGTAAGTGAATTAAGGGTAAACAAAAAGTGAGGAATATGCCAAAGAGATCACAAAATGCAGTGTTGCAGGGTGTTGAAAAACCATAAAAAAAGGCCCGCAAATGCGGACCTTTCTGACGCTTTTAGCAGCTCAAATTACAGAACGTCAACCGCGTTCAGCTCTTTGAATGCCTGCTCCAGACGGGTAATCATGGAAGTCTGGGCAGCACGCAGCCATACGCGTGGATCGTAGTATTTCTTGTTCGGCTGGTCGTCGCCTTTCGGATTGCCCAGCTGACCTTGCAGGTACGCTTCGTTGGTTTTGTAGTACTGCAGGATGCCGTCCCAGGTTGCCCATTGGGTATCGGTATCGATGTTCATTTTGATAACGCCATAGCTGACGGAATCTTTGATTTCCTGAGCAGAAGAACCGGAACCGCCGTGGAAGACGAAGTTCAGGCTGTTGTGCGGCAGGTTATGTTTCTTAGAAACATAGTCCTGGGAATCACGCAGAATAGTTGGCGTCAGAACAACGTTACCTGGTTTGTAAACACCGTGAACGTTACCGAAAGAGGCCGCGATGGTGAAACGTGGGCTGATTTTGCTCAGCTCGGTGTATGCGTAATCAACGTCTTCTGGCTGGGTGTACAGTGCAGAAGCGTCCATGTGGCTGTTGTCCACGCCGTCTTCTTCACCGCCGGTGCAACCCAGTTCGATTTCCAGAGTCATATCCATTTTGGACATGCGCGCCAGGTATTTGGAACAGATTTCGATGTTTTCTTCCAGAGACTCTTCTGACAGGTCGATCATGTGAGAAGAGAACAGTGGTTTACCGGTGGCTGCGAAGTGTTTTTCACCCGCGTCCAGCAGACCGTCGATCCACGGCAGCAGTTTCTTCGCGCAGTGGTCGGTGTGCAGGATAACTGGAACACCGTAGTGTTCAGCCATCTGGTGAACGTGGTGTGCACCAGAGATTGCGCCCAGGATTGCCGCGCCCTGAGGAACGTCAGTTTTCACGCCTTTACCCGCGATAAACGCAGCGCCACCGTTGGAGAACTGAACAATTACCGGAGCTTTAACTTTTGCAGCGGTTTCCAGCACGGCGTTGATGGAGTCGGTACCCACGCAGTTCACAGCTGGCAGAGCAAAGTTGTTTTCTTTAGCTACCTGGAACACTTTCTGAACGTCATCACCAGTGATCACGCCAGGTTTTACGAAATCAAAAATTTTAGACATGTTACGAGTCCTGTATCTTCGGCCGTTAGAAAAGGTGCGAGCTCTTAAAAGCACGCTGAAATTAGGGCAGGTTTCCCTGCCCATGAATGGCTTACTTCTTAGCGCGCTCTTCGAGCATTGCTACTGCTGGCAGAACTTTGCCTTCCACGAACTCAAGGAATGCGCCGCCACCAGTGGAGATGTAGGAGATTTTGTCAGAAATACCGAACAGGTCGATTGCAGCCAGAGTATCGCCGCCGCCTGCGATGGAGAACGCGTCGCTATCTGCAATTGCGTTAGCCACGATTTCAGTCCCTTTACGGAAGTTAGGGAATTCGAACACGCCAACCGGACCATTCCACAGAATGGTTTTCGCGTTTTTCAGGATATCAGCCAGTTTCTGTGCAGAAACATCGCCCAGGTCCAGAATCTGCTCTTCATCTTTGATGTCGTTTACAGATTTCAGGGTCGCGGTCGCGGTTTCAGAGAATTCAGTCGCTACGCGAACATCCGTTGGGACTGGGATATCGCAAGTGGTCAGCAGACGTTTAGCTTCTTCTACCAGATCCGCTTCGTACAGGGATTTACCCACGTTATGGCCCTGAGCAGCAACGAAGGTGTTTGCGATACCGCCGCCAACAATCAGCTGATCAGCAATTTTAGACAGGGAATCCAGAACGGTCAGTTTGGTAGAAACTTTAGAACCACCCACGATCGCAACCATTGGACGAGCAGGTTCTTTCAGTGCTTTACCCAATGCGTCCAGCTCTTCAGCCAGCAGTGGACCTGCACAAGCGACGTCAGCAAATTTACCGATACCGTGAGTTGAAGCCTGAGCACGGTGAGCAGTACCGAATGCATCCATTACGAATACGTCGCACAGTGCTGCGTATTTTTTGGAGAGGGCTTCGTCGTCTTTCTTCTCGCCTTTGTTAAAGCGAACGTTTTCCAGAACAACCAGCTCGCCTTCAGCCACTTCAACGCCGTCCAGGTAGTCTTTAACCAGACGTACCGGGTTGGACAATTTGTCTTTCAGGTAATTAACAACCGGCAACAGAGAGAATTCTTCGTTGTACTCGCCTTCGGTCGGACGACCCAGGTGAGAGGTTACCATCACTTTAGCGCCTTGTTTCAGGGCCAGTTCGATGGTTGGCAGAGATGCACGGATACGCGCGTCGCTGGTCACTTTGCCATCTTTAACGGGTACGTTCAGATCGGCACGGATGAAAACGCGTTTACCTGCCAGATCCAAATCGGTCATCTTAATTACAGACATGGTGAATCCTCTCGTTGATTCTTAAAGTTTTGCAAGCGCACTTTGCGCCCTACCTGAAACCTTGCGCGGCCATGGCTAACGTGGTGTCGAGCATCCTGTTAGCAAAGCCCCATTCGTTATCACACCACACCAGCGTTTTGATGAGGTGGGCACCGCTGACCCGCGTCTGTGTACCATCAACAATGGCACTGTGGGGGTCATGGTTAAAATCTACTGAGACCAACGGTAATTCCGTATAGTCAACTATACCATGAAATGAACCCTGTGCCGCTTTTTGCAGTAACAGGTTGACTTCGCTGGCTTTTACCGGTTTTTTCACCGTCACGCTGAGATCAATTGCGGTGACATTAATGGTCGGTACACGCACCGCGATCGCTTCAAAACGATCGTTAAACTGCGGAAAAATACGGGTAATCCCTGCCGCCAGTTTAGTATCCACAGGAATGATTGACTGACTTGCTGCGCGCGTGCGGCGCAAATCCGGATGATACGCGTCAATCACTTGCTGATCGTGCATAGCAGAGTGGATCGTCGTTACGGTCCCTGACTCAATGCCATATGCATCGTCTAACAGTTTAATGACCGGAATGATGCAGTTTGTCGTGCAGGAGGCGTTGGAGACTATACGGTGTTCGGCTTGCAGTTCATGGTGATTCACGCCGTAGACAACCGTCGCGTCAAGATCGTGACCACCTGGGTGGGAAAACAGGACTTTTTTAGCACCTGCTGCAAGGTGTGCTTCTCCGTGTTCACGGTTACCGTATACGCCGGTACAGTCGAGAACCACATCCACGCCCAACTCACGCCACGGCAGCGCGTCAATGCTCTGCTCATGCAACACGCGAATGGCATCGTCGCCGACAAAGAGCTGCTCTCTTTCCTGGCGAACATCCCAGGCAAAGCGCCCATGGCTGGTGTCATATTTCAATAAATGCGCCATGCCCACGGCGTCAGCCAATTCATTGATGGCCACCACGGTGATTTCCGCACGGCGCCCGGATTCATATAAGGCACGAATCACATTGCGTCCGATGCGACCAAACCCATTTATCGCTACGCGTACGGTCATAGGTCTCCTGCAAGGCTTTCCCTGAGTTTGAGGTGGCTGAAAGAGTAATCCAGCAACGCTCGGAGGGGAATCCTCGCCTGTCACAAACTGCGACTGATTGGTCAATTGTCGAACAACTCAACAACTGAAACGCTTCAGCAAGAATAAGCGAAACAGAGAATAAAAGGAATGTTCGGCCAGGCCAATAAGACAGCTATATGACTTGCGTCACATTTTAAATGGAATAATTCACAACGTTTTCACACGGCGGTGGAATAGCTGACACAAAAAAGCCGGACGGATGTCCGGCTCAGATTTGTATGCCCGGCGAATAAAACGCGACCGGGCATGACTGCGATTACAGCAGCTCTTTGGCTTTTGCGACAACGTTTTCAACGGTGAAGCCAAACTCTTCAAACAGCAGCTCAGCCGGTGCAGATTCACCGAAGGTGGTCATCCCGACGATTGCGCCGTTCAGACCAACATATTTGAACCAGTAGTCAGCGATTCCAGCTTCAACTGCAACGCGAGCGGAAACCGCTTTTGGCAGCACGGATTCGCGGTAAGCGGCATCCTGTTTGTCGAACGCATCGGTTGACGGCATGGAAACCACGCGCGCTTTAACGCCTTCGGCAGACAGTTTTTCCCATGCAGCCACAGCCAGCTCAACTTCAGAACCGGTCGCGATGAAGATCAACTCTGGTTGGCCAGCGCAGTCTTTCAGCACGTAACCACCGCGAGCGATGTTCGCCAGCTGCTCTGCGGTACGATCTTGCTGTGCCAGATTCTGACGAGAAAGAATCAGCGCGGTCGGGCCGTCCTGACGCTCAACACCATATTTCCACGCCACGGCAGATTCAACCTGGTCACACGGACGCCATGTGGACATGTTAGGCGTCACACGTAGAGAAGCTACCTGCTCAACCGGCTGGTGAGTCGGACCATCTTCGCCCAGACCGATGGAGTCATGGGTGTAGACCATCACCTGACGCTGTTTCATCAGCGCAGCCATACGCACGGCGTTACGCGCGTATTCGACGAACATCAAGAAGGTAGACGTGTACGGCAGGAAACCGCCGTGCAGGGCGATACCGTTAGCAATCGCGGTCATACCGAATTCGCGTACACCGTAATGGATGTAGTTACCGGCGATATCTTCGTTGATTGCTTTAGAGCCAGACCAGATCGTCAGGTTAGACGGAGCCAGGTCAGCGGAACCGCCCAGGAATTCTGGCAGCCACGGGCCGAATGCTTCAATCGCATTCTGAGACGCTTTACGGCTGGCGATTTTAGACGGGTTAGCTTGCAGATTCGCGATGAATTCGTTTGCTTTGGCATCGAAATCAGCCGGCATGTCGCCTTTCATACGGCGAGTGAATTCAGCAGCTTCCTGTGGGAAGGCTTTAGCGTAAGCAGCGAATTTCTCCTTCCATGCAGACTCTTTCGCCTGGCCTGCTTCTTTAGCATCCCACTGCGCATAGATTTCTGACGGAATTTCAAACGGAGCATGTTTCCAGCCCAGTTTTTCACGGGTCAGCGCGATTTCAGCGTCGCCCAGTGGAGCGCCATGCGAATCGTGCGTACCTTCTTTGTTTGGTGAGCCAAAACCGATGATGGTTTTGCACATCAGCAGGGACGGTTTGTCAGTCACTGCGCGCGCTTCTTCTACCGCACGTTTAATGCTGTCGGCGTTATGACCATCAACACCGCGTACCACGTGCCAGCCGTAGGCTTCGAAACGTTTAGCCGTATCGTCAGTAAACCAGCCTTCAACGTGACCATCGATAGAAATACCGTTGTCATCATAGAACGCAACTAGTTTACCCAGCTTAAGGGTACCCGCCAGAGAGCACACTTCGTGAGAGATACCTTCCATCATGCAGCCATCGCCCATGAAGGTGTAGGTAAAGTGGTCAACGATGTCGTGGCCAGGACGGTTAAACTGTGCAGCCAGCGTTTTCTCAGCAATCGCCATACCTACCGCATTCGCCATGCCCTGACCCAGTGGACCCGTGGTGGTTTCAACGCCAGCGGTGTAACCCACTTCTGGGTGACCAGGCGTTTTAGAGTGCAGTTGACGGAAGTTTTTCAGCTCTTCAATTGGCAGCGCATAGCCAGTGAGGTGCAGCAAACTGTAGATCAGCATAGAGCCATGTCCGTTAGACAGCACAAAGCGGTCACGGTCAGCCCATGATGGGTTTTGCGGGTTGTGGTTCAGGAAATCACGCCACAGGACTTCGGCAATGTCAGCCATACCCATAGGGGCGCCCGGGTGACCGGATTTGGCTTTCTGTACTGCATCCATGCTCAGCGCACGAATAGCATTAGCAAGCTCTTTACGTGAGGACATTTTAACTCCAGATCGGACTGTTAAAGGCTATGCCCTTGACGACAGCGCGTTTTGGGCTATGCCAGAAAAAAGTGCCAACAATGTAACCCAAGCGACAAAGCATGTACATGGAGCATTCTTTTGCCGTTTAAGAAATCTCTGGATCATGCTCGCATGTTGCGCAATCTACTCGCCCGCCCCTGTAGATATTCCTTATACTTAGCGCCACGACCGCTTCGCTGTCGAAAAATTTTCGGATTTTATTCAGATCAACGGGTACGGAAGCAACATCATGAAAATGCGTGCAA
Organism: Enterobacter sp. 638; assembly: GCF_000016325.1. Taxonomy (NCBI): domain Bacteria; kingdom Pseudomonadati; phylum Pseudomonadota; class Gammaproteobacteria; order Enterobacterales; family Enterobacteriaceae; genus Enterobacter; species Enterobacter sp. 638. Next base: position 3,647,431 of record NC_009436.1, read on the forward strand.
TAGTGCTGGCCTTGGGTACAACGTTCCTGCTGAGCGGCTGTCAAAATATGGATTCAAACGGTCTGATGAGCTCCGGTGCAGAGGCTTTCCAGGCCTATTCACTGAGCGATGCGCAGGTAAAAGCATTGAGCGATCAGGCCTGTAAAGAGATGGATGCCAAAGCGACCATTGCGCCCGCCAACAGCACCTATGCACAGCGTCTGAACAAGATTGCTTCCGCGCTGGGTGACAACATCAATGGCCAACCAGTGAACTACAAGGTTTACATGGCAAAAGACGTCAACGCGTTTGCCATGGCTAACGGCTGCATTCGCGTTTACAGCGGCCTGATGGACATGATGACGGACAATGAAGTTGAAGCGGTGATCGGCCACGAGATGGGCCACGTCGCTCTGGGTCATGTGAAAAAAGGCATGCAGGTGGCGTTAGGCACCAACGCGATTCGTGCAGCAGCGGCATCTGCGGGCGGGATTGTCGGCAGCTTATCGCAGTCTCAGCTGGGTGATGTGGGCGAAAAACTGGTCAACTCTCAGTTCTCCCAGCGTCAGGAATCCGAAGCGGATGATTACTCCTACGATCTGTTGCGCAAACGCGGCATCAATCCGTCGGGCTTAGCCACCAGCTTTGAGAAGCTGGCAAAACTGGAAGAAGGCCGTCAAAGCTCAATGTTTGACGACCACCCTGCTTCCGTTGAACGTGCCCAGCACATTCGCGACCGCATGAAAGCTGACGGCATTAAGTAATGCATTGGGCCGGGTTGCATCACGCTTCCCGGCCCAATAACGCGTTACTCGCCTTTCTTCGCCGCCTGGATATACAGCATTTCCAGTGCCAGCGTCGCGGCAGCCAGCGCAGTGATTTCTGACTGGTCGTAGGCCGGAGCGACTTCCACCACATCCATCCCCACGATATTCAGATCCTTAAGACCGCGAACCAGTTTAATCGCGCGATCGGACGTCAGGCCACCGATAACCGGCGTTCCCGTGCCTGGCGCAAATGCCGGATCCAGACAGTCGATGTCGAAAGTCAGATACACCGGCATATCACCCACGATCTGCTTCACCTGAGCGATGATGTCGTCTACACCACGGTCATTCACCTGACCGGCATCCAGAACGGTAAAGCCGTTGTCTTTATCAAACTCGGTGCGGATACCGATCTGAACAGAATGGTTTGGATCGATCAGCCCTTCGTTCGGCGCAGTATAGAACATCGTGCCATGATCAAATTCGCAGCCGTTCGCATAGGTGTCGGTATGCGCATCAAAGTGCACCAGCGCCATTTTACCGAAATGCTTGGCATGTGCGCGCAGCAGCGGCAGAGTCACAAAGTGATCGCCACCGAAAGAGAGCATGCGTTTACCCGCAGCCAGCAGCTTCTCGGCATGCGCCTGCAGTTTTTCGCTCATCTCACGCGCATCACCGAAGGCATAAACCAAATCGCCGCAGTCCACCACGTTCAGACGCTCACGCATGTCGAAGTTCCACGGGAAGCGGTTATGTTCCCAGGCCAGGTTAGTCGACACCTGACGAATGGCCGCCGGGCCATGACGACCACCGGCACGACCTGACGTCGCCATATCAAACGGAACGCCGGTGATCACCCAGTCAGCGTCGCTATCGTACGGCTGGAAATTCATCGGAAGACGTAAAAAACCAAACGCGTTAGATACCAGAGAGTTGTCGTATTGATGGCCTAAAGTGCTCATATCCTGACCTCTTATAGAGTCGATACTTTGAAAGAGATGAAAAAAAATCCCCTCCGCGTCGTTAAACCCGACGAGGAAGGGATTGATTCGTTTAATGCTTAATGGGGCGAATTATCGCCGTTAATTCATACAGGTTCAAGTGAGTATAGGGTAATGAGCGAACTGATGCCCCTCACCCGAACTCTCTCGGAAAACGTATTTACTCGTCTTCCAGGTACGTATAACCGTACAGACCCGCTTCAAACTCTTCCAGGAACTGCTGCTGCAACGCGGCGTCCAGATCGGTGTTTTTCACCTGATCGCGGAACTGCGTCAGCAGTTTTTTCGGATCCAACTGCACGTATTCCAGCATGTCCGCCACGGTGTCGCCCTCATCAGAAAGCTCCACTTCAACGTTGCCGTCAGGGAACACAAACACGTCAACCGCTTCGGTATCGCCGAACAGGTTATGCATGTTGCCCAAAATTTCCTGATACGCACCGACCATAAAGAAGCCCAGCATTGGCGGGTTCTCCGGATCGTATTCCGGCATTGGCATCGTTGTAGCAATACCGTCGCCATCGACGTAGTGATCAATTGCGCCATCGGAATCACAGGTGATATCCAGCAAGACAGCACGGCGTTCCGGCGCATGATTCAGCCCTTCAAGCGGCATCACCGGGAACAGCTGATCGATACCCCACGCATCCGGCATCGACTGGAACAGCGAGAAGTTGACGTAAATTTTGTCCGCCATACGCTCTTGCAGTTCGTCGATAATCGGACGATGCGCTCGGTTACTCGGGTCCAACTGCTTCTGAACTTCATGACACATGTTCAGATAAAGCTGCTCTGCCCACGCGCGTTCTTGCAGGCTATAGGTGCCTGAAGAATAACCGGTATGAATGTCATGCAGATCCATCTGGCTATCGTGCAACCATTCGCGCAGCGAGCGACGCGTGCCCGGCTCGTGCATTTCTTGCCAGGTTTCCCACATGCTTTGCAGCGCGCGCGGTGCATTTTCCTGCGGTGGTGTCGCTTCGGTGTTTTCGCTACGCTCAACGCCGATGATGTTAGAAACCAGCACGGTATGGTGTGCGGTGACCGCGCGACCCGACTCGGTAATGACCGTCGGATGCGGCAAGTTGTTTTCTTCGCAAGCATCACCGATCGCCCAGATGATGTTGTTCGCGTACTCGTTCAGGCCGTAGTTAACGGAACAATCCGACTGAGATCGCGTCCCTTCGTAGTCCACGCCCAGGCCGCCGCCGACATCGAAGCACTGAATATTGACGCCGAGCTTATGCAGTTCCACATAGAAACGCGCCGATTCGCGCACGCCGGTGGCGATATCGCGAATATTCGCCATCTGCGAACCGAGGTGGAAGTGCAGCAACTGAATGCTGTCCAGACGACCACATTCACGCAGGATTTCAACCAACTCCAGAACCTGAGTAGCTGCCAGACCGAATTTGGATTTTTCACCACCGGAAGACTGCCATTTGCCGGACCCCTGTGAGGCCAGACGCGCACGCACGCCAAGGCGCGGAATCACGTTCAGACGCTCGGCTTCTTCCAGCACGATAGCAATTTCGGACATCTTTTCGATGACCAGATAGACTTTATGGCCCATCTTCTCGCCGATCAGCGCCAGACGAATATATTCACGGTCTTTATAACCATTACACACGATCACTGAGCGGGTCATTCCAGCATGTGCCAGTACGGCCATCAGTTCAGCTTTTGAACCAGCTTCCAGACCCAGCGGTTCGCCGGAGTGGATCAGCGATTCAATCACGCGGCGGTGCTGGTTAACCTTGATCGGGTAAACCAGGAAGTAATCGCCTTTGTATCCATAGGATTCACGCGCACGCTTGAACGCCTGGTTGATGGAGCGCAAACGGTGTTGCAGGATCTGCGGGAAGCAGAACAGCGCAGGTAGACGTTGCCCCTGTGCTTCGCGCGCTTTCACCAGTTTAGCAAGATCGACACGCGCTTCCGGAACGTCAGGATCGGGGCAGACGCTGATGTGGCCCAGTTCGTTAACGTCGTAGTAGTTATTGCCCCACCAGGCAATATTGTATGTGCGCAGCATCTTGCTGGCTTCCTGCGAGCTCATCGCAACCTCCTGCATGGAACGTAGTACACCCTGTTCGCCTGCTGACGAAGGGGAAAGCGAAGACATGTCGTCAGACATAGCGAACCTCAACTTGTTGTAGTAAGTGTAAAACAGTTGACTACTATCGCAGTCTCAAACGGCGATAACAACCCATATACGGCCCGATCATCCAGCACATCATGCTGAACGCGAGGCCATGCGACCGGTTTCATATTCATATATTGTAAAACACGTATCCGAACTCTGTATGACAAGGTCCGGCGAAACCACGAGAAAACTCTTGGATTAACAAGAGCGCCCTTGTTCAGTCATCACAAAGCGTAACCGGCCCTGGAATCCTGAGAAGCGCCGAAATGGGTATAACATCGGCAGGTTTGCAGATTAGAAATGCGGGTAGTGGGGAACAAACGCACGCCAGAATGGCGTAACTGAGTTAGCGGAAAACGACGGTTCATTATCTCGTATCACCTCCACGGCAGCCCCAACCGGAGCGAACCAACAAGTCAAAGCGAATAGTTCAACTGCTCAACCCGGCTGGAAGTGGCGACACGATGATTTCATCGAGTGCTTTTTAATTATCCTCAATAATTCGCGTTTCAGAAAGCCAACGTACATGAAACGTGAAGTATGACGGATATGAGCCGCGCGCCGCGTTTTATACCGAGAAGACACTAAAAAAGCAAAGCATTAATGAAGACGTTGCCCGTCCCGTCAGGAAAATTTTCCAGCTGCTATTTCAATGTAATGCGAGCGATATCAAAAAAAGCTGGAATTCGGGCCAGAAAGTGACCTAAAATAGACGTCCAGATGTTAATCCATCTATACCGATTAACACTCAGACTGCCAGTGTCATTTACCTGCAGGCCTTGGTAGAATTATCTTCTTTGGCTATTCCGCATAGCAGTTTGAGCTAACAAAATTCTCCTTAGGTGAAATAAAACATGGCAAAACACCTGTTTACGTCCGAGTCTGTATCAGAAGGACATCCTGACAAAATCGCTGACCAAATCTCTGATGCGGTGCTGGATGCCATCCTCGAACAGGATCCAAAAGCACGCGTCGCGTGTGAAACCTACGTCAAGACTGGCATGGTGCTGGTTGGCGGTGAAATCACCACCAGCGCATGGGTTGATATCGAAGAGATCACCCGTAACACCGTGCGTGAGATTGGCTATGTGCATTCTGATATGGGCTTTGATGCCAACTCTTGCGCCGTTTTGAGCGCAATCGGCAAACAGTCTCCAGACATCAACCAGGGTGTTGACCGTGCCGATCCGCTGGAACAAGGCGCGGGCGACCAGGGCTTAATGTTTGGCTACGCAACCAACGAAACTGACGTGCTGATGCCAGCGCCAATCACCTACGCACACCGTCTGGTGCAGCGTCAGGCTGAAGTGCGTAAAAACGGCTCGCTGCCATGGCTGCGCCCGGATGCAAAAAGCCAGGTCACCTTCCAGTACGATGACGGCAAAATTGTCGGTATCGATGCCGTGGTTCTGTCCACTCAGCACTCTGAAGACATCGACCAGAAATCCCTGCAAGAAGCGGTGATGGAAGAGATCATCAAGCCTGTTCTGCCGACCGAATGGCTGAACGCGTCGACCAAATTCTTCATTAACCCAACGGGCCGTTTTGTTATCGGTGGCCCAATGGGCGACTGCGGTCTGACCGGTCGTAAGATCATCGTTGATACCTACGGCGGCATGGCTCGTCACGGCGGCGGTGCGTTCTCCGGTAAAGATCCGTCTAAAGTTGACCGTTCTGCGGCGTACGCTGCACGTTATGTCGCGAAAAACATCGTTGCGGCAGGTCTTGCTGACCGCTGTGAAATTCAGGTTTCCTACGCTATCGGCGTAGCAGAACCCACCTCCATCATGGTTGAAACTTTTGGTACTGAAAAACTGCCAACTGAACAACTGACCCTGCTGGTGCGCGAGTTCTTCGACCTGCGTCCATACGGCCTGATCCAGATGCTGGATCTGCTGCACCCAATCTACAAAGAAACCGCCGCTTACGGTCACTTTGGTCGCGAACATTTCCCATGGGAAAAAACCGACAAAGCCGCTGTGCTGCGTGACGCTGCCGGTCTGAAATAACCGACTGGCAGGTTTTAAGAAAAGGCCAGCCACGTGCTGGCCTTTTGCATTTCTGCTCTGCCGCCGCCCGACCCACTCCGCTGAAATGTTGTCAGTCAAGCACGCCAAATGAAAGCGATTACACCAGTCATCAAGCCATAATTTTTCAGACTAATCTCTTTGCATGTTCTTCCTTCATCTGCTGTTACATTCCGATTCAGTTAAGTCTGAAATTGATCCTATTGGGATGCACATCAACTCTTTTACCTCTATATTTTCAAAGCTTTAATAAAGCTTACAAGTTTGAAGTAGTGTAACCGATTACACCAATGTGATTTATCTCACATATTTTTACGGCGCACTAACCTACCCTTTTCATCAATAAAACTGATAACCCAACTGGAGGGCATAATGCCTGACAATAAAAAACAGGGGCGTACGTCCAACAAGGCAATGACTTTTTTTGTCTGCTTCCTCGCCGCCCTCGCAGGACTACTTTTCGGCCTGGATATTGGCGTGATTGCCGGTGCTCTTCCCTTTATCACGGATGAATTCCAGATCAGCCCGCACACTCAAGAATGGGTGGTGAGCTCCATGATGTTCGGTGCTGCGGTCGGTGCAGTCGGTAGCGGCTGGCTCTCGTATCGTCTCGGACGTAAAAAGAGCCTGATGATTGGCGCCATTCTCTTTGTCATCGGTTCGCTCTGCTCTGCCGCCGCGCCAAACGTCGAAGTACTGATTATCTCCCGCGTACTGCTTGGCTTAGCCGTCGGTGTCGCCTCTTATACCGCCCCGCTGTACCTGTCGGAAATTGCCCCGGAGAAAATTCGCGGCAGCATGATCTCGATGTATCAGTTGATGATTACCATCGGTATTCTGGGTGCGTATCTTTCCGATACGGCATTTAGCTACAGCGGCGCGTGGCGCTGGATGCTTGGCGTAATCATCATTCCTGCGATTCTGCTGCTGATCGGTGTCTTCTTCCTGCCTGACAGCCCACGCTGGTATGCGGCTAAACGTCGTTTTAACGATGCCGAACGCGTCCTATTGCGTCTGCGCGATACCAGTGCCGAAGCCAAAAACGAGCTGGACGAAATCCGTGAAAGCCTGAAGGTAAAACAGTCCGGTTGGGCGCTGTTTAAAGACAACAGCAACTTCCGTCGCGCAGTCTTCCTGGGCGTGCTCTTGCAGGTCATGCAGCAGTTCACCGGGATGAACGTCATCATGTATTACGCGCCAAAAATCTTTGAGCTGGCGGGCTACACCAATACGACTGAGCAGATGTGGGGCACCGTTATCGTCGGTTTAACTAACGTGCTGGCGACCTTTATTGCTATCGGGCTTGTTGACCGCTGGGGCCGTAAACCGACCCTGACGCTGGGCTTCCTGGTGATGGCCGTCGGTATGGGCGTGTTGGGCACAATGATGCATGTCGGGATTGACTCTCCAACCGCTCAGTACTTTGCTGTTGGCATGCTGCTGATGTTTATCGTTGGTTTTGCGATGAGCGCAGGCCCGCTGATTTGGGTTCTATGTTCCGAAATCCAGCCGCTGAAAGGCCGCGACTTCGGTATCACCTGCTCGACGGCAACCAACTGGATCGCCAACATGATTGTCGGCGCAACCTTCCTGACCATGCTGAACACGCTGGGCAACGCCAATACCTTCTGGGTGTACGGCGCGCTGAACCTGTTCTTCATTGTCCTGACGGTCTGGCTGGTTCCTGAAACGAAACACGTTTCTCTGGAACATATCGAACGTAACCTGATGAAAGGTCGTAAGCTTCGCGAAATCGGCGCGCACGACTAAAAGTCCGGCTTCCTCCCATCCGGGAGGAAGCCTCTTGCACCGCCCCGCCTCACGTTTTATCCTCTGCCCCTATGAAAACACCCCGTCTTCCCATCGCCCTTCAGCAAGCCGTCATGCGCTGCCTGCGGGAAAAACTCGCCCAGGCCAACCTGAAGCTGGGACGTAATTATCCTGAACCCAAACTGGTCTATCAGCAGCGTGGTACTTCCGCCGGTACCGCCTGGCTTGAATCGTACGAGATCCGCCTGAATCCGGTCCTGATGATGGAAAACCAGCAGGCTTTTGTTGATGAAGTGGTGCCGCATGAGTTGGCGCATCTGCTGGTGTGGAAGCATTTTGGTCGCGTGGCCCCGCACGGCAAAGAGTGGAAATGGATGATGGAAGCTGTGCTCGGCGTTCCTGCCCGGCGCACGCACCAATTCGAGCTGGAATCTGTACGACGCAATACCTTTCCCTATCGCTGCCAGTGCCAGCAGCACCAGTTGACCGTTCGCCGCCATAACCGTGTGGTGCGCGGAGAAGCAACCTACCGCTGTGTGAAATGCGGTGAACCGCTCGTCGCAGAATAGTCATCTGAACATTCAGGAACTTTCCTGATCTGACTGATTGCATACAAGAACAACTTTCGCTACGTTGCGGGCTCGTTTTGACACGGAGTTCATGATGTCCCGTAATGTTTCTTTCGCTGTCGCGATTCTGGCGACGGTGCTTTCTGGCTCAACGCTGGCCGACGGTATCAATAATTTTTCTCAAGCTAAAGCCGCAGGGGTAAAGGTTAACGCCGATGTCCCCGGTGATTTTTACTGCGGATGCAAAATTAACTGGCAGGGCAAAAAAGGGGTCGTCGATCTCGAATCGTGCGGTTACAAAGTGCGTAAAAATGAAAACCGCGCCAGCCGTATCGAATGGGAACATGTCGTTCCCGCCTGGCAATTCGGCCATCAACGTCAGTGCTGGCAGGACGGCGGACGTAAAAACTGCGCTAAAGACCCAGTCTACCGCCAGATAGAAAGCGATATGCATAACCTGCAGCCCGCGGTGGGCGAAGTCAACGGTGACCGTGCCAACTTTATGTACAGCCAGTGGAACGGGGGCGACGGCCAATATGGCCAATGCGCAATGAAAGTCGACTTCAAAGAGAAACTCGCCGAGCCGCCCGTTCGCGCCCGCGGCAGTATTGCGCGTACCTACTTCTATATGCGCGATCGTTACGACTTGAACCTCTCCCGCCAGCAAACTCAACTTTTTAACGCCTGGGATAAGCAGTATCCGGTCACTGACTGGGAGTGCGAGCGCGACAACCGCATTGCAAAAGTTCAGGGGAATCATAACCCCTACGTGCAGCGGGCTTGCCAGGCGCAAAAGAGCTAACCTACACTAGCGGCAATTATCTATTTTGCGCCGATCCCTCATTCCACCGAATCCAAGCGAGGCGGAATGAGGCGTCATCCGCGCCCTTCATGGAATTCACAGTATGCGCATCCCTCGCATTTACCACCCTGAACTGATTACCGCCGGCAGTGAAATTGCCCTGTCTGATGACGCCGCCAATCATGTAGGCCGCGTTCTGCGCATGGGCGCTGGTCAGGCGGTGCAACTTTTCGACGGTAGCAACCAGGTCTTCGACGCTGAAATCACCCGCGCAGACAAGAAAAGCGTGCAGGTGAGTATTCTGCGCGGTGAGGTAGACGACCGTGAATCACCGCTGCATATTCACCTGGGCCAGGTGATGTCGCGTGGCGAAAAGATGGAATTCACTATCCAAAAATCGATCGAACTGGGTGTAAGCCTCATTACGCCACTTTTTTCTGAACGCTGTGGCGTTAAACTGGATGCTGAACGACTGAACAAAAAGATCCAGCAGTGGCAGAAAATCGCGATTGCGGCATGTGAACAGTGCGGTCGCAACCGTATTCCGGAAATTCGCCCGCCCATGGATTTAGAAGCCTGGTGCGCCGAAGAAGAGAGCGGTCTTAAGCTCAATCTTCATCCGCGCGCCAGCGCCAGCATCAATACGCTGCCGCTGCCCGTTGAGCGTGTACGCCTGCTGATTGGCCCGGAAGGTGGTCTGTCAGCGGACGAAATTGCGATGACGGCGCGTTATCAATTTACTGATATTCTGTTGGGACCTCGCGTTCTGCGTACTGAGACGACTGCACTCACTGCCATCACCGCGCTACAGGTGCGTTTTGGCGATCTGGGTTAAAGCATTTAACGGAGAAGAACATGATCAAGCTCGGCATCGTGATGGACCCCATCGCAAGCATTAACATCAAGAAAGATTCCAGCTTCGCTATGCTGCTGGAAGCGCAGCGTCGCGGCTATCAGCTCCATTACATGGAAATGGCCGATCTTTATCTGAACAACGGTGAAGCCCGCGCGCGCACCCGCATCGTTAACGTCGAGCAAAATTACGATAAATGGTACGAGTTTGGTTCCGAGCAGGATCTGCCGCTCGCCGAACTTGATGTGATCCTGATGCGTAAAGATCCTCCGTTCGATACCGAATTTATCTACTGCACCTATATCCTTGAACGCGCAGAAGAAAAAGGCACGCTGATCGTTAACAAACCGCAGAGCCTGCGCGATTGTAACGAGAAACTGTACACCGCCTGGTTCTCCGATCTGACGCCTGACACGCTCGTCACCCGTAACAAAGCGCAGTTGAAAGCCTTCTGGCAGAAGCATGGCGATATCATTCTGAAACCGCTGGATGGCATGGGCGGCGCGTCGATTTTCCGCGTGAAAGAAGGCGATCCTAACCTGGGTGTTATTGCCGAAACCCTGACTGAACATGGAACACGCTACTGCATGGCGCAGAATTATATTCCTGCCATTGTTGATGGTGACAAACGTGTATTGGTGGTCGATGGCGAACCAGTTCCTTATTGTCTGGCGCGCATTCCGCAGGGCGGCGAAACCCGTGGTAATCTGGCGGCAGGTGGCCGTGGAGAACCGCGCCCGTTGACCGATAGCGACTGGGAAATCGCCCGCCGCGTCGGCCCAATGCTGAAGGCCAAAGGACTGATTTTCGTCGGTCTGGACATCATTGGCGATCGCCTGACGGAAGTGAACGTCACCAGCCCAACCTGTATCCGCGAAATCGAGGCTGAGTTCCCGGTGTCCATTACCGGCATGCTGATGGACGCGATTGAAAAACGTCTGAAGCAGTAACCCGCCACTCCCCTTATCCGCTTCACCCTCCCTTTCGCGCCAAGGCGATACAGGGTGAAGTGTCTAGTGACAGCGCTTTTAATTGTCTCCATACTGAGCGCTGTTGCTTTTTAAACCAGGAAACAGAACCTCTGACAATGAATTTACAGCATCACTTTCTTATTGCCATGCCTGCTCTCCAGGACCCGATTTTTCGTCGTTCCGTGGTTTATATCTGCGAATACAGTGAAGACGGCGCGATGGGGATTATTATCAATAAACCGCTCGAAAACCTGCAAATCGAAGGCATTCTGGAAAAACTCAAGATCACGTCTGAAGAGCGCGCGCCTGAGATCCGTCTGGATAAACCGGTGATGTTAGGCGGCCCGCTGGCAGAAGATCGTGGCTTTATCCTGCATACCCCTCCGGGGTTTTCTTCCAGCATTCGCGTTTCCGACAACACGGTGATCACCACCTCACGCGATGTCCTGGAAACATTAGGCACGCACAATCAGCCTTCCGAAGTGCTGGTAGCGCTGGGCTATTCCTCATGGGAGAAAGGCCAGCTGGAACAAGAAATTCTTGATAATGCATGGCTGACGGCCCCGGCGGATCTGAACATTCTGTTTAAAACCCCCATTGCCGATCGCTGGCGCGATGCCGCGAAACTGATTGGGATCGACATTCAAACCATGCCTGGTGTGGCAGGACACGCATAATGAGCGGAACGCTTCTGGCTTTTGATTTTGGAACGAAAAGTATTGGCGTGGCGATTGGTCAACGCATCACCGGAACCGCGCGTCCACTTACGGCAATTAAAGCGCAGGACGGAACACCGGACTGGACGCTGATTGAGCGCCTGCTCAAAGAGTGGCAACCCGAAGCCGTGATCGTAGGATTACCGCTAAATATGGATGGCACCGAGCAACCGCTGACGGCACGAGCACGTAAGTTTGCCAATAAGATCCATGGCCGCTTTGGTGCTGTCGTTAAGCTGCACGATGAACGCCTTAGCACTGTTGAAGCCCGTGCAGGTCTGTTTGAACATGGCGGTTTCCGTGCACTTAACAAAGGCAGCGTTGACTCCGCCTCGGCTGTGATCATCCTCGAAAGTTTCTTCGAACAGGGTTTTTAACCCCGTCCTATTTGCCCGCGCTGCCGGGCAAAATCTTCTTATCTCTCGATCCCGTTCACATTTCATCCTACTGCTTTTTGCATTATCAGAAGTGTTTCTATAAAAGAAACATATGCGATTATGATTTTTCCAGCAGCCTGGCATTGAGTGAGGAGAGTTCACCGAGACGCGCCTGGACTGTGTCGTCATCGGGGTGCCACATGCCCGCAAAAGCAAGTGCGGCCTGATGAACACCGACTGGCTGCGCGATAGACACTTCACCGTCGTCATGCCGCCAGATGACATGTCCGCGCTCACGCTGTTGCGCAATATGCGGCGCGAGATGAACCCACTGTGTCGCCGTGAAGCGTGACATCAGCTGTTCATCGCTTTCAGCGGCCAGCAGTGACATGCCGATAACGGATTGCCACGCAGGGAGCATGTGAAAACCGGCCAGCGCCTGGCTGGTCGGGCTACCGGGAACGGAGTGCCAGATGTAAATCACCTGGTCTTCCCATAAAACGCCTAGGGCGACGACGATATCGCGCGGCGCGAGGCGCTCCAGCATTGGCAATGCGCGGGAAAAAAGCTCGGAACCACGAATGGCTTGTGCAGCCAGAGCGTGGATCCCAGGCCCTGGCAGATAACGGCGCTGATCGTCCTGCATCGTCAGGCCGATAGACGCCATGGTCATCAGCAAACGGTTTACGCGCGTGGTATTGATGCCCATCAGGCGCGAGAGTTCGCGGCACCCGATCGCACGGTCGCTGGAAACCAGATATTGCAAACAGCGAATGCCGTCGATCAAGCTTTGATTCGGTTGTGATGACATAGCAACGCTCATTCTTTTAAGAAGTGTATGACTCGATTCTACCGCCAGTTCAAAAGGATACAAGGTCATGAAAATCTATCCCCCAAATGATGCCAGAACCTTTCCCGTCTCGGAGCTTGAAGCCGATCTGCTGGTCGCAGGCGGTGGACTTGCCGGATTGTGTGCGGCCCTGGCGGCGGCGCGCGATGGCCTGAATGTCGTCCTGATTCAGGACCGGCCTGTACTGGGGGGAAATGCCTCCAGCGAAGTCCGCCTCTGGGCTAACGGCGCGACGTCGCACATGGGCAATAACAATCGTTGGGCACGCGAGGGTGGCATCATGGGGGAGATCCTTGAGGAGAATCTGTGGCGCAATAAAGAGGGGAATCCGGTTATGTTCGACCTGGTTCTGCTTGATCTTGCGAACAGCCAGCCAGGGCTGACGCTGCTGCTGAACACAGCCGTTTATGATGTTGAGAAAACCGGCTCGCGCATCACTGCCGTCAGCGCATTTAACGCCATCAACGAAACCTTTTATACGGTGCGTGCCGCGCAGTTTTGCGATGCGACGGGCGACGGGGTACTCGGTTTTCTGGCTGGGGCGGAGTATCGCGAAGGGGCAGAAGAGATTGATGAACTGGACGAGAAAATGGCTCCCGGCGATCACTTCGGGCATAAGCTTGGCCACTCCATCTATTTCTACACCAAACGTACCGCCGAGCCGGTTAACTTTGTCGCTCCCTCGTTTGCGCTCAAAGACATCACAGAAATCCCCCGCTATAAACGTTTGACCTCGACGCTTAACGGCTGCGATCTGTGGTGGCTGGAATGGGGAGGACGTCTTGATACCGTCCACCAAAGTGAGGAGATCAAATGGGAGTTGTGGAAAATCGTCTGGGGCGTCTGGGACTATATTAAAAACTCCGGCGAATTCCCGGATGCAGCAAACCTGACGATTGAGTGGGTTGGCGCCATTCCCGGAAAACGCGAAAGCCGCCGCTTTATTGGCGATCATATTCTTTGCCAGCAGGACATCATTGAGCAACGCGATCACTACGACGCGGTTGCGTACGGTGGCTGGTCGATTGATCTGCACCCGGCGGACGGTGTTTACAGTACCCACGATGGCTGCCGACAGTTTCACAGCAAAGGCACTTACACCATCCCGTTCCGCTCGCTCTACAGCCGCTCGTTGGACAATCTGTTCCTGACAGGCAGGCTGATTTCGGCTTCACACGTCGCTTTCGGCAGCGCCCGTGTGATGTGTACCTGCGGGCTGCTCGGTGAAGTCGTTGGGCGTGCCGCAGCGCTGTGCCATACGCATCACCTGACGCCCCAGACGCTGGCTCACCGCGATCGCATCCGTGACCTTCAGCAGCATTTGCAGCAAACCGGCTGTTACATCCCGCGCCAGTGGCTGGACAACCCCGCGCTCGGCGCGACGGTTTCGACCAGTAGTGAGTACGTGCTGACCTCGCTTGAACCGAACGGCGAATGGTTGTCGCTTGAGGCGCGGATGGCGATTCTGATGCCCGTTAAACGCGGCGAGACGCTGCCTGCCATGACGTTTCGTCTGCGTTGCAGCATGCCACAGCAGCTCACGATTTCGCTGTTGGGTAGTGAAAAAGCAGGCAACTTCACGCCTGAATGCCATTACGACGAAACGACAATCGACGTCCATGGCGAACAGAAATACCGCTGCAAATTTGACTGGACCAGCGATCGCGATCGGTACGTTTTTGTCGTCTTCGATGCCTGCAACGAGATTGACATTGCGCTTACCGAAACCCGATTGCCCGGCCTGATGACCGTGTTTAACAGCCTGAATAAACGCGTGGCAAAACATACGCGTCAGGTCTCTGATGGTGATTACGGCGTGGAGGAGTTTGATTTCTGGCTGCCGCGCCGCCATCCGCACCAAGTCTTCCCGGCAATGCAGCTGGATGCGCCGCTTCACTGCTACGCGCCTGATAACCTGCTTAATGGCCGTCTGCGCCCTGAGCAGCAAACCAACGCGTGGATCCCTGCCGACCATGACCCTACCCCACAGGTCGTCTGGAGATGGGAAACACCACAACGTATCCAGTCTCTGACGCTTATCCAGGATAACGACTTCGATAATGCGATGGAGACAGTGCAGATGGGACATCATCAGGCCATCACCCCGCACTGTATTACTCACTATCGGCTGTGGGCTGACGGCAATCTGATTGCCGACGTTGAACAGAATCATCACGCCGTCTGTGAACATCGCTTTGTCACCCCTTTCCACACGAAAACGATCGCACTGGAGATCCTTGGCACTGCGGGAGCGCGCCCTGCCGTATATGCACTCAACGTGCGCTAGAGCCGTCCCTGCGCCTTGCGTTCGGCAAGGCTTTGGTCAAAGTTTTGCATCCCTGCCTGCTGCCCGGTTTGAATGATGCCGGGCAGTTGCCAGGTTTTCCCCTCGCGGATGAGATTCGCTGATGCTGGCGTGTTCACCAGCATTTCGAAAAGCGCCACTCGCCCGCCCTGCGCGTCACGCTCAAGCTTTTGCGCCAGTACCGCGCGCAGGCTCCCCGCCAGCTGGTTTCGTACCGGATCTTTTTCTTCGGCAGGAAACGTATCCACCAGCCTTTCGATGGCCTGAGACGCACCTCGGGTATGCAGCGTCGCCAACACCAGATGCCCGGTTTCTGCGGCCGTGAGCGCCAGGCGGATCGTTTCGCTGTCCCGCAACTCCCCAAGCAAAATGACGTCGGGATCTTCACGTAATGCCGCACGTAACGCCTGCGAAAAGGATGGGCAGTGCAGGCCAATCTCTCGCTGTTGAATCAGACAGCGATTGCTTTGATAAATAAATTCCACCGGATCTTCAAGGGTCAGAATATGCCCGTCAGAATGGCAATTGAGATGATCCACCATGGCCGCCAACGTGGTGGATTTTCCGCTGCCCGTGGCGCCCGTGACCAGAATCAAGCCGTTGTCACTGGAGAGCAGATCGGGGATCGCTTTAGGCGCCGTAAGCTCTGACAGCTTTGGACAGGTAACGGGCAACAATCTGAGCGTTATCGAAACGCCGTGGATATGGTTAAACGCGCTGGCGCGCAATCGTTGCCCGCTGCTCATCGATACGGCGAAATCTACCTGCCCATTCGCGCGCCAGGCTCCCTGCTGCTCGTCGTTGAGCCAGGTTTTCAAAAGCTGCTCAACATCCGGGACGGGAAAAGGCGCAGATTCAAGATGACCCAAACGACGCCAGCGCGGTGGTGAATTGCTGCACAGGTGTAGATCCGAGACGTTATGCTTTACACTAAGGCCCACCATTTCTTCCATATCCATACGACACTCCCCGGAAAATGAACGACATTGCGCATAACCTGGCACAGGTCAGGGAAAAAATCTCAGCTGCAGCAACACGTTGCGGCCGTGCTTCAGAAGATGTTTCGCTGCTTGCAGTCAGTAAAACCAAACCTGCGAGCGCCATCGCAGAAGCTATTGCCGCAGGGCAACGTGAGTTTGGTGAAAACTACGTTCAGGAGGGTGTGGACAAAATTCGTCATTTCCAGGAAACAGGAATGATGGGTCTACAATGGCACTTTATTGGTCCGTTGCAGTCGAATAAAAGTCGTCTGGTGGCCGAGCATTTTGACTGGTGCCATACCGTCGATCGTCTGCGCATTGCCACGCGTTTGAACGAGCAACGCCCTGCGGACAAAGCGCCACTGAACGTATTGATTCAAATAAATATTAGTGACGAAAA
Source organism: Enterobacter sp. 638 (assembly GCF_000016325.1). Classification (NCBI taxonomy): domain Bacteria; kingdom Pseudomonadati; phylum Pseudomonadota; class Gammaproteobacteria; order Enterobacterales; family Enterobacteriaceae; genus Enterobacter; species Enterobacter sp. 638. Next base: position 3,663,944 of record NC_009436.1, read on the forward strand.
CAGTAAGTCAGGCATTGCGCTTGCTGAGCTTGACGCGCTGGCCGCTCAGGTGGCGGAACTCCCCGGTCTTCGTCTGCGTGGACTGATGGCGATCCCCGCCCCAAAAACAGAGTATGAAAGGCAGTTTGCCGTGGCACAGCAAATGGCTGTAGCATTTGAAGCGCTTAAAGCACGCTACGTAACCGTAGACACGCTTTCACTGGGCATGTCGGACGATATGGAAGCCGCAATCGCGGCAGGCAGCACGATGGTGCGCATCGGCACAGCAATTTTCGGTGCGCGCGATTACACCCAATAATAAGGAAACCTGAGGAACGCCATGAAGACGTTGACTTTCCTGCTCTCAACGGTCATTGAACTGTACACGATGGCGCTGCTGTTACGCGTCTGGATGCAGTGGGCCCGTTGTGATTTTTACAATCCATTTTCGCAGTTTGTCGTGAAAATTACGCAACCTGTCATTGGCCCGCTGCGCCGTATTATCCCACCGATGGGGCCGATTGATAGCGCCTCCATGCTGGTGGCGTTTATTCTCAGCATTATCAAAGCCATTGTGTTGTTTATGGTGATCACCTTCCAGCCAATCATCTGGATTGCCGCGGTGCTCATTCTGCTGAAAACCATTGGCCTGCTGATCTTCTGGGTGCTGCTGGTGATGGCCGTCATGAGCTGGGTAAGCCGAGGTCGCAGCCCGGTTGAATACGCGATGATTCAGTTGACCGAGCCGTTGCTGCGTCCGATCCGTAATTTACTGCCTTCTATGGGCGGTATTGATTTTTCGCCGATGATCCTGGTGCTGCTGCTGTATGTGCTGAACATGGGTATCGCTGAGCTGTTACAGTCAACAGGCAACATGCTGCTGCCGGGGCTGTGGATGGCGCTATGAGTGCCGTGAGCACGTGCGCCGATGGGCTGGTTTTACGGCTGTACATTCAGCCTAAAGCCAGCCGTGACAGCATTGTTGGATTACATGGCGACGAGTTAAAAGTCGCCATTACCGCCCCACCCGTTGACGGCCAGGCTAACGCGCATTTGACCAAATATCTGGCTAAACAGTTTCGCGTCGCCAAAAGTCAGGTCATTATTGAAAAGGGTGAGCTGGGGCGTCATAAACAGGTAAAAATCCTTAATCCGCAAAACATCCCGACGGAAGTCGCGGCACTGACAGAGTAGGAAATACCATGCAGAAAGTTGTTCTCGCTACCGGTAACGCCGGTAAAGTGCGCGAGCTGGCCTCGCTATTAAATGATTTTGGCCTGGACGTCGTGGCACAAACGGAATTGGGCGTGGATTCAGCGGAAGAGACCGGTCTGACCTTTATCGAAAATGCGATTCTGAAAGCGCGTCATGCCGCGCAGGTCACCGGCCTGCCCGCTATCGCCGATGATTCAGGTCTGGCGGTTGATTCGCTGGGAGGCGCGCCGGGCATTTATTCCGCACGTTATTCCGGCGTTGACGCAACTGACCAGCAGAATCTGCAAAAGCTACTCGAAACGCTAAAAGACGTGCCGGATGCGCAGCGTCAGGCGCAGTTCCACTGTGTGCTGGTCTATATGCGTCATGCCGAAGATCCAACCCCGATTGTCTGCCACGGAAGCTGGCCAGGCGTGATTGCGCGCGAATCAGCAGGCAACGGCGGCTTTGGCTACGACCCGATTTTCTTTGTCCCGTCTGAGGGCAAAACCGCGGCAGAACTGACCCGCGAAGAAAAAAGTGCGATTTCCCACCGGGGTCGCGCGTTAAAACTGTTACTGGAAGCATTACGTAATGGCTAATTTGCCACCTCTGAGTCTGTATATTCACATTCCCTGGTGCGTGCAGAAATGCCCGTACTGCGATTTCAATTCGCACGCGCTGAAAGGTGAAGTGCCGCATGATGACTACGTTCAGCATCTGTTAAGCGATCTGGATGCCGACGTATCTTACGCACAGGGACGTGAAGTTAAGACCATTTTCATTGGTGGCGGTACGCCGAGCCTGCTTTCTGGCCCAGCCATGCAGACGCTGCTGGACGGCGTGCGTGCGCGTCTGAATCTGGCGGCCGATGCAGAAATTACCATGGAAGCGAATCCGGGCACCGTTGAGGCCGATCGTTTTGTCGATTATCAGCGTGCCGGGGTGAACCGCATTTCTATTGGTGTGCAGAGTTTTAGCGAGCCAAAACTTAAACGTCTGGGCCGCATTCACGGTTCGGCAGAGGCCAAGCGAGCTGCGCATCTGGCGACCGGTCTGGGGCTGCGGAGCTTTAACCTTGATTTGATGCACGGTCTGCCGGATCAGTCGCTGGAAGAGGCGCTTGACGATTTGCGCCAGGCGATTGAACTCAATCCGCCGCATCTCTCCTGGTATCAGCTGACCATCGAGCCTAATACGCTGTTTGGCTCACGTCCGCCGAAATTACCGGATGACGATGCGCTGTGGGATATTTTTGAGCAAGGGCATCAGATGCTGACAGCGGCGGGATATCAGCAGTACGAAACTTCAGCCTACGCAAAGCCGGGTTATCAGTGCCAGCACAATCTCAACTACTGGCGCTTTGGTGACTATCTGGGGATTGGCTGTGGCGCACACGGCAAAGTCACCTTCCCGGACGGACGCATTTTGCGCACCGCCAAAACGCGTCATCCGCGCGGATACATGGAAGGCCGTTACCTTGAGCGCCAGCATGATGTGGAAGTGGAAGACAAACCGTTTGAGTTCTTTATGAACCGTTTCCGGTTGCTGGAACCCGCGCCGCGAGCAGAATTTGCGCGTTACACGGGGCTGTCTGAGTCTGTTATTCGCCCGCAAATTAACGAAGCGCTGGCACAAGGTTATCTCACTGAGTGTGATGCGTTCTGGCAAATCACCGAGCACGGAAAACTGTTCTTAAACTCCCTTCTTGAGCTGTTCCTCGCCGACGAGTCCTGAAGACAGATTCAGGATTTTGCATCCCGCTCTGCTGGCTGACCAAAAGGCTGGCAGAGTGTGGGAATGGAAAAATCAAAACAACTCCGAATTGAAATGACACCCGAAGAATTAAGGCTCTGGTATTTACTCAGAGGACGCCGCTTCTTTGGCTATAAGTTTCGCCGCCAGATGCCGATTGGGGCGTATATCGTGGATTTCGCCTGTTTTAAGGCGAGCCTGATAGTGGAGCTGGATGGGGGGTCAGCATCAGGACGACGTTGAGTATGATCAACGCAGATCGGCATTTTTGAATGACAATGGCTGGAAAGGGATTCGGTTCTGGAATAACGAGTTCAGATCGAATGAAGAGGAAGTGCTGAGGGTTATTCTTGAACACCTTCAATGCCTGATGCCCTCACCCTAACCCTCTCCCACAGGGAGAGGGAACTCTTTCGTCACCGCTTTTGCCTGGAACAGGGAACGTATTCGCCCTCTCTTCCGTGTAGAACGAGAACGTTTTCTCCCTCTCTTCCATGCAGAACCAGAATCTTTTCTCCCTACCTTACATGCATAACCAGAACCTTTTCTCCCTCTCTTCCGTGTAGAGCAAGAACGTTTTCTCCCTCTCCCTTGGGGAGAGGGCCGGGGTGAGGGGCCCCGCGCGCAAAGATCTTATTTCAGCGATCCCACCAACGCTTTGCGGCTATCTTCCAGCGACACCACGCGTTTGCACACGTCTTTGCCAAACTTCTGGAAATCAGCTTCCTGATTTTTCCACTCATTTTGAATCGAGGTTTGCAGACCGCCCAGGCTACCTAAAACGCCCTGCAGCGGATTGCCACCGCCCTTCAGAACGGCTTTGGCACCCATCTCATTAATGCTGTCCTGCAGGATGCCGCCCATCGCCTGATTCACCAGGTTTTGGCCGTCGGCACGCACCTGATCGATAGCCTTGTAGTGGAACGTCAGGCCGTCGGTACGATGCTCAAGAATGCGGTTCATCTGTTCTTTCAGCTGCGCGTCCAGCTTGGTCAGGCGAGAGCGCATATTGCTGTTCTCACCCACTTCTTTAGCGATGATCTTATCCAGCGCCACGCGGCCTTTCTCTACGCGGGTTAGCGCACCTTCGTCAATCCACGGAAGCGCGGCGCGGAGATCGGCCTGATAATCTTTTGCCTGCTCGCGCTGTGCCGCGCTCAGGGTATATTGTTTGCCGTTAAACATCACATTGCCATCGGGCGTGATGACCAGGTTGCCGTTTTCGCCTTTCACCTGGACGGTTTGCGGATTCAGGATCACATCGTCGCGCGGTGTGACTTCACATTTGTATTCCGCATGCGCCGTCAACGCGGTCGTCATCAGTGCCACAGCCAGCAGCGTTTTGTGCATCATATCAATCCCTCAAGACAAAACGGGCCGGCATTTGCCGGCCCTTTGCTAGTTAGTCCCACCAAATATCGAAAAGTTCGCTGACGCGTACCTCTTCGAATTTGCGGTCTTCCAGCCATTTACGTACAAGCGCCTGCTGCTCTTCGGTGCATTTACCGATTTCTTGCTTGCAGATCAATCCTTCCCACGACAGGTAGCCACTGCCATCAAACGCCAGTTTATTTGGCTCGATGACTTCATCAATAAAGGCGTCAACTTCCTTATCAATCGTTTCTACACTGGTGCCTTCCGGGAAACGCCATGCGACAGAAAAACCCACTTCCTGGAATTCTTCGATGTGCATCTTTTTACGCAGACGACGGCTACGGTTTACCATTATTTCACCCTCTCGAACATTAAGTCCCATACACCGTGACCAAGACGATGGCCACGCTGTTCAAATTTCGTCACCGGACGTGAATCCGGGCGCGGTACATAATCGTTATTCTCAGACAGGTTTTTGTACCCATCCAGAGACGACATAACTTCCAGCATATGTTCCGCATACGGCTCCCAGTCGGTCGCCATGTGGAAGACGCCGCCGAGTTTTAGCTTACTTTTCACAAGCTCAGCAAACTCTGCCTGAACGATGCGGCGTTTATTATGACGTGCTTTGTGCCATGGGTCAGGGAAAAAGAGCTGAACCATGTTCAAAGAATTGTCAGGAATCATTTTGTGCAGCACTTCGACCGCGTCGTGGCACATTACACGCAGGTTCTCGACGCCCTCTTCATGCGCCGTTGCCAGGCACGCGCCCACGCCCGGGGAGTGAACCTCAATACCCAGGAAGTTTTGCTCCGGACGCGCTTTCGCCATGGTTACCAGCGACGTGCCCATGCCAAAACCAATCTCCAGCGTGATCGGTCCATTGCGACCAAAAAGCTCGGCGAAGTCGACAGGCTGTTCGCTGAACTCAACGCCCATCACCGGCCAGTAGTTATCCAGCGCGTGTTGCTGCCCTTTCGTCAGGCGCCCCTGACGGCGGACAAAGCTGCGAATACGGCGCAGCGGGCGACCGTTTTCATCAAATTCCGGTGAAATGACGTCATTTTTCATAAAAGAGTAGTCTGCTTGTGAGAGTGTTCGGGAAACGGGCATTATCCAAAGTTAAGCCTTGTATGCAAGCATGGGAAAGATCCGGTTTACAGCCGAAGGGCGCTGTGCTGCAATCTGCGTCCCAAATAAGGTGAATCCATGACCATGCATGCCTCTCAATTTTCAGCCCAGGTGCTGGACTGGTACGACAAATACGGGCGTAAAACCCTGCCCTGGCAAATTGAAAAAACACCGTACAAAGTATGGCTCTCTGAGGTGATGTTGCAACAAACGCAGGTCGCGACGGTTATTCCTTATTTTGAGCGCTTTATGACGCGCTTCCCGACCATCACCGATCTCGCCAATGCGCCCTTAGACGAAGTGCTGCACCTGTGGACGGGCCTCGGCTATTACGCCCGCGCGCGCAATCTGCACAAAGCCGCGCAACTGGTGGCAACGACGCATCAGGGTAAATTCCCCGAAACGTTTGAAGAAGTGGCTGCGCTGCCTGGCGTTGGGCGTTCCACCGCAGGCGCGGTGCTGTCCCTTTCCCTGGGCAAACATTTTCCGATTCTCGACGGCAACGTGAAACGCGTGCTGGCCCGCTGTTATGCGGTGGATGGCTGGCCGGGTAAAAAAGAGGTCGAAAAGCGTTTATGGGAAATCAGCGAAGCCGTCACACCGGCAAAGGGCGTTGAGCGTTTTAACCAGGCGATGATGGATTTGGGTGCGATCGTGTGCACGCGTTCAAAACCAAAATGCGAGCTTTGCCCGGTCAACAACCTCTGCATGGCCTACGCGAATCATTCATGGGCGCAATATCCGGGTAAAAAGCCCAAGCAGACAATTCCGGAACGCACCGGGTATATGTTGCTGATGCAGCACGATGATGAAGCGTATCTCGCCCAGCGTCCGCCGAGCGGTTTGTGGGGCGGATTATTCTGTTTCCCGCAGTTCGAATCCGAAGAAGGGCTGCGTCAGTGGCTGGCAGATCGTGGAATCAACGCCGATAATCTCACGCAACTGACTGCATTTCGCCACACGTTTAGCCATTTCCATTTAGATATTGTGCCAATGTGGCTTCCCGTGTCCTCATTCGCCTCATGCATGGATGAAGGAACGGGTCTCTGGTATAACTTAGCGCAACCGCCATCAGTCGGGCTGGCCGCTCCGGTGGAGCGCCTGTTACAACAATTACGTGCCGGAGCAGTGGTTTAGCTTTGGTAACATTAAGAGGAATGAGTATGGCCAGAACAATTTTTTGTACCTATCTGCAGCGCGACGCCGAAGGGCAAGACTTTCAGCTTTATCCGGGCGATTTGGGAAAACGTATCTTCAACGAGATCTCTAAAGAAGCCTGGGCGCAGTGGCAGCAGAAACAGACCATGCTCATCAACGAGAAAAAACTCACGATGATGAACCCGGATCACCGCAAACTGCTTGAAGCAGAAATGGTGAACTTCCTGTTCGAAGGCAAAGAAGTCCACATCGAAGGCTACACGCCGCCAGAAAAATAACAGCGTGCGGGGACAACCCCGCCGTTAAAGCAAACACAACACGCAGTCCCGGAATGATGAAAAAATTATTAGCGCTAGCCCTTGTTGCGCCGTTGCTTGTGTCTTGTTCCAGTAAAAAAGGCGATAGCTATAACGAAGCCTGGGTAAAGGACACGAACGGTTTTGACATTCTGATGGGGCAGTTTGCCCATAACATCGAAAACATTTGGGGTTTTAACGAAGTCTTGATCGCGGGACCCAAGGACTACGTTAAATATACCGACGCTTACCAGACCCGTAGCCACATCAACTTTGATGACGGTACGATCACCATCGAAACCATCGCGGGGACTGAACCGGCAGCGCATTTGCGTCAGGCGATCGTGAAAACCCTGCTGATGGGTGACGATCCTGGCTCGATTGACCTCTATTCAGACGCCGACGATGTGACCATCTCCAAAGAACCGTACCTGTACGGTCAGGTCGTTGATCAGACTGGCCAGCCCATTCGTTGGGAAGGTCGCGCGACCACATTTGCGGATTATCTGCTGCAAACGCGCCTCAAAAGCCGCACCAATGGCCTGAAAATCATCTACAGCGTCACCATCAATCTGGTGCCGAACCACCTCGACAAACGTGCGCATAAATACGTGGGCATGGTGCGTCAGGCTTCGCGGAAATATGGCGTTGATGAATCCTTGATCCTGGCGATTATGCAAACCGAATCCTCCTTTAACCCGTATGCCGTCAGCCGTTCCGACGCGTTAGGGCTCATGCAGGTTGTTCAGCATAGCGCGGGGAAAGACGTGTTCCGCTCGCAGGGGAAATCCGGCACGCCGAGCCGCAGCTATTTGTTCGATCCGCAGAGCAACATTGATACCGGCACCGCCTATCTGGCAATGCTGAACAATGTCTATCTGGGTGGAATTGATAACCCAACGTCGCGTCGTTACGCGGTGATTACCGCCTACAACGGCGGTGCGGGCAGCGTGTTGCGCGTGTTCTCAAGCGACAAAGTGCAGGCCGCGAACATCATTAACAGTATGGCGCCAGGCGATGTTTACCAGACGCTGACCACGCGTCATCCGTCAGGGGAATCCCGCCGTTATCTGTACAAAGTGAATTCCGCGCAAAAGAACTACCGCCGCCGGTAGTTTCATGACCTCGCCCTCTTCCGCTGGGAGAGGGCGTCCAAGTTCCCTTGCCCTGTGCGAGTGGGTGTCCTGACTCCCCGAGAGAGGGCGTCCGATTCCATCGCTCATTGCGAGAGAGGACGTCCGATTCCCTCTCCCTGTGGGAGAGGGTTAGGGTGAGGGCATCAGACCGCACTCATCCAACCCCATCCATACGAAAACGTTATTTGCATCACAATCCAAACTGCAAATTAATGTGGATTGCATTTTTTTGCGGGAGGTAACAAAACATATTGTTCCCTGCTGATAGAATTGCATCAAATTAAACCCCTGAATGTTTACAAAACAACATATCTCCCGCTCAATTGTGAGGAAAGTAACATGAACCTTAAGCTGCAGCTTAAAATATTGTCGTTTCTGCAGTTCTGTCTGTGGGGGAGCTGGCTAACCACGCTTGGCTCCTACATGTTTGTGACGCTGAAGTTTGATGGTGCGTCTATTGGTGCGGTTTACAGCTCGCTCGGTATTGCGGCGGTATTCATGCCAACGCTGTTGGGCATCGTGGCGGATAAATGGATCAGCGCCAAATGGCTCTATGCGATTTGCCATCTGGTCGGTGCTGGTACGCTGTTTATGGCGGCCGGCGTCACCACGCCAGGCGCGATGTTTATGGTTATCTTGCTCAACTCGCTGGCCTACATGCCAACGCTTGGCTTGATCAACACCATCTCCTACCACCGCATTAAATCTGCGGGCATGGATATCGTGACGGATTTCCCACCAATCCGTATCTGGGGCACTATCGGCTTTATCATGGCGATGTGGGGCGTGAGCTTTGCAGGCTTTGAACTGAGCCATATGCAGCTTTACATCGGTGCTGCGCTGTCTGTGGTGCTGGCGCTGTTTACCCTGACGCTGCCGCATGTCCCGGTTTCGAACCAGCAGAAACAGCAGAGCTGGAGCTCAATGCTCGGTCTGGACGCGTTCGCGCTGTTCAAAAACAAACGCATGGCGGTCTTCTTTATCTTCTCCATGCTGTTGGGCGCAGAGCTGCAAATCACCAACATGTTCGGCAACACCTTCCTGCACAGCTTCGATAACAATCCGCTGTTCTCAGGCAGTTTTATCGTTGAACACGCCTCGGTGATGATGTCGATTTCGCAGATTTCTGAAACCCTGTTCATCCTGACTATTCCGTTCTTCCTGAGCCGTTACGGCATCAAAAACGTCATGCTGATCAGTATCTTCGCGTGGATGCTGCGCTTCGGTCTGTTCGCCTATGGCGATCCAAGCGCATTCGGTACCGTGCTGCTGGTTCTGTCGATGATTGTTTACGGTTGCGCCTTCGACTTCTTCAACATCTCAGGTTCGGTGTTTGTCGAAAAAGAAGTGAAGCCTGAAATCCGCGCCAGTGCTCAGGGTATGTTCCTGATGATGACCAACGGTTTCGGCTGTATTCTCGGCGGTGTGGTGAGCGGAAAAGTGGTTGAAGCCTACACCACTAACGGCATTACCGACTGGCAGCCAGTGTGGTTGATCTTCGCGGCTTACTCGCTGGTACTGTTCTTTGCCTTCATTGCTTTGTTCAAGTACAAACACGTTCGCGTTCCGACTGGTGCACAGCCTATCGCGCACTAAACGTGCTCAAATCCCTCTCCTTAACGGGAGAGGGAAGTGTTCCTAAAACCCATCCCACCGACAGCAAATCCGCACTGCCACCTGGACTCAAATTCCTCGCAATAAACGCCTGATCCATCTCGATCAGCGCCTCGCGATCCCAACCGTGGGTCAGTAAATTTCGTGCATAATTCTGCACATAACGCAGCCCGTCTATTCCACCGCGCGATACCAGATTGCTATCCTGATTCACCGCCATTAGGCGCAGAAGCAGATCGTGAAGCGAGCCGCCCTGCCACTGTATCAATAGGTTGCGCACCGTCGCGAAACCGCTTTCTGCTTCGCCGCGCGCGCCGGTCAGACCAAACTGCTGATACTGCCGCTCGCCTGCCGTCGACGTACCGCTGCGGCCCGCGAGTTCACGCTCAACCAGCCCACGACAAATGTTACTGATCTCACAACACAGCGTGTCGGCCGTCGCATTTCGCACGCGTCCGGCAGTGAAACAGAGTAAACCCAACGAGAAAATCCCGCCTTTATGCGTATTCACCCCACCCGTTGCGGCGTACATCGCCTGCTCGCACGCGATGCCCATTGGGCGAATCAGGCGCAGCTGCTCCGCGGCAGCTTTATCCGCATGTTCACTCCCCAGTTCTGCAAAGCGCACAAACCAGGGGGCAATCGCTTTGATACTGCGGACAAACAGCGCGTGGTCCATATCGCGATGCGCGCCGTTATTGAGCTTATCCACCAGCCCGGGCTTGGGCGTTAACTCAAGTTCGTGCCACAGCGCCTCTTCGGCGAGCTCCGGCACGCTAACGCAGCGCGGTTTAGTCGCGAGCAAACCAGTCATCAATCATCTTCTCCACGCGAGCCACCACCTGTTCAACCGGATGCTGACGCGAACGTGAACAGGCGTGCGCCGGTTCATCGCATATCAGACAGCGACGCATATGCGACCCCAGCGATTGCCGTCCGACATGCCCATCCGTCGGGCAAATCACATCAATATCCCAGAGCCGGCCGAGCGGGTGACTCTGCTCCAGCTCCGCGCAGTGGGCTTTGATTTCCGGGGCCTGATGGGCCACGCACCACAGCGCTTCTGGTCCGGTAGGCAGCCACAGCACCTGGCGGTCAAGCACCTGCCAGCGGTGTTCCCACAGCAGCTGATCGCACATCTGCAACGCCACGCCCATGCTGTTGCGATAGCGCAGGCTGTCTTTCACTTCCCCCGGCGTAACTAACGTGAGGGAAATGACCGGTTTTTGGTAGTGCGTGAGCCAGTCAGCCTGTCGCGCCGCGCGGTTTTCTTTTGCCGCCAGCAGCGTTTCCAGGCTGACACCCGTACGCACGGGTGTCGCTATCGTCATGATGTTACTCCTTCACCTGTCGGACGGTGTCGTTCACGCTGCCGTCACGGTAGCGGATCACGCCGACGATTTTGTCGGTAAATTCGATGGGTTTGGGTTCGCCGGTCAACGAGATTGCCCGCGCGTAAAGCGCTTCGATATCAACGATTTTTAACCCTGCGGCTTCCAGCCGTTCGCGGATTTCCGGGCGCGCCGGATTCACCGCGATACCGTGGTCAGTCACCAGCACGTCAATGCTCTCGCCCGGCGTTAAACGCGTGGTGACGCGTTTGACGACCGTTGGAATGCGGCTGCGCAAAAGCGGCGCCACGACAATCGTCAGATTTGCGGCAGCGGCCACATCACAGTGCCCGCCAGACGCCCCGCGCATCACCCCGTCGGAACCGGTAATGACGTTCACGTTGAAATCCGTGTCGATCTCCAGCGCGCTTAAAATCACCACGTCGAGCTGATCGCAGCTTGCCGCTTTGCTGCCCGGATTGGCATAAACGTTTGTCGAAATCTCCACGTGATTCGGGTTACGCGCCAGCGAAGCCGCCGCCTGACCGTCAAAGCACTGCGTGTCGAGCAGCGTTTCAATTAACCCTTTTTCATGCAGATCGACCAGGCTGCCGGTAATGCCGCCCAGCGCAAAACGCGCGGTCACGCCGCTGCGCTCCATTTTCTCGCCCATAAAGCGCGTGCAGGCGGTCGCCGCAGCGCCCGAACCGGTCTGCATCGAGAAGCCAGGTTTGAAATAGCCCGAGTGTTCAATCACGTCCGCCGCAAAGCGGGCGATCATCAGCTCGCGCGGGTTGCTGGTGACGCGCGCTGCACCGACGCTGATTTTCGCCGGATCGCCGACGCTGTCGACCTGCACGATATAGTCCACCCGATCCTGCACAATGCTGGCGGGCATATTCGGGAACGGCACGATCTCTTCGGTGAGCAGCACCACGTTGCGGGCAAACTGCGCATCAACCATTGCATAGCCCAGCGATCCGCAGCTGGATTTCCCGTGCGTCCCATTGGCATTGCCAAACTCATCGCTGCACGGCACGCCAAGAAACGCCACGTCGATATTCAGCTCACCGTCCTGCAGCAGCTTCACGCGTCCGCCGTGGGAGTGGATTTGCACCGGCTCGTCCATCAGCCCGTGAGAAATCGCATCCGCCAGTTTGCCGCGCATCCCGGAGGTGTATATACGGGTAATCACGCCGCTTTCGATGTGTTCGATCAGCGCGTCGTTGCAGGTCATCAAGGAGCTGGAGGCCAAAGTGAGATTTTTAAACCCCATTTTTGCCAGCAGCGCGACCACGCTATTGATCACCCGATCGCCTTCGCGAAACGCATGATGGAACGAAATCGTCATCCCGTCCTGCAACCCGCAGCGTTTCACCGCGTCCTCTACCGAATCGCACAGCTTCCGCTGATGCTTTGCTTCGATGTCAGCCAGCCAGGGCGTTGCACTGTGGGCCGTATCAAACGGTTTTAAGTCCCTGAGATGGGGGAAATTCACATGGAGAAGTTCAGTCTGATTCATTTGTCATCCTTAGCGACGCACGCCGGAGGCCGCTGCACGTTCCAGCACTCTCTGGGCATGATCAATAATCGGGGCATCCACCATTTTGCCGTTGAGCGACACGACGCCCAGGCCGTTGCGCGCGCCCTCTTCTGCCGCTTCGATCACTCGCATAGCGTGATCCACTTCCTGCTGGGTTGGCGCGTAGGCGTTATGCAGCAGATCGATCTGGCGCGGGTTGATCAGTGATTTGCCGTTAAAGCCCATCTTGCGGATCAATTCGACTTCGCGCAGGAATCCGGCTTCGTCGTTGACGTCTGACCACACCACGTCAAATGCGTCGATGCCCGCCGCGCGTGCGGCATGTAGCACGGCGCAGCGAGCGTAAAAGAGCTCGGTGCCGTCGCCGCGTTCGGTTTGCATATCCATCACATAATCAAAGCCTGCCAGCGCGATGCCGATCAGGCGCGGGGTGCTGCGGGCAATCGCCACGGCGTTGATAACGCCAATCGCCGACTCAATCGCTGCCATCACGCGGGTGGAGCCCACTTCGCGTCCGCACTCGCGTTCGATGCGCTCCAGATGGCATTCCAGTTCGTGGATATCTTCCGGCGTATCGGTTTTTGGCAGGCGGATCACGTCCGCGCCACCCTGGACGGCGGCTTCAAGATCCAGCAGACCAAACGGCGTGCTCAGCGGATTAATGCGCACCACGGTTTCGATATCCCGATACATCGGATGTTGCAGAGCGTGGAACACCAGCAGACGCGCGGTATCTTTCTCGCGCAGCGCGACGGCGTCTTCGAGGTCAAACATGATGGAATCGGGGCGATAGATAAATGCGGTCGAAAGCATGGCGGCGTTCGCGCCAGGCAGGAACAGCATACTGCGACGGAGTTTGTTCATGACATTTTGCTCCAGTCGATAGGCTGCTCTTCAGCAGCGCGCAGAACCGCGCTTTGCAGGCGGGCGCGAATCACACAGTCGAGCGCCCCTTTATCTTCAACGATGATCAAACCCTGACGCACGGCCAGCGCGTGCAGCGTTTCATTGACCACCTGGCGAATCTGATCGCCAAACTGCTTAATCACTTCACTGTGGATGACAATCTCCAGCTCGCCGTCGGCGGGGGCGATTTTCACCATCAGGTCGCTGGACTCCTGCGTTCCGGCCAGCGCCTCCCTTACAATTTTCATGATAAATTCCTGATAGTTATGCGACTTCCGCGCGTGCGCTGTAGTGCGCCTCGAGATGCGCGAAAGTGGACTCCGGGACAATCTCCCGTATGCGGGAAAACTGCTGTGTCTTGAGTAAACGGCGCACTTCCGATGCCGAAATAGCATTTCCGGTGGCCTTAATGCGCGGCATTTCCACCACCTCAATCTGCGGAGCGAGCAGCTGGTGCAGCGTCTGGTTGTACTGGCGGGTGATATCGCAAAACGGTTCTGATCCGATAAACCGATGGGTAATCCCCAGTGCGGGCGCGATAAAATCACGGAAAATCAGCACGTCGATTTCGCTCCACGCCTGCTGCACTTTGCCGCTCTCTTTGAGGAAATAGGCCGGGAAGGTGGCGCGCGAAATGATGTATTGCGAGCCTTCATGAACGGATACGTTCGACAGATGCGCCACGCCTGCGCGCACCATGTCCAGACGATCGCGGAACGAGAAGAATGACGCGTCTTCGCGCACCACAAACAGATGCAGCCAGTCGCACTGCTGAGCCGCCTGCTCCACCAGATGACGATGTCCAAGGGTGAACGGATTGGCGTTCATCACAATCGCGCCAATCTTCTCGCCACACTTGCGCTGAGCAGCAAGCGAACGGCAGTAACGCTCAATCCCCTGCGGGGTATTTTCCAGCAGGACCGCGTTATTACCGCTTTGGGCAATCGGCCAGAAACCGCTGCGGGCAAAACGCTCTTTGTTGCACGGACGCGTACACAAAAAGAGGTGGAAATGGCCGCGCACGAGCGCGGCATTCTCCACTTCAGCCAGCAGGCGCGCGCTCAAATTCGCGCCACGCAGCTGCTCATCGACGGCCACGCATTTGATGACGTTTGCGGCAAGCCCCGCGCATCCCACCAGTTGCGTACCGGACCACGCCTCCACAAACAGGGTGATGTCGTTGTCCAGCCCCAGGCCGCTGTCCGCCAGCAGATAGCGAATCTGGCTTAAGCGTTCCGGGTGTTTCGCTACGTCGGTCAGGCGGAAATCGATGGCGGAGTGTCTGTCCATGGCCTCTTACCTAGTGCGCAGCCGTCAGCAACTGCGCTGGCGCTTCCATGATCACATTGCTCAGATGACCGATATTTTCGATCTCCACTTCAATGCGATCGCCCTCTTGCATGAACAGCGGCGGATTGCGTTTTTTACCTACGCCGCCTGGCGATCCGGTGATGATCACATCGCCCGGGCTTAAGCGGGTAAAGGTGCTGATGTATTCGATCAGCTCCGCGACTTTGTGGATCATGCTGCTGGTGTTGTCTTCCTGCACCATGCGGCCGTTCAGCCAGGTGCGGATCGCAAGCCTGTGCGGATCGGGGATTTCATCGGCAGTCGCCATCCACGGACCAAACGCGCCGGTTTGTCGCCAGTTTTTGCCTGCCGTAAACCAGGTGTGCTGCCAGTCACGCGCAGAGCCATCCATGTAACAGCTGTAACCCGCCACATGGCGCAGAGCGTCATCCCGGCTGATGTTTTCCCCGCCTTTACCGATGATCACCGCCAGTTCGCCTTCGTAATCGAACTCACTGGAGTGACGCGGTTTCAGCACCGGAGAGTTGTGTCCGGTCTGAGAATCCGGGAAGCGGACAAACAGCGTAGGAGCCGGGTTATGCTGATCGAACTCCTGGCGTTTCTCGGCGTAGTTCATGCCCACGCAGAGGATTTTCTCTGGATGCTCAATCACCGGTAAAAAGGTGATTGCGTCCAACGGCACGTCAACGGCATCGTTGAGATAACGCGTGGCTTCTGCCATGCCGTTACCCTGCAACAGCGCTTTAAGGTCGCTGAAGCGGTCACCCAAACGACGACCTAAATTCACCACACCGTCGGCCTTCACGATGCCGTAGCTGCGTTGACCTTTATAAATAAAGCTTGCGAGTTTCATTGTTCTTTCCTGAAAACTTAAACGAGGAAGTTGCCCAGAATCAGCAGCGAGATAGAGACGTTGATCGCCCCGCCAATACGCGTCGCAATCTGAGCGAATGGCATCAGGCTCATGCGGTTACCTGCGGTCAGGATTGCCACGTCGCCCGTTCCGCCTTGTCCACTCTGGCAGCAAGAGACGATGGCGACATCAATCGGGTGCATACCAATCTTTTTACCGACGAAGAACCCGGTAGCCACCAGCGCAGAGACGGTGCTGATAATCACCAGCAGGTTGCTAACGGTGAACGCGTTGACCAGTTCCTGCCACGGCGTAATCGCCACGCCAACGGCGAACAGAATTGGATAGGTAACGGAGGTCTGGAAGAATTTGTAAACCACCTGCGAGCCTTCCAGCAGACGCGGAGACGCGCCGTTGCACAGTTTGACCAGCACGGCCATAAACAGCATGCCGACCGGGGCTGGCAGGCCAATCAGCTTGTGACCAAGCATACCCAGCATGTAGAGCAGCACGGCCAGCAACGCGCCAGAGGCAATCGTGGTCACGTCCGCTTTACCGGAGAACGCCGGTTGGGAAGCCGTCGCATCAGCATTCGCACGGTTTGGCATCAGTTGGCCTTCGCCGGTCAGATGCGGGTAGCGTTTACCAAGCTGGTTCAGGCAGCCGGAGATGATAATGGCGGTTAAGCCACCAAGCATGACCATCGGCAGTACGCGACCGAGCGCGACGCCCTGATCCATATGCAGCAACGTGGCGTATCCGATGGAAAGCGGTATTGCGCCCTCACCGACGCCGCCTGCCATAATCGGCAGAATGATAAAGAAGAAGATCTGGAACGGTTCAAGACCGAGGGCCATGCCCACGCCCATTCCGACAAGCATGCCGACGATTTCGCCGCACAGCATCGGGAAGAAAATGCGCAGGAAGCCCTGAATCAGCACCGTGCGGTTCATACTCATAATGCTGCCGACAATAATGCAGCAGATATACAGATAGAGAATGTTGGTGGATTTGTAGAACTTGGTGGTGGACTCCACGACCACATCAGGCAGCAGGCCGTAATAAACCATCGCCGACGGGATGAAGGTGGCGCAAATCGCCGCCGCGCCGAGCTTGCCAACAATCGGCAGACGCTTACCGAATTCACCACAGGCGAAGCCGAAGAAAGCGAGCGTCGCAACCATCACCACAATGTCGCTCGGTAACTTGCCGCCCAGGCAGTCGATAGCAATCAGCACGCCAGCTAATACAAACAGTGGCAGCGGAATGATCCCCACTTTCCAGGTATCCATAATGTGCCACCAGCGCTCTTTGAGCGTCGGCCGCTGAATATCTATCGGATCGTGCGTTACAGAGAAAGAATCGTCAGTAGTGCTCATCATTAAGCCTCTTGGTTATTTGTGCAGTAAGCTTAAAGTTGTCAGCGCGGGCTTTATGTGAGGAACGGCATATTAAAACCGAAGTTTTAATGGCCTCTATGGTTTTAATGGTTTCTTTTATTGAATGTGATTAATGACTTATTTATTGCCGTGGTTTTAATGGTTTCTTTTCCAGAATGAACAAATGAATAACATTTATTTGTTTTATATTAAACGTTCGTCTAATTCTTAAAATGCTTTTGCAATAAGCGCTGTGCAAGGGATCACAAGTTTTGGGCAAAGCCTAATCCTGTCAAAAAAAAGATGATATATTCACCTAATCCGTTAATACCGCGCGTGATAGTTATGAAGGTTTCGTTTCAGATTAAGTTATTTATTTCGCTGGTGGCTTTCTTTTCAGTGCTGTTTGCATTGCTGGGTGGATATTATTATGTCGACGTCAGCAGACAACTTTATCAAGAAATGAGCACTCGGGCGAAAATACAAGCAGAAGAAATTGCGCTTATTCCTACTTTGCGTAAAGAGGTTGAAGAAAAAGATATCAAAGCAATCCATGCTTTTATGCATCAAATAGCGGATCACAGTGACGCCAGTTTTATTGTGATTGGGGATAATAACGGTCGGCACCTGTTTCATTCTGCCTTTGAGGATCGTGTGGGGACCACCCTGGTTGGCGGCGACAACGCCGAAGTGTTGCAGGGCAAAAACATCACCACCATCCGTAAAGGTGGTTTAGGGATTTCGCTGCGCAGCAAAGCGCCTGTTTTCAACGATGCCGGACAGGTCGTGGGCATCGTCTCGGTGGGCTATCTCACCAGCTATCTCGATACCATTACCGTCAGCAAAGTGGTGAATATCCTGATCGCGGCCGTGCTGCTGCTTATCGCCCTGTTTATCTTCTCGTGGTATTTCACCCGCAGTATAAAAAAGCAGATCTTTTCGCTCGAGCCGCGCGAAATTGGCCTGCTGGTGCGCCAGCAAAAAGCGATGATGGAGTCAATCTACGAAGGGGTGATCGCCATCGACGCGCATTTGCGGATCGAAGTGATCAACCAGGCCGCGCGTCAATTGCTGGGCTTACAGCATCCGGCGCGCGAACTGCGTGGGCAATTGATTAGCGAGGTTATCAACCCGGTGTCGTTCTTCACGCCGCAAACGATGCTGGCGAAAGACACGCACGATGAGATCTGCCGCTTTAACGATCTTACAGTGATCGCCAGTCGGGTGCGGATCATGCTGGAGGATTCACTTCAGGGCTGGGTGGTCACCTTTCGCGATCGCAATGAGATCGACTCGCTCAGCGCCCAACTGAGTCAGGTAAAACGTTATGTCGACAACCTGCGCATCATGCGTCATGAGCAGTTGAATCGCATGACGACACTTTCCGGCATGCTGCATATGGGCCGTTATGAAGAGGCGATTGGCTTTATTCAGGCGCAATCGGAACATGCGCAGGAGCTGCTGGATTTTATCTCTTCGCGGTTCAGTTCACCCACGCTGTGCGGTCTGCTGCTCGGGAAATCCGCGCGGGCGCGCGAGAAAGGCGTTGAGCTGAATTTCGATCCCGCCTGTCGCATGGAGAAACCTTTCGCCCCGCTTCACGAAGCTGAGCTGATCTCCATTATTGGTAATTTACTGGATAACGCTATCGAAGCCACACAGCGCGCGCCGCTCCCGCATGAGCCGGTAGAAGTGCTGATAAAACTCAATGAGCGCGAGCTGATTATTGAGGTAGCGGACCAGGGAGTGGGCATTAAACCGGACATCCGCGAACGGATATTTGAACGCGGCATTACCACCAAAACGCGTGGCGATCACGGTATTGGCCTGTACCTGATCGACAGTTATGTCACCCAGGCTGGCGGCGCCATAGAAGTTGCCGATAACTCGCCTCGGGGCGCTATTTTCTCACTCTTTATTCCCGCCACGGGAATCGCTCAACGCCCCGCTCAGGAACTGGAAGATACAGACTATGCAACATGAACATATCGACGTATTGATTGTTGAAGATGAGAACGAACTGGCACAGCTTCACGCTGAGCTTATCAGCAAACACCCGCGCCTGCGGCTGGTGGGCATTGCTTCGTCACTCGCCGATGCACAGGCCAAGCTCACCCGCTTGCAGCCCCAGTTGGTTCTGCTGGATAACTATTTGCCGGACGGTAAGGGCATTACGTTAATCAGCAACCCCCTGCTGATGCCCGCGAATTGCTCCATCATTTTCATCACCGCCGCCAGCGATATGGATACCTGTAGTCTGGCGATACGCAACGGTGCATTCGATTATATTCTGAAGCCCGTTTCCTGGAAACGGCTCAGCCAGTCGCTCGAGCGCTTTGTGCAATTTGCCGAACAACAGCGCGTCTGGAAGATTGTTGACCAGCAAAATGTCGATTCTCTTTACCAGCTTCAGGCCAAAAATTACCGGCAGGATAACGGCAGCAAAGGGATTGAGGAGAATACGCTGGCGCGGGTACAGACGCTGTTTAACGACCAGACCGAGCACTGTTTTTCGGTGGATGACGTGGTGAACGAAACGGGGTTGAGCAAAACCACGACGCGGCGCTATCTGGAGCACTGCGTCGAAGCGGGTTTTCTGAATGTGGAAATGCTTTACGGAAAGATTGGGCATCCGCGCAGAATGTATAAACGCGCAGAGGCGTGATGGCGCGGTGTGAACCCCTGATCCTCACCTTCCCCCCAAAGAGAAAGAAGGAACCGCCCGGAGCCGTCTTTTCCCCCTCACCCCTGCCTTCTCCCAAAGGGAGAGGGAGAAAACACCAGAAAGAGCGTTAACGTGAAAGAGCAAACCGTCTCCTCTCACAGAGCGACATAACAGAGAGAAGCAGAAACCGTCCCCTCTCACAGAGCGACATAACAGAGAGAAGCAGAAACCGTCCCCTCTCACAGAGCGACATAACAGAGAGAAGCAGAAACCATCCCCTCTCCCAAAGGGAGAGGGAGAAAACACCAGAAAGAGCGTTAACGTGAAAGAGCAAACCATCTCCTCTCACAGAGGGAGATAGCAGAGGGAAGCAAAAAATTGTCCCCTCTCCCTGTGGGAGAGGGTTAGGGTGAGGGCAGCAGCCCGCACTTACTTCAGCACGTACCCATACAGCCGCTTAATTCCATCGGCATCTTTCTCGCTGTAAACGCCCTGGAGTTCTGGCGAAAAGCCAGGTAACACATTAATGCCCTCTTCCAGCGCCAGGAAATAACGCTGTACCGCCCCACCCCAGACTTCTCCGGGCACAACGCACAACACTCCCGGCGGATACGGCAGCGCGCCTTCTGCGGCAATACGCCCTTCAGCCTGGCTGATACGCACCAGCTCCACGTTGCCGCGAATGTACTCCTGGTTGGCATCCTGCGGGTTCATCACCACCGCCGGGAAATCCGCTTTACGGAACATCGCTTTTTGCAGATCCTTGACGTTAAAACTAACGTACAGATCGTGCATCTCCTGGCAAAGCTCACGCAGGGTATAATCGCGATAACGCACCGGATATTTATTGAAGACGCTCGGTAAAACGTCTGCCAGCGGCGTGTCGTCTTCGATGTGCTGTTCAAACTGCCCCAGCATCGCCACCAGCTGTGCCATTTTTTCGGCACTTTCCGCAGGCGTGAGCAGGAAAAGGATCGAGTTGAGATCGCATTTTTCCGGCACGATGCCGTTTTCACGCAGATAATGCGCGAGGATCGTCGCAGGAATGCCAAAATCGGTGTAACCGCCGGTTTCAGCGTCGATACCCGGCGTGGTCAGCAGCAGCTTGCAGGGATCGACAAAATACTGCTCGCTAGCGTAACCCTCAAAGCCGTGCCATTTAGCACCAGGCTCAAAGCTAAAGAAGCGGCGCTCGCTGGCAATCGCGTGCGTCGGATGATCCTGCCACGGACGCCCTGCTACCACAGGCGGAATAAAGGGTTTGATCATCTTACAGTTTGCCACGATCGCCTTACGCGCCTCGATCCCTAGCTCGACGCATTCCGCCCATAGTCGGCGTCCACTCTCGCCTTCATGGATTTTGGCGTTGATATCCAGCGAGGCAAACAACGGATAAAACGGGCTGGTCGAGGCGTGGAGCATAAACGCGTTATTCAGACGCTTATGGGGACAAAAGCGCGCCTGGCCACGAATGTGATTGTCTTTCTTGTGGATCTGCGACGTTTGCGAGAAACCTGCCTGCTGCTTGTGCACCGATTGGGTCACAAATATGCCCGGATCGTTTTCATTCAGTTCCAGCAACAGCGGCGAGCTATCGGCCATCATCGGGATAAACTGCTCGTACCCCACCCACGCCGAATCAAAAAGAATGTAGTCGCACAGATGGCCGATCTTGTCGATCACCTGACGGGCGTTATAAACGGTGCCGTCGTAGGTACCGAGCTGGATCACGGCCAGGCGGAACGGTCGCGCGTCCTGTGCCTTTTCAGGAGCGACTTCGTTGATCAGTTCGCGCAGGTAGGCATCGTCAAAACAGTGCTCATCAATACCGCCAATAAAACCAAACGGGTTGCGCGCTGCTTCCAGATAGACCGGCGTCGCGCCAGCCTGAATCAACGCGCCATGATGGTTAGATTTGTGATTATTACGATCGAATAACACCAGGTCACCGCGCGTCAGCAGCGCATTGGTGACAACTTTATTGGCCGCAGATGTTCCGTTAAGCACAAAGTAGGTTTTGTCTGCGTTGAAAACTTTCGCCGCAAATTTTTGCGCATCTTTCGCAGAACCTTCGTGAATCAATAAGTCACCCAGTTTCACATCAGCATTGCACATATCGGCGCGAAACACGTTCTCGCCAAAGAACTCAAAGAACTGCCGCCCTGCGGGGTGTTTTTTAAAAAAGGCACCGTGCTGATGGCCTGGACAGGCAAACGTGCTGTTATCCATCGCAACATACTGACTCAGGGTGTCAAAAAATGGCGGCAACACGTTCTCTTCATAACGACAGGCTGCGGCTTCCAGTTCCAATAACTCCTGGGCGTTGCCGCTTATCACTGCCACCACGCCATCCGGAACATCAACAGGCTCAGACGAGAAGATAAAGACCGGAAGCTGGAATCCTGTGCGTTTCAGTAACGCCAGAATACCGCTGCGGCTTTGCGCGACCGTCATAATGACCGCGGCGACATCCGTAAAATCGGTGTTGTCCAGCGTCACCACGTCCCGATGGGTGGAAAGCGCGGAAACCAGCTCATGGCTGACGGCAATTTTTAATGATTTCATATGCACAAATACCCGTTTCAGGGGAGTGAAAAACCCCGGACAGTTTAATCTGCCCAACGAAGGTGTCTGACTGGAACGTCGCTCCGATCGCCAGACATCAGTAAAATCAGAACGCGTCTGGTTTTACTGATGTCCTGCAAAGAACAGGCGTTACCCTCACCGCATGATGAGAGTAGGATAGAAAGTGCTGGTACGGACAGAGCTAAGCGCAGTGGCAAACGTCATCATCAGTGGCAGCTCCGTATCCGTGAGGGGAAAATTTGCGCAATCATGTCACCTTTTATTTTTGGGTGCAAGGAAGAATCCTTATGCACAGCGTGCGCCCAAAGATCGCCATGGAATGCCATCTCCATGGCATAATAATGCAATATCAATGATTAAATAGTGGGAGTGTATTTTGGTTATTGGACCGTTTATCAACGCCGGAGCGGTGTTGCTGGGTGGCGTCCTGGGCGCCGTTTTAAGCCAGCGATTACCGGAGCGTATTCGCTCATCCATGCCCTCCATTTTTGGTCTGGCCTCGCTGGGCATCGGCGTTTTGCTGGTGATCAAATGCGCTAACCTGCCGGTGATGGTCCTGGCAACGCTGCTGGGCGCACTGGTTGGCGAATTTTGCTATCTGGAAAAAGGGATTAGCGGTGCGGTAGGTAAAGCCAAAAATCTGATATCCCGCCCGGGCAAAGCCAAGAACGACTCCCACGAGACGTTTATTCAAAATTACGTGGCGATCATTATTCTGTTTTGCGCCAGCGGAACGGGGATTTTTGGCTCCATGCAAGAGGGAATGACCGGCGACCCCAGTATTTTGATTGCTAAGGCGTTTCTTGATTTCTTCACCGCGACCATTTTCGCCACGACGCTCGGCATTGCGGTTGCCGCAATTTGTGTCCCGATGCTGGCCATTCAGCTTGCTCTCGCCAGCTGTGCCACGTTGATTTTGCCGTTTACTACGTCGGCGATGATGGCGGACTTTACCGCAGTTGGAGGCTTGCTGCTGCTGGCAACCGGTTTGCGCATCTGCGGGATTAAGATGTTTGCGGTGGTGAATATGCTGCCCGCGCTGATACTCGCCATGCCGCTTTCCGCCCTCTGGACCCACTTTTTCGCTTAAGCGGTCAACAAACTGGTGAGAGAGTGTGCAGTCTGTAGCGGAAATGACAAATTTCGTTGACGAAAAGAGGCGAATCGGGTTTAATGCGCCCCGTTGCCCGGATAGCTCAGTCGGTAGAGCAGGGGATTGAAAATCCCCGTGTCCTTGGTTCGATTCCGAGTCCGGGCACCACTATTTAGAAGAACCCGCCTATGGCGGGTTTTTTGCTTTCTGGGGTTCCGGTAGATTTCTGGTCTTGTCGACCACTGACTTCATCACCCTGCCTTTCCCGCCAGCCACAAAGCCTGTGTCTACAGATCTTCACACTCTCCATAAACACTGTTTCCTTCATGAATACTGGCAAGATAACTGTGTCTGATCGCCTGTGCGTCACTCAGGTATCCGTTGTTTTTCGCGTGGCAAAATAATGCGCTGGCGTGCTGCCCATTGTTTTTTTGAACATGGTGATAAACGTGTTAACCGACTCATAGCCCAGATTAGCCGCCACGTTTTGCACCGATACCCCACTCGCCAGCTCACGAAGCGCAATGATCAAATGCAGCTGCTGACGCCATCGCCCAAAAGTCAGGCCGGTCTCACGCAGCATCAAACGTGCTAATGAACGTTCGCTGAGCGCTAGCCGCTTCGCCCTGGCAACTATGCGACAGCGGGAGAGACAAAAGTCGCCATTATCGATGCGAAGAGTTTCTGGGTGGTGGGCTATTTTGAGGAGACCAAGCTGCGACATATCCACGTTGGGAACACCGCGCAGATTTCGCTGATGGGATTTGATCCGATCATCACGGGGCATGTGGAGAGTATCGGACGGGGGATCGGTGACAGCAATGACGAGACCGGTGGGCTGGGACTGCCGGAGGTTAATCCCACGTTTAACTGGGTACGCCTGGCGCAGCGAGTGCCTGTACGTATTCAGTTAGATGCGTTACCTGAGGGGATTGTGTTAGTGGCAGGATTATCTGCGAGCGTTTCCATCATGCCTTAAGAGTGCTCATCAACGGGCAGCAAATCACTCTCCGCACTCCGGCAATTTCTTCGCCAACAGCTGCGGCCAGATGGCGGCCCAATCCGAACCATGCGCCATGTTGCTGACCACTTCAACCTCACTACAATGCCCGCCGACTGCACGCTGAAAGCGTTGCGCGACCTCAGGCGTCACGGTTTTATCGGCATCGCCGCTAAAGTGGAGTTGTGGCATTTTTTGGAGGGCAGAAGCGCTGTCGATGGCGCTGACGGCATCGGGCATCGCGCTCACATGATGCGTTGCATTCACATACGCCACGTCCAAATTTCCCGCCACGGTGCGTAACGAACGAACATCGGTACGGCGTTCAGCCAGTATGGCGGCAATATTGCCGCCGCCGGAATACCCGATCAGTTCAAGCTTCACGCCGGGATATTGCTTCACAAAGTGATTGAGTACGTCATTCATGGCATCAATGACTGAGGGTGAAAACCGATCCTTTGTCCACACGCTCGTTTCGCAATGGGCAGGTAACGGCGGACCGATAAACTGGCAGGGGCGCGCAATATACAGCACGTTTTGATTTTTATCCGCAGCGGCCAGCGCTAATCCGATCGGATTTCGTGGCGTGGGGTCATCTGAAGGCTGCGTGCGACTCTTCCATGCAAATCCATCGCCCTCGATATAGACACGCAGTAAATGAGCCGGAGGGGTAATGCGGGACCAGGAAGCAATCAAAAATGTTTTTGTTTGGATGTCATTTCTGCTCAGCCCGGAATGCTGAGCAATATCTTTTGCGGCAATGCGCGAATCTTCAGAAACACAGCCCGCTAATAAAAAAGATAAACTAATCAATAAGCCGCCGAAGAATATATCATGTTTTATTCTCATACCCTGAATTACCTTAAGCCAAATCAATAACATTATAAAAAATGTGGAATTATTTCACCAAGAAATAATTAAGCAAAACTTATTGTTTTTTGCAACAAACTGTATATTCTCCGCCCGAATAATATCGGATTAATCCGAAGATTATCTCATTTGCATTTTTACAACTATCGCAACCTTGTGACGGCTCACCATGAAAAAAAAATATCTCAGCCAGCTGATCTCCTTGCTGGTAGCTTCGACGGCAGCACAGGGGCTGCTGACCACCCATGCTTTAGCAGTTTCTGGTACAGTTATCGACTCAGCATTCACCAGCATTAATGTTGTCGGCACAAATGACTCGCTGCATATCACCGACACGGGCTCGATTACTGGCGCGCCGACCACAGCATTAACCGTGGAACAGAATGCCACATTAGCCACGCTGCTTAATGATGGCACCATCAGTGATGACGGTACTAACGGTAATAATTATGACGTTAACATCGTTCAGATTAATGGCGCGGTAACGACATTCGAAAATACCGGGACTATCTCGAGCATTAATCAGTATCACTACGGCAGCATAGTCGCAGTAGGCGCATCAGGTGAAATTGATAATTTCACGAATAGCGGCACGATTAAAAACGCGCCTGATAATTTTAATCCAGGCATGAATAATACCGGTGCTGTCGCGAATATTGGTTATATTAAAACGCTGACTAACACTGCTGATGGTAAGATCACCGGATATACTGGCATCAACAACCAGGGCAGAATAGATACGTTATTAAATGCAGGCGTGATTACCTCCGACACGGGTAATTATGGGATGATGATGGGAGATAATGCCGCCATTTATAATAATATGAATAGCAGCATTGGCACATTGCATAATACCGGAACCATCCAGTCCATTTCCCGTTATAGTTATGATGGTGGCGGAATCTTTAACTTTGGTACGATTGATACCCTTATCAATGATGATAAAATCATTGGGGGTTCATTCGGTATTCAAAACTATGGTGTGATTGGTACTCTTGAGAACAACGGTAAGATTACCGCCACTAACTTTGGTATTTATGCAAGCACCTCTAATACAACCTCTATTGGCACGATAGCTAATAATGGTGAAATCAGCGGGGCGAACTACGGAATTTTAATTTCGAGTTATGACCAAAGTCTGGAAACAAATATTATCAACAATGGGTTACTGAGCGGTAAGGAAGATGCGCTTTATCTCAGCGACAACAACTCATCTTCCCTTGGTAATGTTACGTTAACCAACAGCGGTGTGGTTGCGGGTAATATTAATGCCAATAACACTTCACCGTTAAAAATTAATGGTGGAACCACCACCATGGGCACATTGACCGGCCTGAACGGCATTGGGACCATTACCAGTACCCGCTCTAACGTGGAATTTGGTACCGGCTCACTGCTGCTTAACGACAATGTCGTCGCCAGCACGGTTGTCAACAATGCTGCGTCATTGCAGGTGAATAACAGTATTACTGTGACGGGCGATTACCATCAGAAAGCCGCTGCCACGCTTACTTCGGGTATCTCTGATGTTGCGATTTCCAGGACCGATCTGATGGCCGAAACCGGCTATGGTCGCCTGAATGTCAGCGGCAACGCCACGTTTGATCAAGGTTCCAGCGTCAATCTGATACGCACAGGAAATACCTATAAATTCGCGGAAGGTCAGCGCTATGTGGTGGTGAATGCCACGGGTGCAGAGACGAATTACAACGCGGATAAACTGAAGTATAAAGCCATCGGCTACCGTGGTGCGGTACAAGGTTCTGTCTTCGATGATGGCGAGAATAAAGCGCTGGTCTTAACCGTCGGTGCTGAGCAGACAGTGACTCCGCCAGTTGTGACATCTCCAGTTGTCACTGCACCGGGAGTCACACCGCCTGTCGTGACAGCTCCGGTCATCACACCACCGGTTGCGACACCTCCGACGCAGCCAACTCAGCCGGATCGCGGTTTGGCCACGATTCCAAGCGCTACCGCATCACTCGGCGGTCTGGGGAACTACACCGGGATTGCATCTCCGCAATTACTGGAGCTTTTCAACGCCTCGCTGGCGATTGACAGCAAAAGTGAAGCGAACCGCGTAGGTGAGAGTTTGTCACCGGGTCAAAACATCAACACCAGTTCAGCCGCTGCGGTGGCAACGTCGACCGCTCAGGCCGTGGTGGGTGCGCACATTGATGCAGTCCGTAATCCAGCCAACTCCGGTACCAGCGGCGTGGCGACGGGTGATGACTACGCCAGCAACTGGATTGTCTGGGGTCAACCGTTCGGCGGATATGCGCGTCAGGACAGCACGGTTGAAGTGAGTGGTTACAGCGCGAAGTTTGGCGGCCTGATCATGGGTGCAGATCGTTCGCTGGGCGACGACTGGCGTTTGGGTGCGGCGGTGAACTACAGCAATACGTCTGTTCACGGTAAAGGAAACCTGAACGGAAATACGTCGACGGCTGATAACTACGGCGTCATCGGTTACGCCGGCTTCACGGGCGATCCGTGGTATCTGAACTTGTCGGCGGGTGTGAACCGTCAGAACTATACCTCCGTTCGTCGCGCGGATTTCACCGGTTTCTCCGGCGCTGCGCAGGGTAAATTCAACGGTCAATCGGTCACGCTGCAGACTGAATTCGGCTATCCGCTGACGCTGCAAGCTGGCGTGGTTCTGACACCGCTTGCCAGCCTGACTTACGGCTATCAGCACGTTGATGGATATAAAGAGACGGGTGGAAACGGTATGGCGCTGGATGTGGGCAGCAGCCATGCGCAGTCCGTCGTGAGCGATATCGGTGCGCGCATCGAGAAAACCTTCGCGACCGGTCTTGGCAATCTGACGCCATTCGCCCAGGTGACGTGGTTGCATCAGTACGATGATCGCCAGGTCAGCAGCCGCGCGTCCTACGCCGCTGATACGGTTGGTGAAACCAGCTTTACGACCAAAGGCGCATCGCCAGTGGAAGACATGGCTGGCGTCGCGATCGGCAGCACGCTGTATGAAGCGAACGAGCTGAACCTCGACGCTCGCTACGATCTGCAAGCGGGAGAGCGCTATCAGGCGCATACCTTCAGCCTGCGTCTGCGCAAAATGTTCTAAGTCATATGATGAATAAACGGGGCCTGAAAAGGGCCCCGTTTTTTTTATGTACTGCAAAAGATTGAGTTTTTCAGTTAGCGGGTCGATAGTTATCGTTTTTCTCATACGAAAAACGATATGAACGCTTCAGCTCTCAATCCTTATTTAAAAATCGGCACGCTGCTCTTGCTCGTCATTCTGGTTTATACGGGAATGCTCACCGGCGACAGAGCCACCTGGCTGATGGAAGTCACGCCGGTCATTATCATTGTGCCGCTTCTGCTCGCAACCCATCGACGCTATCCGCTCACGCCCCTGCTCTATACACTCATTTTCTTTCACGCGATCATTTTGATGGTTGGCGGCATGTACACCTACGCCAAAGTACCGATCGGTTTTGAGGTTCAGGAGATGTTTAATCTGAGCCGAAATCCGTACGACAAGCTGGGACACTTCTTCCAGGGTCTGGTGCCTGCGCTGGCGGCTCGCGAGATCCTGCTGCGAGGCGGCTATGTTAATGGCCGCAAAATGACGGGGTTTCTGGTGTGCTGTATTGCCCTGGCGATCAGCGCCACGTATGAGCTGATTGAATGGTGGGCGGCACTTGCCATGGGGCAAGGCGCGGATGATTTCCTCGGTACGCAGGGTGACCCGTGGGATACGCAATCAGATATGTTCTGCGCCCTGCTCGGCGCGCTGACCACCGTGCTGCTGCTTAGCAGATATCACCAGCGACAACTGGCGCGCCTTCCCGGCTGACACCGCGACGCACAAGCCGCTTCACGGCGGCTTGGTATTTATTGTCAGCAACGTTACGTTATTCAAGCCGAAAGTCGTTTTAAACAACGCCAGAAATAAGATGCACTGGCTGAAGCGGCTTGCGCAGCGGCTGATTATGTAATCGCGCATACCGGGGTTCTTGTTGTGCCGCTGGTGATAAAAACACAGTATTATTTTTAATGCTCAGGTGACCGTTATCAAAAAGCTTATGTAAATCGGCCGTTAAAACAATACCGTTCTCAAGCGTATAATTGACCTTAGTGGCATGACTGATAATGTGGCAAGCTTCCAGCGCCAGCGTGCAACCGGTAATTGCGCACTTATTTTCCCAGTTCACCAGGATCTTTTTACGGAATACTTCCTGCCCGCGGCGGACTTTAACCATTTGCATACCATCTTCACGAAACGCGGCGGGCTCAGCATACTGTTCCGTCACTTCAAGCAACTCACTCAGAATCGAAACCACAGGGTGTGCAAGCGGAGCCTGGAACGTCGCCCCCTGACGGCAGAAATGCTGTTTAAAAATACCGAGGCGTTTGTCCCCGTAAATGTCGGGTAGCTGTGCATTGAGGATCGTCTCATCGAGCCGAATAAAGCCTTCACCGGGGGTAATATTGTTTAATTCAAATCTGAGAGGATAAATGCTGGCCGGTTCCTTATAATGCCCTACGATCTCGTAGAGACCGCAAAGCTTATACTCCTCCTGTCCCTCAGGATGTTGAATCACAAAAACACAATCGCCCTTTTTAACGCGATGCCATGTCGACTCGCGCCCGACTCCATAGCCCTTTTCAAACTCAAAATCATTTCTATTTGCCGGGCCGTGGTAAGCGTAAAAATAATTCATACTCAAATCCCTATTATTTATAATAACAATAGTATCGGCAGCATTATTTATATATTTAGGATCTGAGCTTAAGACGGCGTTATCAGCGAACGTGGAGGTATTTAACGAATCATTACCCATCTCCAGCCCAAAAGGACAGTGAAAGCCACGATGGTGATGATCGCCGCAATATGTAATGCAAAGTCCAGCGGATGTACCTCAATCGGATGGCAAAACGACAGCAGCGTCAGCGCCATAAAAGCGACGCCCGCGCCCGCTGTTGCCAGGCTGCGCAGCGGATGCAATGAGCGGGTGCGGCGCAAATAGCCAATCACCAGCACAATCATCGGGGTGCTGACCACCAGCATAAAGGTGTAACAGCTCGCCTCTGCATGAGGGTTCACGGGTGATGCCTGACTTAAACTGAACATCACACATCCCAGCCACAGCACCAGCAATGGCGCAAACCAGCGCCAACTCAAAGGCCGTCGCCCGGCAATACTGATTAAAAAAGCGTTACCCGTCGCCATCATCCCGATGATGAAAGTCAGCGACAGTTGCAATGTGGCTACCAGCGATCCGGACTGGCTCCAGTCGGTCGCCACGCGTTGCACCAGCAGGCTGGTTAACCACCCACACGGCAGCGCCATCAGCGTCCACGCCAGCACGCGCCAACCTGTGTGCCAGGGTCGCTTAACCGGCAGCGCTTGCTGGCTTAATTTTTCGATAAACAATTCATGATTGGTCATGATTCGCTCCCATCCGGCGAAGATTCGTTAATGCTCTGTGTAATAAAGATTTCACGGCTGAGAGGCTCAGGTTATGGCGCTTAGCGGCCTCGGCGAGCGTCATTTCCTCGAGATGGATATGCTGCACAATCTGACGCTGACGAGAAGGCAGCCGGTCTAATATGCGCGACAGCTCTTCCTGAATGTCCTGATGTTCTGAATCATCCCGCGCAGCATATTCCGATAACGAGGCATCGGCTGTCGTTTCCCGTCGCTGAGAGCGTCCGCGATGGCGAAGCGCATCGATCGCTCGGGCCTGCGAAATCGCCATCAGCCACGGCAAAAAAGGACAGGCGGGGTCGTAGGTATGGCGCACCCGATGGACCGTCAAAAGGACATCCTGAATGACATCTTCGACCAACACCGGATCGGACACCTGTTTGCGCACTATCGCCCGGATCGCCGGAACGATGGCGCGCAGTAGCTGCGTATACGCGTCACGATCCCCCGCCTGGGCTTTTACCATCAGCGCGGGCCATGCTTCGCGCGGCGCAAAAACGTTATCCATATTTCGCCATGACATTTACCTCATGCTTTTTTGCCAGAAGCCCGATCCAGAGCGGTGACCACAATCGACGGCGTCAGCACCTGCGGCAATACTTTTGGCGCGCTTCCGTCCGCCGGGTACACCACATATAACGGCAATCCACCCTGCCCGAACGTATTCATCGCGTCATCGATATCGGCGTTAAACGAGGTTGAATCAGCCACCATATAGACCGTTCCCGTGCGCGCAATGGCCTGTTTCACGGCCTGAGTGGATAAAGAGGTACGGTCATTGACCTGACAGGTGATGCACCACGATGCAATGAAGTTCACAAAAATTGCTTTGCCGTGGCCGCGCATTTCCGCCACATTCTGCGGCGACCATTTCACCGGACTGACATTTTCAGCACGCTGCGTGGCCGTTTGCGCTTCATCCGCTTTCATAACATTTGGCAATGGCGCAATCGCGACGGCAAAAAATGCCACGGTGAATGCCAAAAGAATCTTATAAGACTGCCCCTGATAGCGCCTGCGCTGGGCGATACCGTACAGCCAGGCGGCAAAACTGACGATCACCGCACAGGCCAACAGCGCCGCCAGCGCTGCCGTCCCGGCCTGCTGCGCAAGAACCCACACCAGCCAGGCAAAGGCACCCAACATCGGAAACGCCAGCCCTTTCTTGAGAAAATCCATCCACGCACCCGGACGGGGTAATCGACGGGCAATCGCCGGGAAGAGAGAAACCAGCGTAAACGGAGCCGCGAAACCGAGCGCTAGCGAGAGGAAAATCGCCAGTGAAACCGCGGGCGGTTGGACCAACGCATAGCCGATAGCCCCCGCCATAAACGGTGCGGAGCACGGCGTCGCAACGATGATAGCCAGCGCGCCGGTCAGCGCCGAGCGGACAAATGCACCGCGCCCAAGCGAGATTTCACCTGCTCGCTGAAGGGAAAGTCCAACCTCAAATACGCCGAGAAGATTCAGCGCTGCGCCAAGAATAATCAGCGCCAGAATGGAAATCACCAGCGGCGACTGGAGCTGGAATCCCCATCCCACGGCGGTTCCACCGGCGCGCAACGCCAGCAAAACGGCCGCCAGCGCCATCATGGTAAAAATCACCCCCGCTAAAAAACCCAGGCCTTCCGTCCGCGCGCTGGCGGTATCACCCTGATGGCGCATGATTCCCAGCGCTTTTAAGGAAATGACCGGAAATACGCAGGGCATAAAATTGAGGATAACGCCGCCCAAAAAGGCGGCCAGAATAGCGGTTAACATGGCGAACCTCGATGCGAAATCAGGGTGAATTACGAGTGTGACTTCGCGTATTGCTTAACCGCATCCATCGTTTTCTGAATATGCGCGTCAGGGTTACGGTCAGGGTAGCTCAGCAGAATTTTGCCATCCGGAGCGATGACGAAAGAGGTGCGATCGGAAACGGTTTTGCCGTTCATTTGCATCAATGTTTCGTATTCTGCAGCCACTTTTGCCCCCGGATCGGCGGCCACCGCAAACTTATCGCGGCACTCCAGTTTGGAGAATTCATCAACCTGATCGACATTGCCAGCCGTTACGCCCACCACGGTTGCGCCCAGTTTTTTAAAGTCATCTGTTGCTTCAGCAAAAGCATGCGCTTCGAGCGTGCAGCCTTTGGTAAAGGCGGCCGGGAAAAAGTAGAGCACAACTGGCCCTTTTTGCAGCGCTTGCTGCAGGGAGAAGGTCAAAGGTTTACCGCCCAGCGCACCCTGCAAACTGAAATCAGGCGCTTTCGCGCCAGCCTCAAGCGCGGCCTGCGCATTCACGGCAAATAAGGAAAAAGTGAGAGCAACTGCAGCGGAGATGATTTTCAAACGTTTCATGGTCGGACTCCTCAGGGGGAAATGAGCTATCTGAATAATAGTTCGCCCGGTGTTCCTGAAAAGTTTCGCCCAGCCATAAAAAAACATCCGCAAGGGAGACTTGCGGATGTTCAAGAGAGTCACGCGATGATTCGTTAGAAGCTGACGCCACCACCGAAATACGCGCCGTCAATCAGAGTGTGGTTCGGACGGCCATCTTTGCCATCGACGCTCACGTGGCGATAACCCACTTTAAGCGTCAGCGGTTTAACTGGCGTCCAGCTCACACCGCCGTTAGCTTCAACGTAGTTTTTCACGCTGTTGTTCAATCCATCAGGCGCAACATAACCTTCGCCAAACACGCTCACGCTGTCGGTCAGCGCGACATTAAGGCCGCCACCGAACGGGAAGGCTACGCCGTTATCCCCTTTTTTAGGTCCCAGATAAACGGCTTTAGCGCCTGCATTCAGCATGACCGGGCCGACTTCGAAATTATATCCGGCACCCACGCCACCCACCTGAGTACCGTCCTGGGTATTTTTAAGCCAGTGACCTTCCGTATAGATGCCTGAAGATTCTTTGCCTAATTCCGCATTCAGGTTAGTGAAGTTTTTCCCCTGCTCAATGCCAACGCCCATTGCTAATGCAGAACCAGAAGAAACTGCCAGAATACCCATCAGTACAAAATTAATCTTTTTCATATTAAAGCCTCGTTAAGCAAATTGATTTGGTCGTAAACTAACAATCAAAACGTCAACATGCAAACGTGACTAAATATTGACTCATTATATTTTCATGATGTTTTTTTGTATTAATTCCGTTGCATTTTCTTATTTTAAATTCATCGTCAATGAATTATCTCTGGCTGTTTAGGTTTCATTTAAGTTCATCCCTAAACAAAACCTGAACATCAAAGATTAAACCCTTCGATTTACATTAATTAGGAATTGAATAATTGAGTGAAAAGTCTCAATAATCATATTTTATTACGCGGATTTACACTTCATTAAAAAACAACACCTCTGTAGACCGTGATATTCCCGCTGAGTTCCCTGTCTCGGCGATAAATCATGGGACAAAATTTGGTTTTTTTAATTAATTAAGTCTGAGCGTGAATATACGCTGATGCCAATAAACGGCGGATCGTACACAGGCATCCGCAAGCTAAGCGTGCGGATGCCTGTTACGTACTGTTTTAAAAAGACCTATTTATCTTTCACCACAATTAACGGTTCGATATCACTCTCTTTTTTAATCACCAGCGAATCATCCCCGCGCAAACAGGTCCCGCCGTAATTTCCGCCCACGGTAAAAGTGCAAACCTGAATATATTTGCCATCCACTTTTGGGAGACACCACAGCTGCTGATAGATATTTTTGCGATCGACAAACTTACCGCTGGATTTATCCAGCAGCTCTTCCTGAGCGCTAATGAGATCGATATTACTGCCGCATCGCCCGGCGATAGGCTTCACCGCATAGCCGGTTTTGCTCAGCCGTTCATTGACCTCAAAATCAGTATCCAGCAGGTAGCGATGATTCGGGAACAGTTGCCACAGCACCGGCAGAATCGCTTTGTTGCCGGGAATGACCGTCCATAGCGGTTCAAAGACCAGCACCTCCGGGCGCAGCAGCACATCGATTAAACGCACTGCATTCTGTGGATGACCGGTACGAATCGGTACGGCGGCATATTCAGTTTCGCTGACCTCACGGACCTGCTCGATCGCGGTTTCCCACGCCCAGGTTTTCCACACGCAGTTGACGTGGCGGCCGTCATCATCCACCAGCTGTCCGGCGACATCCCAGCTCAACATCTCCAGCCCGTGAAGAATTTTGGTCTCAAAGCCTGCCTGCATCAGCGAGCGCTGAATAAACAGCGCGTGATAATCCTCTTCGATGTCATTGTCCTGCATGATGTGAACGAACGGACGCGCATTGCTGTGTTTCCATGCGCCGGTCAGTTCCTCCAGCAAGCCTTCCGCCGGATTATGCCCCGTCCCGCGATAACCGTTTTTTACCCACTCTTCGAGGATAAGACCGCCTTCGGTATGGCAGGATGCTGAATCCGCGTTGTATTCGTAAACCTTCAGCCCACGCTCATCCATGCAAAAATCCATACGGCCCGTGATCATATGGTGGCGGCGCCACTGCCAGGAAAGACGCAAGCGCGGCCAGAGGATTTTCGGGATGTCGAAAAGTGCCAGAAGATTATCGTCTTTCAACACTTTGTCGGTGGCGTGCAAATACATGAGATGCAGTTCGTTGGTCGCCTTGATCAGCTCCTGCTCGGCGCTTTCGGTAATAGTGAAATACTGGCAGGGATCTTTATTAATGACGTGACCGTTCGCCCGAACATACGCCTGCTGTAGCGAGTCATTTTCATTGAGCCATTTACCGTCGAACTGGCGTTTGTTTTGCAGTCGCGCGCCGGTAAGGTTAAGCAACTCAGGCTCGATTTGCGGCTGCGGCAAGCTGTGTTCGGTGTCATCGGTCTGGATCATCCAGCCAAGAATGTGGGTATCGGTATAGGTGTCATGCAGCGTATAGCGGCCATTTTCGACTGATAAGCGCAGCTCGCGCGTCCACTGCTGCCCAATCGGCAGCGGCGAATGCAGCACGTTCTGTTCTGCAATACGCACTTTATCGCCCATCAACTGGGTGATGATAGCAACGTGTCCGGTTTCACTGAATTCGCCGTCATTGCGCCAGATGAGCAGCGCGCCAGCGTCTGGTGCGCGCTTTGAACCGTTCGCGAAAGCCTGTAACGGCAGAATGTTGTCATTAACGACCTGGCGCAGAAAGCGCAGCGAGAAAATCTCCCACGCCATGCCGACGTCGGTAAAGACATAACCGTAATTGAGAAACAGAAAGCGGCGCGCAAACTCGACGCACTGCCATTTATGCCCCATATATTCGTTGCCAATATAGCTACGAAACTCCGCGTCTTCCGGGTACTGACGCGGGTCAAGGCTGCTGTAATTCGAGGAGTAAATCGCCACGCCTCCCGGCGCATAACCTAACAACGTCCCAAACGGAGCGTCACTGCTTAACTTTCCTTTACGCATGTATCCAACCTAAACAGGCAGGCGGCAATTTTTGAAGGGTTGTCGTCGTCTGCACAATGTGATTAACCAGACTGAGGTGGATTTATCATACACCTCTGTGTGGCATCATTTAAATTTCAGATTGGCGCAAAATGCCGGACGGCGGGAGTACAACGCGCAGGCAAGAAAGCGGAAAATCTATTGCGCTCGCAACGTTAAAGCGTTCACAAATCTCCTGCTACACTGCCTCAACACATCACGCAAAAGGCAGATCAACATGTCAGACAACAACTACCAGCCACCGAAAGTGTGGGAATGGGAACAGAACGGTAACGGCGGCGCGTTCGCGAATATCAATCGTCCCATTTCTGGCGCCACGCACGAGAAAGATCTGCCCGTAGGGCAGCATCCTTTGCAGCTGTATTCACTGGGTACGCCGAACGGTCAGAAAGTCACCATCATGCTCGAAGAGCTGCTGGCGCTGGGTGTCAGCGAGGCGGAGTACGACGCGTGGTTGATTCGCATTGGCGAAGGCGACCAGTTCTCGAGCGGCTTTGTGGACGTTAACCCGAACTCGAAGATTCCGGCACTTCGTGACAATTCCACGAACCCACCGACGCGCGTATTTGAATCGGGCCATATTCTGCTGTATCTGGCAGAAAAATTTGGTCACCTTCTGCCAAAAGATCCGGCGGGACGTACCGAAACGCTGAACTGGTTATTCTGGCTGCAAGGCTCCGCGCCGTTCCTCGGCGGAGGTTTTGGTCACTTCTATAATTATGCGCCGGTGAAGATTCAGTACGCGATCGACCGCTTCACGATGGAGGCAAAACGCCTGCTCGACGTACTGGATAAACAGCTTGCGAAGAGTCGTTACATCGCGGGTGATGAGTACACCATCGCCGATATTGCCATCTGGCCGTGGTTTGGCAGCGTGGTGCTCGGCAATGTTTATAACGCCGCCGAATTCCTCGATGCCGAAAAATACACCCACGTGCAGCGTTGGGCAAAAGAGGTCGCGCAGCGCCCGGCGGTGAAACGCGGCCGTATCGTCAATCGTACCTTTGGCGAGCCATCCGAGCAGTTACATGAACGCCATGCGGCGAGCGACTTCGATACCCAAACCGAAGACAAACGTCAGGCGTAATGATTGTCCGGGCGGTTTTCCGCCCGGCTAAACGCAAAATCCCGCCTCAAGCAGTATCGCTTTTGCTTTCTGTGATTGTAAAAATTCTGCCAGCCGCTGTGCTTTGGGCGTCAGGATCGCAAGTGCGTACTGTGCATGGGGGTTAAAGGGTTCAGGAATAGCGAAAACGGTTAACCCCTCCGTGTGTCGCCGTTTTTTCGCGTAGCTGGCGTACCCAATAAACATTTCCGCCTGCCCAGACTCAATCACCCACTGAGCCGCCATTTTTCCTGTCGGAATGGGAGCAGAGTTGCGCCCGCCGACCAGCGCCAACGCACGTTGTCGCGCGGTATTTCCTTCCGTGCCCATCCGGTTAAACAGTTCCTGCGTATAGTCACCAGAAGGATCGCACCCCGCCGTTGAGGTCGCGAGACGCAAGTCTGTACGGTTTAGCAATGAACGCCAGTCGTCGCCGTTGTGCATCACATCGCTGCGCACGGTCAGGCACAACTTATTGCTGGCAAACGGTACGACAGCCTGCGCGCGTCCGGCCGTCAGCAAAGCCTGCGGGTGCGCCAGATTTGCAGAAGCAAACAGGTCGCATTCTTCCCCCGCGAGAATACGCTCTTGTAAGATTCCGGCTGGGCCAAAATGCGTTTCAATAGGTTCCGAAAAGTGCGCGATGAGTTGCTCCCACACTATCCGCAAACTGCCCGCTGCCAGCACGCGCATCAGTCGATGCCCTGATACGTTGTGCGATAGAAACGCTGGTACCAGTCGTTCGCTACTTTGTGCATATCCACATCTTTGAATTTTTCGGGATAGAGTTTTTTCGCCATCCACAATTCACCGATACCCATCGCTTCTGGCATTGGATAACCCCAGGCTTTGGCATAATCAGGCATCAGATAGACACGCTGGTTTTTCACCGCATCAATGACCTGCCACTGGGCAGAGTTTTTGATCTCATCGACTACCGAGGGATAGCGGTCCTGCACAAAAATGACCTGCGGGTTCCATGCAATGACTTGCTCCATCGCCACCGTTTTGAATCCTTGAAGCGTCGCTGCCGCCACATTTATTGCGCCGGCATGTGCCATCATCAGGCCTGTGTATTTTCCAGAACCGTACGTCGTGAGTTCCGGATTCGCCATGTAGGCGCGAATACGTTTTTGTTCAGGAATATCTTTCAGGCGATCGCTGACCCTTTTGCGGCCTTTAACCGTCGCGTCGATCAACGCTTTTGCTTCCTGGGGTTTATTGACGATCTCACCGATCAGCGTAATGCCTTCGCGCAGCCCCTGATCGTAGGCCTTTTCTTCATCAGCCAGCGTTGGATTCATTTTGGCTTTCTCGCCCGCAGCATCATGGCGCAGCGAAATGGCCACCACGGGAATGCCTAAACTGCTGATCTTGTCGATCATCTCCTGCGGTGCGTAGTTGGTCACAAACACCACCTGCGGATGCAGCGCGATGAGTTTTTCAGGATCAACGTGAGTGAGATCGCCAAGCGTCGCTTTTTGGTTTAGCTCCGGCGCAAGGCGCACGTAACCCTCTCCAAGCTGTTGCTTCCAGTTCGCCAGAATCCCGACGATTTTGTCGGTAGCGTTCATTTGCACCAGCAAATTCAGGGTCTGATGCTGGAGAACCACTACACGATCCACTTCATCAGGAATTGTCACCTGACGTCCGATCTGATCCGTTATCTGCCGCGCGGCCTCCGATGATAACGGTAGATAAATCAGTAAAATAAAAGCTGCTCCCCGCCATAATTGTTTTTTCATCATGTCCTCATTTTTCGTTATGAAAATTATTATATAACGAATCAACTCAAACGTCGTGCCCCTCTTCGGGAGTAGCGAATTTCGCTCTAAATTTGGATTAAATACCCGGCGGGATCGCGCTGGGCACTCACTAAAATGCGGGTTTTCTTTATAACCGGAACACCGTCATGAAGTTCGAAGCTTTTCCCGGGATCAAGCAGTTAATCCACTGGGTCATTAATAACGAATCCGTTATCGTGCAGGGGATCGCCAATCTGTTTGGCGCTATTTTTCTTTTATTCGTAGGGCTTTTTATCGCCCGCGTCACCAGCAGCGGATTTAAAAAATTACTCTTAAGCCGCCACGTCGATAAAACCATTACCCAGTTTTGCAGCGCGCTGTTGCGCTACGCCATGGTGGCGTTTGCGGCAATCGCCGCACTCGGGCGAATCGGCGTTGAGACATCATCCATTATCGCGGTGATTGGTGCTGCCGGGCTGGCGATCGGCCTGGCGCTGCAAGGCTCACTCGCGAACTTCGCGGCGGGCGTTTTACTGGTGACGCTGCGCCCTATTCGCGCCGGTGAATACGCGAGCGTGGGGGCCGTGGCTGGCACGATTGAAGAAGTGCATATTTTCTCAACCACCCTGCGCACATCCGACAATAAAATGGTGGTGGTGCCCAACGGTAAAATTATCGCCAGCGAGATCACTAACTTTTCCCGTCAAAAGGAACGTCGCGTCGATATTACGCTGGGTGTGGCCTATAACACCTCAATTGAACATCTTAAAAATGTCATTAAAACGGTCATTCTGCTCGATCCACGCATTCACCACGACAAGGGTCACATCATACGTCTCAATGAATTTGCCCCTTCCTCATTGAATTTTGTGGTTCGCGTATGGACTGACAATAAGCATTACTGGGATGTGTATTACGATCTGATGGAAAACATCAAAAATGCGCTGGATGCCAATGAGATTCAGATGCCGTACCCGCAGATGGATGTGCATGTAAACGATCAGCGTCAACGCTCGCCTTCGCTGGAGTTGATGCAACAATGAATGCCATTAAACATCCCCGTGATTTACCGCAAACGCTTTTTGGCATCCTTATCATCCTCACATTGTTGAGTTCCGCCATCTGGATCCTGCACCCTTTTCTGCTGAGCATCGTGTGGGCTGGTCTGATCGTTATTGCGACCTGGCCGCTTTATACCACCGTTCAACGCAAACTCGGTGGCCGTAGAAAGCTCGCGATAACAGTCATGATGGTTTTTCTGACGGCGATATTTCTGCTGCCGATAATTTTCAGTGCCGGGATGCTTTCAACACTGTTTGAAGACCTGTTGCAGTGGCTGATGCATCTCGATAAATCTCACCTGCCTTCGCTGGACTTCCTGGCGCATATCCCGATAGTTGGTGAGCATTTACATCGCAAATGGCTGGCGCTGATTCATGAAAATGCTGAGAGTATTTTTGATACGCTGAAACCGTGGATCACAAAAGTTATCGTGATACTGGCGCAAGGCCTTTCGCAATTTGGCGCATTGTTTGTGAATGGGCTAATGATGCTTCTCGCCTGTCTGGCATTTTACCTTTATGGAACGACGATCACCCGTGGTCTGCGTCAGTTCGCTTTCCGCATTGCAGGTGCTCGTGGCGACAACGCGGTGCTGCTCGCCGGAACAACAATTCAGGCCGTGGCGATGGGCGTCGTTCTGACGGCCGTGATTCAATCCATCTTTGCGGGAGTGGGGCTGGCAGTCTGCCATATCCCGTCAAGCGCCCTGCTGACAGGCATTATATTTGTGCTCTGCCTGATGCAGCTCGGCCCCGTGATTATCATGCTACCGGCACTTATCTGGCTATTTTACCAGGGTGAACACTGGAATGGCGCAGTGTTACTTGTCTGGACGGTGATTGCCGGTTCACTGGATAACATTCTCAAACCGATATTGATTAAACGCGGCGCGGATACCTCGCTGCTGCTGATCATGACCGGTGTTATAGGCGGCATGCTGACATGGGGCATGATTGGCCTAATGATTGGTCCAGTGTTACTGGCAGTATCCTGGAAATTGCTCTCCACATGGGTGAGCGAAGCACATTATCAACCTATCTCTGCAAAGGAACTGTCATGAATATGATTAAAACGACACTGATTATAAGCGCTCTGATTTTCTCCACCTCGGGCATGGCGATGGATAAAACTGCCGCCGGAGCCGTTGCCGGTGCAGCCATCGGCGCAGCTACAGGTAAAAGTGTGAAATCCACCGTTGGCGGGGCCGTCGTTGGAGCCGGTACCGGCGCAATGTTGAAAGGCGGCAAAACGGGCAAAGCAGCGCGTAAAGGTGGCGCCGTAGGCGCGGTGGTTGGCGCTGGAGCGGCGGCAGTAACCGGTAAAAGTGTTCTGAAAGGTGCTGCGGTAGGTGCCGGGACAGGAAGTTTGATCGGACAAGCGACGCATTAATCGCACAACGCCGGGTAGCCGCTTTGGCTTGCCCGGCGTAAAGAGCGCAATTTAACTCACCGCGACAGACGTATTAATTTTGCTATTTAGCTCAAAATCATCTCTTACGCCTAATTTCCCCATAATATTCCGCTTGTGCGAACTGATCGTTTTCTCACTGCGAAATAACAGCTTAGATATCTCAGAACCGGAACAGCCTTTGCGAAGATATTCCAGAACCGTGGATTCTGCAGGCGTAAAAACGACAGGCTTAGCCAAAGAAGCAGCGTGATGCTGACGAATGATCAAAGGACTGAGATAGCGTTTATTTTCCATAGTCTGCTGTATGATCTCCCGCATCTGGAAATTAAGCTCATCCACGCACAAAATGGAACAGCTATATTGCTGAAGAAGTTTTTTAATTAACCACCGTTGAATCGCCCTTACCATGACCAGCGTATGCTTGCTATTCAGTACGCTCATACTTTCCGGTGAAAGAGTAGTGAGATTTTCACACCCTGTCGCGTCAATAATAATCAGGTGTTCTTCTTCCTGTACTAACGGTGACAAAGGAGAAAATTGGCAATGCCAACCGGGGTTAGCGCTCACAATACTTTCAAGACCCGATCGAATCCCTGAAAGATAAATATCATTACGAGCAACATAGCGAATTTGGCAGGTAAACATAATAGTCCTTATTTGTACAACGAAGTGAGCTGATCGATATGGGTGAGCAGATTGACCCAGCTACTTTTTGTTTCTATATTCAAACGATTCCGTACCAGCAGTTTAATGGTACTGACAGTTTTATAACTGCAATTACGGCGAGTCGCGATTTCGTTCGCTTGCAAACCAGACGCATAATCAATCAACACATTAAGTTCTGAAGGTGTCAAAAGCACACCGCGGCGATACTCTGTTGAAGGGCCAGGAATAAGCGAGAGCAATTGGCTTTCAAGTTCATCTTCCGTGAGACAATGACTTGCCCCGGCCCCTTTGAACATACGCGCCAGCACGTCGTCATGTTGAGGAAGGTAGACTACCGTTTTAAGCGACAACTTATGGGTGGCATGAAGCGTACGCAATATTCTGAATAACGTATTGCCAAGCCCTCCGACACCCACCAGTAGCACCCTGGGGCGACCTGTTTGCAGACAGATTTCTTCTGTCAGTTGCTCAGTTGACGTGCACGACACAACCTGATGACCTTCATCCTGAAGGCGAGCGGTTAAACCCCTTCGTAGCAATATACGAGGTTCATACAAAATGATAACAGGTAATGAATTCATCGCTTCCATTGCTTATATCAAATAAAAACCCCGACAAGATAATTCTTAGGGGTTTTTATTCAATGAGAAATCGTTCCAAAAAAAGATGTCGAGTTAAACCCTATGATTTTATAAGAGGTTTGCTGTAACCATTAAATGAGGAAGTCATGTAACGTAGAAAATTACCGGCATGTCTGCTTTATAGATATTTCTCATTTGCATTAGATTTCATAATTCTGTCAATTAAAAATCAACCCCATAAAACTTCATAAAACTTCAT
This sequence comes from Enterobacter sp. 638, assembly GCF_000016325.1. Taxonomy (NCBI): domain Bacteria; kingdom Pseudomonadati; phylum Pseudomonadota; class Gammaproteobacteria; order Enterobacterales; family Enterobacteriaceae; genus Enterobacter; species Enterobacter sp. 638. Next base: position 3,706,835 of record NC_009436.1, read on the forward strand.
AAAAAACATAATTTTATATAAATACCAGCTTAGCGAGGAACTGGAAACGTCTTCAAGTAATTAATACTTAATATCCCGTGCTTTTTGCCGACCATCCTGTTTAGTACTCCGCTTCTCTTCACGGCATTTATGGTCACTTTTCTCATCATTTTGTTTGCATTCCCTTTTGTCATGACGCGCCTGTGAACGTGTGTCCTGCCTGACGTCACGCGCCTCCTGACGCTGTTCTGCCTGCTCTGTGGCATGGGCTGCAAATGCGCAAACTATGGACAGGACGGAAACAGCGATGGTTTCTTTGAGTACTTCAGAAAAATTGAGCATACGACTGCCTTTATCAATAAAATAGCAAAGTAGTTTACTCAACTAGTCGATAACACGCTCAACTGAAAAAATCCATTTTTGGAATACATATACGTTCAACAGTTATTCTCTGAACTGGCAATATGCGCTCCAAATCATTTATCGGCGGTACATATACTTCAAATAACTCTATAAACACTTTGTTAACAGAACTTACTTATGAAATCCAAAACTGGATTCACAAGTAGAAATGTCGATTCCCGCACGCTAACATTTACTGTGTGTTTTTTATGATGCGTTGTCCCCTTTACCTATGGTGCTTGCCATGAAACCAGCAGAACATATTACTAAACTTATTGCGTCAGTATCTGACTGCGCCCGTATTCAAAATAGCAGAGAAAGACAAATCATCTCTCTACAACAATATACCGATCCCATGTGTTTCATTTTGCACAAAGGAACCGCGGCAGTATATCGTGGATACGATCACCTCCTGTTGTCACATATTAAAGCCCCCCATATCATGGGACTTAATCTCTTGCTCGAAAAGAACAGTGAACTCTATTTCCAGGCACGGAGTTCAATTGCCTACGAGATCGTTCCACGTTCTCGATTTGAGCAAAATATTAAAGAACAACATCTTTGGGAACCTCTTGCTTATTATTTTATGTTTAGTTCAAAACGTTTTCTGCAGAACAATTTTATATCCAGCGGCGTTTCCACTTACGACCTTGTGCGTAATAATCTCATCGCCTTAATGAATGAAGACGAAGAGCTTCGCCTGGCGACTAACACCTGCGATTACATTCAGGAAAAAACGCTCTTATCGCGCAGCGGTATCATGAAAATGCTCAGCGATCTTAAGCATGGTAGTCATATAGAGTTGCATCGCGGTGTACTCATAACGATCAATAATCTGCCTGCAAAATATTGATTTAGCACTGACGAGCTAAGACACTTAATTTAATTTAATTTAATTTAATTTAACTTAAAGCGATAAATCTCGCCAATCGACAAAATCTTCTGCGTGCGACGACTAAAAGGGTGATCGCAGTAGCATGGCTACTGACAACACAGAAGCGACAGTTTGTACATACAAAAGACGCTATTTGCATTTCATTCTTAACATCAATAATTTGCCGACAAGCTAAAAGTGTAATAAACACCTATTCGACACAAATCCCTTTCTTTTTTTCAACTTCATATTTACAAGCACACGCTAAACTGGCAAGAATCATTCTTATTTTCCTAAGAAATGTCTTATGTCAGAACAGGCGCTGAAACAACAGATCCAAAATCTGAAAAAGCACAATGCCCGGCTTGCCAGGCTGGCGCGTGACGCCCGCAGTAAGCTGAGTGCTGCGCTGGACGGAACCGGCCTGTGCCTGTGGCAACTCGACATTCCGAGTGGAAAATTGATTATCTACAATCGGCGCTGGGGATCGATGCTCGGCTATCAGCCGAAAGAGCTGAATGCGCAGTTCGATGTCTGGCGCGAACATCTTCATCCCGATGACCGGCAAATGGTGTTGGATGCCTTTTACGACCATCTAAACGGCAAAACCCCCTTCTATGAGGCGCTGCACCGCATGCAGCATAAAAATGGCACCATCAGTTGGGTGCTGGATCGTGGGCGCGTCAGTGAATGGGATGAGCACGGGAATCCCCTCAGGGTCACAGGCACTCACATTGATATGACCAAAGAAAAGCAGTACGAGGAACAACTTGCGCTGCTGGCGAACCATGATCCGCTCACTGGGCTGGCAAACCGCCATGCGCTCGTCAAACATTTTGCTCAGCTCAAAGATCAGGGGCCGCTTTGCGTTGCTTTTATCGATCTTGATGATTTCAAATCCGTTAACGATACCTTTGGTCACCGTAGCGGAGATGAGTTATTGATTCAATTGAGTAAACGATTAGGTGAAACCTGCCCCGAAGGCTCCATTGTGGGCCGTCTTGGCGGCGATGAATTTGTCCTGCTACTCCCTTTTACGTTGTCCAGCTTGTGGGTCAATAGCACTGCGCATAAGTGCCTGCAAGCAGCACTCACGCCATTCGAGCTTGACAACGGTCAGGCGCGGGTTGGTGCGTCAATTGGCATTGACGAAGTGCAGCCGGAAGATGACTTTATTAACGCGCTGCGTCGCGCTGACCAATCGATGTATCAAATTAAACACACCGGTAAAAACGGCGTGGCGATCGGTTCCACATTGATTTCTATTTCCCGCACCGGGACGGACGCGTGAAAAGCAGCCGACAGCAGCAAATTATTCAGTTGTTGAGCGGATGCGACGGACTCACCACCGACACACTGGCCGCGCAACTGGCCGTCAGTAAAGAAACGATCCGTCGTGACCTGAAGGCGCTTCAACAGCAGGGTAAATTAGTGCGCCATCACGGGCGTGCGCGCGCCATCCAGGCCGACAATCGTGACGGGGGGGAACCTTTTGGCGCGCGGCTAAAAAGCCATTATGCTGATAAGGCCGATATCGCCCGGCACGCGTTAGGTTATCTCAGCGAAGGGATGACCCTCGCGCTCGATGCCAGTTCGACCTGTTTTCACCTCGCGCGTCAGCTTCCCGATATCGAACTGACCGTGTTTACCAACAGCCTGCCGATATGCCATGAAATGGCGAAACGCGAAAAAATCACGCTGATCTGTTCTGGTGGAATACTGGAGCGGAAATACCGCTGCTACGTCAATCCTGCGCTGGTGACGTTGCTGAAAAGCATTGAAGTCGATCTGTTTATCTTTTCCTGCGAAGGCGTAGATGAAGCGGGAAACATGTGGGATCCAACGGAGCAGAGCGCTGGATTTAAGGCGCAGCTTCTTAAACGAGCCAGCCAGTCGCTGCTACTCATTGATAAGAGTAAATTTCAGCGCGCAAGCGAAGTAAAAATTGGTGACCTTTCGCAGGTCACGCAAATCGTCAGTGACGCTCATCCCTCAAGCCGATAACCCGCCATAAAGTAGCGCAGCGTCGTGCTGGACGGGTTCTCTTTAAAAAAGTCCATCACCATATCGCGATCCAGCCCGTAACGACGCGTCAAAATACCCGCTTCCCAGGCGCTAAGCTGACGGTCACCCGTTTGCTCAAACATCCGCTGCGAAAAACCCAGCACAAATCCACGTTTATAGTCAGAACAAAAGTGTGCCACGTTTTGGGCAGTGTCTGCCTGTTCGGCTCGCATTCCGGCCAGCAGCCCTTTACCAAAGTGATTGTTCATCGCTCTCCCCTCACTCGATATATAATAAATTATACAGCGAAGTTTTGAGCGATACCTAATGCTATTTTAAGGCCGCCTGAGCGGCCTTTTGTTTAGAGAGGAATTAGAAAGAAACCCACTCGTCCGTTTTGCCGGTGGTTTTTGCCCTAACGATGGCTTTAGGCGATGAGACGCCCACGGCGCTGGCGGATTCCTGAGAAGAGAGACGGAATTTTTGCACCGAACGCTGGAGTTCTTCGGTCTGGGCTTCCAGTGCCGAAGCGGCACTTGAGACCTGTTCGACGAGCGAGGCGTTTTGCTGCGTCACGCCGTCCATCTGTGTAATCGCGATCCCCACCTGCGAAATACCTTTACTCTGTTCTTCTGAAGCGGAGGCGATTTGCTTCATGATGGTCGTCACTTCTGTCACCGCCCGCAGAATCGCTTCCATTGTGGTTCCTGTATCATCCACAATTTTCGCCCCGCGCTCGACGCGTGAAACCGAATCAGCAATCAGCCCTTCAATCTCCTTCGCCGCATCAGCACTTCGGCTGGCGAGATTTCGGACTTCACCTGCCACCACAGCGAACCCACGACCCTGCTCCCCGGCACGCGCGGCTTCAACTGCCGCATTGAGTGCCAGAATATTCGTCTGGAACGCAATGCCATTAATGACAGTGGTGATCTCCGCGATTTTCTTCGAGCTGGCAGAAATCCCGGACATGGTAGTGACCACTTCCTGAACCAGCGAACCACCGCGACTGGCTGTGCTCGACGCCACATCGGCCAGTTCACTTGCCTGTCGCGCATTATCCGCGTTGAGTTTCACGGTCGCTGTGAGCTGCTCCATACTCGCAGCCGTCTCTTCCAGTGCAGCGGCCTGCTCTTCGGTACGTGAAGACAGGTTGTTATTTCCGCTGGAGATTTCCGTTGCACCGCGCCAGATATTATCGCTACCGGAACGAATTGAGCTGACCGCTTCACGCAAACTGTCCTGCATAGCCGTCAGCAGCGGAACGAGCTGGCCCACGCAGTTGCGCCCAAATGGCTCTACCGACTGGCTGAGATCGCCCTGTGCAATCTGGCGGAAATGTTCGCGAATACGTCCTAAAGGTTTGACCAACATGGTGACCAAATAGCGATCGGTGAAGATCAGAATCAACAAACCAAGCACCATGGCACTGATAATCACGGTCCGAGTCATACTTGTCAGGCCATCGACGACAACACGCGTCTCTTCGAGCGTGTTGCCAGCCTCATGATTGAATTTCTCCGCAGCTGCGCCAAACGCGCGGCTGAGCGGCGGAGTAATCTCATTTGCCTGCTGACGGTAACCCGCGTCATCGCCTTGCTGCGCCTTTACCATCTGCGGTGCAATGCCTTGTTCCAGCAATGCCTGCCAGGTGCTGATGACTTCTGCGAAGACCGCTTCATTCATCGCGCCGTGCGAGACCGCTTTCATCTCCTCAAGACGTTTGCTCATGTTGTCTAGCGCCGTTTGTGCAGACGTTAAATCGGGTGTGCCTCCTGCTGCTTTGGCTTCCATCGCACGACTCAGGCGTGTGACGAAGCGGAAATACTGATCGTTGCCCTGTCCAAGGATTGTCATTTTTTTGACAATTTGACGATCGGTTTCATTACCTTCTGAGACCCTGGAAAGTGACCATGAGCTATAAAATCCAACCCCGGCCCACATTAAACAAAAAACACCCAGAATCGCCAGCACGACGAAACGGATGGTAAAATTACGAAGCATATGCATAAGAGTTATCCTTGCCGTTAGGGAAAACTCGCCCAAAGGCGAGTCTTACTTTCGTTATCGGCAGAAAATGGCGAACTTATACCTATTCACACACGTAATTTTAAAAATAATTCACAGACTGACTGATGTTATGCGAATTTTTCCTGAAGAGTTTAATTCTCATTTAGAATAGTTTTTTAACATGTCAGAAGATAAGGGAATGTAAAACAAGCTTTCATTAAATTAACCACATCACTCTAAAGGGTTACTCTCTCCATAGCCTCAACCAATCAATCTATGCACTTTCAGCTCATTACCCGCATAATTTGCGTGCTAATTAATCATTAACATTTATTGTTTGAATATATTTTATAACACCAATCAGATTTAGATATTTTAAAGGTTATTTTCCCACCTGATATATTTTAAAATTTAATTACACCACAAAAGACTAAGAATATTCTCAAATAGATATTTTTACTTTAAAAAGGAGCCAATCCCACTTAAACCTTCGAGATAATAAAATGCGTAAATTACTTAAACGCTCATTGCTTTCACAATGTGTATTAATGTCGTTAACTTCTCTTTCAGCCTTTGCTGCGAATTCTACGAACACACCTTGCTCTAATAACGGCACAGCACAAACTTGTGGTCTGTCGCAATATAATAACGGGAGCTATTATCAGGACAAAGGCGTCACTGATGCCGTAATGGCAGATGCAACGTCGGATAATATTTATATGGACGGTGCCCGAGGAGAAGGTGACACGCAGTCATTAACCGTTTCCGGAACGGATATGTCGGGACGGTACATTCAGGGCAGCAATGGTGGCAATGTAAACATAACCGTAAAGAATAATGCAACGGTTGATATGATTGAAGCCGGTTCACCTGGTTCAACCACCAATACGACGGTGAACGTTGATCATTCGACTCTCAATGGTGAAAGCGCGAGCGGGAATTACAATAATCCTAAAGATTACATGATGGGCTCTGCTATCTATCTCGATCCAATGGATAACGGAACACACGCGGTGAATATCACCAACGGCAGCGTCCTCCATGGCAGCATAATTAGTGCTGGCGCGGGCACACAAAATATAGCCTTAAGTGACAGTTCGATGGATAAGGGCGGAATTTACGCCGGGAGCGATAAAGCCGATACCACAATTACGCTGACGCGATCTTCTGTCGATGCGGCTCAAAGTGAAATCGCACAAAACATCGATGCTCTCGCGGCAAAACTGAGTCAATACAAGCCCTTCAGCGATATGAATGTCGATGCTTTTGGTGATGTCGCCATCGGCATGTATGGCACAACCCACGATTCGCTGGTGCTCAATAACAGCACTGTGACGGGTGATATTGGTGCTATCAATGAAAACGGCGCAACCACTCTTTCCCTGGCCAATAACAGCGTGGTCAAGGGTAACGTCACGCTAGAAGGTCATTCTGCGAATGACCTTCTGGTGGATAACAGCACGGTTGATGGCAATGTGAATGCTAGCCAGAATAGCGGGAATACCACCATCACACTGCAAAATAATGCCGCCGTTAACGGCGATATCACCACCGGTAAAGGTGATGACACGCTTGTATTGACCAATAATTCGCGCGTTGACGGAAATGTCGACGGCGGTGACGGAAGCGATACGCTGTCGATGGATGCCGGGAGTTCGATTTCCGGACAAATTAGTCAGTTCGAAACGGTCAATACCACCAGTAATAACAGCATCAGCATCGATAAAATTAATGATACCACTACCTGGGATCTGCAAAACGGCTCACGTCTTGTTGCTCAGTCCACTGGCAGCAATGCGACCGTTACGATGAGCACCGATAGCTTTGTGGATTTTGGCACTATTACAGGCGCGAATAACGCGGTGGTGGTGAGCAGTATTACCGCTTCTGCACGCGATCAGAAAAATGTCATTCTGGGGACATTCAATACCGCCAGCACAAATACGCCGCAAGCATACGCTGGGGCGACGTTTACGAATGGTCAGCAGAGTGTCGAGAACCGCAGCGGTGCATATAATTATAACAATGAGCTGAATATTGCTGCCGCCGACAGCGCGCCACAAACACAGCGTGCAGCGGATAACAGCCAGAGCTGGAATATTGAATTTACTAGCGCGAAAGGTTCGCTGGCGAGTGACGTCCAGGGGCTGGTTGCAGGTCTGGATGCTGCAGAACAGGCCGGACAACAGGTGGCAGATGACATTAGTAACCACATGAATCAGGTCCATCTCGCGAACCTGTACGGTGAACAACAGGACGGCGCACAGGTCTGGGGGGATTTCCTGTATCAGAATGGTAGCTACAGTAACGACGTCGATTATAAAAGCATTACCCAGGGTGCCCAGGGCGGCGTTGACTGGACGGCGCATCTGGATAATGGCGATAGCGTAACGGCCGGTATCGCTCTGGCATGGACCCGCAGCCGCGTACAGGATACCGGCGACGGCGCAGACAGCTTCAAAGACAGCGTTTACGGTAATTACTACAGCCTTTACGGCGGCTGGCAGCAGGCGCTGAATGGCAAATTCTGGGGGATGTTTGCTGACGGCAGTATCAGCTATGGCGATATGCGCTATTCACTTTCCGCCAATAACGTTACCGGCGATACCAGCGGCATGACCGAGGCGCTTCACAGTTCGACCAACGGGAGCCTGTATAGGGCTCAGGGGCGTACCGGGGTAAACGTCGTGCTGCCGGGCGAAACGCTGTTGCAGCCCTACGCCACGCTAGGCTGGGATCAGACCAAAGCGAACGGCTTCTCCGATAGCGCAGTGACCTTTGCCGACAGCCAGGTTTCTTCATGGAACAGCGGCGCGGGCGTGCGCTTGACGACTACGCTTCGCGATCTGAATAAAAACGTGCAGGTGATGCCGTGGGTTGATGCTCGCTTCCAGCAAGAATTCAGCGACGACACCGATATCAAAGCGGCGGATTATCACAATACTTCAGGTCACAACAACACCATGGGTATTTTCGGTGCGGGTGTTAACGCTACGATTGCCCATAATTTTACGATCAACACGGGCGTATACGTGGGAACGGGCGATGTGGATAACGACGCCAGCGTTCAGGCGGGTATGAGCTACAGCTTCTAATCGTTAAATGGCCGGGCAGCGCGAACGTCTGCCCGGCCAGACGCTTAACTCAAATACTTCTCGAACCAACCCAGGGTCCGTTTCCACGCAAGATCTGCGGCGGACTCGTCGTAACGCGGCGTGGAATCATTGTGGAATCCGTGATTCACACCGGGATAAATATAAGCCTCGTACACGTTATTATTCGCTTTCAGCGCAGCCTCATAAGCAGGCCAACCTTCGTTAATGTTCTTATCTAACTCGGCATAGTGAAGCAGCAATGGGGCTTTGATTTTGGGCACATCGCTGGCCGCGGGCTGACGGCCATAAAACGGCACCGCGCACGACAGTTCGGGATACGCCACCGCAGCGGCATTCGACACGCCACCGCCATAGCAAAATCCGGTGATCCCCACTTTTCCGGTCGCCTCCGGATGCGTTTTCATAAACTCAACGGCGGCAAAGAAATCGTTCATCAGTTTGGTCGGATCGACTTTTTGTTGCAGCACTTTCCCTTCTTCATCGTTGCCGGGATAGCCGCCGACCGAACTTAGCCCATCCGGCGCCAGCGCAATGTATCCCGCTTTTGCCACGCGTCGGGCGACATCTTCGATATACGGATTCAGCCCCCGGTTTTCATGCACGACGACGACCGCCGGCACCTTTCCCGTCGCTTTGGCTGGCTTCACCAGATAGCCGCGCACCTTCCCGTGCCCATTCGGCGAAGGGTAGTGAATATATTCAGGGAGAATATCGGGGTCGGTAAATTTCACCTGTTCCGCGAGAGCGTAATTCGGTTTGAGCATATTAAACAGCGCCAGCGCCGTCACACCGCCCACAGCGTAGCGTGCAGCCAGATTCAGAAACTCGCGTTTGTTAATTTTGCCGTGCGCGTAGTAGTCGTAATATTCGATCAACTCTTGCGGAAAATCTTTAGCGGTCAGGCGCGTCATCGCATATCTCCAGGAATTGTGATTGTATAAGGATAGAATGAAAACGCTGTTTCGAAAATTCATCGCTATGAAAGGAGACATCATGACCTGGACCCCCTACCCAAGCCGCTACGAAAATATGCAGTATAGATACTGCGGTAAAAGTGGCTTACGTCTGCCCGCGCTATCACTCGGCCTGTGGCACAGCTTCGGCCACGTGCAGCCTCTCGATACCCAGCGCACCCTTCTGCGCAAAGCGTTTGATTTAGGCATCACCCATTTTGATCTGGCCAACAACTACGGTCCGCCTCCGGGCAGTGCCGAAGAGAATTTTGGCCGCCTGCTGCGCCAGGATTTCGCGGCGTATCGCGATGAATTAATCATCTCTACAAAAGCCGGTTACGACATGTGGCCTGGCCCGTATGGCTCCGGCGGCTCGCGCAAATATCTGCTGGCGAGCCTCGACCAGAGTCTCACCCGCATGGGTGTGGAGTATGTCGATATCTTCTATTCGCATCGCGTTGATGAAAATACGCCGATGGAAGAGACCGCCTCTGCGCTGGCGCACGCCGTTCAGAGCGGAAAAGCGCTTTACGTTGGGATCTCATCCTATTCACCCGAGCGCACGCAAGAGATGGCTGATTTATTGCGTGAATGGAAAATTCCGCTGCTGATCCATCAGCCTTCGTACAACGTGCTTAATCGCTGGGTGGATAAGAGCGGCCTGCTGGATACGCTGCAAGCCAACGGCACCGGGTGTATTGCGTTTACGCCGCTGGCGCAGGGTTTGTTAACCGGAAAATACCTGAACGGCATTCCTGATGGCTCTCGCATGCAGCGAGAAGGCAAAAAAGTGCGCGGTTTAACAGAAAAGATGCTGACCGAGGCCAACCTCAACAGCCTGCGTTTGCTCAATGAAATGGCGCAGGTGCGAGGTCAGACGATGGCGCAAATGGCGTTAAGCTGGCTGCTCAAAGACGAGCGCGTGACGTCCGTATTGATTGGTGCCAGCCGCCCGGAACAGCTGGAGGAGAACGTGCAGGCGCTGAACAATCTGCGCTTTAGCGAAGACGAGCTGAAAAGCATTGATCAACATGTCGAAGATGGGCAGCTGAATTTATGGCAAGCGTCGTCGGATAAATAGTGTTTTGTGCTACCAGATGCCCTCTCCTGGCGGAGAGGGCGAAGGGAATCAGTACTTGCCACTGCGATTGATTTTATCCAGATACCCCATGACAAACGCCGACAGCACGAACGTCAGATGAATAATGACGTACCACATCAGTTTATTGTCCGGGATGTTTTTCGCATCCATAAACACGCGCAGCAGGTGGATGGAAGAGATCGCCACAATGGATGCCGCAACTTTATTTTTTAGCGACGAGGCATCCATTTTGCCCAGCCAACTGAGCTTCTCTTTGTGCTCGGCGATATCCAGCTGAGAGACAAAGTTCTCGTAGCCCGAGAACATCACCATGACCAGCAGCCCGCCCACCAGCGTCATATCCACTAACGACAGCAGCACCAGAATCAGATCGGACTCTGCCACTGAGAAAATATTGGGGAGAACGTGAAAAATTTCCTGGAAAAATTTGATGCTCAGCGCGACGAGTGCCAGTGATAACCCAAAATAGACGGGTGCTAATAACCAGCGCGAAGCGTACATTGCATTTTCAAAAAAGCGTTCCATAAAGTCCTGTCAGCAAGCGAAACCAGGCTGCATTATATCGCAGCGCGGTGAACTGTTTGCAACAACTTACCAACAAAGACCTTACACCTCTGAGGGATTAACCAACGGGCGTTGATATTCCGGCCAGACGATCACCACCAGATCCGGGTAGGCTTCCAGACTAAACTCACGAAAACACTGACGCAGGTTTAACACGTCGAGGTCTGAATAAGAGACCTTTTCGCCGTTAAGACAGCGCTTTTTGATATTGTCGTAATATTTATAAACCGCTGAATTCAGGTCACTGCAACGGCGCTGTGCTTCAAAAAGGCCCGGCGTATCATTTATTTCGGTCATCTTCATTCGCTTAATTGTTGCATGAAGAAAATCGATATATTCGTGATTGACGCGCCAGTACCATACCGGAGTTATCGAATTCATCAGCAGCGAGAAATGATCTTCCCCCTCTTCCTTGGTCATCGGAATGGGCTGAGGCTGCTCGCCGAGTGGCCGTGTGTCTTTCGTTTTATTGAACTCGCGCATCAATAAAAGAACGCCAGCGGTAAGCAAAAGTAATGTAATAACAGAATAAGAAATGCTGTTCATGGTTGGCTCCATTTTTTTTGATTTTAAATTTGCCTCATGTTATTGTCAACGAATCTCACGCCCTATCTGATCCTACCCGGTTGAAATTAAAGGAAATAAAAATGCTGCCCGAGAATCTCGTCCCGGTCAGGTTCCACATCGCCTCTGTGGTTCCAAAATCGGGGGAAGCAGAAAGCCATGCTAATTTCACTCAGGGAAAAAGAAAACTTTCCGATTTCGAAGCCGACATATTAATTGGTGTTACCCGTACCGGTAAATCCCGTAATATGCTGCTGGAAGAGCACGACAGACATATTAAAGACCGACTGTTTCGCGTGATAAAGATCGAAGCTTTTGCGCATCTCCTTAACGACCTGCAGGCCGAAGGCGAAATAGATGCCCAAACATTAAGTCAAATAATGGCTGAAAAGTCCGAACAAATAAATGAAGCAGGCAACGAAATTTGGCTTAATCTTATTACCAGAGAGAAAAACAACCCTATTTTTTATAAACTAGAGGATGATTAACGTGAAAGAAGTTGAAGATAATAACGTTTATTTGACTTTAGATAACCATAAAAGTGATGAGTTTATCTTAAAGCAAAATCTCGAGGCCTTGAAAAAACATAAAAATGACGAGATGGCCCGCATTGCACAAGACCTGGTATCGATCCCGGCAGCCGTCGTTCGTTTGAAATGGCAAAACCGCCATGAAATATATTCTTTGCAGGTTAAAGAAGAAATCTACGGCGCGATGATTAATGCAGTGATGGAACTCAAGCCCGAGCTGAAAGATAAAATAATGGGCCGCCTGGAAACGAATTACCAATATTTACTGGCCCGAGAAACCGCTACCCTGCGCCTCTCCCGTAAACTGGCGGATGGCGACTATCGCACATCCAATGTCACCACGGTTGCGCTGGATGAAGACGCGCTGGCCTCTAAAACAGATACTTCCTCGAACACGCCTTAGCATTAACCTCTCCCCTTGCGTCGCCTTTATTAGCCCGTCTGGTCGTGTTCCATACTGGGATTAAGGATTATCCTGAATAATCCCTAAAGCCTGGATGAATCACCTACGCTTATTGTTTTACAACGCGAGCAAGGAGATTCCTTATGGCAAATCACCAGACAACATTCCAGGATCCAACAACCCAGTATCACACCGGTGACTTCCCTAAACAGAAACAACCTGCTCCCGGCGTGCAATCGAAGATGACGCCCGTGCCTGACTGCGGCGAAAAGACGTATAAGGGAAGCGGTAGGCTAAGTGGGCGCAAAGCGCTGGTCACGGGGGGTGATTCCGGTATCGGACGCGCAGCGGCGATTGCTTACGCACGTGAAGGTGCTGACGTGGCGATTAACTATCTGCCCGCTGAAGAAGAAGATGCTCAGCAGGTCAAACAGCTCATCGAAGAAGCCGGCCGTAAAGCGGTGCTGATCCCAGGCGATTTAAGCGATGAGTCGTTTGCCCGCTCCTTGGTGCATACCGCACACGACGCGCTGGGCGGGCTGGATACGCTGGCGCTGGTCGCGGGTAAACAGACTGAGGTCGAAAACATTGCCAACCTCACCACGGAACAGTTTAAAGAGACTTACGCGGTGAACGTGCTGGCGCTTTTCTGGATAACTCAGGAGGCGATTCCACTCCTGCCAGCCGGGTCCAGCATTGTGACGACCTCTTCGATTCAGGCCTATCAGCCCAGTCCACATCTGCTGGATTACGCTTCGACAAAAGCCGCGATCCTCAACTACAGCCGTGGACTTGCAAAACAGGTTGCGGAGAAAGGCATTCGGGTAAACGTGGTCGCACCGGGTCCAATCTGGACGGCACTGCAAATTTCTGGTGGCCAGCCGCAGGAAAAAATCCCACAGTTTGGTCAGCAGACGCCAATGAAGCGCGCGGGGCAGCCGGCGGAACTGGCAGCGGTCTATGTTTATCTGGCGAGTCAGGAGTCAAGCTACGTCACGGCAGAAGTGCATGGCGTATGTGGCGGGGAACACCTGGGATAACCACTGTACTGGAAAAACAATCACCACCTCCCGAGGAGGTGGTTTAAAGCTGACAACAAAAAAGCTGGCTTGCGCCAGCTTTTTTTATTTCGGTTTGACCGTCTCTTCGCCGACTAAACCAATTTTGAGATAACCCGCCTGATGCAGCGTGTCCATTACTTTCATCATGGTTTCGTAGTCGACGGTTTTGTCAGCCCGGAAGAAGACCGTGGTGTCTTTCTTACCTTGCGTCATTGCGTCGAGCGCGGGAATAACAGAGTCATCCGTCACCGGATCGTTGCCCAGGAACATCGATTTATCGGCTTTCACGGAGATATAAATCGGTTTTTCCGGACGCGGCTGCGGCTGGCTGGAGGACGCTGGCAGATTGACCTTCACATCCACCGTCGCCAGAGGCGCGGCAACCATGAAGATAATCAGCAGAACCAACATAACGTCGATAAACGGCGTCACGTTGATTTCATGCATTTCGCCATTATCGTCCAGATTTTCATTAAGACGCATTGCCATAATTGATTAACCTAAACGCAGTTTCGAAGCAGAGTGAACCGGCTTAACATTGCTGGCGCTGAGGTCGAGATCGCGGCTTTGCAGCAGCAGAACCTGTGCGGCAACATCGCCCAACGTCGCTTTGAAGCTGCCAATCATACGGGCAAAGACGTTATAGATAACCACCGCAGGAATTGCTGCAATCAGACCGATAGCCGTTGCCAACAATGCTTCTGCGATACCTGGCGCCACAACGGCAAGATTGGTTGTTTGCGTCTGGGCGATACCGATGAAGCTGTTCATGATGCCCCAAACCGTACCAAACAGACCGACGAACGGGGAAATCGCACCGATGGTGGCCAGATAACCGTTACCGCGACCCATGTGACGACCGACGGCAGCAACGCGACGTTCCAGGCGGAAACCGGTACGCTCTTTGATGCCTTCGTTATCTTCACTGCCTGCGGAAAGTTCCAGCTCGTTCTGCGCTTCATTCACTAACATCGAGGTCAGGCTTTTCGCATGGAACGCCGATGTCATGTCATTTGCTTGATCCAGAGAGCGTGCTTCAGCCAGCTGCTGTTGTTCGCGCTTCAGGCGACGCTTTTGGGAAATCAGCTCAACGCTTTTGCTGAAGAAAATAGCCCAGGTGATCACGGACGCCAGAATCAGGCCGATCATCACAATCTTAACCACGATGTCAGCATGTTGGTACATGCCCCAGACGGACAGATCCGTCTGCATCAAATTATTACCCACTCTGTATCTCCAGGACGCAAATCACATTTTCTGAGCATAATAATATCAAAACCACATCGAATTGATAGTGGTTCTCATTAGTATTTACATACTGCCGTAATTTCCGCTCATTTTCCTTGCGCTTACACAGTAAAAATTTCTTATGCTTATTTTTTAGAAAATATTGTGCTTATTCGCTAAGCATCCGGGTGCAGAGTTTCACATTCATGGTAGTCTGGACGTCCAGACGGATAAAACAGGTTTAGCGAACATGGCAGAGAAACATCTTGATACCACGCTTGTCCAGGCCGGACGGAGTAAAAAGTACACTCAGGGTTCGGTAAATAGCGTTATCCAGCGCGCCTCCTCGCTGGTTTTTGAAACCGTCGAGGCCAAAAAACATGCCACCCGCAACCGCGCGAAAGGCGAACTGTTTTATGGTCGTCGCGGCACGTTGACCCATTTTTCGCTGCAGGATGCGATGTGCGAACTGGAAGGCGGTGCCGGTTGTGCCCTGTTCCCGTGCGGTGCGGCGGCTGTCGCAAATACCATTCTGGCGTTTGTTGAACAGGGCGATCATATTCTGATGACCAACACCGCCTACGAACCCAGTCAGGATTTCTGTACCAAAATCCTCACCAAACTTGGCGTCACGACCGGCTGGTTTGATCCGTTGATTGGCGAAGGTATTGCGGAACTTATTCAGCCCAATACGCGGATTGTGTTCCTGGAATCACCGGGTTCCATCACCATGGAAGTGCATGACGTTCCGGCGATTGTTCGCGCCGTGCGTCGCGTCGCTCCGGACGCCATTATCATGATCGATAACACCTGGGCCGCAGGTGTATTGTTCAAAGCGCTGGATTTCGACATCGATATCTCCATCCAGGCCGCCACAAAATACCTTATCGGCCACTCTGACGGCATGATCGGCACGGCAGTGTCCAACGCCCGCTGTTGGGATCAACTACGCGAAAATGCCTATCTGATGGGACAAATGGTGGATGCCGATACCGCCTATATGACCAGCCGCGGAATACGCACGCTCGGTGTACGCCTGCGTCAGCATCATGAAAGCAGTCTCAAAGTGGCCGAATGGCTGGCGCAGCATCCCCAGGTGGCTCGCGTTAATCATCCAGCGCTGCCAGGCAGTAAAGGCCATGAGTTCTGGCAACGTGACTTTACGGGCAGTAGCGGCTTGTTCTCATTTGTTCTGAATAAACGTCTGAGCAATGACGAGCTGGCAACCTATCTGGATAACTTTACGCTGTTCAGCATGGCGTATTCCTGGGGCGGGTTTGAATCGCTGATTCTGCCTAATCAGCCAGAACAGATTGCTGACCTGCGTCCCGGCGGCGAAGTGGATTTTACCGGCACGCTGATCCGACTGCATATCGGTTTAGAGAATGTTGACGATCTGATTGCGGATTTATCGGCAGGTTTTGAGCGTATCGTGTAATGTGCAGGCTTAAACTGTACTCCCGAACCGTTTTATCGATGCTATAAGCAGAAAAGTCTGCATTTGTTGCGTGAGCGATCAACGCCAGCGGATAAAATGAGGAGTACAATAGCCGCATATAAGTTGTTCCACAGGAAAGTCCATGGCTGTCATTCAAGATATTATCGCTGCGCTCTGGCATCACGATTTTGCTGCGCTGGCGGATCCACACGTTGTGGGCATTGTTTATTTTGTCATGTTCGCAACGCTGTTTTTGGAAAATGGTTTGCTTCCCGCGTCGTTTCTTCCAGGGGATAGCCTGCTGTTACTGGCAGGTGCGTTAATCGGTAAAGGCGTCATGGACTTCGCCCCTACCGTTGTGATTCTGACTTCTGCTGCGAGCCTGGGTTGCTGGTTAAGCTATTTACAGGGACGGTGGCTCGGTAACACCCGCGTGGTAAAAAGCTGGCTGTCGCAACTGCCTGTTAAATACCATGAGCGGGCGACCTGTATGTTCGATCGTCATGGTTTACTGGCGCTGTTAGCCGGGCGTTTTCTGGCCTTTATTCGCACATTGCTACCCACCATGGCGGGCATCTCCGGCCTGTCTAACCGTCGTTTCCAGTTCTTTAACTGGCTGAGCGCACTCTTGTGGGTCGGCGTAGTGACGTCAATGGGTTATGCCATTAGCATGATCCCGTTTGTGAAACGACACGAAGATCAGGTGATGACGTTCCTGATGATTCTACCGATGTTCCTGTTAGTGGCAGGACTGGTAGGCACCATCGCGGTGGTCATTAAAAAGAAATACTGCAACGCCTGATAATCAGCCCTCTCCAGCGAGAGGGTGAGTTTTAAATCCCCTGCATCATCCTGATACGCGCCGCATCTTCCCCTGGCGTCACGCCGAAATAACGTTTGAACTCACGACTAAACTGCGACGCACTCTCATAGCCCACGCGCATTGCTGCGGCGCTGGCCTTCATGCCGTCATGAATCATCAGCATGCGGGCTTTGTGCAGGCGATAGCTTTTCAGATACTGCAGTGGCGAGGTGCTGGTGACCGATTTAAAATTATGGTGGAACGCCGAAATACTCATATTCGCTTCTGAAGCCAGCTCATCCACGCTCAGGTTTTCGGTGTACTGGCTTTCGATACGCTTCAGTACGCGGCTAATCAGGCTGAAATGCGTCTGGCGGCTCACCAGCGCCAGCAGCGCCCCGCCACCCGGCCCCATCAGCACATGATAAAGAATCTCGCGCACAATTTGCTTGCCGAGAATCCGCGCATCCAGCGGCCTTTCCATCACATCCAGCAAGCGTTCAATGGCACACAAAATCTCATCGGAGAGCGTAGCCGAGTTGATGCCACTCGCAGCCATCGCAGGCTGGAAAAGCTCGTCTTCACCGATGTCCATCAGCAACTCCTGGAGCTGGAGAATATCGACATTAACCCGAATAC
Source organism: Enterobacter sp. 638 (assembly GCF_000016325.1). Taxonomy (NCBI): domain Bacteria; kingdom Pseudomonadati; phylum Pseudomonadota; class Gammaproteobacteria; order Enterobacterales; family Enterobacteriaceae; genus Enterobacter; species Enterobacter sp. 638. The sequence goes on from NC_009436.1 coordinate 3,724,503, forward strand.
CCGCCAGCGGAACCGCTTCTGTCGCGAAGGTTTCACATTCGAAGGGTAAAGGTACTGTCAGGAGCAAATATTCGTTGGTGTCGTAGCGGAACACACGTTCATTGATATAACCAATTTTATGGCCCGAAAAGAGAAAAACGATGCCGGGCTGATACATCACCGGCGTACGCGTTCCGGGCTGCGTCCCGTATAACAAACGAATATCTGGCAGCACATCGTTGAGATTATTTTCTTTATCTTTCAGATTGTTAATTTTTTTAGTCAGTTGCTGGCAAATCTCTTCGCGGTTCATCTGTGCGCGCTCTCCCTACCGTTTCCAATGATGACAGTGTGCGTACTTTTTCGCATTTTCTCCAGCCATCTGTAGAAATGGGCAAGACAACGGCAGAAATGTGCATTGAGAGGATAGCGTCCGATGGCCACAATGATCACCATCAGGTAGCCCTATGCGCCGCCACGATTTTTCACCCACATAAGGGAACGAGCAATGAACAACTTTAATCTGCATACCCCAACCCGCATTCTGTTTGGCAAAAATGCTATCGCCGATCTGCGCGATCAAATTCCGGCAGGCGCTCGCGTGCTGATCACGTACGGTGGCGGTAGCGTCAAAAAGACCGGCGTGCTGGATCAGGTTTACAGCGCCCTCGAAGGCGTAGATGTGCGTGAGTTTGGCGGCATCGAGCCAAACCCGTCGTACGAAACGCTGATGAACGCCGTCAAGATCGCCCGTGAAGAAAACATCACCTTCCTGCTGGCGGTGGGCGGCGGATCAGTTCTCGACGGCACCAAATTTATCGCCGCAGCTGCGCATTATGCCGACGGCGTCGATCCGTGGCATATCCTGCAAACCGGCGGTCGCGACGTGAAAAGCGCAATCCCGATGGGTTCTGTGCTGACGCTGCCAGCAACAGGTTCTGAATCCAACAAAGGTGCGGTGATCTCTCGTAAAACCACGGGTGATAAACAAGCCTTTATGAACGACCACGTTCAGCCTGTCTTCGCTATTCTGGACCCGGTTTACACCTACACGTTGCCGCCGCGTCAGGTTGCTAACGGCGTGGTGGATGCCTTCGTCCACACGGTTGAGCAGTACGTCACTTATCCGGTGAACGGCAAAATTCAGGATCGTTTCGCCGAAGGTATTCTTCTGACGCTGATTGAAGACGGTCCAAAAGCGCTGCAAGAGCCAGAAAACTACGATGTGCGTGCCAACGTGATGTGGGCAGCGACGCAGGCGCTGAACGGTTTGATTGGCGCAGGCGTCCCGCAGGACTGGGCAACGCATATGCTTGGCCATGAGCTAACTGCGATGCACGGCCTGGACCACGCCCAGACGTTGGCGGTCGTTCTGCCTGCGCTGTGGAATGAAAAACGTGACACCAAACGCGCCAAACTGCTGCAATACGCCGAGCGTGTCTGGAACATCACTTCCGGTTCAGAAGACGAGCGCATCGATGCCGCAATCGAAGCGACGCGCAACTTCTTCGAGCAGATGGGCGTGCCAACTCGCCTCTCTGGTTACGGCCTGGACGGCAGCTCTATCCCGGCTCTGCTGGCCAAACTGGAAGAGCACGGCATGACACAACTGGGTGAACATCAAGACATTACTCTGGACGTGAGCCGTCGCATCTACGAAGCGGCACGCTAAGCGTTTTCGCATCTTGCCTTTCGTTTTTTGACTTTTCGTCCAGACTTAATGCACACCACATTACCGGGGGCTCCCCCGGTAATGAGCAAATGGAGGAGGAAAAATGGCAAACCAAACCGTAATCAAGCTTCAGGACGGCAACGTAATGCCCCAGTTAGGGCTAGGCGTATGGAAAGCCGGTAACGACGAGGTCGTGTCCGCCATTCACAAAGCACTGGAAGTCGGCTATCGGTCCATCGATACCGCCGCCGCATACAAAAATGAAGACGGCGTAGGAACCGCGCTTGCCAGCGCAGGCGTCCCGCGCGATGAGTTATTCATCACCACCAAACTGTGGAATGACGACCAAAAACGCCCGCATGACGCTCTGCAGGAAAGCCTGGATAAGCTCCAGTTGGATTTCGTCGATCTGTATCTGATGCACTGGCCGGTTCCCGCGATCGATCATTACGTTGACGCCTGGAAAGGCATGATCGAGCTGCAGCAGGCAGGCCTGGTGAAGAGTATTGGGGTATGTAATTTCCAGGTGCATCATCTGCAACGGCTGATCGATGAAACTGGCGTCGCTCCGGTGATCAACCAGATCGAGCTGCACCCGCTGATGCAGCAGCGCCAGCTACATGCCTGGAACGCCACCCACAAGATTCAAACCGAATCCTGGAGCCCGCTGGCACAGGGTGGCGAAGGCGTTTTCGATCAAAAAATCATTCGTGAACTGGCCGAGAAGTACGGCAAAACAGTGGCTCAGATTGTCATTCGCTGGCATCTGGATAGCGGCCTGGTGGTGATTCCGAAATCGGTCACACCGTCGCGCATTGCCGAGAACTTCGATGTATGGGATTTCCGTCTGGATAAAGATGAGCTGGGCGAGATCGCAAAACTGGATCAGGGTAAACGGCTGGGCCCCGATCCGGACCAGTTCGGCGGGTAATTTCCCCTCACCCTACCCCTCTCCCACAGGGAGAGGGAGCTCTTTTCTGCCCTTTCTCTGTGGGAGAGGCAACTCTTTCCGCCCCTCTCTGCGAGCAGAAACACGTTCTCACCTGGGTGACATCCGCGTTTTTCACCCTCTCCCTGCGAGCAAACGCACTCTTCATCTTCGACTTGCGAGCAAGTGCGCTCTTCCCCCTCTCCCTGTGGGAGAGGGCTGGGGTGAGGGCATCAGCGTTAACCGATCTTACGCTTCACGCTTTTCTTCGCACCCGCCGCACCATTCGAACGCTGATGCACAATCGGCGTATGCTTAGTGAGTGCCGGGCGCGTATGACGATTCTGACGACGCGCTTCGCGCATTTCATCCACCGTTGGCGCAGGCACCAGACAATCGCGGCGTGAACCAATCAAATGCTTTTTACCCATATCTTCCAGCGCCTGACGGATTAACGGCCAGTTTGCCGGATCGTGATAACGCAGCAGCGCTTTATGCAGACGGCGCTGTTTATCACCTTTAGGCACCACCACATCTTCACTCTTATAACCAATCTTACTCAGCGGGTTCTTGCCGGTGTAATACATGGTCGTGGAGTTCGCGAGCGGCGACGGGTAGAAGTTCTGCACCTGATCCAGACGGAAGCGGCGCTGTTTCAGCCACAGCGCCAGATTCACCATATCTTCGTCACGCGTACCGGGGTGTGCAGAGATGAAGTAAGGGATCAGATATTGCTCTTTGCCTGCCTGTTTGGAATAGGTGTCGAACAGCTCTTTAAAGCGGTCATAACTGCCCATTCCCGGCTTCATCATCTTCGATAATGGGCCTTCTTCGGTGTGCTCCGGCGCAATCTTCAGATAGCCGCCGACGTGATGCGTCGCCAGCTCCTTAATATAGCGTGGATCTTCTACCGCGATGTCATAACGCACACCGGAGGCGATCAGGATCTTCTTGATGCCCTTCAGGTCACGGGCGCGGCGATACAGATTGATCGTCGGCTCGTGGTTGGTGTCCATATGCTCGCAAATGCTCGGATAAACACATGACAGACGACGGCAGGTCTGCTCTGCACGCGGCGACTTGCAGCGCAGCATATACATGTTCGCCGTTGGGCCACCTAAATCGGAGATCACGCCGGTAAAACCCGGAACCGTGTCGCGAATGGCTTCAATCTCGTTGACAATCGACTCTTCAGAGCGGCTCTGAATAATGCGCCCTTCATGCTCGGTGATTGAACAGAAAGAACACCCACCAAAACAACCGCGCATGATGTTGATCGAGAAACGGATCATCTCATACGCCGGAATGCGGCTATCGCCATACGCGGGATGCGGCACGCGTTTGTACGGCAGAGCAAATACGCTGTCCATCTCTTCGGTGGAGAGCGGAATCGCTGGCGGGTTGACCCAGATATAACGCTCGCCGTGCTTTTGCATCAGGGCGCGCGCGCAGCCAGGGTTCGTTTCGTGGTGCAGAATACGCGACGCGTGAGCGTACAGTACTTTGTCGCCTTTCACTTTTTCGAAAGACGGCAGCAACACATAGGTTTTTTCCCATGGCTTAGGACGCGGAGGCTGAACGACAACGGCTTTGGCCTCGGTCTTTTTCGGCTCAACCGGTTTGTTATCCGCGCACGGCAGATCATCACCGTACGGATGTGGGATCGGGTCGATTTTGCCCGGCATATCGATGATGCGGGAATCCACGCCACTCCAGCCCGGCAGCGCTTCTTTCACCATAATCGCGGTGTTGCGCACGTCGCGGATATTGCCAACCGGCTCACCCTGCGACAGACGATGCGCCACTTCTACCAGCGGGCGTTCGCCGTTGCCGAAGATCAGCATGTCAGCTTTTGAATCCACCAGCACCGAACGGCGCACGGTATCAGACCAGTAATCGTAATGCGCGGTACGGCGCAAGCTTGCTTCGATTCCGCCCAGGATGACCGGCACGTCTTTCCATGCTTCTTTACAACGCTGGGTGTAAACCAAAGTGGCGCGATCCGGGCGTTTGCCCGCGACGTTATCGGCGGTGTACGCATCGTCGTGGCGCAACTTACGATCGGCGGTATAGCGGTTGATCATCGAATCCATGTTGCCGGCGGTGACGCCGAAGAACAGGTTCGGTTTGCCGAGGCTCATGAAAGCCTCTTTGCTGTTCCAGTCCGGCTGGGCGATGATCCCTACACGGAAGCCCTGCGCTTCCAGCATGCGTCCACAAATGGCCATGCCAAAGCTCGGGTGATCGACGTACGCGTCGCCAGTCACCAGAATAATATCGCAGCTGTCCCAGCCCAGTTGGTCCATCTCTTCGCGGGACATCGGCAGGAATGGCGCCGGTCCAAAACAGGCCGCCCAGTATTGGGGCCAGGAGAAGAGGTCTCGATCCGGCTGGATCAAGGATATTGCGCTCATAATGCTTCCGAAGAAAAAATAAACAAAGGGCGGGGATTATACGCTGGTTTGTGACGCAAATTGAAGGGGTATTGTTATCGGTTTTAACCCTCACCCAAAAGGGGGTGAGGGTTTTGAATTTGACTTATGGCGCAGGATTCACCAGCAGCTGCCCCACGGAGCCGCGATCGGCCATTTCCAGCGTCTGGCTGTGGAACAGGAACGGGAAGTGAGACCAGGAAGGCTGTCCGTAATAGACCAGCAGTTCGACCTGTCCGTCGACCCAGACGGTATCTTTCCAGCCCCGGTCTTCCGGGAACGGCATCGCCCCGTTGACGTTGCGGATCAGGAAGCTCACGCCTTCAATATGGAATGCCTGGGGCATTTCCGCCCGCACCGTCCAGCGCTCCCACGTTCCTTGCTGAGCGGTGATATCAATGCGATTGATGTCCCACAGCGCACCGTTAATGCCCGGATCGTCGCCCAGGCTGATGTCACGACTGCGAACCGGCGTACCGCTCATAATCTCTTGCGGCAGTAAACGCATCGGCAAACTGTCCGTCACCAGCGGCAACAGACCCGTTGGACGCAGCGTCAGCACCAGCGTTGAGACCAAAATACTCGACGGCTCGAAGAAGCCACGGATGCGATCCACAATGCTCGCCGCCTCGCCGCAGGTGATGGACACTTCATCACCGTTAGTCATGTCGACGAGAATTTCGCGACGTTCACCCGGCGCCAGCGCCAGCTGCTTAACGGATACCGGCGCAGGTAAAAAGCCCTGATCGCCAGAAATCACATGCAGCGCGCGGCCATCGCTCATTTGCAGTAAATAACGACGTGAATTGGACGCATTGAGCAAGCGCAGACGAACCCAACCGCGAGACACCTCGACGTACGGGCTTTGCGCGCCGTTGACCATCAGGATGTCACCGACAAACCCACCGCTACCGGGCTCGCTGTACTCCGGCGTACCAAAGTTATCCAGGCGCTTGTCCTGAATAATGATCGGGAAATCGTCCACCCCGTAATGGTTTGGAATCGGCAGAGACTTGCTCACGTCATCTTCCACTAACCACATCCCGGCCAGGCCGTTATACACATGTTGCGCGGTGCGGTTAGGGGTATTTGCGTGGTACCACAGCGTGGAAGCGCTCTGACGAATTGGCAGAACCGGTGCCCAGTCGGCGCTCGGCGTCATCATGCGTGCTGCACCGCCAATCAACGGGCCTGGTACCTGCAATCCGCTGATTGTCATGGCGACATTTTCGGTCAGACGATTGCTGTAAATCAGCTTCACGTCATCGCCGTTCCAGACGCGAATGGTCGGGCCAAGATAACGGCCATTCACACCCCATACCGCCGCGCGCGTCCCCTGAGTGAAAGACCAGTGCGAACGCTGCATTGTCAGAAAAAGGGGCTGACCGCGACGGGATTCGAGCAACGGCGGAATGGGCAGCGGCTGTTGCTGCCCGGCGGCGTTGGCTGTCAGCGGAACCGCGCCGGCACAAAGGGCGATTCCGGAAGCCTGAATAAACTGACGCCGACTGAATGACATATTTGCTCCATGTAAAACGGCTAACTGCACGGGAATTCGTTTTCCCTTTAATCCGGCTTAAACCTTACCGGCGGCTTCTCTCTCAGCAACTTCTTTGTCGAGCTCAGCGATTTTTTGCGCCATCAGTTCACGACAATGGGCGGCCAGCTCGCGAACCTGATCTTTGCCATATTTGCTTGTATCAACTGGCGGCAGCATTTCGACAATCGCGAGGCCGTTATTCCAGCGGTTAAGATTAATTTTATTAGAGGTATTAGAAACGCACACAGGAATAATCGGGACACCGGCCGCAATGGCAGCATGAAACGCACCGGTTTTGAATGGCAACAGTCCGCGACCACGGCTGCGCGTCCCTTCAGGGAACATCCAGATAGAGATTTTACGTTTCTTAAAATGACTCACCACTTCTGCGATGGTGCTGTGCGCTTTAGCACGGTTGTTACGGTCAATCAGCAAGTTGCCGGTGAGCCAATACAGCAGGCCGAAAAACGGGACCCACAGCAGGCTTTTCTTACCGACAGTCACTGTCGGTGGCAGCACGATGCCGGCAGCCGTCACCATATCGTAGTTATTTTGATGATTTCCGATATAGATGGCGTTACCGAAGTGTTCTGCGCCCTCTGGCAGGCGATTTTCGACCTTCAGGCCAAACAGCGGCGCAAGATGACTGAACAGGCGGCCAAACGTCGAAACGTGCTTTGGATTACGTGGACTGAAGAGGCAGTAAATGCACCCGAACACGCAGACCAGAATGCAGTAGATAACAGCAAGAATTAAGCGAACAATTAATAGCATAGCGACCTCAGAAGCCCTAACGGCTGACAATTATACTTCAACTGTCGGCGGGTAAGGATTTTGTTTTTTTATATCGGAAATTTTAGCGAGAACCCCCTTCTGAGCAGAAGGGGGAGAAGCTCGTTTACTCTTCGCTGTCGCCCGATTTTTCACGGTTCGGGGAGTCAATTTCCACGCGATCAATCCGTTGCAAACCACGCATCAGCGAACCACGACGTCCACGTTCGCCGACCACTTTTTGCAGCTCTTCCGGACGCAGTTTGATTTTGCGCTTGCCGACATGCACCGTCAGCGTGCTCTGCGGCGGCAGAATGAAGAGATGCGCCAGGCCATCTTCGCCTTTTGCCGCTTCTGCTGACGGGATGCTGATGATCTTGTTGCCCTTGCCTTTCGACAACTGCGGCAGATCGCTGACCGGGAACATCAGCATGCGGCCTGCGGCGGTGATCGCCAGCAGCATGTCGTTGTCGTTCTCAATCACCAGCGGTGGCATCACATGGGCGTTATCCGGCAGGCTGATCAGCGCTTTACCGGCACGGTTACGCGCCACGAGATCGTTGAAGGTACAGATAAAACCGTAGCCGGCATCAGACGCCATCAGCAGTTTTTGCTCTTCGCCTTCCATCAGCATATGGTCAACCGTTGCGCCCGGCGGCAGCGTCAGCTTGCCGGTAATCGGCTCGCCCTGCCCACGCGCAGAAGGCAGCGTAATCGGATCGATCGCATAGCTGCGCCCGGTTGAATCGATAAACACCACCGGCTGATTGCTCTTGCCTTTCACGGCAGATTTAAAGCTGTCGCCCGCTTTGTAGCTCAGGCCTGGCGCGTCAATATCGTGGCCTTTGGCGCTACGTACCCAACCGCTTTGCGAGAGAACAATGGTCACCGGCTCTGACGGCAGCATATCGTGCTCGTTCATCGCCTTCGCTTCTTCGCGCTCGTGCAGCGGAGAACGACGGTCATCGCCAAACGCATCGGAATCGGCCTGCAGTTCTTTCTTCAGCAGGTTGCTCATCTTGCGCTCGGACGCCAGAATCGCCTGCAGCTGATCGCGTTCTTTTTCCAGTTCGTTCTGCTCACCGCGGATTTTCATCTCTTCCAGCTTGGCGAGATGGCGCAGTTTCAGCTCAAGGATCGCTTCGGCCTGGGTTTCGCTGATGCCAAAACGCGACATCAGCGCGGGCTTCGGCTCATCCTCAGAACGAATGATTTCGATCACTTCGTCGATATTCAGGAACGCCACCAGCAAACCTTCAAGAATATGCAGGCGCTTAAGGACTTTCTCCAGACGATAGTTCAGGCGGCGGCGCACGGTATCGCGACGGAACGCCAGCCATTCGGTCAGGATCTCCAGCAGGTTTTTCACCGACGGACGACCATTCAGACCAATCATGTTCAGGTTGATGCGGTAGCTTTTTTCCAGATCGGTGGTGACGAACAGGTGGTTCATCACCTGCTCCATGTCCACGCGGTTAGAGCGCGGGACAATCACCAGACGCGTTGGGTTTTCGTGGTCGGATTCATCACGCAGATCGTCCACCATCGGCAGCTTTTTGTTGCGCATCTGCGCAGCAATTTGCTCCAGCACTTTGGCGCCCGACACCTGATGCGGCAGCGCGGTGATCACCACGGCCCCGTCTTCTTTGGTCCACACCGCACGCATGCGCACGGAGCCACGTCCGTTCTGGTAGATTTTGCGGATTTCCGCCCGCGAGGTGATGATTTCGGCTTCGGTCGGATAATCCGGGCCCTGCACGATATCCAGCACTTCGTCGAGAGTGGTGTTCGGTTTTTCGATCAGCGTCATCGCCGCTTTCGCCACTTCGCGCAGGTTGTGCGGCGGAATATCCGTCGCCATCCCCACGGCAATACCGGTGGTGCCGTTCAGCAAAATGTTCGGCAGACGCGCAGGCAGCATTTTCGGCTCCTGCATCGTGCCGTCAAAGTTTGGCACCCAGTCGACCGTGCCCTGGCCCAGTTCACCGAGCAGCACTTCTGCGTATTTTGATAAGCGCGATTCGGTATAACGCATCGCGGCGAAGGATTTAGGATCGTCCGGTGCACCCCAGTTTCCCTGGCCGTCGACCAGCGGATAACGATAGGAGAATGGCTGCGCCATTAATACCATCGCTTCATAACAGGCGCTGTCGCCGTGCGGATGGTATTTACCGAGAACGTCACCCACGGTACGGGCGGATTTTTTGAATTTCGCGCTGGCGCTCAGGCCCAGCTCTGACATCGCGAAAACGATGCGACGCTGAACCGGCTTCAGGCCATCGCCGATAAACGGCAGTGCCCTGTCCATGATGACGTACATGGAATAGTTCAGATAGGCGTTTTCAGTGAATTCATGTAGCGCGAGGCGCTCTGCCATATCGCTCATTAAATGTCATTCCTCAACTCAGAAACCTGTGGGTTTCAGGCAATATTGCCGCAGATACTACCCTATCTGACGAGTCGAGTCACAAAGAAAAAGGGCCGCAGAAACGGCCCTTTTTGACATTATTTGTTCAGCTTGATGACCTGTTTGACGTCGATTTCAAACTCATTCCACTCTTTATCGACTTTACCCTGAATTTCGACTTTATCCTGCGGGCTGATGGTCTGACCGTTCCAGCGTTTATGGTCAATTTCGACATTCACCGTGCCGGTGGTATCGCGGAACAGGTAGCGGTCATCAGACAAGCGCTCGGTGATGTTCCCGCGCAGTTTGACCCAGCTGTCGTCCTTCTGATCTTTCACCTTCGCCGCCGTGGTGAGATTGGCGTCGTTATCCACGAACCCGCCCTGCTGAGTTTGCGTCTGGGTCTGGACCGGCGTGGCCGACGGGCCGTTGAATCCACCTTGCGCGGCAAACACCGGGGCGGTGGTCATCATCATGATAGCCGTCATCGCTGCTAATTTTTTCATCGTTATCTCTCCCTTTACGTTGTTTAGAACTCCATTAAACAGCGTAAACCTTAACAACTTCTTAAGGGGGAAATTTATTTATTTTTGCTGTACAGCAGAGGCTTACTGGGGGTTAACTGCTCTTTAACGGCAACCTCATGGAGGAAATAATGCGCATTTTACTGGTAGAAGATGACAAGCTCATTGGTGACGGCCTCAAAGCCGGGCTGACAAAAATGGGCTTTAGCGTTGACTGGTTCACCGACGGCGGCACCGGTAAAACCGCGCTCTATTCCGCCCCTTACGATGCGGTCGTGCTGGATCTCACGCTGCCGGGCATGGATGGCCTCGATATTCTGCGCGAATGGCGCGAAAAAGGGCGCAGCGAGCCGGTATTGATTCTCACCGCGCGCGACGCGCTTTATCAGCGTGTGGAGGGGTTGCGCCTGGGGGCCGATGACTATCTGTGCAAACCCTTTGCCTTGGTGGAAGTCGCCGCGCGACTCGAGGCGCTGGTGCGACGCAGCCACGGTCAGACCCGAAGTGAATTGCGCCACGGCAATGTGACGCTGGATCCGGTGAGCCTGGTCGCCAAACTGGACGGCGAAACGCTCCCCCTCAAGCCGAAAGAGTTCGCCCTGCTGGAACTGCTGATGCGCAACGCGGGCCGCGTGTTGCCGCGTAAAAACATCGAAGAGAAGCTGTACACCTGGGATGATGACGTCTCCAGCAACGCCGTCGAAGTTCACGTCCATCACCTGCGCCGCAAACTCGGCAGCCATTTTATCCGCACCGTCCACGGGATCGGTTACACCCTGGGTGACGTATGAAACTGACGCAACTTTTAAGTCTGAAATTACGCCTGACGCTGCTTTTTTTAGTGCTGTCGCTGGCCGCCTGGCTCGCCGCCAGCGTGGTGGCGTGGCAGCAGACCACGCACAAGCTCGATAAGCTGTTCGATACCCAGCAGATGCTGTTCGCAAAACGTCTGCTGACGATGGACATCGACGAACTCAACGCCCCTGCCCGCATGCGTGAAGCGCCCAAAAAAGCCAAACACGGGCATCTTGACGACGATGCGCTGGCCTTTGCCATTTATTCCACTGACGGCAAAATGCTGCTGCACGATGGCGAAAATGGCCAGGATATTCCGTATGACTATCGCCGTGATGGCTTTGATAACGGCCAGCTCAACGATGATAAAGACGCGTGGCGGTTTCTGTGGCTGACGGCGCCCAACGGCAATTACCGCATCGTGGTCGGCCAGGAGTGGGAATATCGCCAGGAGATGGCGCTGGATGTCGTCACTTCGCAGCTCACGCCATGGCTGGTCGCGCTGCCGCTGATGCTGTTACTGCTTATCGTCTTATTAAGCCGCGAGCTACGTCCCCTGAAGCGCCTGGCGCAGTCGTTACACCAGCGCGCGCCAGATGCCACGGAAAAACTCGCCACCGACGGCGTGCCAACGGAAGTGCGCCCTTTGCTCGACGCGCTGAATCACCTGTTTGACCGCACGCAGGAGATGATGACGCGCGAGCGGCGTTTTACTTCCGATGCCGCGCATGAACTCCGCAGCCCACTGACGGCGCTGAAGGTGCAAACCGAAGTGGCACAACTTTCGCTCGACGATCCCGCCGCGCAGGAAAAAGCGCTCGCGCAACTGCACACGGGCATCGATCGCGCATCGCGTCTGGTGGATCAACTGCTCACGCTTTCACGCCTGGATTCGCTGGACAATCTCGATGACATCGAAGCGATTCCGCTGGCCGATCTGCTGCAATCCGCGGTGATGGATATTTACCATCACGCCCAGCGCGCGGGGATTGAGATCCGCCTGAATATTCACACTCAGGTGACCCGTTCCGGTCAGCCATTGCTGCTAAGCCTGCTGGTCCGCAATCTGCTGGACAATGCCGTGCGCTATAGTCCACGCGGCAGCGCGGTGGACGTCACGCTTAGCGCCCAGAGTTTTACCGTACGCGACAACGGCCCGGGCATTTCCCCCGACGCGCTGGCGCGGATTGGCGAGCGTTTTTACCGTCCGCCAGGCCAGGATGAAACCGGTAGCGGCCTGGGACTGTCAATTGTGAAGCGTATTGCCGCGCTGCACGGAATGCGCGTTTCGCTGGCCAATGTACGGGAAGGCGGCTTTGAGGTGACGGTGAGTTGGTGACTCATTATTGCGCCAGAAGCAAAAGACTTTACACATTTTGCTCATTTCACCGCATCGTTGTTGCGGGTAAAATCGTGACCAATCTCACAAGACTGAGGAAAACGAATGAGCAATATCCTGATTATCAATGGTGCGAAAAAATTCGCCCACTCTAACGGCCAACTGAACGACACCCTGACCGAGGTCGCGGACGGTTTCCTGCGCGACGCCGGACACGATGTTAAAGTCGTGCGTACCGACGGCGATTACGACATTCAAGCCGAAGTGCAGAATTTCCTGTGGGCCGACGTCATCGTCTGGCAGATGCCGGGCTGGTGGATGGGCGCGCCGTGGACCGTGAAAAAGTACATGGATGATGTGTTTACCGAAGGCCACGGATCGCTGTACGCCAGCGATGGTCGCTCTCGTTCTGATGGCGCTAAAAAATACGGTTCCGGCGGTCTGCTGCACGGCAAAAAATACATGCTGTCTCTGACCTGGAATGCCCCGTTGGATGCCTTTACCGACGAAGATCAGTTCTTCCATGGCGTGGGCGTTGATGGCGCCTATTTGCCTTTCCATAAGGCAAATCAGTTCCTGGCGCTGGAGCCGCTGCCAACGTTTATCGTGAATGACGTGATTAAAATGCCAGATGTGCCGCGCTATATCGCCGAATATCGCAAGCATCTCGGCGAGATTTTTGCTTAACTGGTAGCCTGTCATCAGGAGAAATGATCATGTTAACTGTTATTGCTGAAATCCGTACGCGTCCAGGCCAACATCACCGCCAGGCCGTGCTGGATGAGTTCGTGAAGATTATCCCGGCCGTATTGAAGGAAGAAGGCTGCCACGGCTACGCGCCGATGGTGGATACCGCCGCAGGCGTGAGCTTCCAGACCACCGCGCCTGACTCCATCATTATGGTTGAGCAGTGGGAAACCGTGGCCCATCTTGAAGCGCATCTGCAAACGCCACACATGAAAGCGTGGGGCGACGCGGTGAAAGGTAACGTTCTGGAAACGCATATCCGTATTCTGGAGCAAGGGGTTTAAGTTCCCCTAACCCTCTCTCCAAAGGAGAGAGGGAACTGCCCGTAGCCTTCTTATCTCTCTCGCCCCTTTGGCGAGAGGCCCGGGGTGAAGGAAATTACCAGTACAATTTCCAGCTTTGTGTAAACCGCACCAGCGCCTCTACGTAGAAATAATCCCCCCAGCTTGCGCACTCATCCACACCTTTATCGCTCGCCAGATGGTAAACCGAGTGCTTAAGTAGACCGTTGCCCTTCTCGTCTTTTCCCATCAGATAGTGTTTTGTCAGCGAGGACATAATGCCCTTCGCCCATTCCAGATACCGTTCACGATCCGGATCGGTCGCAGGCAGGTGTTTGACCAGTTCCAGCAGGCCGCATACCGCAATCGCCGCCGAAGACGAATCACGCAGCGCATCGGTGCCGACCAGCGCCAAATCCCAGTGACAAACACCGTCTGGCGGAAGTCGATTGAGGAAATAGTTCGCCAGCCGTTTCGACAGGGCAATCATCGTGTCGTCGCCGGTATAAATGTAGCTCAGCAGAAAACCGTAAATCCCCCACGCCTGGCCGCGCGACCAGCAGGAGTCGTCGGCGTAGCCCTGCTGCGTATTGCCGTAACGCGGCGCACCGGTTTTGACATCCATATAATAGGTATGGAACGTTGAAGCATCTTCGCGGATCAGATACGTCGCTGCCTGCATAACATGAGCTTTGGCGGCATCGGCAAAGCGCGGATCGCCCGTCTGCTCGGTCGCCCAGTACAATAGGGGCAGATTCATGTTGCAGTCGATGATCATCCGCCCGGCCTGCTCGGGATCGGACAGATCGCCCCACGCCTGGATGATCCTGGCTTTATCGTGGAAACGCTCAAGCAGGGCTTCTGCCGCCAGCAGCGAAAAGCCACGCGCCTCGCGATTGCCGGTCAGACGCCAGTCCGCCACACACGAGAGCGTATAGAGGAAGCCCAGATCGTGGGTATTCGTATCGTGACGACCGGCGATGCGCAGACCAAAAGAGCGGGTGTGCTTCTCGGCCATCGCACGGAATTTTTCGTCACCGCTCATCTCCCACGCCAGCCACAGCTGCCCGGTCCAGAAGCTGGTTGTCCATTCGACGTTTCCAGTCAGCGGATAAAATCCGTCTTTGCAGGTCTCCGCCGGGAATAGTTCACCGAACTCCGTTAAATGACGGCTAATCAGTTCGAGGACATGCTGGCGTGCCGTGCTTAATTCATCCCTAAATGCATGGGCATTAACGGGGGCGGGAATATCGGCCAGACGTTCCTCTACGATATGACTTAACATATTTCGGTTCCTTCTTTGACGGAAAAATTATCGAGATGGATTCTGTTCTGCTACAGAGATTGCAGATGTGCCACGCCATTTGCTTTGGCAGGCGGATAACGTAAAGGCAGAGAGCAGCGTAAAGGTCAGCGCCGTTGCGCCCATAATGATATAGGTCTGTTCAAATCCGATGCGGTCATACATATATCCCGCCGGTGACGAGATAACCACATTTCCGACATACAGCATCGCCTGATAGCCCAATAAATACATGGTGGCATTTACACGTTTATCGAAATGCTCGGCGATATATTTAAATACCGACACCAGCAGCAAACAGATTTCCAGACCGTATAAAGGCTTGAGAACGGAAATTAATAAGTGGGAATCGCACAGGCCGGAAATAATCAGACGCGCCCCGACGAACAACCCGACGATGAGTAATCCGCGCTTGGCACCGATAAAGTTCACGAACAGCGGAATCACCATATACATGACAAATTCCATACCCGACTGAACCGTGCCGAGGTAGCCGAATACCGCGTTGCCCTGATGGATATCGTCAAAGAAGGTGACGAAGTAGCGCGAGAACTGCTGCTCGGCGATAAACATCATCCACGCCACGCCCGCGACATACAGGCAGAAGGCCCAAAACTTGCGGCTGCGCAGCAGCGCGTAAACATCCGAAGGGGCGATTTTCTCTTTGGTCAGTACGTCACTGGCATGAACGGAGTTAGTGTTCACTTTCAGGTTCAGCAGAACAATGAGCATGATGACTGACGCCACGCTACCCAGAATAAAATTATACGCAGGCGAGAGGTTAAACAGCAGGCCCGAGAACGACGACGCCACCGCCCAGCCAAGTGAACCCCACATGCGAATCTGACCAAACTCCATGCCGTTTAGACGACTGAAACGATCGGAATAGGATTCACACGCTGCCACGCCCGCATACCAGGCAAAGCTTAAATAGAGCGCGCCGATAATAATACCCAGCATCGTGTTGGACATTAACAGCGGCTGATAGACATAAATAAAGAACGGTGCCATCAGGGCCGACATCGCCACCACAAAATAGAGCAGGTATTTGCTCATCCCGATCTTATCGAGAATATAGCCGTAGATCGGTTTTAAAATCACGGAGAAAATACCGTTAACCGCAAATACCGTCCCGATAACCGACCCGCTGAGATTGGCCTTTTGTCCGAGCCAGATCGCCAGCAAACCAATACTTGCCGACCACGTAAAGAAATAGAGAAAGATAAAAATACTGATTTTGTAATATTCGGTTCTGTTATTCGTTGATGTATTTTCCATACTATCCTCGCCGAAATATAGGGTGCCAGAGTGTTATAAAAAGAAAGAGAGCTGACGTTTATTATCAGGGTCGCGAATAACGACCTGATCGGTATTAATTTGAAGCTGCGGAATTTCCGCTATTTTGTGCGAATCGCTGCACGCCATAACCGCGCAGCACAGCCAGCTTTCCCCTTGCGGGAGGGTTGTGCTGAGTACCGGAATCGCGGCGCATTCAGCAAACATAATGCTGCTGTTTGGCGGCGTGATAACGGTGTCAGGTTGACGCGTGATAACAGGCGACAGATCGGCAATCACGCTGCTGCCGTTATCCGCCGAGAGAAAACATCCGCGCGCGGTCAGTTGCGGCTGCGTCTTCATCACCGCAAAGCCCCCTTCCACTGCCTGTAAAGTCCGGGTGCTATTCACCCGATGCAGACGGATATGCCACGCGCCAAACGGCACCAGCCAGGTGTCGATATGAACGTCTTGCCATGGCGACCAACGCGAGAAAATAGCGTTTTCGTCGATGCGCACTTCCGCGCATTCCCGACGCCCGCGGTAGTAATTGTCGCCATCGGATAACAGCAGCATAGAGTCGCAGGCCGCGTGTTTAAGGCCGTAACGCCCGCGCTCAATCGTGAAGCCGAAGCGGCTGGAGTAGGCGAACTTGGTGTATTTCGCGTCGGTATTCACATAGTTGTTCAGCTCAAGCTGCCCAGCGGTGAGCATCGTGACGTGCTGCGAATCATCGGCGTGCATCAGGATTTGCTGCGCGTGTGAAATAACGCGTTTCTCGGCCAGCGCTGGCAGCGGTTGTTCTTGCGCTTGCCAGAATGGATGTTCCTCCGCCAGCGCCAGAATTAGATAGGTTTTCAGCGCCCAATACGGAGAGCCTGGCGAGTTGTAATCTTCGCACATCGCCAGATTGGGATAGGCAAAGCCGAGCGTCAAAATGCCGTCGCGATCGAGGATCGGCTGCTGCTGCCACCAGCGAAGATGGCGCAGGATAATACCTTTCACGATGCCCGGCGTGAACACATTTAGGCCGGAAAAAGCGACAGCGCTCCAGAACGCCACCATCGCAAAGCGATAGGTCAGGCTGCGGCCAAACGGCACCGACGCGCCGTCGGCGGCAGACATGTAAATGAAATCTTCGGCGAACTGACGCGAACGCTCACGCAGCACCGTTGCCCTCTCCTCGTCGCCGCTGAGCGTGGCGTAAATCAGGCCATAAAAGTGAAACGCCATTGAGATGTAATAATCTTTTGGCCGCCCCGAACCATCGGAATACCAACCATCGCCGAGGTAATAAGCGTCCATCATGGCGAAGCGGCGATCGATCGCCACCTGATCAAACGGCAACCCGGCGCGTTTAAACCCCAGCTGAACCATAATGGCAAAGTAGTTCCAGTTACTGTCCGGCATTTGCGCGTCGGTTATCTGATTGAGCCACGCGTGCAGGTTCATCACCTCGCGCTCGGTGAACAGGTCGGTGAGTTTTTCCTGCAACAGCGACAACCCGAGGCCGTACGATGCCATCTCGACCAGGCGCTGATCGTAAGGTTCTGTTTCGCCCCAATAGCCTGCGCTTTGCGGATCGGTCCCCTGCTTGATGGCCGCGATGTATTTGTCGCTAAACGGCGTGGTGTCGCCCGCTGCCATCAGCGGAAACAGCCCCCACAGTACGCGCGACAGCCCCTCCATCTGCGCCACGTCGGTGGCGTAGTGCGCGCAGGTATCGCCCAGCGAAAACCGCGAACTCCCCGCCGGAAATTGCTTATCCACTGCACCCAGCATCGTATTGAATTCCGCCACCACGTTCTGACGGGAAGACAACGGATTTGATGTTTCTTTGTTTGCCGCCCACATACGCTTTCCCTCGTCATCATCTGCGGCAAAGAATAGTGAATCCATACACCGTAGAAATGTTAGCCACGTCACAGCGGCGAGAGATCAATAAACCCACAGTTGAGAAAATTTAAAAAGGTGGTTTATAAAGACGAACAGAAGGGCAAAAGTTGAGTTTTATTGCACTATGCGTGAGATGCCAAAATCCGACCATCTGGAGCTGATTACCTTAAACGACACCATCGTGTCGTTCAGTCGGCTATTTGCCAATACGGTGCGGTATCACCACTGGCACCAATGCCTGGAAATTCTCTATGTGGAAGAAGGGTTTGGCGTGGCGATTGTCGATAATCGTCATTACACTATGCGCCCTGGACGGCTGTTTTTCTTCCCGCCGTTTACCCTGCACAAAGTCATGGTCGATGAGCAGGCCGAAGCGATTTATCGCCGCACGATTATTCATCTCGATCACCATGCGGTTCTGAAAGTGCTGCGCGATTTTCCGCAGACGCAGCAGCGGCTGCAAAAACTGTCCCGACGCGGCGGTGAAGCGTGGGTGGCGGATATGGCAGATTGTCATCCCCATATTCATCATCTGTTTAGCGGCTACCATCCACCGTTAACCAGCGAAAGTGTCGCCAGCCTGATCATCAGTCTGTTTGCAATGCTGCCGGATGATAAGGACGGCGCGCCCGGCAGCAGCCACGGCATTGCCAGTCAGGTCATGTTCTGGCTTGATGAACACTACCAGCAAAAATTCAGCCTCGATGCGCTGGCTGGCGAGTTGGGAAAGTCCCGCAGCTATGTCTCACGAAAATTTCATGCTGAAACGGGCGAGAAAATCCATGATTATCTGAATACGCTGCGGCTGCGAAAAGCCTGCGAATGCCTGCTTCACAGCAATGAGAGCGTGCGGGATATCGCCACGCGGGTGGGGTTTTCGGACGTGACGTATTTTATTAGCGCCTTCAAAAAGGGCATCGGTGAGACGCCCTTGCAGTACCGGAAGAATCATCCTGGCGCGTGATCAGTTACTCTTTTTACCCGGCTTCAATCCGCGGTGTAATTCATTGATGCGCTTTATCGATTTAATGCTGCGCTGCGGCGTGGTCGAGGCGACCGACAGGATGATCATCTCCAGACACAGCAGCACCGTGCCGTGCAGAGGAATTTTGCCTTTCTCGCCGCCGCGTGGGACGTGAATCACGACGTTTACCTCTTTGCTGAAGCGCGAATCCAGAGCGTTCGTGAGCAGGATCGCGGGAATGCCCAGCCGTTTCGCCTCGCGCAGCGTGGTTTGTCCTTCCCGGTGCGCGGATTTCTGCGCCATCATCACCAGTACGTCGCCGCGCTGTAGCTCAATAAGCTGTTCAGCCAGTCCAATTCCCGTGCGATTGAGCGCCGTAGCCGGCAGCCCCATTCGACTAAACATGCGCGCGGTGTATTCCGCCAGAACACCCGATGCGCCAATGCCAAAAATGGCTACCTGGCGCGCCTCACTCAGCAGCGCCACCGCTTGCGCCATGGCGAAGCGATTGTTTGGCTCTGATAAGACCTCGCAGGTATGTTGATGGCCCTCCAGCACAAAATCGATGCTGGAATTGACATCGCTGGCCAGGATATTGACCGTGGTCGAGATCTTTTCACTGGCGCTGATCGCCGGTCCAAACCAGTGCTCAAGCGTACTTTTCAGATCCCGCAGTCCGGCAAAACCGAGCGCCTGAATCGCCCGCACCACGGTGGCATCGGAAGTTTTCAGCAGCGCCGCAATCTCCATCGCCGTTTGTTCCATCACCGCTTCACGGTTCTCATTGATGTACGTGGCGACCTGATGCAGGCGAGGCGTCAGCTGGTGTGCGCGGGCGCGAAAGCGATCGCCATAGAGATCCACACGCGATTTATCTTTGCGGATCATTTCGCCTCCGGAAGCGGGCGGCCCGCGATTTGCGATTGCACTTGCGCCGCCATTAGACCCAGCGAAGCGAAGGAGTTAGAGATCGCCTCTTCACGGGAAATCAGGACGTAATGCCCGGTACGACAGGCAGTGAGGAATTGACACCAGCCAGGCATCACGGTTTCCATGGCCGCCAGTTCGTCCTGCGGTTTGCCACCGGTGTCGCCGCGCCACGTCGCAAAGACAAAATCGGCGTCCAGCTCCGGCAAACGCTCGGCGCTCACGTCAATACGGCCACCGTCCGGAATGCTGTCGATAAGCGGCGGAAAGCTGAATCCGGCATCACGCAGCACGCGGCCCAGCGAGTGATAGCTGTGCATGGCGGTGATTTTGCCCTGGTTGGCCTGAATGACCGAAACGGAGATCTTCTGGGTGCCTATCGTCGCTTTCAGCGCGTTGAGTTGTTCCTGATAGCGACGCTCCAGAATGCTCAGCCGCGCCTGCGTGCCGGTCAGTTGCGCCAGCTTGCGGTAGATTTCCGGTGCGCCACCGTCGAGATGATCGATGCTCACCGTGGGGGCGATCCGCGCCAGTTGCTCAATCGGCGTGTTCCGCGTTGGCTCGGTGATAATCAGATCCGGTTTTGCGGCAGCAATAGCTTCTATGTCGATATCCGCCGTGCCGATAAATTTGATGTCGGAATTATCAAAATCGACACCCGTTAACATGCCGCTGGAGCGAAGAAAATGGCTGCCGTCAGGACGCGTGCGTCCGTGGCTGGCGATGGGCGGAACACCGAGTTCGATCAGCGGGATCGTGATGTCGAGATCGTGTAACGACACGATCCGTTTCGGGTGGACGGGTACCTGCACCGCACGACCCAAATCATCCGTAAATGTCTGCACATTTTCAGCTGCGCTGACGGAAAACCCCGCCAGTAGCAGCAGGGAAAAGAATAAACGCATAACGCCCCCGGTTAAAACCTGTCCCGACGCTGCCAGAGCAGCACCAGGAAAAACGGCCCGCCAATCAGCGAGACAATGATACCGGCGGGCAATTGCAGCGGCAGAAAAGCCAGCCGCCCAAGGTTATCCGCCAGCAAAACCAGCAGCGCGCCTGATACCGCACTGCCCGCAAGCAGCGACGTCTGGCCGCCGCGCAGTAAAAATCGTGTCATGTGCGGGGCGATTAACCCCACAAAGCCAATACTTCCCACGCAAGAGACGCAGGCGGCCGTCAATAACACCGGTGCAATCACCTGCAGTAATGCCAGTCTGGCGGGGCGCACGCCAAGCCCGGTGGCGGCCTGATGACCCAGAAGCGAAACGTCGGTCGCGCGCGCCGTAAATAGCAGGAGCGCAAACGCCGGAAGTGCCCAGCCTGCGGCAACGCTGACCAGCGTCCAGTTGGCCGCATGCAGGCTTCCGGCCAGCCACAGCAGCGCGGTCTGCACGTCGCGTACGTCGGCGGTGGTCATGAAAACACCCATTCCGGCGGCAAATGCCCACGACACGCCAATGCCGATCAAAATAAAGCGCGGGCGAGAGATATCGCGGGCGAGCAGCACGACCAAAAGCGCTGTCAGCAGCCCGCCTGCCATGCCTATCGCTGGTCGCCAGATAACGCCGAGCGCCGGGAACTGGAAAATCAGCAGTAAAACCGCGACGCTACAACCCTCTTTCACGCCAATCAGCCCGGGATCGGCGAGGCCGTTACGGGTTACCGACTGCATCGCCGCCCCCGCGACACCCAGCATAGCTCCACACAGTAGCGCCATCAGCAGGCGCGGCAGACGAATATCCTGGACGATATAACGCGCATCAGCACTGAGTGCATCGGGGTAAAACAGCGCACGTCCTATCGCCGACGCGGGAATAGGCAGCGAGCCGTGAGTGAGGCCAAACAGCGTCATCCCCAGACAAAGCAGGACTAACGTCCCCAGCAAAAGGAGCGCTTTAGGACGAACGACGGTAGAAAATCCGCCCAGACATAGAGGCCTGAGGCCTGCGCGAAGAACCGCTGGTTTCATTTGAACATTCTCGTCGCCATGAGGATAAACACCGGCGCGCCGACCAGGGCAGTGACTACGCCAGTCGCCAGCTCGTGGGGCGCAAACAGCGCACGGGCGGCGATATCCGCCAGCAATACCACCAGCGCGCCGCAGCAAGCGGACAGGGGCACCATGACGCGCAAATCAGGCGACACCAGACGGCGGATAATTTGAGGAACAACCAGGCCAATAAACCCTATCGGCCCGGCAATCGACACCGCCGCACCGCAGAGCAACGCAATCGCCAGCAGGCAGAGGAGACGCGTGCGCAGCAGCGAGACGCCCAGGCCCTGCGCCATGCGATCGCCGAGCGCGAGCATGTTCACTGAAGGAGAAAGCGCAATCGCCAGCGTCAATCCAGCCGCTGCGACCCAGGCGGCAGTCTGGATTGTCGCCCAGCTCACGCCCGCCACATCACCCGCAAGCCAGGTGCGCATCGAAAGCAACGTTTGCTCATCCAAAATTAAGACCGCCGCGGTAATGGATGATGCAAACGCCGAAATCGCGACGCCGCATAGCGTCACTTTCATGGGCGTTAGCCCGCTTCGCCCGGCAGAAGAAAGGGTCAAGACCAGCAGAAATAATGCCGCCGCCCCCGCCGCCGCAATCAGCGGACGCCCAACGGGGAACGTCAGCCCAAGCGCGCTGGTCAGCACCACCGCCAGCGCCGCCCCCGCGTTCAGCCCCAAAATATGCGGCTCGCCAAGAGGATTGCGGATCACCGCTTGCAGCAGTACGCCCGCCACGCCCAGCGCCGCACCGGTCATCAGAGCCGCGAGCAGGCGCAACAGGCGCAGATTGATAATCACGTTGTGATCGAAGTTGCGCGGATCGAACGCGAGAAACGCCTGCGCTACGATCTGCGCAGGGATAAACCGCGCGCCAATCCCAAGATGCAAAATGGCTCCCGCCAGCAGCAACGCGATGAAAACAACAGATGCCAGGCTAGTGCGCATCAGGCTTTTCCTGCGCGGCGAAACGGCATAAAGAACGGTTTGCCCGTCACGGGATTGATCGACATTTGCACGTCGACATCGAATACCGCTTTGATCAGCTCCGGCGTACACACATCGTCTTCATTCAGCACGCTTTTCACTTTCCCTTCGCGTAAAAAGACCAGTGTATCGCCGTAGTTCACCGCAAAGTTGAGGTCGTGCAATACCACAACGACGGTGCGCCCGTGATGGCGAGTTAAATCGTGTAGTAATTCCAGAATCTCGACCTGATAGCGCAAATCGAGATACGTGGTTGGCTCATCGAGAAGGATGTACGACGTTTGTTGCGCCAGCGCCATGGCAATCCAGCAGCGCTGCCGCTGGCCGCCAGAGAGGCTTTCGACAGGCAAATGCGCATATTCCTGAGTGCCGGTTAAACGCAGCGCCTCTTCGACTGCCTGCTCGTCGGCGTCGGTCCACTGGCGCATAAAGTTTTGCCATGGAAAACGCCCGCGCGATACCAGCTCAAATACCGTTAACCCTTCGGGCAAGAGCGGTGACTGCGGCAAAATGCCCAGCCTGCGCGAGACGCTTTTAGTGGGTTGTTCATGGATGCGCTTTCCCTCGAGCAATACCGTGCCGCCCATGGGTTGCAGCAAACGCGCAATGGTGCTGAGCAGGGTCGATTTACCGCATCCGTTCGCCCCAACCAGAACGGTCATTTTTTCAGGGGGAATGGTGAGGGAAATGTCATCAACGATGATTTTTTTCTGATAACCAGCAGAGAGATTATCGAGAACCAATCCCTGCTCTGTCGCGTTTTGAGCCACGTGTGCCAACTTAATCAAATAACAGACAAATAAAAATAAAACTCATTCTCTTTTGTGAGTTTGCCGTTGCGCCATGTAGTAGTCAAGAGGATAAACACCTTAAAAAAACCAGGGGTAATACGCGATTAACCTTTCAATACAATATGAATTAAATACTTAATTTACAGTTACTTAATCTCATTAATTGCGATAAATATCCGGTATAACTTTCCTGTAGCCGTTTTTCGCTTTTTTCCATTTACTACTACATCTCGCCGTGATTGAATGATTCTCAATTACATACCCGATACCACTCAGGCAAACGGGTAGCGCTTTACGGGCAATGAAACACAGCTTCACCCGCGAGCATTCGCAGGGTATTTCGGGATAAAAAATTAAATGGTTAAGTTCACACCTTCCTTCTCTGGGGTAAAAGGGCGCGCGCTCTTTTCACTGCTGTTTATTGTGCCTCTGGCGCAGGCGGCAGAAAATAAAACAACGAAAGATGGCGAGACGTTAACCGTCATTGCCGATCCAAACGTTAAAACGGAAGCGACCAACGGTTATCAACCGCTGAACACTTCCACCGCCACGCTCACTACCATGCCGATGCTGGATATCCCGCAGGTGGTGAATACCGTGAGCGATAAGGTGCTGCAAGATCAGCACACCACCACGCTCGACGAAGCGCTGTACAACGTTAGCAACGTGGTGCAAACCAACACGCTTGGCGGCACGCAGGATGCGTTTGTTCGTCGCGGCTTTGGCGCTAACCGTGACGGTTCGGTGATGACCAACGGTTTGCGCACCGTGCTTCCCCGCAGTTTTAACGCCTCGACCGAGCGAGTCGAAGTGCTGAAAGGCCCGGCATCGACGCTGTACGGCATTCTGGATCCCGGCGGGTTGATCAATGTCGTCACCAAACGCCCGGAAAAAACGTTTGGCGGATCGATCTCCGCGACGTCCACCAGCTTTGGCGGTGGCACCGGGCAGTTTGATCTGACGGGCCCGATTGACGGAACGCGTCTGGCGTATCGCCTGACGGGTGAATACCAGAATGAAGATTACTGGCGTAATTTTGGCAAAGAGCGCAGCACCTATATTGCGCCGTCGCTGACCTGGTTTGGTGATGACGCGACGGTCTCGGTGCTTTACTCCCATCGCGACTATAAAACGCCATTCGATCGCGGGACTATTTTCGATCTCAATACCAAGCAGCCCGTTAACGTCGATCGCAAAACACGTTTCGACGAACCGTTTAACATTACCGACGGTGAGTCCGATCTGGCGCAGTTGAACGCCGAATATCGCCTTAACAGCGAGTGGACGGCGAAATTTGATTACAGCTTTAGCCAGGATAAATACACGGATAACCAGGCTCGCGTGATGGCCTATGATGCATCCACCGGAAATCTGACCCGACGCGTCGATGCGACACAAGGCTCGACCCAACGCATGCATAGTACCCGCGCGGATCTGCAGGGCAACGTCGACATTGCAGGGTTTTATAACGAGATCCTGACCGGCGTATCGTATGAAAATTACGATCTGCTGCGCACGGACATGATCCGCTGCAAGAACGTTAAGGGCTTTAATATCTACAACCCAACGTATGGCGATCTCAGCAAATGCACGTCCGTTTCCGCGTCCGACAGCGACCAGACCATTAAGCAGGAGAGCTATTCCGCTTATGTGCAGGATGCGCTTTATCTGACGGATAAATGGATCGCGGTGACCGGGCTGCGCTATCAGTCCTATACGCAATATGCCGGTAAAGGCCGTCCGTTTAACGTCAATACCGACAGCCGTGACGACCAGTGGACGCCGAAAGCAGGCCTGGTTTACAAGCTGACGCCATCGGTGTCGTTGTTCGCAAACTATTCCCAGACGTTTATGCCGCAGTCATCCATCGCCAGCTATATTGGTAACCTGCCGCCTGAAACATCTAATGCCTACGAAGTGGGTGCCAAGTTTGACCTTTTCGATGGCATTACTGCCAATATTGCGCTGTTTGATATCCATAAACGCAACGTGCTGTATACCGAAAGCGTGGGGGATGAAACGGTCGCCAAAACCGCAGGCCGCGTGCGCTCGCAGGGCGTAGAAGTCGACGTGGCGGGGTCGCTGACCGAGAACACCAATATTATCGCCAGCTACGGTTATACGGATGCGAAAGTGCTGGAAGATCCTGATTATTCAGGTAAACCGCTGCCAAACGTGCCGCGACATACGGGCTCCCTGTTCCTGACGTACGACATTCAGAATGTGATCGGCGGAAATACGCTGACGCTGGGCGGCGGCGGGCATGGCGTGAGCCGTCGCTCCGCCACCAATGGCGCGGATTATTACCTGCCGGGTTACGTCGTCGCAGATGCGTTCGCCGCGTATAAAATGAAGTTGCAGTATCCGGTGACGCTGCAGGTGAACGTAAAGAATCTGCTTGATAAGACCTACTACACGTCGTCGATTGGCACCAATAATCTGGGTAACCAGATTGGCGATCCACGCGAAGTGCAGTTTACGGTGAAGATGGATTTCTAAGGATAAAAAAAGCCCTGCATCGCAGGGCTTTTTTACATCAGGCTTCGATGTCGGCCATATCGCCTTTTTCCTGTAGCCAGTTGCGTCGGTCTTCCGAACGCTTCTTGGCCAACAGCATATCCATCATGGCATTGGTTTGCTGCTCGTCTTCATCGCTGATAATCAGCTGAACCAGACGACGGGTATTGGGGTCGAGCGTGGTTTCGCGCAGTTGCAAGGGGTTCATCTCACCCAGCCCTTTAAAGCGCTGGACGTTTGGTTTGCCCTTCTTGCGCTTAAGCTGCTCCAGAACGCCCGCTTTTTCTTCTTCCGTCAGCGCGTAATAAACCTCTTTGCCGAGATCGATACGGTAGAGCGGCGGCAGCGCAACGTGAACGTGGCCGTTTTTTACCAGCGTGCGGAAGTGTTTCACGAACAGCGCGCACAGCAGCGTGGCGATATGCAGACCGTCGGAGTCCGCATCCGCGAGAATACAGATCTTGCCATACCGCAGCTGGCTCAGATCGTCACTGTCTGGATCGATACCGATCGCCACCGAAATATCGTGTACTTCCTGAGAGGCGAGCACCTCATCGGAAGAAACTTCCCAGGTATTCAGGATCTTACCTTTCAGGGGCATGATCGCCTGGAATTCACGATCGCGCGCCTGCTTGGCGGAACCGCCTGCCGAGTCCCCTTCGACGAGGAAAAGCTCGGTGCGATTCAGATCCTGCGCGGTGCAATCCGCCAGTTTACCCGGCAGCGCCGGCCCACTGGTGAGCTTTTTACGCACCACTTTTTTCGCAGCGCGCATACGGCGTTGCGCACTGGAAATGGCCATTTCAGCCAGCATTTCAGCTGTCTGTATGTTCTGATTCAGCCACAGGCTGAATGCGTCTTTTACCACACCGGAAACAAACGCGGCGCACTGACGCGAGGACAGACGCTCTTTGGTCTGCCCGGCAAACTGCGGATCCTGCATTTTCACAGACAGTACGTACGCGCAGCGATCCCAGATATCTTCCGCTGACAGCTTCACGCCGCGCGGCAGAATATTGCGGTATTCGCAGAATTCGCGCATCGCATCCAGCAGGCCCTGACGCAGGCCGTTGACGTGCGTCCCGCCCTGCATCGTCGGGATGAGGTTAACGTAGCTTTCAGTGAGCAGCTCGCCGCCTTCTGGCAGCCACAGCAGCGCCCAGTCGACCGCTTCGGTGTCACCCGAGAAATTACCGAGGAACGGTTTTTCCGGCAGCGTTGGCAACCCATTGACCGCCTCGCCCAGATAGTCATTCAGACCATCCTGATAGCACCAGCGCTGCTCGCTGTTGTTGACTTCATCTTTGAAGGTGATTTCAACGCCGGGGCACAGTACCGCTTTCGCTTTCAGGATGTGCGTCATGCGCGTGACAGAAAAACGCGGGCTGTCGAAGAAGCTTTCGTCCGGCCAGAAATGCACGCTGGTACCGGTATTGCGTTTACCGCACGTCCCGATGACCTGTAATTCCTGCACTTTATCGCCGTTTTCGAACGCAATGTTATGCACCTGGCCGTCACGGCGGACGGTGACTTCCACGCGCTTAGACAAGGCGTTAACCACGGAGATCCCCACGCCGTGAAGGCCGCCGGAGAACTGGTAGTTTTTATTGGAGAATTTACCGCCCGCATGCAAACGGCAGAGGATCAGCTCAACGGCTGGAACCCCTTCTTCCGGGTGGATGTCGACCGGCATGCCGCGTCCGTCGTCAATCACTTCGAGCGACTGATCGGCGTGCAGAATGACGTCGATGCGTTTGGCATGACCCGCCAGCGCTTCGTCCACACTGTTATCAATCACTTCCTGGCCCAGGTGGTTTGGGCGCGTCGTATCGGTATACATCCCCGGGCGGCGGCGAACCGGCTCAAGCCCGGTGAGTACCTCAATGGCATCAGCGTTATAGGTTTGCGTCATGATTTAACTAGCAATTCGCAGTGATTGTCAGTGGCTGTGCAGTCCAAGAAAATCGACAATCTGGGTGAAATGATTCTCAAAGCCCGTGAAAGCATGGTTTCCGCCCTCCTCTACAGTCTGGCGGCAAGAGGCGTAATACGCCACCGCCTGGCGGTAATCCAGCACTTCATCACCCGTCTGTTGCAGCAGCCAGATAAGATCGGGCGCGTCCAGCGGGTCTATCTGCATAACTTTGAGGTCGTAAATATGGCGTGACTCTAGCACATATTGTTGTCCGGTGTAGGGGTTCTCGTTTTGCCCGAGAAAGTCCCTCAGCAGCTCAAAGGGCCGTACTGCCGGGTTAACCACTACCGCAGGAAGCATAAAGCATTGTGAGAGCCAGGTGGCGTAATAACCGCCCAGCGAGGAGCCCACGACGCCGAACGATTCACCGCCATGTTCCATCACGACTGACTCCAGCATTTCTGCCGCATCAGCCGGATACGGCGGAAGCTGAGGCACGATAATGTCGATGTGCGGATGATGCGCTTTGAGCCACTGACTAAATTGCGTGGCCTTCGCGGAACGCGGAGAGCTATTGAACCCGTGTAAATAAAGGAGCGTAGACATCAGTAACCTTCAGAGGCGGTATCCGGGCGGAACGTTGCACTCTGCAGACGGCAGACTTCCGTCGTCAGCGAGCCATCGGCATGCAGTTCCAGCCAGCGCCAGCCAGGCGCAATCGTGTCTAACGTAAAGTTGGCGCAGTGTGGTTTGAACTGGACGCACGTCGACGGCGTCGCCAGTAAACGGCGGCCATTCCAGTCGAGATCCTGTTCCTGATGAATATGACCACACAACAGATTGTTGACGTGTGGATATTTGGACAACACGCGGTCCAGCGCCGCTGAATTGCGCAGGCTGTGTTGATCGAGCCAGCTGCATCCCGCAGGCAAAGGATGATGATGCAATAACAGCAGGGTATGACGCTCAGGATCGGCAGCCAGTTTTTTCTCCAGCCACTCCAGCTGAAAATCACTCAACTCACCGTGCGGTACACCGAACACCTGCGTATCCAACAGTAAAATTTGCCAGTGCTCACCGACAAACACGCGCTTGGCGGGAGAGATGCCCGCATCGTGCAGCGTGCTGTACATCGCTGGCTGAAAATCATGATTGCCGGGTAACCAGACGCAGGGCACGCTAAAGCTCGCGATCCCTGTCGCAAAATGCTGATAGGCCGCAGCGCTTTGATCTTGTGCCAAATCGCCCGTAGCCGCTATCAAATCGCAGTGGCGGTTCTCGGCGTGAATGGCATCCAGTACCGCCTGATAACTCTCCCAGGTGTTTACACCTAACAGCGTTTCATGCTTTTCGGCAAACAGGTGGGTATCAGTGATTTGTAATATCCTGACTGGCGCCCCACCAGCAACAGTCAGGTTTAACAGGCTTTCCAAATGGTGTCCTTAGGTAGGTTTATGACGCTAACAAACCGGAATCGCCATTGCTCCATGTGCTAAACAATATCTTAGCCAGTCGGCTAAAAACTGGTTAATTTGATGCTTTTCGTCGCGTTGATGCAACTTTTTATTAGGATAATCATACCGCGCTTTAAAGCGGAAGATCTGCTGACTTGAACACACTTCGGCCACCATCGCATCATGATAAAGCCGGACCGTCATCGACGGCAGGCTCCAGTAGCTGATCGTCGGCGCCGTTTGTTTGATTTCTACCAGGGTCGTGTAACGAGTCGATTCAACAATCGTTAATCGATACTGCGCGTTGCTCACCTGATAGCTTACCATTTCGCCGGGCGCGTCATCACGCGGTAACAGGCGGCGTAACTGCGCGAAATTGGTTTCGCACAAACGCATCATTTCTGGGAAGTCAGGTGTATAACGCTTCATTTTTTCCACTCGTTTCGTAAGTCTTGATAATGCAGCTGGAGCCATTGCAAAGCGATGACAGACGCCGCGTTGTCGATTTTCCCCTCTTTTACCCACTGGTAAGCCTGTTCCCGACTCACCACATGAACACGAATATCTTCGTTTTCATCTGCCAGACCGTGAATACCTTCCGCGATCGTGGCGTCCACTTCCCCCACCAGAATAGAAGAGCGCTCGGTAGTTCCGCCAGGGCTGGCCAGATAGCTCAGCACGGGTTTCGTCCGGCCCACTTTCAGCCCCGCTTCTTCCTCTGCCTCACGTCGGGCGACATCTTCCGGCGTTTCGCCGTCTTCGATCATGCCTGCGACCATTTCCAGCAGCCACGGGGTTTCGCTGGTATCCAGCGCCGCAATCCGTACCTGTTCAATCAATACCACTTCATCGCGCACTGGGTCAAAGGGTAGCAAGACTGCGGCATGCCCGCGCTCAAAAATTTCACGTCTTACTTCCCCGCTCATTTCCCCGTTAAACAGGCGATGCCTAAAACGGTAAAGTTCCAGTGAAAAAAATCCGCTATATAACGTTTCCCGTGCAATAATTTCTACATCGTTTTTGGTGAAAGTTACTGGCAATTCATCTGGTTTTTGCATGGCGGTTTCCTGGTCACAATCATGATGAAATTATGAATTTCAAGGCTGTTTGGCTGCCGTTTCAAAGGCTATATGATAGATTGATGCAAATTACAGCCGGATGGCACGTAACGCCAACCTTTTGGTGTGGATGATTCTGTTAGAATCGGCAAATATATTTAACAAGATCAGCGCTAATACTGCTTCACAACAAGGAATGCAAATGAAGAAATTGCTCCCCATCCTTATCGGCCTGAGCCTGACGGGCTTCAGCGCGATGAGCCAGGCAGAAAACCTATTACAGGTTTATCAGCAAGCACGTCTGGGCAACCCTGAGCTGCGTAAGTCGGCTGCCGATCGTGATGCTGCGTTCGAAAAAATTAACGAAGCACGCAGCCCGTTGCTGCCGCAGTTGGGCTTAGGTGCCGATTATACCTACGGCAATGGCTTCCGTGATAGCAACGGTGTTAACTCCAATACCACCGGCGCATCTCTGCAATTAACGCAAACCTTGTTTGATATGTCCAAGTGGCGTTCGCTGAGTCTTCAAGAGAAAAGCGCGGGCATTCAGGACGTCACCTATCAGACCGATCAGCAAACGCTGATCCTGAATACCGCGACGGCCTACTTCAACGTGTTGAGCGCGATCGATTCGCTCTCCTACACCGAAGCGCAGAAACAAGCGATTTATCGTCAGTTGGATCAAACCACGCAACGTTTTAACGTAGGCCTGGTGGCGATCACCGACGTGCAGAACGCCCGTTCCCAATACGATACCGTGCTGGCGAACGAAGTGACCGCGCGTAACAACCTTGATAACGCGCTGGAATCTCTGCGTCAGGTCACTGGTAATTACTATCCTGAACTGGCTTCGTTGAACGTCGACAACTTCAAAACGGATAAACCGCAGGCCGTGAATGCGCTGCTGAAAGAAGCAGAAAACCGCAACCTGGCGCTGTTACAGGCACGTCTAAGCCAGGATCTGGCTCGCGAGCAAATCCGTCAGGCGCAGGATGGGCATCTGCCAACCCTGAGCCTCACGGCATCGAGTGCAGTAACGGACACCTCTTATAGCGGTTCTAAAACCGGCGGCGCGAATGCTTCGCAGTTTGACGACAGCAATGTGGGCCAGAACAAAGTCGGCCTGAGCTTCTCCATGCCGTTGTATCAAGGCGGTATGGTTAACTCTCAGGTTAAACAAGCTCAGTACAACTTTGTTGGCGCAAGCGAACAGCTTGAAAGCGCGCACCGCAACGTAGTGCAGACCGTGCGTTCGTCATTCAACAACGTGAATGCCTCTATCAGCAGCATCAACGCCTACAAACAGGCCGTTGTGTCGGCGCAGAGTTCATTGGACGCGATGGAAGCCGGTTATTCGGTCGGTACGCGTACCATCGTTGACGTGCTGGATGCGACCACCACGCTGTTTAACGCAAAACAACAGCTCTCCAGCGCGCGCTACAACTACCTGATTAACCAGCTGAATATTAAATCAGCTCTGGGTACGCTGAATGAGCAGGATCTGCAGATGCTGAACAGCACACTGGGTAAACCGGTTTCAACAACGCCTGAAAATGTGGCGCCGGAAAACCCACAGCAGGACGCCAGCGCTGATGGCTATAACGCCAACGATTCAGCCCCTGCTGCGCAGCCCGCAGCGGCTCGCACGACAACCAATAACGCAGCCGGTAACCCATTCCGTAACTGATGTTAAAACCCGGTCTATGGCTCCATAGGCCGGGTTAGCTCTGCTCCAGTCGACAGATAAACGTAAGCCAACGTAAAGATCCCCCTGACGCTCCCTCTGCGCTTCATTTTCAACCACTCATCCTCTATCCTAAGCCTTATTTCCTTTGTAATACCACTGGGTCCTGGAAGACAAAAATGAAACGGACAAAAACGATCAATCACGCCTCGTTCCGCAAAAACTGGAACGCACGCCATCTCACTCCTGTCGCCCTGGCGGTCACCGCCGTATTTTTGCTGGCGGGATGTGAGCAATCCGACGAAACGGTATCGATGTATCAGAATGCCGATGACTGCTCAAGCGCCACCGGCAAAAGCGCAGAATGTACTACTGCGTACAACAATGCGCTGAAAGAAGCCGAACGCACCGCGCCGAAATATGCGACGCGTGAAGACTGTATCGCCGAGTTCGGTGAAGGTCAGTGTCAGCAAGCTCCTGCACAGGCAGGCATGGCGCCAGAAAACCAGGCGCAAGCACAATCCAGCGGCAGCTTCTGGATGCCGCTGATGGCGGGCTACATGATGGGCCGTATGATGAGCGGCGGCGCGGGCTTCCAGCAGCAGCCTCTTTTCAGCTCCAAAAATCCAAATAGCCCGGCATACGGTAAATACACCGACGCCAGCGGCAAAGGCTACGGCGCAGCACAGCCAGGCCGTACGGCGACCGTCCCTAAAACCGCAATGGCACCAAAACCAGCAACTACTAGCACAGTGACGCGCGGCGGCTTTGGCGACTCGGTGGCAAAACAGTCCACCATGCAGCGTAGCGCGACGGGTTCTTCTACTCGCTCAATGGGCGGCTGATAATGGAACGAGTCAGTATTGTTGAGCGCCCGGACTGGCGCGAAAAAGCGGCCGAATACGGCTTTAATTTTCACACCATGTACGGCGAACCGTACTGGTGTGAGGATGCTTACTACAAATTGACGCTCGCTCAGGTTGAGAAACTCGAGGACGTCACCGCCGAACTGCATCAGATGTGCCTCAAAGTCGTGGAAAAAGTGATCGCCAGCGATGAGCTGATGACCAAATTCCGCATCCCTAAGCATACCTGGGGCTTTGTGCGTCACGCCTGGCAGACCAATCAGCCATCTCTCTATTCCCGCCTCGATCTGGCGTGGGATGGCGTAGGCGATCCTAAAATGCTGGAAAATAACGCTGATACCCCGACTTCACTGTATGAAGCGGCGTTCTTTCAGTACATCTGGCTCGAAGATCAGGTCGCAGCGGGCAACCTGCCGGAAGGCAGCGATCAATTCAACAGTCTGCAGGAAAAGCTGATCGAACGTTTCGCCGAACTGCGCGAGCAGCACGGGTTCAATCTGCTGCATCTTGCCTGCTGTCGTGACACGGTTGAAGATCGTGGAACAGTGCAGTATTTGCAGGATTGCGCGGCCGAAGCGGAAGTCGCCACTGAATTCTTGTACATCGAAGATATCGGCTTAGGCGAGCGCGGACAGTTTACGGATACGCAAGATCAGGTCATTAGCAACCTGTTCAAACTCTATCCGTGGGAATTCATGCTGCGCGAAGTGTTTTCGACCAAACTGGAAGATGCTGGCGTACGCTGGCTGGAGCCAGCATGGAAAAGCATTATCTCCAACAAAGCGCTGCTGCCCATGCTGTGGGAGATGTTCCCTAATCACCCCAACCTGCTGCAAGCGTACTTCGCTGAAGACGATCATCCGCCGATGGAAAAATACGTCATCAAGCCGATCTTCTCACGCGAAGGGGCCAACGTTTCGATTATCGAAAACGGCAAAACCCTGGAAGCTGCCGAAGGGCCGTATGGCGAAGAAGGCATGATCGTTCAGGAGTTTTACCCGCTGCCGAAATTTGGTGACAGCTACGTCCTGATTGGCAGCTGGCTCATCAACGATCAGCCAGCCGGGATTGGCATTCGTGAAGATCGCGCGCTGATCACACAGGATCTGTCGCGCTTCTATCCGCACATTTTCGTCGAGTAATACCGATTCTCTCTCCCCACGGGAGAGAGAATTATTACCCCACCTGCACTGACAACATACTTAGACTGCCCATCTCAATGCCGTCCACCGGTATGCTCACGGGTTCCTGACCATCCCACGCGCCCAAAACATACAGCAGCGGTAAGAAGTGTTCCGCCGTCGGGTTAGACAACGCACCGCCTTCATGATCCAGATAATTCACCAGCGGATGCTCTTGCGCCGGGCCCTGCCAGGTCAAATTCGCTTTAACAAAATCATTGAACGATATGGCCCACGGATACGGGGTATTTTCACCGTGCCAACGCGCCGTGCGCAGGTTATGCACGACGTTACCGCTGGCGACCAGCATGATGCCTTCATCGCGTAGCGTCGCCAGTTTGCGCCCCATCTCTAAGTGCCACGCTGCCGGTTTGGTGCTGTCGATACTCAACTGCACCATGGGGATATCGGCATCCGGATACATTTTTATCAGCACGCCCCACGAACCGTGGTCAAAGCCCCAGGCTTCTTTATCAAGCGTTACTGGAACGGGAGCCAGAAGATCCACCAGTTGCTGCGCAAGCTCAGGCGATCCTGGCGCGGGATAATGCGTGTCGTACAGCGCCTGAGGGAAACCGCCAAAATCATGAATGGTTTTAGGCGCTTCCATTGCCGTCACGCCAGTACCGCGTGTAAACCAGTGTGCAGATACCACCACGATCGCTTTTGGACGCGGTAACGTCTCACCCAGTTCACGCCAGGCACGCGTATAAACGTTATCTTCCAGAACGTTCATCGGGCTACCGTGGCCCAAAAACAGTGCTGGCATACGAGGAGAAGTCATGGTGATATCCTTACATAAGGTGTCGATTTAATAACGCTACATTACGCGCTATCGTCTGAAGATGAACTCAGATAAGCATGATGATGATCTTCAGAAATTTTGAATGTAAGGAGTCTGTAAAGCAGAGAATGCCCTCTCGCTTTGCAGCGGATTCATTATTAGCATGGTTAAGATTCATTTTCATAAGGAGACGTGAATGTCAGTACCGCTGATTCTGACCCTACTTGCGGGGGCCGCGACCTTTATTGGTGCGATTCTCGGTGTGATCGGTCAGAAACCGTCTAACCGCGTGCTGGCGTTTTCTCTGGGTTTCGCAGCGGGGATTATGCTGTTGATTTCCCTGATGGAAATGCTGCCTGCAGCACTTCGGACCGACGGCATGTCGCCCGTCATGGGCTACGGCATGTTTGTCGTGGGGCTGCTGGGTTATTTTGCTCTCGACAAAATGCTCCCGCACGCACATCCGCAAGATTTGATGCAAAAAAACGCTAAACCCACTCGCGGTAATATCAAACGCACCGCCATTTTACTCACGCTAGGCATCAGCCTGCATAACTTCCCGGAAGGGGTCGCGACTTACGTGACGGCCAGTAATAACCTTGAACTGGGCTTTGGAATCGCGCTGGCCGTCGCTTTACACAATATTCCTGAAGGACTGGCGGTAGCGGGGCCAGTTTATGCGGCGACAGGTTCAAAACGCACGGCAATTTTGTGGGCCGGGATTTCGGGGCTGGCTGAAATTTTAGGCGGCGTACTGACGTGGCTGATTCTGGGCAGCATGATCTCCCCGGTGGTGATGGCAGCGATTATGGCGGCCGTGGCAGGCATTATGGTTGCCTTGTCGGTGGATGAACTGATGCCGCTGGCAAAAGAGATCGATCCTAACAACAACCCCAGCTACGGCGTGTTGTGCGGGATGTCGGTGATGGGCTTAAGTCTGGTGCTGTTGCAAACAGCAGGATTTGGATAAAAAAACGCCGGGCTAACCCGGCGTTTTTCTTTAGCTGGCTTTACGCTCGTGCGCCTGGCGATACTCCACCAGATCTTCGATCGTCACCACCGGCATATTGTGTAGACGGGCAAAGGTGACACACTCCGGCGCACGCGCCATCGTACCGTCATCATTGGTCAGTTCGCACAAAACGCCTGCTGGCTTAAAGCCAGCCAGCGTCACCAGATCGAGAGTCGCTTCGGTGTGACCTCCGCGAGTCAACACGCCACCCGCCTGCGCGCGCAGCGGGAACACGTGGCCCGGGCGATGCAGGTCAGACGGTTTCGCGCCATCCGCAATAGCGGCACGAACGGTCGTCAGACGGTCAGCGGCAGAAACACCGGTTGTCACGCCGTGCGCAGCTTCAATCGTCACGGTAAAACCGGTGCCGAAAGCGCTGGTGTTGTTCTCAACCATCATTGGCAGGTCGAGTTGTTTGCGGCGTTCTTCGTTGATACACAGGCACACAATGCCGCTGCCGTGACGGATGGTCAGCGCCATCTGCTCAACGGTCATGTTTTCTGCGGCGAAGATCATGTCACCTTCGTTTTCACGATGTTCATCGTCGAGCACCATCACACCGCGGCCTTCGCGCAGTGCATCAAGTGCGTGTTCAACACGTTCAATAGAAGTGCCAAAAGAGGAAAGTAGCGTCTGATTCATGGTAAAAAAACCTCATTAACATTATGGTTACCAGAATCAGGGCAGTCTTAGGAGCGCCGTATAAGCGGCAAAAAGATAACGTGAGCGGGCCGTGCCCGACTTGATCGTTACTCTCTCCCATCCGGACTCTAACCGTCGGCTCCGGAATTACACCGGATCTGCTGACCTTTAGGTTTTCACCCAAAGCGCTCGCGGGCTTTCAGCGCAAGGCTGATTTACCGCCGGTGGGGAATTTCGCCCCGCCCTGAGAATAAGCGAGATAACTATAACGCTATTGATTAACCCGGGCAATGCATAAGCTTCAAACAATTCTGGTTTATATAATTGGTTCAGCAGCCTGCGCTGAGTTATCTACGACCTGAATGATTTTGTGTATCTGATAAGAAATTACACGCTACAATGGTCGCTAACACCTTCTGATCAAGGGAAACGACAATGATTGACCCGAAAAAAATTGAACAAATTGCCCGTCAGGTTCATGAGTCCATGCCAAAAGGCATTCGTGAGTTTGGTGATGACGTCGAAAAGAAAATCCGCCAGGTGTTGCAGTCGCAGCTGACGCGTCTTGATCTGGTGAGCCGCGAAGAGTTTGATGTGCAGACTCAAGTTTTACTCCGCACCCGCGAAAAAATCGCGCTGCTGGAACAGCGTCTGACCGAGCTGGAAAATCGCAGTGTGAATGCGGAAGTCAAACCGGCCCCGGCAATCCCACCGGTAGACGAGCAGGATTAAGTACCGCCTGACGCCCTCACCCACAGGGAAAGGGCGAAAAAATAACGGGCCGCTCGGCCCGTTTTTATTATCCAGAATGTGTGCCCGACTTACTGACTGTCTTTCTGGATCTTCTTAATGATGTTGGTGGTTGAACACCCATCTTCAAAATTCAGCACCATCACGTCGCCGCCGTTCGCCCAGACCTCTTCGCTACCCGCGATTTGCTCCGGCTTATAATCCCCGCCCTTTACCAGCAGATCGGGCAGAATGCCGGCAATCAGACGCTGCGGGGTGTCTTCTTCAAAGGAGACCACCCAGTCAACGGCTTCCAGCGCACCGAGCACGATCATGCGCTGCTCCAGCGGATTCACCGGACGCGTTTCGCCTTTGAGACGTTTGGTGGATGCATCGCTGTTCACCGCGACAATCAGACGATCGCCAAGCTTGCGCGCGTTCGCCAGGTACGAAACGTGACCCGCGTGCAGAATGTCGAATACGCCGTTGGTCATGACGACTTTCTCGCCGCGCTTACGCGCCGCCGCGACGGCCACTTTCAGCTCGTCTTCGCGCATCACGCCAAAGCCGGTATCAGCCCGACCGCGCACCGCGTTTTCCAGCTCAATCGGAGAAACGGTTGATGTACCGAGTTTACCCACGACCACACCGGCGGCCGCATTAGCGAAATAGCACGCCTCTTCCAGTGAATTCCCGGCCGCTAGCGTCGCCGCCAGCACGCCAATCACCGTATCGCCCGCGCCGGTCACATCATAAACTTCCTGTGCCTGCGTTGGCATATGCAGCGGCGGTTTACCCGGCTGTAACAGCGTCATACCTTGCTCAGAGCGGGTGACTAACAGCGCGGAGAAGTCGAAATCAGCGATGATTTTCATCCCGCGTTCAACGATCTCTTCTTCGTTTTTGCATTTACCGGCAACCGCTTCAAACTCAGATAAGTTTGGCGTCAGGAGCGTCGCACCGCGATAGCGCTCAAACTCAGTGCCTTTTGGATCGATTAAAACCGGAACGCCCGCTTTTCGCGCCAGCTGGATCATCTGCTGCACGCTGGCCAGTGCGCCTTTGGCGTAATCAGACAGGACCAGCGCGCCAATGCTGCCCAACGCCTGCGCGATACGCTCGTGCATCGGCTCGGGATCGACGCCTTCAAAACCTTCTTCAAAGTCGAGGCGAATCAGCTGCTGGTTACGAGAAAGCACGCGCAGTTTAGTGATCGTCGGATGCGTTGGCACAGAAACGAAATCACACTTCACGTTAACGTCGGCCAGCGTTTTGCTGAGCGCGCGCGCCGCGTCGTCAATGCCCGTCAAGCCAACCAGACGCGAATGCGCGCCCAGAGAGGCAATATTCATCGCCACGTTTGCCGCGCCGCCAGGACGCTCCTCGATGGTGTCCACTTTGACGACCGGGACCGGCGCTTCAGGGGAAATACGGCTGGTCGGCCCGTACCAGTAGCGGTCCAGCATCACATCACCGACAACCATAACCCCAGCACGTTCGAACTCTGGCAGTGTTACTTTCATTCCTGACTCCAGAAAGATTCACAATTTGCGCGCGATAATATCACACTTGTCCCCTAAATCATTCGAGCTGCAGGAGGGCGGCAACGCAGCGAATCCCAGGAGCTTACGCCAGTAAATGACTGGGATGAGCGAGGAAAGCCAAGGCATCTGCAGCTCGAAGGATGAGGGGGAATGGTTAAGCACGGTCCACCAGCCACTTCTGCCAGCTTGCAGACACCTGAGCACGCTCAGCGGTAAAACAGTCCAGCGCCACATGGCCCGGCTGTTCTTGTAACGCCAGATGATGCAGCTCATCGCGAAGCGTGGTGTACGCATGGGTGAGCGCTTGCGCTTCCTGCTCATCCATAATGTCGTTTTGCGAAAGCAGCTCCAGAATGCGCACGTTATCAGACCAGCGCGTCAGCTTCGGTTTTGCGTGCGCGTGGCGGAGCACCAGATATTGCGTAATAAACTCGATATCGGTAATTCCCCCTTCATCGGCTTTGATATCAAAGCGATCGCGATGTTTATTGCCTAAATGTGCCCGCATTTTCTCGCGCATTTCGCGCACTTCAGTTTGCAGCGTTTCGCCTTCACGCGTGGCGATCAGCACATCGCGGCGAATGGCGTCAAACTGCGTTTTAAGCTGCGGATCGCCATACACTACGCGCGCGCGCACCAGCGCCTGATGCTCCCAGGTCCACGCTTCATGTTGCTGATATTCTGCAAAAGATTCGGTGGAGGTGACCAGCATGCCCGCCGCACCGGACGGGCGCAGACGCGCGTCGACTTCATACAAAATCCCGGACGACGTGCGAGTGCTGAACAGATGCATCACGCGCTGAGCAAGACGCAAATAGAACTGGCGTCCGTCGATTTCGCGCTCGCCATCGGTCATCACGTCAACCGGGCAATCGTGAAGGAAGATCAAATCCAGATCGGAGCTGTAGCCCAACTCCCAGCCGCCCAATTTGCCATAACCCACTACGGCAAAACCGCGTCCCTCGCGATCGGTCAGATGCTTGGGCTGGCCGTAGCGCGCCACCATTTGCCCCCATGCCTGCTGCACCACCGCGTCGATCATCGCTTCGGCAAGCCAGGTTAAATGATCGCTGACTTTCATCACCGGCAGCGTGCCAGCGATATCCGCGGCCGCCACGCGCAGCATCTGTGCCTGCTTGAACTGGCGCAACGCTTCGAGCTGCTGCTCTTCATCGTCTTCCGGAACGCGCAGCAGATACTGGCGCAGCTCATCGCGATAAGCATCCATCGCGGTCGGCTGATACAGCGTATTGGGATCGAGCAGTTCATCAAGCAGCAGCGGATAACGCGCCAGCTTGCTGGCGACCATCGGCGATGCCGCGCAGAGCGAAATCAGATGTTTGAGCGCCCCAGGGAATTCACTGAGCAGCTCAAGATAGGTCGTGCGCGTAATAATCCCCGTCAGGAGCGGCGTCACGCGAGAAAGCGGGACAGGCGCATCGGCGCGCGAACAGACGTCGCTCAACAAATGCGGCATCAGATGATCCAGCACCTGGCGTCCGCGCGGCCCAATGGCGCGCTTGTTCATCTCCATACGGAAATCGGCGATCAGCGCGACTACGCGATGGCGATCGTCGTCACTTAAGTGCGCCAGCACCGGCGTGGTGTCGTCTTCCTGCAACGCATCCTGCCACAGCTCGCGCCAGTGCTCAGACAGCGTATCGTCCTGCGTGTCGCTCTCGTCATCGCCAATGAGATCGTTAAAAATGCGCCGCACACCGGCCATGTGCGCATCCAGTTTTTCGGTCAGCGCCTGCCAGTCGTCAACGCGCATGCCCCAGGCCAGACGCGCGCGATTCAGGTCGTCGCCCGGCAGCGTTTGGGTTTGCTCATCGTTAATGCTTTGCAGCAGGTTTTCCAGACGGCGTAGATAAAGAT
The DNA here is from genome assembly GCF_000016325.1 of Enterobacter sp. 638. Taxonomy (NCBI): domain Bacteria; kingdom Pseudomonadati; phylum Pseudomonadota; class Gammaproteobacteria; order Enterobacterales; family Enterobacteriaceae; genus Enterobacter; species Enterobacter sp. 638. The sequence goes on from NC_009436.1 coordinate 3,765,323, forward strand.
ATGCGTCGCGCAGGGTTTGCGCGTTGCCTTCCGCCAGCAGATGCAGCTGATCAATCGCCTCAAGCGTCGGCAGCAGGGAACGGGATTGCAGCGACGGCTCGCGTCCGCCGCGAATCAGTTGGAATACCTGAACGATAAATTCGATTTCGCGAATGCCGCCCGCACCGAGTTTGATGTTGTCCTTCAAACCGCGACGACGCACTTCACGGGCGATCATCCCTTTCATATTACGCAGCGACTGAATCACGCTGAAGTCGATATAACGGCGGAACACGAACGGGCGCAGCATGGCGCGCAGCTCGCTGGCGTAGACATCGCCGTTATCACCCATGATGCGCGCTTTAACCATCGCATAGCGTTCCCAGTCGCGTCCCTGCTCCTGGTAATAATCTTCCAGCGCCGCAAAGCTCAACACCAGCGGGCCGCTGTCGCCAAACGGACGCAAACGCATATCCACGCGATAGACAAAGCCGTCCTGAGTGGGCTGATCCAAAGCTTTAATGAGTCGCTGCCCCAGACGGGTAAAGAACTGGGCGTTATCCAGCTCGCGGCGGCCGCCGCGCGTTGCGCCCTTTTCCGGCCAGGCAAAAATCAAGTCGATATCCGACGAGAAATTCAGCTCGCCGCCGCCCAGCTTGCCCATGCCTAAAATCATCAGCGGCTGCGGCGTGCCCTCTTCACTGCACGGCGTGCCCCACTCTTTACAGCACGCGTCGTACAGCCAGTCGCGCGCCGCGACGATCAGCGTCTCTGCCAGACAGCTCAGCTGCTGTAATGTGCTTTCTTCACTGATCAGCTCCAGCGATTGCGCCCAGGCGATGCGGACCATCACTCGACGACGGAACTGGCGCAGCACGCGCATCAGCGTCGGTTCATCGGCCACATCAGCGAGCGCCTCGCTCAACCACTGCGCATAATGCTGCCACTCATCCGCCTGCGGCGGCGTCATCTCAAGTTCTGCCAGCCATTCAGGATTGGCGGTAATGCTCTCCTGAACAAAATCGCTAAAGGTAAGCACTTGCTGCGCCTGCTCGCTTAGGGATGAAGCGGGTAACGATTCTGGCAGACGTTCACAAACCGTCTGCCAGTGCTGCTGTAACAGTGAAGAAAGCGGCATTCTGGGGTTCCTTGCCTGAGTTAACGTTTTCCGCTGTGCAGCCAGAACGGCTCCTGCGAAATAGCCTCATTACGGAAGTGTTCAATTTCAATACGTTGGCGCGTTTCGATGGCGTGACGCAGCCCCTGCCAGTTCTCCAGCCACGCCTGCGCTCTCACGCCGTCGTAGGAGCCTGCCAGCAGTAGGATGCTGTCGATATCGCGCGTCAGACGAATCAGCTGATCGCTGTATTGATCGCCAAGCGGACGGTCAAAAATCGTTTTCAGCTCAGCGGCGCTGCGGGACATATGCGTATCCGCAAAGCGTTTGAACGAATCCGCAATTTTTTTCTGCGCTTTATCATCGAGGAATGGCTGCCAGCCGCGCGTGACCAGAAATTCGGTTAACGCCAGTTTTGCCGCAGCGGTTTGCGGGCTGTAGACCGCCGTTTGCGCAGAGACATCGGTCGCCATCAGCGCTTCCGTCTGCGTCAGGAAATCACGTAAGTGAGCGCTCGCTTTACGCGGAACCACGCCGCCGAAAAGCGTCAGAGTGCTGCGCACCAGACCCATAGCGGACAATACGTTGGCTTTCGCCTCTTTGACGCCACGAATCCACAGCTCTTCATGGTATTGCCACTGGCTCAGCGCCAGCTCCAGCGCAGCTTCAAGGCCTTGCTCGACGCTGACTTTCGCAGGAACGCGCAGAATAGTGGTTGGTTTGAGTACCCGCACTTCATTCCCGGCCGCCAGATGGTAGCCGCGCGCGGCTTTGCTCAGGCTGCCCTGACGCAAACCAGACAGGCCCACCAGCTTACGCGCCAGCTTCAGCACGTCATCCGCATCGCCTTCGAGCAGCTCAAGTTCCAGTTCGCAAATCGGTTCCTGGAACTCACCGGCTTTCACTTCGCCTAAATCAAGGGCGATTTCGATACGGCTTTTGCCTTCATTAACCAGCCACTTTTCGCGTACGAAATCGGTGCTAAACAGCGGTGCTGCCTGCGCAGCCAGGTTTTCTGGTAGCTCGCCGTTCGGCCAGACCTCTGCCGGGAAGCGATCCAGTTCAAGCTCTGGCTTTGCAATGTCGATATTGTATTCAGGACGCTGATGCAAGCCGCCGACCACACGTCCGGCGATTTTCATCGTCATCTCGTATTGACCGTTCGCACCGCGAATACGTAACCCCATATCATGGCTGCGCAGCCAGTTGTCCGGCGTTTCGTAATAGATGTTGAGCAGTTGGACCGGATCGTGGTGTTCACCGGAGAGCTGATGAAGGTGGGTTCGCAGCGCATCAACGCTGTCATTTTCGACGATAAATTTTAATTCTATTTCTTGAGCCATAGATTTCTACTTTGGGTTGCGTCACAGCCGCATCAATGAGGGCGAACTTCCTCGCCATATATGTGTCAGTACATAGTATTTTGCGCCAAATTGCCACGCAATGAACAATTTGACGGGCGTAAAAGTTTGCAGGGGCGACACAGATGATTCCGATTGCTGATGAATGCTTTGCGTGGAGACACTGTTGCCTCTACTATCGTTCCACTTTTTACGAAAATAACGACTGATGATGCTTAAATTTCGCCTGATTGGACTCGCTTTACTGACATTGAGCGCCGCGACTGCGGTCCACGCTGAAGAGAAACGTTACGTTTCTGACGAACTGAATACCTGGGTCCGTAGCGGTCCTGGAGACAATTATCGCCTCGTGGGTACGGTAAATGCCGGCGAGGAAGTGGTTTTGTTACAGACGAATCAGGACACCAGCTATGGTCAGGTCCGCGACAGCACCGGCCGCACCTCCTGGATCCCATTGAAAGAACTCAGCAACGTGCCAAGCCTGCGCACCCGCGTGCCGGACCTGGAAAATCAGGTGAAAACCCTGACCGATAAGCTGAACAATATCGACACCACCTGGAACCAGCGCACCGCTGAAATGCAGCAGAAAGTGGCGCAGAGCGATGGGGTGATCAACGGCCTGAAAGAAGAGAACCAGAAGCTCAAAAACGAACTGATCGTGGCGCAGAAAAAAGTCAGCGCCGCCAATCTACAGCTCGACGACAAACAGCGCACCATCATTATGCAGTGGTTTATGTATGGCGGCGGCGTGCTGGGCGTAGGTCTGGTGCTGGGTCTGGTTCTGCCACATCTGATCCCCAGCCGTAAACGCAAAGACCGCTGGATGAACTAATTCGTCTTCTCTGCCAGACTTACGTATCATCTTGAGAAAAATGAATACGGGAGTTTGAGGCGTGAAGATTTATCTGGTCGGTGGTGCGGTACGTGATGCGTTGTTGGGTCTGCCGGTCAAAGATAAAGACTGGGTTGTGGTTGGTGCCACACCAGAAGAGATGCTTAACGCGGGCTATCAGCAGGTAGGCCGCGATTTCCCCGTGTTTCTTCACCCAAAAACCCGCGAAGAGTACGCCCTGGCGCGAACGGAACGTAAAGCCGGTTTGGGTTATACCGGTTTTACGTGCTACGCCGCGCCGGACGTCACGCTTGAGCAAGATTTGTTGCGCCGCGATCTCACCATCAACGCGCTGGCGCAAGATGATGAAGGCCATATCATCGATGCGTACGGCGGTAAGCGCGATCTGCAAAACCGCCTTCTGCGTCACGTCTCCCCGGCTTTTTCTGAAGATCCGCTACGCGTTCTGCGCGTCGCGCGATTTGCTGCGCGTTATGCCCACCTGAGCTTTCGCATTGCCGATGAAACCCTGGCGCTGATGACCGCGATGACCGCGGCAGGCGAGCTGGAACACCTCACGCCAGAACGCGTGTGGAAAGAGACGGAAAATGCCCTGACGACGCGCAATCCGCAGGTCTTTTTCCAGGTGCTTCGCGACTGTGGCGCGTTGAAAGTGCTGTTCCCGGAAATCGACGCGCTGTTTGGCGTGCCTGCGCCCGCGAAGTGGCATCCGGAAATTGATACCGGTATTCACACGCTAATGACGCTCAGCATGGCCGCAATGCTCAGCCCGGAAGTGGACGTGCGCTTTGCCACACTGTGTCACGATTTGGGCAAAGGCTTAACGCCAAAAGAGTTTTGGCCGCGCCACCACGGACACGGCCCGGCGGGCGTAAAACTGGTTGAAGGGATTTGCCAGCGCCTGCGCGTGCCAAACGACATTCGAGACCTGGCTAAGCTGGTCGCTGAATTCCACGATTTAATTCATACCTTCCCGATTCTGAAACCCGCCACTATCGTGAAGTTGTTCGATAACATCGACGCCTGGCGCAAGCCGCAGCGCGTGGAGCAAATTGCGCTGACCAGCGAAGCAGACGTGCGCGGACGCACCGGGTTTGAAGCCTGCGATTATTCACAAGGACGTTTACTGCGTGAAGCGTGGGAAATCGCCAAAGCCGTGCCGACGAAAGACGTGGTTGAAGCCGGGTTTAAAGGGCCAGAGATTCGGGAAGAGTTAACGAAAAGACGCGTGCAGGCCGTTGCAGACTGGAAGGAAAAGCGTTGCCCTCAGCCGAAAGACTGAGGGCCGTGGATCAGAAGAAGACCACGTACACAGCTGCCGCGACGATAAAGCGGTAGATAGCAAACGGAATGAACGAGATACGTTTGATGAGCTGCAGGAAGGTTTTAATCGCCACCAGCGCCACGAGGAACGCGGTCACAAAGCCCACGGCGAACATAGGGAAATCCGCCGCCGTCAGGAAGTGATAGCTCTTATAGAGATCCAGTGCGGTGGCACCCATCATCATTGGCACCGCCAGCAGGAATGAGAATTCCGAGGCCGCATAGCGGCTCACGCCCATCAGCATCCCGCCGGAAATAGTTGCGCCCGAACGCGAAAAGCCCGGCCACAGCGCCAGACACTGGAAGCAACCAATCATAAACGCCTGACGATAGGTCATGTCGTCCAGACCCGGCGCTTTCGGCTCTTTTGGTTTCAGCAGTTCTGCGGCTATCAGCAGCACACCGCCCACTACCAGCGCGTACATCACGTTGATAGGGTTAAACAGCGATTTGATAGCGTCGTGGAAAATCAGCCCCAGCACGACGGCTGGCACCATACCCAGCAGGATATGAATGAGCGTCAGACGGCCTTTCCCTTCGCCTTCGTGCTGCGGCGGACGACCAAAATGAATGCCGATGAGGCCAAACAGGCGTCGCCAGAACATCACCACCACGGCCAGGATAGAACCTAACTGAATGACCACTTCGAATGTTTTGGCTGTCTCTCCCTCAAAGCCCAGCAAATGACCGACGATGATCATGTGCCCGGTACTGGAAACCGGCAAAAACTCCGTCAATCCTTCGACCACACCCAATATTGCCGCCACCAGCAGCGAGTGCATATCGCTCATCTCATCAACCCTTATTAAAAAGTAAAAAACGGCTCACCACAGGGGTAGCCGCGAAAGATACAGCTGTAAGACCGGTATAACTGAAAATGGTTTAACAATGATGACGTTAATTGTTGCCTTTAAGATTTTGGCTACGCTCGATGATCACGCCGACGTTTGTCGCGCGTGCCACTGCGCCAGGCTTGCTGAGCTTGATGCGCACCCAGGGTGAATTGAACCGGCTTAACAGCAGATCCGCCACCTCTTCGGCCACGCGCTCCACCAGCGCGAAACGCTGCCCTTCGACATGCTTCACGACCGTTTCGCTGATATCCGCATAGCTCAGGCAATCTTTTACATCGTCACTTTTGGCGGAGAGGCGGTTATCCCAGCCCATTTCGATATCGAACACCAGCTTCTGCTCGATGGTCTGTTCCCAGTCGTAAACACCAATTGTGGTGATTACCGAAAGTTGCTCTATAAATACAATATCCATCACGACCTGCCTGGTTTTTGGCTAAACCGGATACCACTCCCGGCGAATTATGCGTATTATCCACAGATGCAGAGAATACAGATACATTTTCAAAACGGAACAGCGTTATGAGTGCAATCGCGCCTGGAATGATCTTCCTCGCTTACCTTTGCGGCTCCATCTCCAGCGCCATTCTGGTCTGCCGCATCGCCGGATTACCTGACCCGCGCGTCAGTGGTTCCGGGAATCCGGGGGCGACCAATGTACTTCGAATTGGCGGCAAGAGAGCAGCCGTAGCGGTTTTGGTTTTTGATGTTCTGAAAGGGATGCTTCCCGTCTGGGGCGCATACATGCTGGGCGTCACGCCGTTCTGGCTGGGGCTTATCGCTATCGCCGCCTGCGTGGGCCATATCTGGCCTGTTTTCTTCCATTTTAAAGGTGGCAAAGGCGTTGCAACGGCCTTTGGTGCTATCGCGCCCATTGGCTGGGATTTAACCGGCGTGATGGCGGGAACCTGGCTTTTAAGCGTCTTACTGAGCGGCTATTCCTCGCTCGGCGCGATTGTCAGCGCGCTTATCGCCCCGTTCTACGTCTGGTGGTTTAAACCCCAGTTCACTTTCCCCGTTTCGATGCTCTCTTGCCTTATCCTGCTGCGCCATCACGACAATATTCAGCGTCTGTGGCGTCGCCAGGAAACTAAAATCTGGACTAAGTTAAAAAAGAAAAAAGCACCGAAATAAAAATTCTCTAAGCCCGGTACGTATAACGATATCGGGCGTTTCCTTCCTCGTATCATCATCTTTTCCTATGACAAAAAACGCCAACGGCTGATCCATACTCGAACGATTCGGGAATGCGTTCACAGGGGCGAAATCTTGCAGGGCACACCAGCAAAAAAGCACACCCACGGCTGGCAGGCTTCGCTCGCGTTGCAGTTTTGTCACACCCCTGAAAAAACGGTTCTGCACTCGGCGCGACACGTCGGTCCCCTCACCGTTCAACGCCCGTTTTATCCCGAAGAAGAGACCTGCCACCTTTACCTTTTGCATCCCCCGGGCGGCATTGTGGGTGGCGATGAACTCAACATTTCCGTTCAGCTTGATCCAAACAGCCATGCGCTTATCACCATGCCCGGCGCCGGCAAGTTCTACCGCAGCAGCGGTCCGCTGGCGCGGCTGAATCAGCACTTCTTTCTGGAAGAGAACGCCACGCTGGAATGGCTGCCGCAGGACACGATTTTTTTCCCCGGCGCTAACGCCGTGCTGCAATCCGTTTTTCACCTGCATCATTCCAGCCGGCTACTGGCCTGGGAGCTGTTCTGCCTGGGCCGTCCGGTGATCAACGAAACCTTTAGTCACGGCACCATTGAAAGCCGGCTGGAGGTGTGGCTGGACGATGAACCGCTGTTAATTGAGCGCCAGCATCTTGCCGACGGCGATCTCACGACCGTAGCCAATCACCCGTGGATCGGTACGCTGCTCTGCTATCCGGCCAGTGACGCACTGCTGGAAGGCGTGCGGGAAAAACTCGTCACGCTGGATAATTTTGCGGGCGCGACGCTCACCGATGGCCTGCTATCGATACGCTTTCTTTCGCACGACAACCTGATTTGCCAGCGGGCAATGCGTGAAATCTGGCAGTGTCTTCGCCCGCACGTCATCGCTAAAACGCCCCACCCGCCTCGAATCTGGCAGACCTGAGAGACCTTTATGGAACTGACCCCAAGAGAAAAAGACAAGCTGTTGCTGTTTACCGCCGCGCTGGTCGCGGAACGTCGCCTGGCCCGTGGCGTCACGCTTAACTACCCGGAATCGGTCGCGCTGATCAGCGCCTTCATTATGGAAGGTGCCCGTGACGGACAAACCGTGGCGGAACTCATGGAAGCCGGTCGTCATGTGCTGACGCGCGCGCAGGTGATGGAAGGCGTGCCGGAAATGATCCCGGATATTCAGGTGGAAGCCACGTTTCCGGATGGTTCAAAGCTCGTCACCGTTCACAATCCGATCGTATAGGGGGAAGCATGATCCCAGGCGAATATCAGATTAAATCCGGACAGATCGCCATCAACACGGGGCGTGAAACCAAAAGCACGATCGTCGAAAACCATGGCGATCGCCCGATCCAGGTGGGATCTCATTACCATTTTTACGAGGTGAATCCCGCGTTGAAGTTTGATCGCGAAGCCACCAAAGGCTATCGCCTTAATATTCCTGCTGGCACCGCCGTGCGTTTTGAGCCAGGGCAAAAGCGCGAAGTAACGCTGGTATTGGTGGCTGGCGCACAGCGCATTTTCGGTTTTCGCGGCGATGTGATGGGCGATCTGGAGATAAAAAATGGCTGAGATTTCACGCCAGGCGTATGCCGATATGTTCGGTCCAACGACGGGCGACAAAGTGCGACTGGCCGATACAGACCTGTGGATCGAGGTCGAAAACGATCTCACGATTTATGGTGAAGAGGTGAAGTTCGGCGGCGGAAAAGTAATTCGCGACGGCATGGGCCAGGGGCAAATGACGGCGCAGGACTGTGTGGATCTGGTGTTGACCAACGCGCTGATCGTCGATCACTGGGGGATCGTGAAGGCGGATATCGGCGTCAAAGACGGCAGGATCTTCGCCGTGGGTAAAGCCGGTAATCCGGATATTCAGCCCGGCGTGACGATCCCGATTGGTGCCGCAACCGAAGTGATCGCCGCCGAAGGTAAGATCGTCACCGCAGGTGGGATCGACACGCACATCCACTGGATCTGCCCGCAGCAGGCGGAAGAAGCGCTGGTTTCCGGCGTGACCACCATGATTGGCGGCGGGACCGGCCCTGCGGCGGGCACGAATGCCACCACCTGCACGCCAGGGCCGTGGTATATCGCGCGGATGCTCCAGGCCGCGGATACATTACCCGTGAATATTGGTCTGCTCGGCAAAGGCAACGGCTCGAATCCTGACGCGCTGCGCGAGCAAATCGCGGCGGGGGCCATTGGTCTTAAAATTCACGAAGACTGGGGTTCTACGCCTGCGACGATCAACTGCTCTTTGAGCGTCGCCGAGGAGATGGATATTCAGGTGGCGCTGCACAGCGACACGCTGAACGAGGCGGGTTTTGTCGAGGACACGCTGGCCGCGATTGACGGTCGCACCATCCATACGTTTCATACCGAAGGCGCGGGCGGCGGCCATGCGCCTGATATTATCACAGCCTGCGCGCACCCGAATATTTTGCCCTCGTCCACCAACCCCACGCTGCCGTACACGGTGAACACTATCGACGAGCATCTGGACATGCTGATGGTCTGCCATCACCTCGATCCCGATATCGCCGAGGACGTGGCATTCGCTGAATCGCGCATTCGCCGCGAAACCATCGCCGCGGAAGATGTCCTCCACGATATCGGCGCATTCTCGCTCACGTCATCGGATTCGCAAGCCATGGGGCGCGTCGGCGAAGTGATTATCCGCACCTGGCAGGTCGCGCATCGGATGAAGGTGCAGCGCGGTGCGCTGGCGGAAGAGTCCGGCGATAACGACAACTTCCGCGCGAAGCGTTACGTCGCCAAATACACGATTAACCCGGCGCTGACTCACGGCATCGCCCATGAAGTCGGCTCCGTTGAGGCGGGGAAACTGGCGGATCTGGTGGTCTGGTCCCCCGCGTTCTTTGGCGTGAAACCCGCCACGATCGTGAAAGGCGGGATGATTGCCTGCGCGCCGATGGGCGATATCAACGCGTCTATTCCTACGCCGCAGCCCGTGCATTATCGCCCGATGTTTGGCTCACTGGGCGCGGCACGTCATGCCACGCGCCTGACGTTTATTTCACAAGCCGCGGACGCCAACCGCATCCCGCAACAGCTCAATCTGCAAAGCGCGATTGCGGTCGTGAAAGGCTGCCGGACGGTGAAAAAAGCCGACATGATCCACAACGGCCTGCAACCGAATATCACCGTCGATGCGCAAACCTACGAGGTGCGTATCGACGGCGAACTTATTACCAGCGAACCGGCAGACGTATTGCCGATGGCGCAACGTTATTTTCTGTTTTGAGGAGCGACGATGATCACCTTAACCCAACGCCTTGACCATGCGCACCCCGTGACCGCCAGTGTCACGCTGCCAATTGATATCCGGGTGAAAAGCCGCGCCAAAGTGGAATTGAACGATGGCCGCGAAGCGGGGCTGATGCTGCCGCGCGGCCTGTTGTTACGCGGTGGCGATTTGCTCTCCACAGACGACGGCAACGAGATTATCGAAGTGATCGCCGCGCCAGAATCGGTGTCCGTCGTGCGCTGCGCCGATCCTTATTTGCTCGCCCGCGCCTGCTATCACCTCGGCAACCGTCACGTACCGCTGCAAATCATGCCCGGCGAACTGCGCTATCACCACGATCACGTCCTTGACGACATGCTGCGTCAGTTTGATCTTGACGTGACTTTTGCGCATCTGCCGTTTGAACCGGAAGCCGGGGCGTATACCAGCGACGCCCACAGCCATTCTCACGCGCATTCGCATTAGGAACACAATGGAACACAACCGCCAGCAGTTGCGCCTGATGCAACTTTCCAGCAGCAGTTTGCCGGTGGGCTCTTTCACCTGGTCGCAGGGGCTGGAATGGGCGGTAGAGGCGGGCTGGATAACGACCGACGCCGAATTTAAGCGCTGGCAGATCCAGCAGATGGAGCAGAGTTTTTTCTGCGTCGATTTGCCGCTATTCATCCGCCTGTATCGCGCCTGCGAGCAGAACGACGCGGTGAGCGCCAGACGCTGGACCGCGTATCTGCTGGCCTGTCGCGAAACGCGCGAGCTGCGTGAAGAAGAACGCAATCGCGGTGCCGCGTTTACCCGACTGATTAAAAGCTGGGAACCAGACTGCCCGCAAGAATGGCTGCCGCTGTTTTCGCAAAGTCAGCTGTGCGGTATGGCGTGGCTGGGCGTGCGCTGGGAAATAAGCGCTCACGAGCTGGCGTTGAGCCTGGGCTATAGCTGGATCGAAAGTGCGGTGATGGCGGGCGTCAAACTGGTGCCCTTCGGGCAACAGGCCGCCCAGCGTTTGATTATCGAACTGAGCGACCATTTTGCTGCAGGGCTTGAACACGCGTGGCGACGCGGCGATGACGAACTGGGCGCGGCAACACCGCTTTCGGCCATTGCCTCGGCGCGTCACGAAACACAATATTCACGGTTATTCCGATCATGAGGTTTCACAATGGCTGATTACAAACATCCCCTGCGCGTTGGCGTGGGTGGCCCGGTGGGTTCGGGAAAAACCGCGCTGCTGGAAGCGCTGTGCAAAGCAATGCGCGACCAATACCAGTTGGCGGTGGTGACCAACGATATTTACACCAAAGAGGATCAGCGCATCCTGACCGAAGCAGGCGCGCTGGAGCCGGATCGGATCGTCGGCGTGGAAACGGGCGGCTGCCCGCATACCGCCATTCGCGAAGATGCATCGATGAACCTCGCGGCCGTCGAAACGCTCAGCGAAAAATTCGGCAATCTGGATCTGATTTTTGTCGAAAGCGGCGGCGATAATTTAAGCGCGACGTTCAGCCCGGAGCTGGCGGATCTGACGATTTACGTCATCGACGTGGCGGAAGGCGAGAAGATCCCGCGTAAAGGCGGGCCGGGGATCACGAAATCCGATTTCCTGGTGATCAATAAAACCGATCTGGCCCCTTACGTCGGCGCATCGCTGGAGGTAATGGAGCGCGATACGAACCGTATGCGCGGCGAACGCCCTTGGACGTTTACCAATCTGAAAGTGGGCGACGGCCTGAATAAGATTATTGGATTTTTGGAAGATAAAGGGATGTTGAAGGTGTAGTGAGTTGCCCGGTCAGCAGGGTGCCGCCGGGCAAAACCGTTACGCTGCTGGCAGCTCCGCCAGCGGCCAGCGCGGACGCACAGACACGCTCAAATCAGCCGTCGCCCCGCCTTTCACGCGCACCATGCCCGCATAGGCAATCATTGCACCGTTATCAGTACAAAACTCCGGACGCGCGTAAAACACTTCTCCACGACGTTTTTGCATCATCTCCTCAAGCCGGGTCCGTAACGTGCGGTTAGCGCTCACGCCTCCCGCCATTACCAGACGCGTAAAACCGGTCTGATCCAGCGCGCGTTTGCATTTGATCATCAGCGTATCCACGACGGCATCTTCAAAAGCGCGAGCAATATCAGCGCGAGTCTGATCGTCGTTTTCGTTATTACGGATCGTGTTCGCGGCGAATGTTTTCAGACCGGAGAAACTGAAATCCAGCCCTGGACGGTCGGTCATTGGGCGCGGGAAGACAAAGCGTTTTTCAACACCCTGTGACGCCAGTTTAGAGAGCATCGGACCGCCAGGATAATCCAGACCGAGCAGTTTGGCGGTTTTGTCGAATGCTTCACCGGCGGCATCATCAATGGACTCGCCCAGCAGTTCATACTCGCCAATACCCGTCACGCTGATAAGCTGGGTATGACCGCCAGACACCAGCAGCGCCACAAACGGGAATTCAGGTGGATTCTCTTCGAGCATCGGCGCCAGAAGATGCCCTTCCATGTGGTGAACGGGAATCGCAGGCACATCCCACGCAAACGCCAGCGAGCGGCCAATCGTCGCGCCCACTAAAAGTGCACCCACCAGGCCAGGGCCTGCGGTGTAGGCGACCGCATCGATATCTTTCGCGGTTAAGCCCGACTCTTTTAATGCCGCCTGAATCAGCGGAACCGTTTTACGCACATGATCACGAGAAGCCAGCTCAGGCACCACGCCACCGTAATCAGCGTGTAACTTCACCTGACTATACAGTTGGTTGGCTAACAGACCTTTTTCGTCGTCGTAAATGGCGATGCCGGTTTCATCGCAGGATGTTTCAATACCCAGTACACGCATGGCTAATTTTACCTCTTTTCAATACCGCGCAGTTTAGGTCGATTGCGAGGTGATGTATACCCTCAGGATTGCAGCGCCGACAGCTCAGATCCGCGGTAGCGCAGGAACAACGAGGTAAATAGGGTGAGAAAGGCAAGCCATCGGGCCTGTCGTTTGACAGGCAAAAGGGGTAAAACTTTGTTCGCCCCAGGAAGATCGGTCGTGTATACTCCCTTTCCTTATAAAAGTCCCTTTCAAAATCGCGCCGGTGCTTTACAAAGCAGCAGCAATTGCAGTAAAATTCCGCACCATTTTGAAATAAGCTGGCGTTGATGCCAGCGGCAAACCGAATTTATTAAAGGTGAGAGTTACATGCCGGTAATTAAAGTACGTGAAAACGAGCCGTTCGACGTAGCACTGCGTCGCTTCAAGCGTTCATGCGAGAAAGCAGGTGTTCTGGCGGAAGTTCGTCGTCGTGAGTTCTATGAAAAACCGACTACCGAACGTAAACGCGCTAAAGCTTCTGCTGTGAAACGTCACGCGAAGAAACTGGCTCGCGAAAACGCACGCCGTACTCGTCTGTACTAATCTGTTGGGGGCTTCCGCCCTCAATTGTCAGACCGAGTTGTAGTCGTAAGGCCGTGCTTCCGAAAGGAATGCGCGGCTTATTTTCGTTTATGCATCAGCACTTACACGAAATTATTCACGCTGGTTCACCGCGCGCTGTTTGCGCAGAGACCGCCTGATAAAACGTGTAATTAACGGGGCCTATGGCTGGACGAATTCCACGCGTATTTATCAATGACCTGTTGGCCAGAACCGACATCGTCGATCTCATCGACGCGCGGGTAAAGCTAAAAAAACAGGGCAAGAACTACCACGCGTGCTGTCCGTTCCATAACGAAAAAACCCCCTCTTTCACCGTGAACGGTGAAAAACAGTTTTACCACTGCTTCGGCTGTGGCGCACACGGTAACGCTGTCGATTTTTTGATGAACTACGACAAACTTGAGTTCGTAGAAACCGTCGAAGAACTGGCCGCGATGCATAACCTTGAAGTGCCTTATGAAGCGGGCAGCGGTCCAACACAGATAGAGCGCCATCAACGACAAACGCTGTATCAGTTGATGGAAGGCCTGAATTCTTTTTACCAACAGTCTTTGAAGCAATCTGCCGCTGAGCCTGCGCGTCAATATTTGAACCAGCGCGGATTAAGCGACGACGTTATTGCGCGTTTCGCTATTGGTTACGCCCCGCCCGGCTGGGACAACGTGTTAAAGCGTTTTGGCGGCAATAGCGAAGATCGTAAATCGTTGATCGATGCGGGCATGCTGGTCACTAATGACCAGGGACGAAGCTACGACCGCTTCCGCGAGCGGGTGATGTTCCCCATTCGCGATAAGCGAGGCCGGGTGATTGGTTTTGGTGGACGCGTGCTGGGCGATGCCCTGCCGAAGTACCTCAACTCCCCGGAAACCGATATTTTCCACAAAGGTCGCCAGCTTTATGGCCTTTATGAAGCCCAACAGGATAATGCTGAACCCCGGCGTTTACTGGTGGTCGAAGGCTATATGGACGTGGTTGCACTGGCACAGTTCGACATCAACTACGCGGTTGCGTCGTTGGGAACGTCCACCACTGCCGACCACATTCAGCTGCTGTTCAGGGCAACGAATAACGTTATCTGTTGTTACGACGGAGACCGTGCCGGACGCGAAGCCGCCTGGCGCGCGCTGGAGACAGCACTGCCTTACATGACCGATGGGCGTCAGTTACGCTTTATGTTCCTGCCCGACGGTGAAGATCCCGATACGCTGGTGCGTAAAGAAGGCAAAGAGGCGTTCGAAGCGCGGATGGAAGTGGCTCAGCCGCTCTCCACGTTTTTGTTTAACAGCCTGATGCCGCAGGTGGATTTGAGTACTCCGGATGGTCGTGCGCAGCTCAGTACGCTGGCGCTGCCGTTGATTACTCAGGTTCCAGGCGAAACGCTACGTATCTATTTGCGACAGGAACTTGGCAACAAGCTTGGCATTCTGGATGACAGCCAGCTTGAACGTTTAATGCCGAAACTGTCTGAAAACGGCGCGGTTCGCCCCGCTCCACAGCTAAAACGCACAACCATGCGTATACTGATAGGGTTACTGGTTCAAAACCCGGAACTGGCACCGCAGGTGCCGTCGCTGGTCGGATTGAATCACGAGAAGTTGCCTGGACTAGCTTTGTTCTCAGAACTGGTTAACACGTGTTTGTCACAACCAGGTCTGACGACGGGACAACTTTTAGAGCATTATCGCGGCACAAAAGAGTCCGCTACCCTTGAAAAACTGTCGATGTGGGACGATATAGCAGATAAGGATATTGCAGAAAAAACGTTCACCGACTCGCTGAACCATATGTTTGATTCGATGCTTGAGCTGCGCCAGGAAGAGTTAATCGCTCGCGAGCGCACACACGGTTTGAGCAGCGAAGAACGCCGGGAACTCTGGATGTTAAACCAGGAACTGGCCAGGAAATAAAAAGACAAAATCATTCACGTTGTATCAAGGCAGCAAGAAAAAGAATGCCTCGGAGTGTACACAAGTACATGACCAGGATTCGAGAACGCAGCTAACGCAGAGACAACGTGAAGGATGCAGTATTTAACGGCTTAAGTGCCGAATATCGATCGGGAAGCCCCCGGCAGCCGCACTGAGAGGCAGCGGCACAAATATAAGTACGCCCTCGCTTTAAATGTTGGTAGCTGCACCGCCGACACCAATCAAACGAAATAAGTGTGGATACCGTCTTATGGAGCAAAACCCGCAGTCACAGCTGAAACTTCTTGTCCAACGCGGTAAGGAGCAAGGCTATCTGACCTATGCCGAGGTCAATGACCATCTGCCGGAAGATATCGTCGATTCAGATCAAATCGAAGACATCATCCAAATGATCAATGACATGGGTATTCAGGTGATGGAAGAAGCACCTGATGCCGATGATCTGTTGCTGGCTGAAAACTCCAACAACACCGATGAAGATGCTGAAGAAGCCGCTGCACAGGTTCTGTCCAGCGTTGAATCTGAAATCGGTCGTACCACTGACCCGGTGCGCATGTACATGCGCGAAATGGGAACCGTTGAACTGCTGACCCGCGAAGGCGAAATCGACATCGCGAAACGCATCGAAGACGGGATCAACCAGGTTCAGTGTTCTGTTGCCGAGTACCCGGAAGCGATCACCTATCTGCTGGAACAGTACGATCGCGTAGAAGCAGAAGAGGCGCGTCTTTCCGACATCATTACCGGTTTCGTCGATCCTAACGCTGAAGAAGAAGTCGCTCCGACTGCTACTCACGTTGGTTCTGAGCTCACGAAAGAAGAGCGTGAAGAGAACGAGGAAGAAGACGAAGAAGACGAAGAAGAAGAAGACGACAACAGCATCGATCCTGAGCTGGCTCGCGAGAAGTTTGGCGAACTGCGTACGCAGTACGAACTGGCCCGCGACACCATCAAAGCAAAAGGCCGTAGTCACGCCGCTGCGAAGGAAGAGATCCAGAAGCTGTCTGACGTGTTCAAGCAGTTCCGCCTGGTACCAAAGCAGTTTGATTACCTGGTCAACAGTATGCGCGTCATGATGGATCGCGTGCGAACTCAGGAACGCATCATCATGAAACTGTGCGTTGAACAGTGCAAAATGCCGAAGAAAAACTTCATCACACTGTTCACCGGCAACGAAACCAGCGAAACCTGGTTCAACGCTGCTATCGCCATGAACAAACCGTGGTCTGAAAAGCTGCACGACGTCTCTGATGACGTTCAGCGCGGCTTGCAGAAACTGCGTCAGATTGAAGAAGAGACCGGCCTGACCATCGAGCAGGTGAAAGACATCAACCGTCGTATGTCTATCGGCGAAGCGAAAGCCCGTCGTGCGAAGAAAGAGATGGTTGAGGCGAACTTGCGTCTGGTTATTTCTATCGCGAAGAAATACACCAACCGCGGTCTGCAGTTCCTGGATCTGATTCAGGAAGGCAACATCGGTCTGATGAAAGCGGTAGATAAGTTTGAATACCGTCGTGGTTATAAATTCTCCACTTACGCAACCTGGTGGATTCGTCAGGCGATCACCCGCTCTATCGCGGATCAGGCGCGCACCATCCGTATTCCGGTGCATATGATTGAGACGATTAACAAGCTCAACCGTATTTCTCGCCAGATGCTGCAAGAGATGGGCCGCGAGCCAACGCCGGAAGAACTGGCTGAACGCATGTTGATGCCGGAAGACAAGATCCGTAAAGTGCTGAAAATCGCGAAAGAGCCAATCTCCATGGAAACGCCAATCGGCGACGATGAAGATTCGCATCTGGGTGATTTCATCGAGGATACTACCCTCGAGCTGCCGCTGGACTCTGCGACGACCGAGAGCCTGCGTGCTGCCACTCACGACGTTCTGGCCGGCCTGACCGCCCGCGAAGCGAAAGTCCTGCGTATGCGTTTCGGTATCGACATGAATACCGACCACACGCTGGAAGAAGTGGGTAAACAGTTCGACGTAACCCGCGAACGTATTCGTCAGATCGAAGCGAAGGCACTGCGCAAACTGCGCCACCCTAGCCGCTCTGAAGTTCTGCGTAGCTTCCTGGACGATTAATCGGTCCTGGAACTAAAAAGCTCCCTACGGGGAGCTTTTTTTATATCTCTATAGAGCCAGTTCTATGGCTAAATTTCCCGTCCTGAAAATGATCAGGAGAAGACGTCATTATCGTCCCCGTACCACCAGCGCTTCATCCAGCTCCCGATAGGCTTCCACCAGTTTATCCAGCGTCGCTCTGTTGAGTCCGCTTGGATTGGGCAACACCCACACCTGCGTCATGCCGATCGTGATTCTTTGCTTGCCCCACTGCGCCCCGCGCTGGCTAAACGCCTGCTCATACGCCTGCTTACCGAGGATCGCCAGCGCTGCAGGCTGATAGTCCTCAATCTTTTTGACCAACTCCCTGCCGCCACTGCGCAATTCATGCAAATTCACCTCATTCGCCTGCACCGTGGGCCGTTCGACCAGCATGGTAATGCCGCAGCGGGTATCCAGCAGATGCTGCTCCTCTTCTGGCTTGAGCAGCTTGTCGGTAAAGCCGGCCTGATGAATCACCTTCCAGAAGCGATTCCCTGGATGGGCAAAGTGAAAACCCGTGTGCGCCGATGACTTCCCCGGGTTGATCCCGCAGAACACCACCCGCAGCCCGGGCGCAAGAATATCGTTGATCATCCCATTCTCCCATCAATACATCAGGTAGTTAGTATAAAGGATTGATTATGCATTGTTTATAAAAACAGCAGGCAGGTGTGAATGGCTGGATTGCGAGGCTGAGTTACTTTATAATTCACCGCCACGGCCCCTTAGCTCAGTGGTTAGAGCAGGCGACTCATAATCGCTTGGTCGCTGGTTCAAGTCCAGCAGGGGCCACCAAATTTAAGAAATAAAAACATACATTTAGGCCACTCTCGCGAGTGGCTTTTTTGTTGCCTATGATTTAGATGGCGATGAAATGGCGGTGGATTTCTAACGTAACTTTCCTTATGCCATAAAAAAACCCGCTCGCGGCGGGTTCTTCTACATCCATAATTGACGCTGTCCAGTTGGCAACGGGTGCGGTGGAGCGGGATTAATGTTACTAGGCGTAACTATAAAGCGCTGTACTGACTCCATCGTCACAAACGTACAACTGCAATTTATATTGGTGCATTGGTGATAGCGTTCTTTAGTATTCTCACTCAAATAGCGGCTTGTGCGCGCATGTGCTGCGTGCTGGCATTTAGGACAGTGGAACATAAAACGCCCTCAATTCACAAAAAGTGAATTAATGATACTCACATTTTCACTTTTTGAGAATAGATTAATTAATCCTCCTCCGCTACATATTCAACATCCGAAAGCTTCACCTCGAGCTCTAAGCCCGTCGTGTAGCCGTTCCCGTTGAGGTTATGCACCACCCGGCTGATTATCCACGCCTGCTCGTCTATCACGCGCTTAAAGCCCTTCACCGCAACCGGCGTTTCAGGAAATAAATCAGCACGGCCATACGCCAGCGAGATTGAAAACTCCGCCACTCCGCGCTGTATTTTGTCCCACTTCGCCTGAGCAGCGCGCATGGCCTGCGCCTTTGTGGCGTAGATGGTCGTGAGCTCCAGCACGTTGTCAGCCTCACCGACCATATACTCACCCTCGCGCGCTTCCTGCTCCTTTTTGGCTTTGGCCTTTGCCGTGGTTTTAGCCGCTTTCGGATGCTGTAGCGCGCGCAGGTGCTGCACCTTTGGCTTTCGTTTCAGCTTCACCTTTTGCTTTAGCGGTTTCGGGTCTTTCGTGTGCAGCCATTTCGCCGTGACGCCGGTGTACGCCTCCCGGTCAGCAATGGCGAACTGATGCCGGTCGCCGTCACCGCGCTCGACGGTCATTTGCGGGATGGGTTTGCCGCTGGCCGTCATCGCGCTACCCGCTTTCAGGAATAATAATTTCCCGGCTTTTACTGAGACAGACGCCCCGTTACGCTCCGCCAGCCTGGACAAAAACGCCGTGTCCGATTCCTGCGCCTGGTCGATATGCGGGATCGCAATGGCTTTCAGGGTATCCGCCATGCTGGCCGTCAGTTTGTTACGCTGCGCGATGGTCTCGACAATCACCCCGAGCGTAGTGTCATGCCATGACTGCTCGCGGCGAGAGTTAAGCGTCCCGCGAAAATCCGCACTGCGCCCCCGGATGGTCAGCGTATCGGGCGCGCCCCGGTGCTCGATTTCATCGACCGTAAAACTCCCCTTATTCACCAGCGCGGAGCCCTGCCAGCCTAACCACAGCGTCAGCTTTGCCCCGCGCGGCGGCAACTCGACCAGCCCGTCGGTATCATCAAGCTCGATATCGAGCTGGTCAGCCTCAAATCCGCGATTGTCGGTCATGGTCAGCCCGATAAGCCGGTCGCTAAAATTCTGTGTGATATCCGCGCCATTGAGCGTGAGCATATACGCAGGCGCGATGCGTGCCCCGGCCTGAATATTCATATCCGTTATCATCCCGCCAGCCCTCCCAGCCAGTTACCCGCATCACTAACCAGATTGCTGGCCTGCGTTTTCAGGTCGCCATAGATGGCCGCGAGTGACTTATCGACGCGTTTCAGCGACAGGCTAAACTCAATCTTTCGCGCCGCACCATCGCTGAAAAACTCGCTGTGGGTGTGCGTCACTTTATCGATGACATACATCCCGTGGATCATGCCGTTCCCGTCAATCAGCGGCCACGCCCGCCCCTCGTCGGCCATCAGTTCGACGGCCAGCAAGGACAAACGACCGCCGGTAATTTCCGGGTAAAGCACACCCGACAGCGTGCGCGTGGTTTCCCCCTCCCCGAGAAACTGATACGCCGGTGGCTTGCCGATACGGTCATTTGACGCCCAGCGGTAATCCTTCGAATACTGCATCGACTGATACGGCAGGGTACGCCGCTCAAACACAAAAAATCCCAGCACCATTAACATGCTTAATGTCCTCCTCAATCGTGTCTCATGCTGGAGCGCTGGCGCGCACGTTTTTCGCGGTCGAGCTTGTCGACGGCGTCGCGGAGCTGGCGGTCGAGGTCACTCCCCGCCGCGACCCCGCCCTGCAGGGTGATGTTGTACTCGCTTTTGCTCTGGTCGATATACGAGCGCCCTGCGGGAGCCGTGACAGGTTGATAACTCTGATAGCCGCCATAGGCCGCTGTTGCCGGGATATACCCGCCATTTGCGGCGGTCTTGTCCGTTTTCGCGGCGTTCTGGTCGAGGTCGCTGGATTCCTTTTTGATAACCCCGAGTTTTTCCAGCAACCAGCTCACCTTTCCGCTCAGACTGTTAAAGATGTTGAGCGGAGCCATCAGCGCATCAGCCAGCGCCTGACCAAAGGCCACGCCGACATTTTTGCAGCGGTCGAGCGTCTCCTGCGTGGCTTTCACCGGCGCAAGCAGGTCAGTAAACCATTTCCAGACCACACCGAGCTTTTCCGCGATGGAGTCAAACACCGGCGCGAGCGGTGCAAACATTTCTCCGACCGGCGCGAAAGCGGCTTTAAGCCCCTCCACCACGCCCGAGAAAAAGGCACTAATCGGCTCCCAGTATTTGCGAATGAGCAGCGCACCCGCCACCACAGCCGCGACCACGGCCACCACCGGCAGACTGATTGCACCAATGGCAGTGCCGACCGAGCTGAATACCACACCCAGCACGCCAGCAGCGGCGATAATGGCATTAATCCCCATCACCACCGGCCACGCGACAAGGCCAATCCCGCCCATCACGCCAATGAGCGCTAGCGCTCCCCCCACCACCACGCCGATAGTGGTCGCCAGTCCTTTGTTTTTGGTAATCCAGCCGTCAATTTTTAAAACATACTGCGTCGCCGTCTGTGTCAGCTTACGCAGTGAGCCCTCTTGCTGGTCAAACAGGTCAGTCCCGACCGCCTCATAGGCTGACTGAAATTCTTTAAAGTCGCCGCCGAGGTTGTCCTGCATGACCTTAACCAGCTCCTCGGTTTTGCCGTCCGAGGCTTTAAACGCAGCGGTGAGCTGGTCAAGCTTGCCGCTTGAGGCTGCGGCCATCAGCACCGCTGCCGCCGAGCTGGCCTCCTCTCCGAAAATGGTTTTCATGTATTCGGCTTTCTGGCCAGTGCCGAGGTTGTTTTTCTCAAAACTGCGCTGCATTTCTTTCAGGATGGAAAATATCGGGCGCGTGTTTCCCTTACTGTCAGACGTTTTAATCCCGAGCTCTTTGATTGCGTCATACGCTTTACCGGTCGGAGCCTGCAGGCGACTCAGCACTGCACGGCTCCCCGTTCCCGCCATCGAGCCGGTGATTTTAGAATCGTGCAGCGCACCGACCATCGCGGCAGTTTCTTCGATACTCACCCCGGCATTTTTTGCGACCGGCGCGGCATAGGTCAGCGCGTCGCTCATCCCGTCAAAGTCAGCAGCGGTTTTGTTCATCGTCATCGACAGCACATCGCCAATATGCGCGACTTTGTCGTTGGAAAGCTGAAACGCGGATTTCATTCCCGTCAGCAGCGCGGCGTTCTCCTCCATCGTGCGCTTGTTGGACAGCGCCATATTCAGCGTGACCGGCGTCGCCGCCTGAATGGCCGCCGCATCGCCACCGCTTTTGGCAATGATAATTTGCGCACCGGCCGCATCGTCAGCAGAGGCGGCGGTGTTGTCACCGAGCTGTCGCGCCTGTTTACGCAGCGCCTGCATTTCGGGCGACTGTTTTTCGACGCCGAGCACAGCCTGCAGCTCGGAATTTTTCTGCGCAAAGTCAAAGCCCGGCATCATCAGTTTTACCCCGGCCACGGTTCCCGTTGTCGCAATACCGACCCCGGCAGCCCCCGCTCCCGCCATGCTTCCCGCAAGAGATTTACCGGCCTGATATCGGTCTTTTACCTGGCTAAGTCTGGCCTGTTGAGCGCTGACTTTCGCCAGTGCCTCACGCTGGCGGTTAAGCTGCGCGGTTGTCTCGCTGATGCGCGATTTTAGCCCCCGCTCATCATTCGCCAGATTGCGCGTATTAATCCCCGCTGCCCCGAGCTCGCGTTGCTGGCGCTTAATGGACTCTGTCAGGCTGTTATATTTGGTCTGCAACCCCTCGGCGGCACGCTTCGCGGATTCAAGCACCTGCGCCTGTGCGCGCGTCGGGCGCTCGGTATTTTTAAACTGCGTGGCAAGGGCTTGCGCTTCAAGCTTTGCTTTCTCAAGCGACTGGCCGGTCACGGCAAGCTGCGCGCTGGCTTTACGAAATCCGTCAATGCGTGACGCCTGCGCATTGAGCTCGCGCAGGGATTTCTGTGAAGTGCGGATATCGCCCGACAGGGATTTGCTGGCGGTCTGGATAGCTTTAAGTGGTCGGCTTGCCCGGTCGACTGCGTTCAGCAGCACCTCAAGTCTGACGTTATTGCTCATGTTGGTTTCCGCTACGTTGCAGCGCCTTGTCGCGCCATGTCAGGAGCCCGGTCAGGCTCAGGGAATTCAGCTCTGACGGCGGCCAGTGAAATATCACTGCGATATCCGCCATCAGATCATCGACCGACAGGTTTTCAGGGAAGGTTAACGAGCCGAAGCCGGTGACAAAAAACCGACCACCTTACCGGCGAGCGAAATCAGGTCAGACGCATCGAGGCGAATAATTTCTTGCTCTGTCAGCACCGGATACGTCATGCGCGGCAGCACCTTAATCAGCGCATCAACGTCAGAATTTGCCAGCGAGGCCAGCGACACGCCGCGCAGGGTTCCCGCGTTCGGTTTGGTTAACGTCACCTGCTCGATTTTCTGCTCGCCGCGCATCAGCGGGGTATCGAAAATAACCACGTTCGGGTTTACATTTTCAGCGTCGGTAACGGCGGTTTCATTGATGTTTTTCATCGTGTTTTCTCGTCAAAGTGAAGTGACCGGTCAGCCTCGTTGACCGGTTCAGGGGGTTACAGGCCAATCGCCTTACGGTGTTCTGCCAGACGGTCGACGCCGTCGACTTTCAGCACCATGTTAATGACGTCAATCTCGATGACTTCTTTGCCGTCAATCGTGAGCTGGTAATAGGCGAGCTCGGTCGACATTTTGGTCGTCCCGCTTTCGCCCTGCTTGTTCTCACCGCCGTCGTACTCTTTGTGACGGCCACGCATCACCACCTCAACGGCAGAAATTACGCCGGTGTCGTCACGCTGGTAAGAGCCTGCAAAACGCAGCGGCACGCTGTCAGCACCCGGCGAGGCGTACTGCGCCCACAGGTCGATGTCCGGCAGACCGCCGAGCGTCCACTCAAGCGACAGCGCGTCGTCATCGAGGCCGAGGTCAATCGATACCGAGCCCGGCATTCCGCCGCCGCGATACTTCTCAAGCTTGCGGGTCAGCTTTGGCAGGGTGACGGATTCCACGACGCCCATGTAGCTCAGACCGTCGTTGAACATGTTCAGATATTTAAGCTTGCGCGGTAGTGACATGCTTGCAGCTCCTTAGCTGTTGACCGAGTCCGACAGGATCGCCAGATAGGTATCGGTGATGCGCTGGCGCAGGGTCAGATTTTCCAGCGGCGGGACGGGGGTATAGTCGTAATCGATATACAGTTTCCCGACTTTCAGGGTCGCGGTGTCGTTCGATTCCGGGTCGTACCAGCACGCGCCATCGACGATATAGCCGTTGGTTTTCAGCTCGCGGAATTTGGCATTGATACCCGCAACGATGTCACGAATAAGCGTCGCGGTGATGGGCTTATCCATCGCCCACGCGTGCGCCTCCGCCATCGTGTCAGCCAGCACCTGCGCGGTGCGGGTGTAGTTCTCAAACAGGAAAAGCGGGTCATCCGAGCAGGTGCGGTTTCCCCAGAACTTAAAGCCGTCGTTGCGAATCAGTGTGGTGACACCGGCCTGATTCAGCAGGTTCGCGTCGGTGGCAGGCTCCTGCAAATCCCATGAGACCGAGGCGCTGACACCGGTGACACCGTTCACGCCGACGTTAGACAGGGTTTTATGCCAGCCGGTCGTCTGGTCGATTCTGGCTCGCAGACCGAGCGCGCGCGCCGTCGCCCAGGCGGTTGAGGTTTCATTCGCCGTGGTATCCCATGCCAGAAAATCAGGGAAGATGACCATCAGCTCGCGCTGGCTGAAATTCTCGCGATAGTCGATGGCCTCGGAAATGGTTTTGCAGCCCCACGCGCTGATATAGCCAAAGGCGCGCAGGCTTTGACACGTTGACGCGAGCGCGGTCGCCACCTCCTGAGAATCAAGCCCCGGCACGCCGAGAATGCGCGGCTTAACGCCGGTGACCGTTTTCGCCGTGAGCAGCGCTTTAAGCCCGGTGTATTTGCCGTTCTCATCGGTCGTGCCGATGATGTTGGAAATCGTTTCGGCTTTAGCTTCCTCCGGGTCTGCATGGGTACTTTCCGCCACGCGCACGGCCACAATGACCGGTTTGCACTGGTCAGCGATGGCCTGCAGGGACGCCGACAGCGTGCCTTTTTTACCGGCTTTGCCGATGGCGCTTTGCACGTTAGTAATGAGCACCGGCTCATTCAGCGGGAAGGTTTTTGCGTCCGCATCGCTGGCCGTGCAGACCATGCCGATAATAGCCGTTGAGACGGTGGAAATGGTGCGCACGCCATCGTTAATCTCGATGACCTGCACACCGTGATGATAGTCGCTCATCCGTTTAACTCCGTGGTGTAAGGGTGCAACTATTTTCTGTTGTGTCCCCCTTAAACGCACCGGATTGCATTTTGTTGCGCCATAGCACAACCAACAAAAAGCCCTCCGGATGGAGGGCTCTGTTTATTCGGGCATCAGCGGCCAGTCGATATCTGGCGCAGCGGTCACATCCACGGCATTCAGCGCCTGAATATACGTCATCCATGTAATCAGGCTTGCCTTATCTTCATCGCTGATAATGCCGAGTTGCAGCCCGGTCTGCCAGAGACTGATAGTGCTGTGCGCTTCTGACAGTAACCCGGCTTTTTTCTGTCTGGCCTGTGATTCGTCAGCCTGTCGCAGCGCCTCCAAATCAGTGACCCAGCTCTGACCATTCCAGCGGTCAAAGGGCGTCAACGGCGCAGACAGGGTGACATTCTGTGCATACGCACCCGGCGCAGTTATCCCGACAGCCTGACCGGTTTCCGTGCTGTACACCGTCTCACCCCGGTGGTCTTCGATGTACTCCCATCCGTCCAGACCGGCCAGGCGGCAGACCGCATAACCGTCTCTGTTTTCTGTCGGCGCATCGGTGCAGGAATTGGCCGGAATGCCCACCCCGACTGCAAGAAACTCCACCGAGGATGATAATAATTCACGCGTTTCGCCATCGTAGTTGTAGACAGTCAGCTCACCGGCTTTAATGGCGATGCCGTTTTTATTCAGTGTGGCCTTTGCCATTATGCCGCCCTCACGATGTAGTTAAATGCGATGTTGCGTGGTCGGGTCTCTTCCGCCGAGCGCACCATTAATGATGAATCGAATACCAAATCGACCCCCTGATAGTCGGCATTTTGCGCAGACGTATTCGGGTAAATGACGCTACCGCGTTTGAACACGCCGCTGACTCTCGACGTCGAGTTGTTTACAAATCCTGTTGCCGCGCCATTACTGGCCGCACCCGTCATTTTCTGAACGGCATCGCCCTGCGTCGTCAGCGCGACGCGACCCGAATCCACCCCGCGCCCGTCATCCCAGCCACGGATAAACTCGCCGCGTAAATCAGGAAGCAGCCCGGAGGGATAAGCGACAGCAAGCTTCGGATATTTCACCTTGTCAAAAGGTGCGCCGTTGCATTTTAGCCATCCCTGCGGCGGCGTTGCCTGCGGCCACGGCAGCGGAAAACCGACCGGAAGATAGTTATCAATCTCCGCCGTTTTGAGGTACTGAGGATGCGGATTAGCAGCATCAACATGCGCGGCCAGCACGCTGTCGGCATACATTTTTACTTCTGTGACTTTGCCGTCGACAAACCGGCGCGTGGCCAGCACCACCGACGGGTCAATTTTCAGGGTGATCGCAGACGTGGCTGACACAATCAGAATCATGCGGATGGTCTGCGTGCGGCCGCTCCCCTCCTGCAGTTGCGGCTTGTAGGTCTCGGGACAGTTCGCCACGGCAATGAGCACACCGTCATCGTCGTAAAGACCAATTTCGCGAATCCAGAAACCACCCTCATTCTCGGGAATAATTTGCTCCGCGATAATCTGGCTTGAGTTGTTCGGGTCAACGCTCAGCATGTTTAACGGCGCGATGCGCTTTTGATTAATCAGCCTCGTCTGTGCCGGGTCTGGCGTCGGCAGGAAGCCGTTACCGTCCCCGACCGCTAATTGCGTCAGGTTGAGCTTTGTGCCGAGCGCCGTCGCATTCGCCAGTTTTGCCGCGCCCTGATTCGTCAGAATGGCGAAATATTTCGCTGTCATGCGTTCACTCTCAGGTTGTCGATTAAATGGATGGCCGAGGCCGGGAAATATTCACCGCCGACGACAATTTCCTCGGGGGTGTAGGGGTAAACCGTCAACGCGTCACCGTGATAGCACCCCGCGCCGGTGTACAGCTCTCCGGCGGTACTCAGGCTGATAGCGAGCCCGGTCAGGTGGCGGCTTGCCGGTTTCGCATCGTGAATCAGGCGTTCAAGCTCCTGATACATTTCATCCGTAATACCGGTGTCGAGCACGCCGACAACGAGCCGGAATGTGCCGGGCTCCTCGTTGAGCTGCCACCACTCCCGCACCTCAATCAGAAAACCAAGTGGCTCCACCACCCGACGCAGGGCGCTAATCGTGCCTTTGTGCTGATGGACGAAAAACGAGGAGGCGATAACGCTGCGTTTAGTTGCCTCCGGCCACGTCTCATCCCAGCGGTCGACCGACAGCGCCCACGCCAGATACGGCAGCAGATTCACCGGACAGGTTCGCCAGTTCCACAGGGTGCGCAGCGACACCGGCACGCGCTGAATCTCAGCCAGCGCAGCAGCGGCAGCAACCTCAAGCGTCGACGAGCCAGCGGGTAACAGCCGGTCAGTCATCCGAGCCCCCGACAGTTATCCGGTAGCCGGTGCAGTTCGACGCCTGCGACGGGGTCAGCACAATGTCGGCCAGCGGGGAATCAAGCTCGACACGCTGTACCCCCTCAACATGCAGCGCGGCATAAATGGCAGACAGGCGGATATCACGCCCGAGGCGGTGCTGCGCGCTGATATAGCTTTTGAGTTTCTGCTCAGCAGCCTGTCGGACAGGCTCCGATTCGGGGCCGGGATAAACGTAAAGCGTCGCGCCAATCTCATACGGCACAATCTCAGCCGACCGGACGGTCACGCGGTCGCCTACCGGGCGCACGGTTTCGGCATTGAGCGCCTTTTCAACCGCCGCCAGCAGGTCAGCGCTGGCCGTCCCGTCACCCTCGCGGGACAGCACAGAAATCGTGACGCAGGCAGGCGTCGGACTCTCGACCGACACGTCAGCGACCCGCCCGTCGGCGCTGCGGCCATGATATTCATACGCACCCACCGGACCCGCCACGCTCAGCCCCTCAAACGCCTGCTGCGCACGCAGGCGCAAATCAGCGTCAGATTCCATCACGGCAAACGTCGGCGGGAGTGTGGTGTCGTCCTGCGGAATGACCGTCAGGCGCACGGTGTTGTTGTTGGCGGCAACCACATCGAGGTCATTACCGGCGGCATAGGCCAGCATCACCGCGCGCGCCGCTTCATTGACGCGCTGACGCCAGATGACTTCCCGATAAGCGTTCTCCTGCAACAGCTTCACAATCGGCTCGGATTCGAGCGTCAGGGTGCGCGCGACCGCCTCCTGCTGGTCTTCGGGATAGAGCGAGACGAGTGTCGCCTTGCGCTCGCTCAGAATGGTTTCATAATCCAGCGCCTCCACCACATCGGGCGCGGCGAGCTGGTTCAGGTCGACAATAGGCATGATGTTTAACTCAGTGGAATGGTGAGTGAAAAAGGCTGGCCGGACGTTGCACGCGTGCCGGTCATATCAACATACAGCGCCCCGTCAGCCTCCCCGCGTTCAAAGGTAATGGTCGACAGGGTGACGCGTGGCTCCCACTTCTGGATAGCGGAGTAACACGCGGCCATAATCTGCAGACGCAGCGCCGGGGTCTGCGGCTGGTCAATCAGCGCAGACAGCAGCGAGCCGTATTCACGGCGCATGACGCGCGAGCCAACCGGCGTGACCAGAATGTCGCGCACGCTTTGCCGGATGTGCTCCACCTCAGAAATCGCGAGCCCGGTGTGGCCGTTCATACCCAGATAACGCACCGTCATTTAGTGTCCACCGTTCTGTCATCGCCGCGCTTCACGCCGCCGTGGTCGTGGTCATCCGCCTGCACGCCGTTGGAGGTAAATTTACCGCCGGTGTGCTCGATATCCCCTTTCATCGTCCCGCCCTTCTGCACTTCGAGCGAGCCGGTAATGAGCTTGTTGGTGCAGACCACTTCGGGGGTATCGAGCGTGATGCGGGTCGAGGCTTTGACCAGTACCAGCGGCACGGTTGCCGTAATGGAATCCGAAGCGGTGACATCGGCGGTTTTGATACCGGACACGGTGAGCGCCCCGCTTTCAGGCTCGTACTCCATAACCGCCCCGTCAGGAAAGGCGATGTGAAGCGCATCCGGCGAGGCAGACGGCGCAGGATGGTCATCAGAGAAGATGGAGGGCAGCACAAAGGCGGTATCGAGCTCGCCACCGATAGCCAGAATCAGCACCTGCTCGCCAACGGACGGAGCCCACCACACTCGCGAGCGACCGGCGCGCGAAGTCAGCCAGTTAAGCCAGGTGGTTTGCATCCCGCCGGTCTGGACGCGACAAAGCCCCTCGACGGGGTCGACGTCGGTCACGATACCGGTGCGGATAAGGTTGCGGATCGCGCGAGCGATATCCTGAAGTGAATTTAATGTGTTCATGGAGATAGAATGCCGCCTGACATAACCAACGACAATTAAATGCAGTTTGCAGATACATCAAACAACATACTGATACTGTGCCAAATCAAAAACTTTCGACCCCTCGCTGTTCACCTCTTATTTTTAAGTAATTGAAATATTAGAAACCACACAAGTAAATCATCCCCCCTACAATCTGGCAGCATTTAAAAAAACCAAATAAATCAACCTATGCCATAAGTTAAATAAATTTCGATTGAACCATAAAGCTAATCAGGAAATAATAATGCTGCAAAATAAGACATTAAGAAATAAAATTTTAGCGGACGACGGTGATGTCGCCCACTCCGCTCTTTTTATTAAAAATTATTAAAAAAGATTAAACCCATCCAGAATAATTATTACAAGAGTAAATATTGGAACGTGAGAAAAACGAAATGTGATAATGGAATTAAATCGTGGTGCCGGGTGCCTCCCGGTGCTTCTTTGCCAGACCAAAGAAGCGCGAGCATACCGCACTGGTGTCTGGTTCGACCCGCCGCATAGGGGGATTCACCACACTTAGAAAATAGAAAATTGTTTCATGGGAGTCAAGTTTTTTAACAAGCATGTGTTTTTTCATGACCGCATGATCACAATAAGGAAGTTTTGTGTCAGCCATGCTTATACCAAAGGGAAAATTCATATTTTTGTCACATCGGCTTAGTTTACATTTCCAACCTTAATTAGCAATTACTCCCTGACCAGCATGGAAACTAAAAAAAAGTCCATCAATAAATTGACAGACTTCTGAAAAATCAGAAAAGGTGCGTACCAACGATTTACTTCAGATGAAGTAAATTAAGCTTAGCACCACTTTTAAAAAACATACAAGCTTTAGTATTCACTCACCACAGAACCAAGAGAATGCTTACCATCCGCAACTAATGAAGGAAAGAATTATTTCTTAGATAGTCAATTACCAGCTCATCAATATATTTTTTATCAGCACGACTAAATCCCAGCAACTCACGCTGTGGATACTGAACATCCTGACTATTAGGGGTTGGCCTGTCTTTAAGTCCGTACTGATGGATCTGCACGATACGTTGCACCTTACCGGTAAACTCCACCACAGCAGTATCATTGCGGCCACTGACTTTCATGTAGCGGCTGGTTCGCAACTTCTGAAACATCGCGCTTTTAATACGCCCTTTTTTTGCCCTGAGCGGCTGACGCTTTCGCGCCTGATACGGCGTGCCATCGGGCGCTTTTTGCTGTTTAATCCGTTGCTGTTGCGACCTGCGCAGTTGCTTCGCAATCTCGGCGGCAAGCTTGCGCCGCCCCGCCTGTGACAGTGCGCCAATCAGCCCGGCCAGCTTATCGTCAAAGGGCTTTAATTCACTCATCCCATTTGCTCACGAGTTCACCAAGGAGATAAAGCTCGGTTGGCGGCGTCACCGGTTCGGGCAGAGGCGGCTCAGGCGCATAGCTGACGTGCAGCGCGCCGTTTTCCTCCCTGACGAGCGTGCGCTCGGTGAGCTGCAGGCTAATACTGATATCCACGTTGTCACCGTCGTTTAAATCCATCTGGAACCGGTAGCCCTTTTTCCGCCCCTCATCCGTGGTGCAGATATCCGGCTGATTCTCACGCAGCCACGCGGCCACCGGCACGAAAATCAAATCAGGGTCGCCGACAAAGTCACACACGATCACATTCAGGGTGTAAATCTTTTCGTGCGAGAGCGAGGCCGCAAGACGCGCATCGATATTCCCTTCGTCGGCAAAGATGCGCATCATTTCGGGGTTGGTTTTTAGCTGCGGTACGGCGTCAGTGAGCGCCTTGCGCAGGCTTTTCATTTTCTGCATCTGTTTTATCCTGACAGTCTTTAATGGTTTCGACCTTAAGCGCGCAGGCCGTGAGCGCGTGCTCCAGTGTGCGGATATCGGCACTTAAATCGCCGTTAGTGAGCGGTTCGCTTCCCGGCATCGGGCAGAGGCTCACTTTCGGGCAGGCGTTGTAAACAGTGACCGGCGGAAGCGCAGGCGGTGCGGGTGTGCAGGCGGCGCACAGCATCAGGCAAATCAGCGCGATACCAGCGGCGTAAATCCTCGTTTTCATTGAGTAACCTCGTGATAGTTTGTTCCCGTCGGGTCGCCAGCTCACCGGCGGCGGTCAGTTCGTCACTGAGCCTGACCTGCGCAGTCTCATTCGTCCTCGCAATACGCTGTGACACGGCAAGCTGATTTTTCAGCATGCCGATAGTGGTCTTTTGCTCGCTGGCGACCTTATTCGCCCTGTCGAATGAGCGCCGTAAATTGCCGTTCTCATGGCGCAGCCAGAGGACCGCCGCCAGCGCCAGACCGGCAGCAAGCAACATCACAATGATTCGGGACACAGGCCAGCCTCCTTAATGCGCCGACGGCAGGAACGACGAACCATGTTGAACAGGATCAGCCAAAGCAAGTACGTGAATGCGATAAACACCTTTCCCCCGGCAAGCAGGCATAAAACCGTACTGGCAGAAAGAATCAGAGACCAAAATCGACGCAAGAGTGGGCGGGACTTTCCGATAAGAGACCTGAAAATAGCCATGTGCTTTGGGGTTCGGTAAGGGTCAGACTGACTCGCAAACCAGTCCTCATAGCTGACAGCAGCCAGCACGCTTCCCCCGATACAAACCAGACAGGCAAATAATGCCCAGATGGCAATAAAATTAACGGCCACACTGTCGGGATTGTTAAAACCAAGCACAAGCAGAACGGCAATCACGACATTAAAAATCAGAGAGGATAACAACGCTTTCATTGAGGTACTCCTTTCATGCAGTAAGCCCGTTCCCGCGCGCGGCGGTTCTCAAGCCCTTTGTTTTTAACACCGTTCACATACACCCAGCGGGTAAGCTGGTCGCACGCCTGCCACCACTGCTGACGTTTGATAAACGAGACCAGCGTCGAGCGACAGGCCGCTCCGGTTCCCACGTTGAATGAGAAACTGACCAGCGTGTCATAGACGCGTGGCGGCATCTTCACCGGCACGCAGACCGCGAGCCGTTGCTCGGTATTGAGCACATCCGCGACAAGATTCGCCGCCGCCTCACGCTCGGTGATATCCCCTTTCGGGACGACACCGGCAGTGTGGCCGATGCCCGACGTCCACACGCCCGCGCTGCACTGGTAAGGTGTCAGGCGACATCCTTCGAGGTCAGCGAGTAGCGCCAGCCCCTCTGGCGAGGTGTTCAGCAGACGAAAGTCAGGCATCAGTGCGGCCAGCGCCAGCACGGCGGCCACACTGCATTTTTTAATGATTGAGCTCACGAATAGCCCCCTTATCGAGTCCGAGCGAAATCAGATAGCGATAGGTTTTGCGCTTAAACCAGTAATTGGTCAGCGCGGTAAAAATGGCGCAGCCACCGCCGACATACAGCGCCAGCTTTTCAGGGGACATCGCCCCGAAATACGCCACCCCCACGGCCAGCCAGTAGGCGACAAACGTCGTGATTTTTTCCATGTTCAGTCCCATAGATTCACCGTCTCGGTTTTCGGGGCGCTGTCGGGCTCGGGCAGCTCGATAGCCGTGCCGTGCGGCAGGATGACGCCCAGCTCCGACAGCCCCGGATTCGACTGCAGCACCGTCTCTACCACGCCCCCGGTGCGCCCGTAATAGCGCGCACAAATCACGTCGAGGGTGTCACCCTGCATCGCACAGACCTTCATCAGATTTGCCCCACAATGCAGCGCGCCCTGTCCTGAATGCGCGCCACTGACCAGCGCATATCCCGCCACATTTCATCGATAGTGCTGTCGATACTGTCGGCCTTTTTGTCGCCCTTGCTGGTCGCATCCACGCCGCGATAACGCTCGTAAAGCGTGGCGGTCGTCATCGCGCATACGGCGTTGAAATAGTGGAAGCAGCGCACGCTCTCGCCGTCGAGTTCGTCGGTCGGGACATCCGCGAGCGTGGCGTGACCGGCGTCGAGCTGGCGGTCGCGCCAGTCGCGCAGCTCCGCATTGGTTTCCGCGATGGCGGTCTTAATTGCCCGGCGCAGGCGCACAGGGGAAACCGTCTGCTCAAGGCGCATTTCTTCGCGCACGCGCTTCGGGTCAACATCCGGGAAAAAGCCGGTATTTTTAATCACCGGCTCGCTCACGCCCGGTGGCGGTATCACCACGCCCGGCACGTCCTGCGGGTTTTTGGGCTCAATAATCACTGTCGTCATGACAACCTCAGAAAATAGGTGGGCGGTGGACGCCGGTCGCAGTCAGGGCAATCAATACCCGCGTTGACCGGCGTGCCGCCCGGCTCGGGGAGCGTTCGGTTAACCTGCGGTCTTTGCCGCTTTGGGAGGACGTCCGCGCCGTGCCGCCGGTTTAGCGGCAGGTTTGCGCGTACGTGGTGTAGTCGTTTTGGGCGCGGGCTCTGGCTTCGGTTTAAGCTGGCGCTCAATCTGTTCGATATCCTTTTTCACGCCGATAGTTCGCTCTAACTGGATCGCGCGCTGCAGGTGCGCCAGTGCCTCGGGCAGTTCCCCTGCATCACGCAGCACGTAGCCGGTGATTTTGTGCAGCTTCGCGCGCACGATATCGGGCATATCTGCACGCTCAGTCAGTGCGAGGGTATCGAGCAGCAGCGCCAGCTCAGGTGACTGATTAGCATCGCGCAGGCGCTGCGCAGAAAGCGCAACTTCTTCGGCCAGCAGATACGGCGTGGTGCGACGATGGCCGCCGACCGGCATCGTCAGGCCATACGTCAGTGCGTAACGGGCAATCTCAAGCGCACCGGCAATATCATCCGCATCGAGACGCCAGAGCATGACGGTCATGACAATGTCATCCTGCGCGCCCTTGCCATTCGCAAGGACACCCGCCACCCACGGCAAATAGAACGGCAGCAGCTCGCGCTTTTTGTCTGCCTTGCGCTCAGTGGATCGGATTTGTTTTAACGTGCGACAGTCTGCGGCCAGCTTAACGAGCATCTGCTCATAGGCAGTTGCATTGCGCAGCGGAGCAGCACCCCGCCGCGCAGTTTCAGAGGCCGAGACCCGCATCATGTGAAGCGCTGCGGGGCTCGTCATGGCTTACTCTCCGCCGTTCTGGTTAGCAGGCGCGGCGGCGCTTTCTGGCTCAGCAGGAGCCGCGAATTTGCCGAGGGTGATGTTTTCAATCAGGCAACCGGCGGCATACGCCTCAACCACATAATCGATGTTCATCGACTCGTAGTTTTCGATGCGGTCCTTTTTCGGCTCCTCGATGATGGCGCGGCGGTGCGCGTCGTCCATGAAGTAAATCGACAGGTTATCGAGGCGCGTAATCATCAGCGCATCCGCCGGGAAGTACGGCACACGCACGGCGGGCAGGTTGCCGATACGCTTCTGGCTGATGATGATGTCAGCGGCCAGCGATTCGGTGTTTGGCTGCGTCTTGTTCACGATTGGGAAATATTTATCCGCGAGCAACTTGCGACCGGTAATGACCACGAGCTCCGGATCGTCCTGATAAATCTCGTCAATCAGATTGGTGGTGGCGTCCATCACCAGTGCATCGAGGTTTTCATAGTCGCCGTTCTCCCCCACGCGGATCACATCGGAAATGACCTTGCCGTCTGCGTCGGTGATTTTTGACATCACGCGCGCTGGCGCTTCCTTACGGTATTTCTGCAGCCAGCCCACCGCCACATCCTGCAGCATCGGATGGTTTGTGCGGTTGGAGGTTTCCGCGCGCTCGATACCGTTGAAACCGGCCATGATGAAATCAAGCGACTGTCGCTTGATAATCGCGTCACGGATACGGGTCTGGAAGTCCTGGAATCGCGCCCACAGGTCGAGCTGCTTGTAACGGATATGGAAATCAAAGTTGATTTGCGCACATTCGTATTTGTTGGATTCCAGCGCCGTAAAATCGGCGGTCTTGCGCTCGTTATCACCGGCAGTATCAGCGGTGCTCGCAATCGTGCCGTTGACACCCACCCCGACTTTTTCGCCTTTCAGCTCATCGACCGGGACGATGTTGATTTTGGTCAGAAACGCGGATGACACCTGCAGGGTGTTCATCAGGGTTTGCGTGACCGACGGCTCGACGGTGAATTTCTTTGCCACGTCGTCGGTGCCGACGCCGTTCAGTTCCGCCACGCGGGACAGGTAAGCATTAAATTTAAAGCGGGTTTCTTTACGCATTGTTATTCCTGTTTTCTAAAAATGGGGTAGAAGGCCGGGCATCGCCCGGCGCGTTATCAGCAGTTGGTCAGCAGCTCGTCGCCCGTCCCGCCTTTCGACTTCTCGCGGCGCGGCTGGCTATGGCTTTCGGTGTTATCGAGGGCGCTTTTTAGCGAGGTAAACGCCTGCGTGCTTTCTTCGGTCTGGCGGGTCACATCCTGCTTAAACTTCGCGAACGCGGTTTCCAGTTCAGTGACGCGGCTGTCGCTGGCGGTGAGGCTGGTCTGCACCAGTTCAGAGACTTCCGTCACCGCCTCATGCACATCAGCAAAACGCGCGTCGTCGCTGACCTGCTTGCGGCTGAAAATGGCCTTGACCTTGTCGGTCAGGCTGTTGAGTACAGTGTCGGGGACATCTTCAAATTCCAGCTCAGCCAGCGTGGCAACGGAAAACAGATCGTCAGGCTGGTCTTTTTTACCGGCGAGCGGGTTCTGCGTCGCACGGCTGCAGAATTCGAGGTATTCGGTGCCGAGGCTTGCCGGGTCATCGGTGACGGCGAGACCAATCAGGTAACACTTGCCGCTATTTGAGAAATTCGGGCGAATTTCCATGGAGGTGTAAACCTTCTGACCGGCACGCACCATGCTCACCAGCTCGTCGAGCGGGGCGATTTTGCCAAACAGCGCTTTTTTGCCGTTCAGTGCAGAGTCATCGCTGATGATTTCCGCTTTGACTTCCGTCACATCGCCATAGCGCTTAAACGGGCTGTCAGGCCAGAGACTTTTGATATGTTCCAGATTGATGCGACAGCCATAGACACGCGGATCAAAGGTGTCAGCCATGTCCTGAATGTCATCGCCGTTAATCACGCGGCCATCGCAGGTGTCACCCTCGACGCCGATGCGAAACCACTTAGAAACTACTTTCTTTGCCATTGTTCAGGTGTCCTGATGTTGGGTTTTCGGTTCGGGCTTAGTTTCCCGACTCCGCCCCGCATCAGCCACCGCTTGCAGAAGTGCGACCCCTGACACAACAGGGGCTTAGCGAATACGCTCCGCGTTTTCCTTAGCCTTGCCTCGTACCAATAAAACGAGGTAAGAATGACAATATCGACTGACTTATCACTACTGAATGACCCGCGCCGACAGGCTCGCCTCCTGTACTGGCAGGGTTTCGCCGTGCCACAAATTGCCGACATGCTGCAGGTGAAACGCCCGACGGTGCAGAGCTGGAAACAGCGCGACGGATGGGAAGAAACCTCGCCGATTAATCGTGTCGAATCGACATTAGAGGCGCGGCTGATTCAGCTCTACGCAAAGCCCGACCTGACGCCGCATGACTTTAAAGTCGCTGATTTTCTGTCGCGTCAGATGGAGCGGCTCGCGCGCGTGAATCGCTACGGCCAGACCGGAAATGAAGTGGATTTAAACCCCAACATTGCGAACCGCAACAAGGGAGATCGCAAAAAGCCGAAACGCAATTTCTTTAGCGACGAGGCTATCGAAAAGCTGGAAGATATTTTCCTCGACCAGTCGTTTGAGTATCAGCTCAACTGGCACAGGGCAGGCATCGCGCACCGTATTCGCCACATCCTCAAATCGCGCCAGATTGGCGCAACGTTCTACTTTGCACGCGAGGCACTGCTGCGCGCGTTGAAAACAGGACAAAACCAGATATTTTTGTCAGCCAGTAAAACGCAGGCGTATGTGTTCCGTAAGTACATCATCGCCTTTGCGCGGCTGGTCGACGTCGACCTGTCAGGCGACCCGATTGTCATCGGCAACAACGGCGCAGAGCTTATTTTCCTCGGGACTAACTCCAACACCGCGCAGAGCCACAACGGCGACCTGTACGTCGATGAAATTTTCTGGATACCCAATTTCCAGCGGCTGCGCAAAGTGGCGTCGGGCATGGCCTCACAGTCGCACCTTCGCACCACCTATTTCTCGACCCCGTCCACGCTGGCGCACGGTGCTTATCCGTTCTGGTCAGGCGAGCTGTTTAATCGGGGACGCAGCAACCGCGACGAGCGTGTCGACATCGATATCAGCCACAAGGCGCTCGCCGGGGGCGTGCTGTGCCCGGATGGTCAGTGGCGGCAGATTGTCACCATTGAGGATGCGCTCGCCGGGGGCTGCACGCTGTTCAATCTGGATCAGCTGAAACAGGAAAACAGCGCCGACGATTTCCGCAATCTGTTTATGTGCGAATTTGTCGACGACAAGGCGTCGGTATTCCCGTTCGAGGAGCTGCAGCGCTGCATGGTCGATGCGATGGAAGAATGGGAGGACTTCGAACAATTTGCCGACCGTCCGTTTAACTGGCGTCCGGTCTGGATTGGCTACGACCCGTCGCACACCGGCGACAGCGCAGGCTGTGCGGTACTGGCTCCGCCGCTGGTTGCCGGGGGCAAGTTCCGCATCCTTGAGCGTCACCAGTGGAAAGGGATGGACTTCGCGGCGCAGGCCGAGGCCATCCGCTCGCTGACAGAAAAATACACCGTCGACTATATCGGCATCGATGCGACCGGCATCGGCCAGGGTGTTTACCAGCTCGTACGCTCGTTCTTCCCGGCAGCACGCGCCATCCGTTACACGCCTGAAATGAAAACCGCGATGGTGCTGAAAGCAAAAGACACCATTCGACGCGGGTGTCTGGAATACGACGCCGGTGCAACCGACATCACGCAGTCGTTTATGGCTATCCGTAAAACCATGACCAGCAGCGGGCGCAGCTCGACCTATGAAGCGAGTCGCAGCGAGGAAGCCAGCCACGCCGATATCGCGTGGGCGACCATGCACGCCCTGTTAAACGAACCGCTTTCTGCCGGGAGCGGGATGCACTCAAACTCTATTCTGGAAATTTATTAAAATGGCAAAACCTAAATTTAAACCTAGCACCACGACCGCCAGCGCACCGCAGAAAATGGAAGCGTTCACCTTTGGTGAGCCCTCCGCCGTGATGGACCGCCGCGACATCCTCGACTACGTCGAATGCATCCATAACGGGAAATGGTACGAGCCGCCGGTCAACTTCTCGGGACTGGCGAAAAGCCTGCGCGCCGCCGTGCATCACAGCTCACCGATTTACGTGAAACGTAACATTCTGGCGAGCACCTACATCCCGCACCCGCTGCTGTCGCGTCAGGATTTCAGCCGCCTTGTGCTCGATTATCTGGTCTTTGCCAATGGCTATCTTGAAAAGCGCATGAGCGTCACCGGCCAGCTCATGAAGCTGGAAACATCGCCTGCGAAATATACCCGTCGTGGCGTCGAGGATGATGTTTACTGGTACGTGTCGAGCTTCACCCACCCGCACGAATTTGCGCCCGGCTCGGTGTTTCACCTGCTGGAGCCGGATATTAATCAGGAGCTTTACGGGATGCCGGAATACCTGAGCGCACTTAATTCCGCCTGGCTGAATGAGTCCGCCACGCTGTTTCGTCGCAAGTATTACCAGAACGGCGCGCACGCGGGTTACATCATGTACGTGACCGACGCGGCGCAAAGTAGCACCGACGTTGAATCGCTGCGTGATGCGATGCGTAATTCAAAGGGGCTGGGGAATTTTAAGAATCTGTTTTTCTACGCGCCCAACGGAAAACCGGACGGTATTAAGATCGTGCCGCTGAGTGAAGTCGCCACCAAGGATGATTTTTTCAATATCAAAAAGGTGAGCGCCGCTGACCTGCTCGATGCGCACCGCGTGCCGTTCCAGCTGATGGGCGGCAAGCCCGAGAATATCGGCTCAATGGGGGATGTTGAAAAGGTGGCTCGGGTGTTTGTGCGTAACGAACTGACACCATTGCAGGAGCGTTTCAAAGAGGTTAACGACTGGCTCGGGATGGAGGTGATCCGCTTTAAAGATTACAGCCTCGAATCAGAATAAAACCCACCAAAAAGCCGCCTCCGGGCGGCATCACCATCGACCGCCTCAGACGCCCCACACGCCACCCAACACCTCGCGCACCCTTGCCACAGGCCAGCACATCAACAGCGCCGCCACGACGCCCACAGACGCGTAAAATTAAATGCTGCTACCGGTGTTGGCGCGCAATGCTTTCCCCGCCACGCCTGCCCGCTTAACGGGGCGGTTTTAATGCAGGTGCATTTGTAGCTCCGAACCGCACCAGCACTGATGCTGGCTTACATTAGTTTGCATCAAAAAAAGATGCAAACTAATGCAGTAATGAACGCGTTTCTAAAATCAGTGTGTCCAGCTATTTTGGTTTATTCAGAATCGAATATGCGTTCAAAATGCGCAAGCAATGGCAAAGCACATATATAAAATGTTAAGAAGCACGCATAAATAGTCGATTCAGAAAAGCACATACCATCATACAAATTACCATGAGCTAGTTTATGTCTTAAGACCGGTCCATTTTTTCTGTTGAACAACATATCAATAGTCAAAGCAATGTCTTTCGTGAAAATCAGGTCAATGTCTTCCCTGCACTTATCTAATAGAATGGAAATACTTGTTGATTCTTCTATGCCCTTATCTAGATAACGAGTGGAGTCTTTGCCACTAATTTCATAGGCATGCCTTAAAATTCCCTCCATTTGAGGTATAAGAAGATAACTAGCCCCCATATAATCACCTTGAAAGAGCCGATAAAAACCAAGTGAAAAAATATTTGCGTGCTCGTCTTTTATGAATGGGCTATACGCAGTAAATTTAACAAAGGTATTTAATGTTAGATTGTGCTCTTGAATTATAACAAACCTAGCAGGTTCAAAGGCTGCTTTTATGAAAAGATCATGAGTTATAGTGATGTTTCTCATGTAATGATCAATTGCTTCATCATCAGTCATTTCATTAACATCACCTAGCGGTTTATCTCTATGAATTCTGCGCCCTGCTTCATCCATGACTTCCGAAGCAAAAAACCTTGAAAAAACACTAACCTCTGAAACTCTTAATACCTCTTCCCTTATATTAGAAATGTTTTCAATGGGGGTTTCCCTCATTATACTCTTAAGAATAAAAGACAACTTACGATTGGCTAAGTTATCAAGTGCATTGTTAACTTCATCGGTAATG
Source organism: Enterobacter sp. 638 (assembly GCF_000016325.1). NCBI lineage: Bacteria > Pseudomonadati > Pseudomonadota > Gammaproteobacteria > Enterobacterales > Enterobacteriaceae > Enterobacter > Enterobacter sp. 638. The sequence continues at coordinate 3,805,618 of NC_009436.1, forward strand.
TCTATCGGCGAGCTGAAGGTGGCATAACTGTTTAGACTCTCCTCCCGCGCGTCGACTAATTGTTTTTTTAAATCTTCAATAAGTTCTTTTTCGCCAAGTTTTCTTAGTTCTGATATCGCTGTTCTAAGCCAACTTGCTTTTAGCATAGGCTCACTATGACTATTGACTACATCAATAGTGATTGATGCGGCACTGATCCTACATTGCCTCGCCTCATCATTTTTACTATTTCTCTCATATATGCGTGCCGCAGTTTCATAAAGAGCCTTTACTGCTTCAAAGTAAGTTTTACCAGTATGGGCTTTAGCCATTGACTCTGCATTCACTGCAAATTTCAATTTATCTTTATCGCCAGAGTGCTGCATCATTACCCACGTTAGATTATTGAAACCCTCAAATACAAGCAGGTCATTTTGAGTTTCATAAAGAGAGGTAATAGCAGTTTTGATATGCTCATTACCTCCTGATTTCCTCGGGTAAACGCAGGATGATATAAATAATGCTCTTGCAATGTATTCCTTGATGAAGATAAATAAACTTAGACTTGAGTCATCTTTTTCTTTTTTCATTCTCTTTAAATGTGATGTTGCCTCGTCTATCATTTCAGAATAAGACTCTATCGCCTTTATTGCCATATCTTTTTTTGCTTTGTTGTTTACCCATATAACATCACAAATTCTAGAAAGCAAAAAAGGATTTGTTATTCTAGTAGATAATTCAACAATGTAGTCATTTAATTTAGAATCAAAATCTTCTGGCAACAACGATCTCTTATCCCCAAATATTGCCATAGGCTCAAACACAGAACTCCCACCAACCACTTGCAAATTAAACATAAAAAGAATGCTTATAAATTCCGCAACCTTTTTTTCATTTACATTTATAGCTTCATCTTGAGTTTTTGTTAGATATGCTGATATTTCGTGCTCGTGAAAAGTTAAAGGAACCTGAGAAAATAATTCAAAATCAACTTTGTTTAATTCATCAACTGTGAGTATTAAATTTTCACCAATCATAAAAACCTCCGTTAATGCTGTAAGATGAATCAGTCTGTGTATAGCGGGAATGAGCATAACCTTTGCAATTTTTAGAGGGTAGGGTCTGAGCCTATTTTAAATCCAATGCGTGTTCTACATCAAAAAAATAGTTTAATATACAACCAATGCGAGCATATATCAGTAATGTTGAGGATAATTCAATCCCGCCGACTCGAAAAGCCAGTTGTCAAATCGACGAGATTTGTTATTTATTGCCAGCTATCATCTTCCCACACTTCCTTGATAATTCCGTCCAGGCGTTCCCGGTCTGAATCGCTCGGGAAGCCCTTAATCTCGACTCCAGTCATAGAACCTTTTTTGACCGTGACTTGAGAGAAAGGAAAGGTGTTTTTAACTCTGCGATTAAGCTCAAATTCAAAGGCTTCAACAAGCTGCTGACCCATGTTTTGTGTTTTATCCAACGTGATGTGTATTCTCACTTCATTTTCACTTTTTAATCGTTGTTTACACGACCTGGCTGAAACAACTACTGAATAAGAATCCTTTTTCAGCGAGTTCTCATGCGCCAGTTCAGCTATTAAATTCAATGCAATTTCACGATCTCTTTCCTGACAAACACCCTCTGTTGTCAGACGTGCTATCAGTTCTACCCTTTCAAGCATGACATGCTTACTCAGCTCTCTATCCACGCGCCCTCCCATTCGAGATACTGTATAAATAAACAGTATCATATTGTACTAAAAAATGGGAAGCAAAAAATTAGGCAGTTGCGCTGGCGCATGTACATGAAATTATGCAATTTAGTTAAGTGCTTAACTTAGTAACTGAAGCCAACCTAGCCACTCGACAGAGTATTTTCCTGGCGTTATGTTCGTAAGATGGCGCAGCCCTAAAGACTTCTCCAGTGGATGAGCCACTAAACCATTTATCGTTAAACCGACTCTTTCCACCGGCCATCAAATGCAGAGCTTCCCCGCGGCTTATGCTTATACCGGTATTCATTTGCACTTTGTCGATAGTCTTGGCGATTGCGGCATTCTGGTCATCAGTTCCGTGTACAAAATGCCGCCTACCTGTTTCTTTTTTCAGCCTGATTCTATTCGTGAGGTTTCTTCTTTCGCTTGTAGTTAGTGGTTTTGATAAATCCAGTTCTGGGGGGTCGCTTTCGCTCCCCGTACAGTTATTGACAGAACTCCGAGAGGGCGCAGGAGCGCCCTTAACGTCAACGGCCAAATCAACGGCACGCTTCGGTACAATTTTCCACTGCGTTAGCCGGGTTAAAATCGGGGTACCAGCACCGACAGCAGAATCGTACACGCCACGGATGCAGACGGTTTCCTCACCATACTGGTTAAACTCGGCACGCGGTTCATACAGCGTGCGCACCTGCAAATCATCGCGACGGACAAACGGGCCACCCTGCGCATTAACGTAACCAGCCCAGTCACCGGCGTCAGCGGCATCATGGACGGCGGCAAATTCAACGCTCAGACCGTGCGCGGTCTCGGTATCGGCGAGACGACGCAATTCACGGTAGACCGTCACCGGCGCACCGCCGATAAATTGAAACTGACGGATGTGCCAGCGCGCCGCCCATGCTGAAACGGCGGGAGCAGTCTCTTTTAACAATTCACCACTTTCGTCATCGGTTTCACCATCGAGAGCATAACCGTCGATATTTTTGGAAATGTATTTAGCGACATAGCCGGTAGCGCTGCCTTTTTCCGGGTCAATGGCCTCAGCGTGGAAGCGCGCCTTTTTGGCTTTATCGCTTCTCAGTTCGTGGCGGTCTTCCTCCCACGCATAATCACGGATGATGAGGCGCACGCGCTCGACGTCTTCCGGCAACATGAACATAAGCATGTGCCAGTGTGGCGTTCCGTCGTGATGAGGTTCGGCAACACGGATGCCGAAAATGCGGATTTCTTCCCGATGTAACTTGGCACGAATACGCGCCCAAAGGCCGGTGAGATAACCCTGCGTGTCCGACGGGCTGGCTCCTTTCCATTTGGTGTTACGGTAACCCGCCTTAGTTGTGGCGTGATATTTTGACGGCGCGGTCAGGGTATAAAACTCACCGACATAACCGAGCTCATTGCAGATATTTTCAAACCCACGGATGCGGGTCATCAGCTCGCAGCGACGTATCGCAGGGTTAGCGACCGAGCCATCGTATTTTTCAATCAGGCTGATGCGGTTGCCGTCTTCGTCTTCGAGATCCAGACCCTTGAGAAATTCACGCGTGCGGCGCTTCTGCTCGCGCCAGTCGGTCACGCAGTTTTTACTCGCGTAGACATGTCTTTTCTTGCTGACGTTGCCAGCGGCAATGTGCAGGTGTTCGCGCCATGCAGCCGCAATGCGCCGTAATCGTCCACGCCACCAAACCTCATTAAACATGCGAGTGATAGCAGGGGCTATTTCATCCTCACCAACATATTTCTTTGTCACCCTCTCCCAATGCGGCGGGGTAATGTTGAATTGCAGGGAAATAATACCGGCGCGCATGTACCAGGTGTATAGAGTTTTAAGCTCGCTAAATCCGGTGTCATCAATGTCAGCCAGTTCAGCGCGAATAAAATTAGCGATATCAGCGGCCAGCAGGTCGATATCGGCGCGCGACATATCCGGGAGGCGATTATATCTGGCGACCATATTGACCATGCGTGATGCCAGATATTGCATAAGCTCGGTATCAAAATGACCACCGAAAACAGCGGCTGATACATTGCTATTGATACCTGCACACTCGTATTTTTTTGCGACCAGTTCAAGACGTGGCAATGCCTTTTTGCAGAAGCTGATTAAAAAGGCATTGGCTCGTTGACTGCCCTGATTTTGCTCCAGCACCGCAGCGGTGCGATAAACATCAAAACGCACGCATTCAGGCTGGAGAGAAAGCACCTTTCTCGCATGCAGCAAAGCCGCGAACATACGGTCGCGGCGATGCTGTTGGTCATAGGTAAGATATGGGCTGGCTATTGCCGACCGTGGAGCATTCCACGGGTAAGCAAAGGAGACATCGCTCATTCGCACAGGCCATATCGTGATGAGCAGGTGGCAGTATTGAGGCTTGCCTTAACCAAGTCATAGACTTTGCCGCCCCGACCTGTCCTGGCCCATTCCACTACTTCGGGTACCGATGGCGCACCCATTCCACCACGCGGCCCATAAAAACCGGACCAGTCGAGATGCTGAACTTCCGTATCAAGGCCATAAAGGCGAGGCACGTCTCCCAGTAGACGCCTGACTTTCACTGTTTCGCCACGTCGGTGTGTTATCTCGCGGAAACCGATTATCGAGTTGACCCATGCCTGACTCACCGTTCCGGTACTCATCCAGTGCACCCAGCGGGAGGCCAGACGAACCTTCATCTCCCACTGGCGATGTTTTTCAATATGCTCCGGCCAGCGGGCAGCGGTTTCTGAAATTTCCTCTTTGTTGCAAAGCACGCAGTTCATGCAACCGACGCGGGAAGCGCCCTGCAAATACAGTGGATTTGGCTTAATACCCAAATATCTATGCAGGGCAAATACATCCGCAGCCGTCCACTGATGAATTGGCAGGAAGTTGTAGAGATAACCTTCATCGCGCATATCGACTGCGAAGCGGTCATAACCGGCACGTTTGGATGACTCATCACCACGGACGCCTGACCACTGAACCACAACCTCTCCCTCATCGAGCATCGGCCGAATTGCAGCATCGTAGGCAATCTGTATCTTGAGCTCGTCGGTACAGAACCGGTCGCGGAGCATCGGGAATTTGCCGTGTAGGAGAGCCGCATCGAGAAAACTGTTTCCGCTCGGATGCATCACTGACAAGGCAGCATCTAAAGCAGTCTCAAAGTCGATACCCCAGCGCTTCGCTGTCTTCTGCCATACTCGACCAAATGCGGTATCTGCCCGGGCCAGTGACGGCATGATGACGCCCCGGTAAGCGCCCATGCGGATGGCCTGCTTCTTCGACCAGTTCTTTTTCATGTAGGCACGTCGGCGGGCGAAATCCGCCTCGCTGTATATGCGCTTCACAACCTGAACCGGGTGACACCCAATCTGTTCATGGATAGTCCTGGCGAAATCTATCGTCAGTTCATGCTCATTGTCAGTATCTGCCATCACGGCCTGCACGCGACGGCCAAACAACGCATTTGCCACGGCCAGTGTCGCAGTGCTGTCTTTACCCGCTGAATAATTCACAACAATCCTGTGATCTTCCGGAATACGGAAAACATCCAGATAATTGCGATAAGCAGTTTCTATTTCCCTTACCTTTGTCGAAATATCAGAGACTGCAATGACCTGCTTTGCGTGGCTCATTTATACCCCCCGGTAATGCTTGGATTTCAGTTCTGTGACTTCTTGGCAGGTCACACAAAAGGCCACGCCGGGAATCGCAGCACGACGTGCTTCCGGAATTGGTGCGTCACATACTTCGCAGAGGAATCGAGAAAGTGCAGTGATACGGCTGCGTGCATTGTTGATGTAACGCTCGCGGTCTTCCTGCTCGCGCTGTTGCGCTAAATCCATTGCGACGGCCATTAGTGCAGCTCCTGTGATTCGTTCTCAAAGCGAGTGGCTTCACGGCGTAGCAATTCGGCGGCTTCTGTACCGCTCATACCCTCTTTGGTGATATGTATCGCCAGCGCCTCAAGGCGGATTGAAACTGCGAGCGCACGGTCTTTGCGCTCTTCTTTTTTGGCATCAGTCAGCAATACGGCCAACGCATCGCTATCGGTGTTAAAACTACGGGTTTCGGTATTGCGCATAATTGACTCTCCTGATTTCGGGCAATAAGAAGCCCGGCGGGTTTACGCCATTAAATTTCTATTGGTATTAATTCGGCATGGTTAGCCGTTTGGGAAATAAGCTCACTACTGCGCGAAAATGGTTCATCGCTGTAATAAGCGCCTTTTTCTCGTCAGTAGTCAGCTCACTTAATTCGAGCTCATGACGAGCTGCTGGGATTTTTGCCAGAAAGAAAATAGCGGCCAACGCGCGGTTATTTTCCTCAAATTGTGGATCCCGTTTATCCCGCATATCGTCGATAAAACGCAGCACCTCTTTCCAGCTATCGCCCCAAAATCTGGCGCGAAGTTCGGCCACATGATTAAGACCGGCCAGACGTGCACCTGCATTTAGCGGCGCAGTTGTCGGCAAAGCTTCAATAGCCATGATTCCCCCTGCTTTTTGGTGGAAAGGCCAGCCAGCAATTCAGCCTGTGAATGACATGGATGCCAGCGCTTGCCGTCTTTATCTGCGATCCAGCCGTGGCCGAAATGCATACCGGGGCTTTGCTTTACGAGCAGAGACGCGAACGACGGTTCATTTTTCAACATAGACACCTCACACCAGACCAAATGTAGCGCCGAGGCCGGTCACCGTATCGACAACGCTGGACATAGCAGGATTGGCCTGCAGGCGCGCCTGTAATGCCAGTGCCGACAGAGACAACATGCGGATTCCTGAGTTGACGCTTTCAACCATGCTGTACTTACGGTCAGAGGTCATACGTTCAGCCGATACCGCGCCGCTCGCCAGCTCGCCGAGTTCACTCATGGCACGCATCACGTAAGACTGCAGCTTATCCTTCGCCAGTTCGTTGACTGGCACACATGGCAGGCAATGAATCTGAGCCAGAAAGCCATCAACGAGGGTTGAGTCTTCTGTCAGGTCAGTCAGCAGCCACAATTCAGGCGGCGTGAACTGGTGAGGCTGCTCCGGATTGAGTTTGTTACGTAACGTCTGAACATTCATACCCGCACGCTCGGCCAGCTTCGCCATGTTGTGACGCTGCGCAAAAGCCCGGCATGCTTCGTCATAGTGGGGATGTTTGGAAATCTGAAAATCAAACATGTTGCATCCTTATGATTCACATAAAGTGAATCAAGCACCGATGACGAGTTGAAAACGGGAATGACCTAACGCCTTACGCAACTGCTCTTCTTTCCAGCGCGCGTAGTAGATACGAATCGGGCCACCTGCTTTCTTGCAGCCTTTACGGATGGTGCGTGGTTCAATTGGTACACAAGGGTTGTCGCCGGTTGTCCAGCGATAAGCGGTACGTTCAGAAACACCTTCAAGTTCTGCGAACTGCTGCAGAGTAACGATAGGTGCAGGCACTTTGATGATTGCGATTTCAGAAGCCATATTGCATGATTCCTTATTTGAAAGTTTCAGCCAGTGATAGCCAAAGTTTTGCCGACGTTTGCCATCAACTGCCACCAACAACCGAATCCTAATGCGATTATTCGCATAGGTCAACTTGAGATTGCGATTTATGGACTTTGAAAGCCAAATTTCAAATGATGAAGTTTTAGATAGAATCTGTCAGGTTTACGGATTTACGCAGAAAATCCAGCTCGCAAACCATTTCAATATCGCGGCGAGTACGCTGCAAAACCGCTACACGCGGGGCAATGTCTCCTACGATTTCGCTGCATTTTGTGCCCTTGAGACTGGCGTCAGCATCAGATGGATCCTCACAGGGCAAGGGCCGCAAAAAGTAGAAGAAAACTTAAATTCGGCCTGCGAGATTCAATTGTTCACATTAAGTGAAGGTCGCCTTGCGGAAAATGGGGTTTTGAATATCGACCCTGAACTTTTTGAGAAGCCACTAAAGAGCGCTATCTGCGTTAGAAATGAAAGCAAAAGTTACATCATCGAGAAAGATGCCCCTTTAGCTGATGGCCTTTGGATTGTTGATGTTGAGGGCGCAATTAGCCTCAGAGAACTAACGGTACTTCCCGGTAAAAGATTGCACGTCGCAGGCGGCAAGGTTCCTTTCGAATGCGGCATTGATGATATTAAAGCGCTGGGGCGTGTGGTGGGTGTATACAGCGAGGTTAACTAATGGCCGTTCGTAAAAATCCGGCTGGGGGCTGGATTTGTGAGCTCTACCCAAACGGTGCAAATGGCAAACGTATCAGAAAGAAATTCGCTACCAAAGGCGAGGCACTGGCGTTTGAACAGTACACTGTTCAAAACCCATGGCAGGAAGAAAAGGAAGACAGGCGCACGTTAAAAGAGCTGGTTGATTCATGGTATAGCGCTCATGGCATTACCCTCAAAGATGGCTTAAAACGCCAGTTAGCCATGCACCATGCTTTTGAGTGTATGGGTGAACCACTCGCACGCGATTTCGATGCGCAGATGTTTTCCCGCTACCGAGAAAAACGGTTAAAAGGTGAATATGCCCGTTCAAACAGGGTGAAAGAGGTATCGCCTCGCACGCTTAATCTTGAGCTGGCATACTTCCGGGCGGTATTCAATGAGCTAAACCGCCTCGGAGAATGGAAGGGTGAAAACCCACTAAAAAATATGCGCCCATTCCGCACAGAAGAAATGGAAATGGCTTGGCTAACTCACGACCAAATTTCGCAACTGCTCGGAGAGTGTAAACGGCATGACCACCCTGATTTAGAAACCGTGGTAAGAATCTGTCTCGCCACTGGCGCACGATGGTCTGAGGCCGAGAGTCTGAGAAAAAGCCAGCTCGCGAAATACAAAATCACATACACCAACACGAAAGGCAGAAAAAACCGCACCGTCCCAATCAGCAAAGAGCTCTATGAGTCTCTGCCTGATGATAAAAAAGGCCGGTTGTTTAGTGATTGTTATGGTGCGTTCCGATCAGCTCTGGAAAGAACAGGCATCGAACTACCGGCAGGACAACTTACCCACGTTTTGCGCCATACCTTCGCAAGTCACTTTATGATGAATGGTGGTAATATTTTGGTCTTGCAGCGCGTGCTCGGCCATACCGATATCAAAATGACGATGAGATATGCGCACTTTGCCCCTGACCATTTAGAAGATGCCGTAAAACTCAATCCTCTTAGCACGCATAAGGAACAGCAATGAAAAAGTGTCCTGTCTGTGAACAGCTAAACAGCCTTGATAATCATCTTTATGAATTATCTATAGCCTGTGAATACTTTAAATCTGAGAAATATAGTAATTTTTCAAATATCTCTGAATGGCTTAAGCTTTCTGCCTATCTTGATGAAGTTCTAATTACCCCAGAAAAATATGCAGGCTCTGACTTGATATGGTGTAGACCTGCAGCGGAAGCTTATCAGGCAGAACGAATTCATTACAGCCGCTACTCAACAGCTCTGACCCGCTTTCTATATACATCTAACGCATTAGAAGAAACGTACCGTTTCGCAAGTACCTACTACTCTCTATCACCGAAAGAGATCAAAGATAATAGAGAATTCAATGACAGTAAGAAGAGTGTTCTCCTATTCGAAAACACTAGGGAAAATAACTTACCCAAAGACTTCTATCACCATTGTGAAAACTTGTTTTTGAAATTCGAAACTTATAAAAAAGAATATAATCCTAAAATTAGCATCATCAAAAATTATCCTAGTAATCATAAATGTCACGGCTTACACATCGTCCGCAACCTCAGAAATTTTATCGCACATGGTACGATTCCAATAAATCTTGTGCCTGAATACTACGGGGCCGCTGAGATGTGGCATGTGTTGCATGGTTTGCTAATATCTGCAACCCGAGTCACAGCTCTCTACATACAATCATTCCTTCTTGAATTTAGCGATAAGTTTGACATGAACACTTACCTCCAAAGGATGGATTACGAATACTATCTTGAACGGCAAGATGACATGTTAGAGGACGACCCGGAGCATGTGACGCTGGAAGTACCTTCAAGCGCTCAACAATTGATAACTAGACTTCACCTTTCAGATGGCTTTGGTTATCTGAAAATCGCGACATATTAATAGTAAAGATGGCGGTAAAGTGGCGGTGGAAATGGCGAATAATGGGTAATCATTGGCAAACAATGGCAATCTATGTCAATGATAAATAACGCAAACTATTGATTTTCGGTTGTTCCTGTAGGAACTCATAATCGCTTGGTCGCTGGTTCAAGTCCAGCAGGGGCCACCAAATTTGAGCTTTAAAAACCTCACAAAAAAGCCACTCTTCCGAGTGGCTTTTTTGTGGCATGTCGTCACGTAACGACATGGTTATGTGAAATAAATTATAAGATCACGTACATTCGCTGAAAATATTGCATAGTTGATAGAGCTTGAAATCGTCCTTCGATATGAATACATCCAGTGGCTTCTCAGGCACACCTATGACAAATTTTGTTTGATTTTTGTCATAAACGCCAATGAACTGCTGTCTCGGTGCAAGAAGGCTGGCTGCATCAGAACGCAAAACGTTATTAATTGACGGTCGTACCTCATAAGGGATGCAAAATGCGGAATCATTAGACGTGAATATCAAGCGTGTAATGTCGTCATTGAGATGTTGATTCACCGTCTCTATACTAATTTGCTGGTTGTTGCATGTATCAAAGCTAATTTTCTGATTAGTCTCTAAATGCCCATCACGAACTGAATAAAAAGTGACTCCACGCGGCATATCAAAATGCTGTATCCCATCAGTCATCCCAGTCTCCTGGTTCAGGGGGCCAGACGATACGGAAATAAAATCCGTCGTGTATAAAGGAGATACGGTATCAAGGACATTACGATCTGTTATCCCGCTAGCTGTTATCTGATATTGAGTTGTGTTCTGACGAGTCAACTCATAACCGCACAGCCCTTTTTTATTCGTCGAGGTCATGGCGCAATCATTAATATAAAATAGCGAATCACCTTCCTCTGTTATCTTTTTAGCATTCGTTGCAAAAGCCTCAAAATAGATGCTTTTGATGTTATTATTTTTGTCAACAACACCAAACAGCGGTATCTGATACTGCTGCTGACCAAGGGTAAACACACCTTCTTTAAAAATCATGGGATCGTTCAGGGATGGATAATTCCACAACGAAGAGGCGAAACCAAGATAGTTGCTGATATTTTTACTGTCAGCCCAAGTATCTAAGATATCGCTTTTCGCATCACTAAGCAGACTATGCCCAAATCCAAAATCAGTAGTTTCGGCAGATGAAAAAGCAAGCACTGTTGGCCATACATCCAATAGTGTACCGGCTTTGTTAATCTGTTGCGCCTTTAACCCTTTTTTTATAACAATGAAATTATTGAGTCTTTTCTCTTTGGTTTCGTTCAGTTTATCGCTTGCAGCATTTGCCATCATTAAATGGTCGGATACAAGGACAATAATGGTATTATCAAAATAAGCAGAATTAATTATTTTATCTATAAATTGGCCCAATAAATAATCAGAGCAACTCACAGACTTCAACATAGGATTATCAATGTTATCGGGGATTTTTCCGTCACAAACTGATAAATAAGTGCCAGCAGGCGGGTGCGTATTTACCGTTAAAAAAGAGAGCAGGAAGTTTTCTCTTTTAGCAGATAAGCGTTCGAACTCATTGTAGACATGGTCAATTAATTTATCGTCATGTACACCCCAGCCACTGAGGTCTTTTTCAGTTAACAACTTATTAGTCAGGAAGTAATTTTTGTCATGCTGTTCCTGCCAACCATGTTGGGAAAAGAATTTGTCACCGCCAGCAAACTCTTTATCACTCCCACGAACAAATTCGGTGGTATAGCCATTTTTTTGCAGATGAGTCGCAATGCAATCTGCACCCGCAAGGAAATGTGACATATTGTTCGCTGTATTTCCCTGAGGAAGAACTAATGGCACGGCACATTGAGTATTCACCATCCCAGCCATTGTCCATCCCATCCCTGGGATTTGTTCAATATTGGTAAAATCGAAATAATCATTGGCCAACCTGGTGATATGAGGAATATAATTTACTCCATCAATATTTCTTAAACTACGTTCCAGACTTTCAGCATATATAAAAACATAATTGTATTTTTTATCAGTTTTGTAATTTATATTGCTATAATTCCTAGCGACTTCCAAACCTTTTCCAAAAGAGGCACTCGAAAAGGAGTTATACACATTTCTCATTGCATTCGACTGAGTTAGAGTCAAGACACAACAAAAGATAAAAATTGAATTAAGAACCCAAGGCTTACGGGCGGGGATTATTCTCCTGCATTTAAATGACGCGAAGATGATAATCACGCATAGAAAAATAAAAATTATTGCTGCGTATATTTTCGGCAGAATATCATCTATTGACGTACCAGTAACATTGATTTTTAAATGATAATAAACAGCATCGGTCACACCGTTTCCGGTAAACATATTACAGATGTACCAAAAAGCAAAAACCAAGATAAAAGCGACGGTCGTTAATGCTTTAGTACGAAGAAAAGATGCACTCGCAAAAGCTGTTACTATAAGTAATGCTAAAAATAAATAGTCCATGACATCGCTTTGAAATAAAAAAGAATCCTAGATTATAACTTCTTTCATGAAAAATGAAAATGGAGTAGTAAGACGCATAGCGAACAGTGTGCATATAAACCATTGTAAAAAAAGAGTTTATCCCTCAATGACTCGATCTATTTTCTCCCCCACCAGGTACCTCGCGAGAGATATAATCATCAGCCCAGCACAGATACAGGACAATTGTCCCCCTCTTATCAGTAGTAAGACCGATAATCCCCCCTGACGATAAATTACTATTATAAAGAACTTAATTCAGATTGGAAAAAAGCCCATATCAAATGAACAATGCGACGATTTATTCAGACATATACTCTACTTACCGAGACAATTAATGATACACAGCGGCGATAGTCTGGCCCTACAACGTATCTCCGACCATCTTGAGATAAAAAGTGAGGATTCGGCGAAGCTCCTCCCCTGTCGATTCAAGGCAGAGCTTTTATAACCCTTCCTAAAACGCCCCTCAGCCAGTTCAGAGGCATATCGTTATCGGATTTTTTATGCCACAGCAGCGAGAGCGGAATCTCAGGCGTCTGTATCGGAACCGGGCTACAGCGTAAGCCGTAATGAGTCACCCAAGCGGCCGCCAAACCAGACGGGACGGTCGCTAAAGCCGGTATGCGTTTCAAAAGAGGCGGTAAGGAGGAAAAATGCGGCGTAACGTAACGCACCTTTCGTGATTGCCCTTGCAATGCTAATTGATCGTCAATGGCGCTCCATGCCGATCCTCGATAGGACACCAGCACGTGATCGTGCTCCACGTAATTTTTCACCGTCAGCGGCGCTGCCAGCGAAAGCTGTTCGGGGTGCCAGAGCGTACTAAAGTTGAGTGAACGGATATTTTCGCGCCTCAACGTAGCGGCGGTGCTCTGCCCCACCGAAATCGCAAGGTCTATCTCCCTTTGCAGCACTTGTTTACCATCCCGGAAAGGATCGCTGGCACTGACCTGCAGAGTGATTCCTGGAGCCTCACGTATGACATATGCCTGCAATTCCGGCATCAGCCAACTTTCCACCCAGTCGCTCATACCCAGCCGAAAAACATGGCTTGCACTCGCCGGTGTGAATGACGCTGGCTGAAAAAGAACATGCTGCATCTGTTCCATCAAGGGCCCGAGTTCAGCGATTAACGCTTCGGCGCGCGGCGTAGGAATCATGCCGCCTGCGGTGCGAACAAACAGCGGATCGTTAAACATTTCACGCAGTCTCGCCAGCGCATTGCTCACCGCTGGCTGCCCCAGATGCAATTTTTCGGCTGCACGTGACACGCTGCCTTCCCGCTGCAGGACTAACAGCACCGTCAGCAAATTCAGATCGACACGATGAAAATCATTTTCTCTGATAGTGAACATTATATTAATCAATTTTAGTGATAGTGATGGGTTCAGGATACTACTCAGCACGTTCAAATAACATTGAGTACGACAATTTTATGAAAATGATACTGGCACTGATGACGTCACTCCTCTTTTCCAGCCCGCTCCTGGCGGCCGCGCAGGCTAACCCTCTGGATGAACAGGCTCCCGGATATTATCGAATGACACTGGGAAAACTGCGCCTCACAGCCGTCTCTGACGGCACGGTGACGGTTCCATTGGATAGACTGCTCACTAACATCTCACCGGACACATTACGTCTGGCGATGGCCAAAGATGCCATGACGCCGCAAGCCGAGACGTCGATCAATGCTTACGTGATTGACGATGGCAAAAAGCGCATTCTGGTGGATACCGGTGCAGGTGAACTCTTCGGCAACACGGGTGGGCATCTGCAGGCCAACCTTGCCGCTGCAGGCTATCCGGCTGATTCGATTGATGCCGTATTGCTTACCCATATTCACGCCGATCACTCCGGCGGAGTATCACGCTCGGGCAAACCTGCCTTTCCAAACGCAGACGTGTATGTGGATAAACGAGACGTGGAATTCTGGCTTAATCCGTCCAACATAAATCAGGTGGAGGCCAGCCAGGCACACACCTTTGCGGAGAGTGAAAAAACCCTTCGCCCGGTCATCAATGCCGGTCGGTTGAAAACCTTCCTCGCACCAGCAACGCTCCCGGAGGGGATCCGTGCTGAGTCCACGTCGGGCCATACGCCGGGTAGCGTGCTGTATCGTGTGGAAAGCGAAGGCCAGACGCTGATCTTATGGGGCGATATTATTCACGCCAAAGCGGCACAAATGCCCGATCCGCACGTCGCTATCCACTTTGACGTCAATCGCCAGCAGGCAGTGACAACGCGGGAACGCGTACTCAAACAAGCTGCAGATCAGAACGTTTTGGTCGCTGCCGCACATATTTCGTTTCCGGGGCTAGGCCACGTGAAGCATGAAGGCAGCGGTTACCGCTGGGTGGCAACAAATTATACGACCCAGCTCGCGCAATAACGTCTTCACTCCATACGAGTAAAAGCATTGGATGCCGGAAAACCGCTTGCTCATACGAATTCAGAAGAGGAATGTGGTTATCCGGCAATAGCAAAAAGACGGAGTTAATGCGCAGGAATCCGGGCAATCACTTTGATTTCGAAATCAAATCCCGCAAGCCAGGTCACGCCAACGGCGGTCCAGTTTGGGTAAGGGGGATGCGGGAAAATAGCCTGCTTTACCTGCATGATGGTTGAAAATTGATTTTCCGGATCGGTGTGAAAGGTGGTGACATCAATCAGATCGTCAAAAGTACACCCCGCTGCAGCAAGCGTTGCTTTCAGGTTATCAAACGCCAGCTGCACCTGAGCGGCAAAATCTGGCTCTGCCGTGCCATCGTCGCGGCTTCCTACTTGGCCGGAAACAAACAGCAAATCACCGGAACGGATCGCGGCAGAATAACCGTGCTCTTCATAGAGAGCGTGCCGGCTGGCAGGGAAAATCGGTTCGCGCTTAATCATAGGATATCCTGTACTTTGCCAATGTGAGAAAACGTCAGCGCAGCACGGACAGATGATTTAATATACGCTGCGTATGTTGAATTAATAACACATACGCGTCGTATGTCAAATGAAGATGGAGAAGATAGGGTGGCTAAACGTCGTACTGAAACGATGGAAGAGAACCGTGCAAAGTTAGTCATGGCAGCGCGAAAAGCCTTTGCTGAAAGAGGCTTTGCCGCGTCATCCATGGATGAATTAACGGCCAGCGTGGGCCTGACACGCGGAGCGCTCTACCACAATTTTGGCGATAAAAAGGGATTACTGGCCGCAGTTGTTGCCCAGATGGACGGTGAGATGGCGCAACGTGCCAAAGCCGACGCCGCGCATGCCAGCGACGACTGGGAACGGCTACTGGCTGAAGGCGTCGCCTATATCAAGATGGCGTTAGACCCCGAAGTGCGCCGTATCGTATTGCTCGACGGCCCGGCCTTTCTCGGGGATCCCGCTCAGTGGCCCAGTCAGAATAATTGTCTTGAATCCACCCGCCTGACCGTTAAAAAAATGCTCGAGCGAGGGGTTCTTAAAGCGGTGGATGCTGACGCTGCAGCCCATATGTTAAATAGCGCCGCGATGAATGCTGCTCTGTGGGTCGCGGCGAGTAACGATCCCGAGAAGGCGCTTCCGCGCATTATCGAGGTGTTTACCCAGCTGGCAAGCGGCTTGCGCAAGTATCCTCAAGCATAATGAACAGGTTGAAGAATCCACATCTGTGCAACTGAGTGGGTCCGGCTTTTAAGGTCAAGATGACAACATTTTCGTATCCCTACACGTTCCACGATCTTCTCTGTCTTCGTCAATTCAATGAGATCCACGGCGCTTTGCACACAGAAGCCAGTGATAAAGAGATTGTCGAATGGGCGGAGCACCAGGTTATGCAGGGCAACGACTCTGAAGCAGTGCTGATTCTTGCCTCGTTAAATCTGGATAAGCATCCCAATTCAGATGAAGTCAGAATGTATCTCGACCGTTATTTGCTTGAATCGGGCCAATCCTTGCCGGATGCAAAAATCAGCGCGTTGATTTGGCTCAAATTACAGCTGTTGAATATTATTCAGTGTGAAGACGCCAAAAAAGCGGAAACGGTGTTATATGATTTCGCCATCGCGTATCTGGATTTCCCGCCACCGTTTTTCACCAGAACATGCCGCTACTTCAATTGGCTGTATTACCGTCTCTATGACGATCTCGGCGGTGAATATCAAACGTTAGCCTCAGAGATGAGTGACTCCGCGTTGCTGTCTTACATCAAAAGCCATACAACGCCATTTTATCGCGTGCTGTCAGATAACGAATGGTTGGATTTTCTTACAAGCGAATAAGACAAAAACCGCAGCCGCGTACGGTTTCGTATTGTCATGTCATCACAAATGGTATCTTGATTCAGAAGGGAGAATGGACGCTCTGGAGCGTCCGAATTGATAACGATGGGTGATGTTTCAACTCACACCAGGGCGCGGAGTTGCTCACGCATATAGGCAGAAAAATATTCAGGGTTTTTGATCACGATGTGGCTCCCGGACTCAATTTTTTCAGCCCATCCCGCCACCTTCTGGGTAAAACCGGCATCCCATCCCTCCTGGGTGCCGCGTGCGGTGACATCGTCTGCGCTCGCGGGGACACCTATCTCTTTCAAATACTTAAACATCCCCTTCGCGGTGCTTTCATCCATTGACTGTGGCGCTGATGCGGAGGTATCCATCCCACCAATGAAATCCAATGCTTTATCAATTACTGCAGGCATAGTCTTATCCTTAAAATTAACCACGTAACGAATAAGCTTCTTGTATGGCCCAAATTCGCTTTCAATACCAGGAGATCGCTAACACTTTTACATTTCGGCTCAGAAAGGGTGCCGTTTTGTCCCTTTATGACAAGCCGCTGGAAGGTTGCAGTCAGGACGGGCAATCGACCTGCTCTGTGGTAAGTCCGCCCCTAAAGACAAAACCCACTTCAAAACTAAAGAAATCCCCCATCGCGCCGATCATCATCCGTGTGTATTATTTCCTGTAGCTGTGACAACAACTAACCTTAACTCAAATACTTAAGCGCCAAAGCGAAAGGCATCATGAGCACACCGATCAAACGGCTAGAAATCATTAAAAATGCCATTGAACTGGAAGATGATGACATCATCCTGAGCCAGCTGGCACGACTGAGAAGCGAAGCGTTTGATGACGAGCTGTTGGCGATCGTCACGGCGCTTGAGAATCAAAACTATACCGCGGCAATGGCAGCGATCACCGCATGGCTGCAGAGCCAGCGGGCGATGACGCAGTGGCGCGATCCGCAGGTGGCTGCGAGCAAGCTTGAACTCAGAGCGCTGGAAGAACGCCTGCGCGACCTGATTGACCGTCGAAATGCGCGCGTTCAGCAGTTGGATGAGTTCAACGATCTCTATTTCTCCCGTCTCGGCCCGCTGATGTCGCAAATCCTTCAGCTGCGTAAAACGCTCGCGGAACTCAATCTACGCCGTCAGCAGGCGGAAGCGCGCCGTCGCGAAGAGGATTATCGTCGCTGTCAGCAATATATGTCGCAGGCCGTCGAGGTACTGGCGACGCTGACACAGCGCTGGCGTGAACTGCCAGCCGATTCCGTTCAGGCCGCCGATGCGCGTAAACTCTTGCAGCAGCAAAGCGACCTGATTGCCAATTTGCTGGCCGAAGCGCAAGAGCTGGAGAGGGGCTTAACGCGTGAAGAAGAAGAGGAACCAGCGCGTCAGGCACGCGACGAAGCCAACGAAGAGTACGAAAAATACCGCGAGCAGCATCACGACGCCGAAGTGCGTCTGCGCAAAGGCAAAGCGTTGTCGGAAGAAGATCAGAACGAGCTAAAACGGCTCTGGCGTCAGGCGAGTAAACTCTGCCACCCGGATCTGGTGGCGGACGATCTGAAAGACGAAGCCAACACCATGATGGTGCAGCTCAATCAGGCGAAACAGCGCGGAGACGTGAAAGCGATTCGCTCACTGGTCGCCCGCCTGCAACAGGGCTTTGAGCCGATAATGGCCAGCGACAGGTTGAACGATCTGGAGCGTATTCGCAAAAAGATGGCACAGGTTCGCGAGCAAATCGACACACTGGTCAGCGAGCTGGCCGAGCTGGAAAAAGAAGAATCCTGGCTGCTGGTCTCCACGCTGAACAATATGGAATCCTATTTTACCCAGCAGGAAAAGGCGCTGCGCGAGGTCCGCACAGCGCTCGAGCTGCAGGTCAACGAAGCGCAGCTGGATTCCGCAGCTTAGCTACTTAGCTACTTAGCTACTTAGCTACTTAGCTACTTAGCTACTTAGCGTGCCAGTATGCACTGGCACGCACCAGTTGCTGATCAATGGCGTCAGTTTCAAACTGGCGGCTCAGGTTTTTAACCACCTTCCCTTCCCCGGTCAGCCAGATAAAGTAATCTGCTGCTGGCACGCTCAGCGCCGCCAGTTGGTCAGCCACTGCCTGCTCGCTGTGACCCACAATCCAGGTAATCTCAAACTCGCTCAGGTGCGCCAGATAGTCTTTGTAAGACGCATCGCCCACGGTGACGACGGCATGAATCTCCGGACGGTTCGGCAACTGAGCAATCGCTTCGAGACGGCGGCGCAAAGCAGGCATTCCTGATTCATCGCACACGTACAATTGCCATGCGTAATCTTCCGGCACCACCAGAGATCCGCGCGGGCCGCCGATGGTCAGCTTATCGCCCTCTTTCGCCTGGACAGCCCAGTTGCTCGCCAGGCCTTCCTCATGAACAAAGAAATCCAGCACCAGCTCGTGGCGCGCCTCATCGTACAGCGGTGTGTAATCGCGTGCCTGCGGGCGTACGCCATCACCCCAGTCGATGCCTTCGTCGGTCACCACCGGCGGTGAAAACGTCGTACCAGCAGCCGGGAAAAAGACTTTGGTGTGGTCGTCAAAACCCTGGGAGCTGAAACCTGCCAGAGCCTCGCCGCCTAAGACAATGCGCTGGAAACCAGGACTGACACGCTCTACGCGCAGCACGTTTAGCTCGCGAAAACGCAGTTCATTACGGACACGTTGTGGGTAGCGGGGTGATGTCATTTCTCTGCCTTTAAATGTGAATACGATATATCTAAATAGATTTTAAATGATAATGATTGCTAACAAACCGGATTGCAAGTTTTTTTTGATACAGTGAATTCCGCGAAAAACCGCAATGCTAGAATCAAATTAAAATATTAAAATTCAATTAGTTAAATAACAACCCGCAAAGATAATTGCTAATTTATCAAATTTAGATATAAATTAGATATATCAAATAAAGGAGAGAAACTGTGAGACACACACACGACGATGACGACAGAAGCCACCGCCACCACGGGCGCGGCGGGGAACATCACGGCGGCGGCGGACGCCGTCAGCGGTTCTTTGGTCACGGAGAGTTAAGACTGGTGATTCTGGACATCCTGACGCGTAACGCCAGCCACGGCTATGAGCTGATCAAAGAGATCGAAAGCATGACGCAGGGGAATTACACCCCCAGTCCCGGCGTGATTTATCCTACCCTCGATTTTTTGCAGGATCAGGCGTTTATCACCATTTCGGAAGAAGAAAACGGGCGCAAAAAGATCGCCATCACCGTTGCCGGACAGCACTGGCTGGATGAAAATCAGGAACATCTGGAGCACATTCAGACGCGTATCAAAGCGCGCTGCGTAGGGTTCCAGTTACGTAAAAATCCGCAGATGAAACGGGCGCTGGATAACTTTAAAGCGGTGCTGGACCTGAGAGTGAATCAGGGAGAAATCAGCGACGCACAGATTAAGCAGATTATCGGCGTAATCGACCGTGCGGCGCTGGAGATCTCCCAGCTGGATTAAACCAACGCGTCCTCGCGCACGCGGAACACTTTGACCAGCTCTTTCAGGTGCATGGCCTGATCGTTCAGGGATGCCGCTGCGGCCACAGACTCCTCCACCAGCGCGGAGTTCTGTTGAGTGGTCGAGTCGATCAGACCAATCGCGCTGTTGATCTGCGAAATGCCTTCGGTCTGTTCGTGGCTGGCCTGGCGAATATCGCGCAGGATCAGATCCATCCCTTCCACATTTCCGACCATACCGTTAATCAGCGCGCTGGCTTTTTCGACCAGGCTCATGCCGTCCTGAGTCTGGCTGCTTGAGCTTTCGATTAACTGGCGGATTTCGCTGGCTGAGGAGGCGCTCTTCTGTGCAAGCTGACGAACTTCACCCGCCACCACCGCAAAACCACGACCGTGCTCGCCCGCACGCGCAGCTTCCACCGCCGCATTCAGCGCCAGAATATTGGTCTGGAAAGCAATGGCGTCAATGAGGTTGATGATGTCGGACATCCGGTTGGAGGTTTCGTTAATCAGGCGCATTTTTTGCGTCACCTGCTTCATCATCTCGCCGTTGCTTTTCACCACCGTTGCAGCGTCTGCGGAGAGGTTCGTGGCTTCGCCCGTATGCGCCGCCGTGTTTTTCACCGTCGCGGTAATCTGCTCCATGGATGCAGCAGTCTGTTCAACAGAGCTGGCCTGCTCTTCGGTACGCGCCGCCAAATCCTGATTGCCCGCCACAATCTGCGCTGCCGCGCTGGAGATATTCTCCGAGCCGGTTTGCACCTGTTGCACAATTTCCAGCAGACGCGTTTTCATTTCCATCAGCGCGTGCAGTAGCAGACCCGTTTCGTCTTTAGAACGCGTGGTGATATTGCGCGTCAAATCCCCTTCCGCGATGGCTTCCGCAAAGGAGACCGCCTCGCCCAGCGGACGCGTAATGGAACGCACGATAAACCAGCCAATCGTGCTGCCAATGATCACGCTGAGAACCGTCAATAACACCAGCAGCAGGCGGTTAGATTTAAAATCACTGTCGACCTGCTGACCCGCGTTTTGCATCTCGTTGTTCTGCACTGCGATCAGCTCCTGCACTTTCGCCTTGTAGGCTTGTTGCAGGTCCACGGTTTTGGTCATCATTTCCTGGATTGCGCCCGCACGGTCGTTGTTTTGCACGGCCTGTAAAATACGGTAACGGGAGTCCAGATATTCCTGACGCACCGCAGCGATGCCCGCCAGGATTTGCTGCGATTTTTTATCTTGCAGGGAGCGATTCAGGTCGGTAAGGATCACGGTGATACGCTCGCTCAGCTCTTTCAAATGCTGCTGAGACTGTTCCGTATAGCGACCCTGTTCGTCCAGCAGCATGATTTGCTGAGTGCTTACAAACTCCTGGAAGTTTTCGATTAACTGATTGGCTTTCACCGTTGTCGGATAATCGTTGTTAATGATGGACTGCATCCCGTTATTTGCTCGGTTCTGGCTCATGAGCGACAGGCTGGCGCTCACCACCATGAGTAAAATTAAGAACCCAAAAGCCAGAAATAATTTCGTGCCGATCTTTACGCCATGTAAAAACATATATACTCCATCAATGTGATTATTTCTCAGACGATCAGCGTTATCGGTAACTTACGCGCTAACTTTATGACTTTGATCGTTTTTATATTTCATAACCCTAGCAATGGATAGGCGCAATCTATTAATAATCGCCCATTGATCGATACAGAACCCTAAGTTCTGCTGTTTTTGAAATAGCGCTTGGATAAGTTGGCTTAGGTTGGGATATAAAACTGATGAACTTTTTTTAGTTATTTAATATTAAATCAACAATAATCAATAAATATCACAACTCTATTTGCAACGTAAAAAGCCGTTTATTCCATACGAAATAAACGGCTTTTTGGAACATAATTTCACTTAATGGAGCACGGTAACCGCATCCTCAAGACGGCCTGCGCGCTGCTTCACCATCGCCGAAACGCGCGCGCTTTCTTCTACCAAATCGGCATTTTTCTGCGTAATGCTGTTCAGCTCAGCCACCGCACGCGTCAGGTCAGAAAGCCCGGTCGCCTGTTCAGACGTTGAGTGGCTGATTTGCGCGATCAGGCGCGTGACGTTTTGCACCTGCTCGACGATGTCATCCATCGTGCGCCCCGCAGCATGAACCTGATCGGACCCCGACTGCACCTTGCTGGCGCTGGCGTCGATCAGCTTGCGAATATCATTGGCAGCATTGGCGCTACGGCTCGCCAGGTGACGCACTTCACCCGCCACGACGGCAAAACCTTTCCCTTGCTCACCCGCGCGTGCCGCTTCAACCGCCGCATTCAGCGCCAGAATATTGGTCTGGAAAGCGATATCGTTAATCAACTTGGTGATAGAACCAATGCGCTGGGTGCTGTCGGCGATTTCGTCCATTGTTTTCACCACGGTCTGCATCGCATTCCCGCCTTCGGACGCCGCACCGCTGGCCACCATCGAGAGTTTGTCTGCTGCCGCGGCGGTTTCAGAATTGCTCTGCACCGATGCGGCCATCTGATTCATGGTCGCCACCGTCTGCTGCACATTTTCGACCGTCTGACGGGTGCGATCGTTCAGGTCTTCATTGCCTTTAGCCAGACGATCGCTCCCGTCACGCACGCTGACCACCTGGTTTGACACGTCATTGATCAACCAGCGGCACATCAGGCCTAACTGGCCGATGGCGCGCAGGGTCAATCCCAGTTCATCGCTGCGATTAAGATGCTCGACGCTGTTGCGATCGCCCGTGGCGACCTTTAGCGCCTGACGCGCAACGTTTTCAACCGGACGCACAATTTGCTGCTCAAAGAGCATTGTGCCGAGCAGCATCACCGCTGCACTCACGCCCAGTGCAGTCCAACTGGCATTCGTCGCGACCAACGACACAACGAGCATGGCAAATAATGCCGTCATCACACCGCGCACACGCCAGCGCAGCGGCATCGCCGGTAATTTCCCCAGCCAGCCCTTACTGACCACCAGCCCTTTGTGCACACGCTTATTGCATCGTCCTTCGTTGAGGGCTTTATACAGCGGCTCTACGGCCGCGATCTCCTCCGCTTTGGCGCGGGTACGAATGGACATATAGCCTGTCACCTGCCCACCACGCACCATCGGTACGGCATTGGCACGCACCCAATAGTGATCGCCATTTTTGCGACGGTTTTTAACAATTCCGCTCCATGGCTCGCCTTGTTGCAGCGTGAACCACATGTCAGCAAAGGCCGCTTTTGGCATATCCGGATGGCGCACCATGTTGTGCGGTTGTCCCATCAACTCTTCCAGTTGGTAGCCACTCACTTTTACGAACGTATCGTTGGCGTGAGTCATATAACTGTTGAGATCGGTGGTGGACATCAAGGTGGTATCGTCGTTCAGAGGATATTCATTCTGAGTGACATACGTTTGAGAGGACATTATGGCTATACCTTGCAGGTTATTTGATTGTTAATTTTGTGTCTTGATCCTTTTTCGGCGGTTACCAATTTATCTTTAGTTGTTAAAATTGATCCAGATCGCAATTTGCGTTTAAACCGCACTTTTTGTACGCTTTTATAATTAATTGATTTGTAATACTTTCCTGCAGAAATTACCCACAAAGACCTAACTGTTAAGCAATCCTTAATAAGGTGGTTATGCACTACTACAGTGCAATTGACCTGAATCGGAGCAAATGGTCCGCAAAAAAGCCCACCGGCAAACCTCGAATTCACTACCCGGCGCGATTAAATTTTGCGCAACATTATTTTAACCTGGCGTTTATCCCGATTTTCAGCGTGCCCCCAGATGTGGCGTAAACCCTGCAATAATTAAGTCAGTATCATGTGATACGCGATACCCCGGAGCTTATTTTGAACAGGTTACCTTCCAGCGCCTCGGCTCTTGCCTGCACCGCGCACGCACTGAATCTCATTGAAAAGCGAACGCTTGATCATGAGGAGATGAAACAACTTAACCGAGAGGTGATTGATTACTTCAAAGAACATGTGAACCCGGGTTTTTTAGAGTACCGAAAATCTGTTACCGCTGGCGGGGATTACGGAGCCGTAGAGTGGCAAGCGGGAAGTCTGAATACGCTTGTTGACACCCAAGGACAGGAATTTATCGATTGCCTGGGTGGTTTTGGAATTTTCAACGTGGGGCACCGTAATCCAGTTGTGGTTTCCGCCGTACAGAATCAGCTCGCCAAACAACCCCTTCACAGCCAGGAATTGCTCGACCCGCTTCGCGCGATGCTCGCGAAAACGCTGGCGGCGCTCACGCCTGGCAAACTGAAATACAGCTTCTTCAGCAATAGCGGCACGGAATCGGTCGAAGCGGCGCTTAAACTCGCCAAAGCGTACCAGTCTCCGCGCGGCAAATTCACCTTTATCGCCACCAGCGGCGCATTCCACGGTAAATCGTTGGGTGCACTGTCGGCAACCGCCAAATCCACTTTCCGCAAACCGTTTATGCCGCTGCTGCCGGGTTTCCGCCATGTGCCGTTCGGGGATATCAACGCGATGCGCACCATGCTGACCGAATGCCGTAAAACCGGTGATGACGTGGCGGCGGTGATCCTGGAACCTATCCAGGGTGAAGGCGGCGTGATCCTGCCACCGTTAGGCTATTTACCGGCGGTCCGTAAGCTGTGCGACGAGTTCGACGCGCTGCTGATTCTGGATGAAGTCCAGACCGGTATGGGACGCACGGGCAAGATGTTTGCCTGCGAGCATGAAAACGTCCAGCCCGACATTCTCTGTCTGGCGAAGGCGCTCGGCGGCGGCGTGATGCCCATTGGTGCGACGGTAGCCACTGAAGAGGTGTTCTCGGTACTGTTCGATAACCCGTTCCTGCACACCACTACGTTTGGCGGCAACCCGCTCTCCTGTGCGGCGGCGCTGGCCACCATCAACGTTTTACTTGAGCAGAACTTACCCGCTCAGGCAGAACAGAAAGGTGACATGCTGCTGGATGGGTTCTTGCAGTTAGGCCGCGAATACCCGGATCTGGTGCAGGACGCACGCGGCAAAGGGATGCTGATAGCGATTGAATTTGTGGATAACGAAATCGGCTACAGCTTCGCGAGCGAGATGTTCCGCCAGCGGATATTGGTGGCCGGAACGCTCAACAACTCGAAAACCATTCGTATCGAACCGCCGTTAACGCTGACGATTGAGCAGTGTGAGCAAGTACTGAAAGCGACGCGTACAGCGCTGGCCGCACTGCGTGTATCCGTTGAAGAGGCTTAGTATTCGGCCCCCTCTCGGTCCTGAGAGGGGGTTTCTTAGCGGTGATACTCCGCGACGGTCATGGTAAAGCGCAACACGCTTTCCCCTTGATTGGCGTAGCTGTGCGTCGATTCCGTTTTAGCCACTGCCGATGCGCCCGCCGTGATTTTCGTCACCGTCTCGCCCACCGTGAGCGTCAATTCACCGGCATTTACATGCAGTAACTCGACAGTTCCGGCTGGATGCCCGGATGAGTGAAAACGTTCCCCCGGATACATCTCCCAGCACCAGAGCTCAATCATGTCAGGCCCCGCCGTTCCCGCCAGCAGTTTCGCGCTACCGCCCTGCTCCCCCTGCCACAACACGGGAATAGCCGTTTCCTCGATTACATGCACCAGCGGTTCACTGGACACATTCACAATGTCAGCCACCGAAACGCCAAGCGCCGCCGCCAGCTTACAGAGAATCGCAATGCTGGGATTGGCAGCCCCTTTTTCGATCTCCACTAACATCCCTTTACTGACGCTCGCGCGGCGGGACAACTCATCTAATGACAACTTTTTATCTTTACGCCAGCTGCGGATACGGCTGGCGACAGCCAAACTCACTTGGGCGATATCAGCACCCGATTCGGTCATTATATTGACTTTATCAGTCATTGGTCACTACCATGGTATAAAACAGTCATTACAGGATTATTTATGTCTCTTGTCACGCCGTCAATAGATCCTCGTCTTGCGTCAATCGCGCCAGGGTTCCGCGCCCTGAGCATCATGGTTGAGGCTGCGCCCATTCTTCATCCCGAGGTCGCCCCCGCAGCGCTAGCGCGCGCCTGTCAGCAGGTTTTAAACGATGATGTTGCCTGGGCTGATGCGCATCTCACCGCCTGGGACGACATCTTCAAAACCTTTGGCGCAAAGCCTAAACGTACACCTTGTTCAGCTAACGCCCTGCGAAAACG
This sequence comes from Enterobacter sp. 638, assembly GCF_000016325.1. Classification (NCBI taxonomy): domain Bacteria; kingdom Pseudomonadati; phylum Pseudomonadota; class Gammaproteobacteria; order Enterobacterales; family Enterobacteriaceae; genus Enterobacter; species Enterobacter sp. 638. The sequence goes on from NC_009436.1 coordinate 3,831,800, forward strand.
CGTGCTGAAAGAGGGCGAATTGCCTTCGCTCGATCCGATAGTCGATATCTACAATGCCATCAGCGTGCGCTACGCCATCCCGGTGGGTGGCGAAAATTTCGCAGCGTATTCCGGAGTGCCTCGCCTGACGATTGCCGACGGCAGCGAGCCGTTTGATACCCTGAAAGAGGGCCAGCCGATTGTCGAATACCCGGATGCGGGAGAAGTTATCTGGCGCGATGATATCGGCGTAACCTGTCGCCGCTGGAACTGGCGACAGGGCGTGAGAACGCGTCTGGATAGTCAGGCTAAAACGATGTGGTTCATTCTTGAAAGTCTGCCCGCGATGCCTTACGAAGCGCTGGAGGCGGCGGGTGAAGAGTTAATCAACCACCTGCAACAGCTCATGCCTGGTGCCGTGGCACACCGCGAAATCATTGCCCTTTGATACGTGGCCGGGCAGCACTTGGCTTGCCCGGCTATTTTTTATTCCGGCATCAGCCCCACAAAACAGCGCTTCTTGCGCGGCTCCGACATCAATGCTTCGAGCTTATCCACGCAGGCCAGATAGTGCGGCGTTTTCTTATGCGCCATGACCGCCTCTTCATCTTTGTAGGCTTCGTAGATAAAGAATCGCGTTTTCACGCGCGGATCCTGCAGGACATCAAAGCGCAGATTGCCCGGCTCCTGAATCGCGCCTTCATGATTGGCGCGGAACACGTCCAGAAACTCGTCCACGCGCTCCGGCTTAATGTTGATCTCCACTAGCGTCACGTTCATTGCCCTTCTCCCTGTTTTTCTTCCTGCCAGAACTGGAACGCCTCGCGGGCGCTCATGTTCTCGTGAACCACTTTTTTAACGGCCTTCAGCATCGCCAGCGGCGCGCTGGACTGGAAAATATTGCGTCCCATATCGACGCCGGATGCGCCCTGATCGATGGCGCGGAAGCACATCTCCAGCGCTTCGTGTTCCGGCAGTTTTTTGCCTCCGGCGATGACAATCGGCACCGGACAGCTGGCAGTCACTTTTTCAAACCCCTCTTCCACGAAATAGGTTTTAACGACCTGAGCCCCCATCTCAGCGGCGATGCGGCTGGCGAGCGAGAAATAACGCGCATCACGCGCCATCTCTTTGCCCACACCGGTCACAGCCAGCGTCGGGATGCCGTAGCGATTGCCCGCATCCACCAGCTTGATAATGTTATTGATCGACTGGTGCTCAAATTCGCTGCCGATATACACCTGCGCCGCCACCGCGCAAACGTTCAGGCGCAGCGCATCTTCCATTGCCACCGCCACGCATTCGTTCGACAGCTCGCCCAGAATCGAGTTACCGCCAGATGCGCGCAGCACCACCGGTTTATTGGTGGCGGGCGGCACGGTGCTTCGCAAAATTCCGCGCGTACACATCAGCACATCGGTTTCAGCGAACAACGGCGCTATCGACAGATCGATACGCTCAAGCCCGGTAGTCGGTCCCTGAAAATAGCCATGATCAAAGGCCAGCATCACCGTACGGTTGCTTTTTGGGTTAAAGATGCGCGCGAGCCTGGACTGCATGCCCCAGTCCAGCGCACCGCAGCCCTTCAGGGTGTAGGGTGTGTTTGTCTGCGGCGTGCCAATACCAAAATCTTTGCCGTCTTTGATGTCATCTAAATCAGCCATTGCTTCCCCCGTCAGAAGTCGTATTTGTCGATGTTTTCTTTAGTAAAGACCACGCGCTCCGGCAGCAGCACGATGCCGTTACCCTTCGCTTCATACTGATAGCCCTGCACGCTGTTCGGCTCGACCTTCAGCACACCAATGCCTTTGACGTCCACGCTATCACCTACGTTAAGATCGCCCTTTTTCAGTAAATGATCGGCGACATTGACCGCAATTTTGCCCTGTTGCACCACATCCCACAGACCAAAGGCTTTCACCGTGCCGCGTTCCACGTAAGGGCGCATCACGTTCGGCGTACTGAATCCGACAATCGCTACGCCTTCACGCTTAAGGTTTTCCGTTGCCTGCGCAGCGGCTGGCAAGGCGTTGGCGTCCGGGGCGATAATTGCGTCCAAATCCGGGTAGGCTTTCAAAATCCCCTCGGCGGTTTGCAGCGATTTGGTGGCATCGTTATAGCCAAACTGCGTGGTCACCACTTGCCACTGCGGATGCTCTTTTTCGATTTTGGCCTTCGCCTCTTTCACCCACTGGTTCTGGTCGGTCACGGTCGGGCTGGAGTAGAAAAACGCCACTTTGGCAGCGGGTTTCGTCACCTGTTTTGACGCCATATCAACCAGCAAACTGCCGAGCTGTTCCGGCGTGCCCTGGTTGATGTAGATGCTGCGGCATTCGGGTTTGGTGTCGGAATCCCAGGTCAGCACTTTGACGCCGCGCTGCATCGCGCGCTTCAGCGCCGGGCACAGCCCGTCTGGCGACACGGCAGACACAATAATCGCGTTAAAGCCCTGGTTGACGAAGTTGTTGATCAGCTGCACCTGCCCGGAAACGCTCGGCTCGGTCGGGCCATCGTAAGTGACATCCACACCCAATTCTTTACCGGCCTCTTTCGCGCCGTTTCCGCCGCTTGTAAAGAAGCCAACGCCCACCAGTTTTGGAATAAAGGCGATGCGATCGGCGGCCTGTGCCGACGCCACGCTGAGCGCTACCGCCAGGACTAACAGTTTTGTTTTCATCTCAAGCTCCGGGTATGTTTTGTGAAGAAATTACGCACCCATTCACGGTGCAAACTCAGCGAACGTCCCATGACCACCACCACCAACAGCGCCCCTGACAGCGCGCTCGACACCTGGTTAGGGATGCCGACCATCTGTAAACCTTGCTGCAGATACCCCACCAGCAACGCCGCCAGCGCAGTACCGATAACCGAACCTGAACCACCGTAAATATTCGCGCCACCAAGCACGGCCGCAGTCAGCGCAGGCATCAGCAGGTCGCGCCCTAAATCGGAACGCGCCGAGCCGAAATAAGAGACCATCACCAGCGCAGCAATGGCCGATGCCACGCCCACCAGGCCATACAGCGCGTACGGCATGCCGTTGACCGACAGAGCGGCATAGCGCGCCGCGCGCGGGTTTTGGCCGATCAGGAAAAGATGTCGACCAAAACGCCCGCGATGGGTGATCAGCCAGAAAAAGAACGTAATCACCGCGAACAGCACCAGCGGGATCGGCAGACCCAACACCGTCAGATTAGCGAAAGCGGTAAAACTGTCGGGGAAGCCGCCGATGCCTTCGTAACCGGTCGCGCCCGCCAAACCCGAGAGCAGCAATGCACCACCGCCGTAGAGATACAGCGTGCCGAGGGTAATAACCAAAGGGCTGATGCCGGTGTAATGGATCAGTGCGGCGTTGAACAAACCGCACAGCAGGCCGAGCAGCAGCGTCAGCGGAACCGCCAGATACATCGGCAGGCCAAACTGCATCATGACGCCCAGCGCGATAGCGCACAGGCCGATGGTCGAGCCGAGCGAAATGTCGATCCCGCCGCTGATAATCACCAGCGTCAGGGGCAGCGCAACAATGCCGATGCAGATAAAGTCGCTGGTGCTAAACAGCAGCATGTTGATATCCAGCATGCGCGGGTTGATCGCCCCGAAGAGCAGAATTTCGAGCACCAGCAAAATCAGCAGCGTGGTTTCCCAGTTAAGCTTCATTTACGCCACCTCTTTTTTGCGTTTGGGAAACGGGGTGACGTGCTTTCCCCCTTTATTGCCCGGCTGGAACCGGCTGTATTTCAGCGCGCGTTGATGACGCGTCAGCGCCTGGCGTAGTCGCCCGTCAAGCACCAGCACGCCCAGCAAAACCAGTCCGGCGATAAAATCGTTCCACCAGGCCGGCAGTCTGAACAGCACCAGTACGGTGTCGATTTGCGTCAGAAAGAACGCGCCGAGAAATGCACCGATCAGCGTGCCCGTCCCGCCGAGGAGTGAGATCCCGCCCAGCACGCAGGCGGCGATGGCTTTCATCTCCAGCCCGCTGCCGGTCTGATTCGGCACAAATCCAATTTGCGACGCAAAGACAATTCCGGCGCAGGCGGCCAGCATGCCGTTGATCGTGAAGGCGAGCATTCGCGTGCGATTCACCGCAACGCCGAGCTGGCGTGCGGCGGCAAGATTGTCGCCCACAGCGTAGAAATCGCGGCCAGAAACGGTGCGCGACAGCGTCCACGCGCCAATGAGCACGAGAAACAGCACCGCCATCCCGAGCGGCGAAACGCCCAGCGCAACAGGTTCCGAGAGCGATTTCAGGCTCGACGGCAGCCCCTCGATCCACTTCCCGCCCGTCCACAACAGCATTGCGCCGCGATACAGCCCCAGCGTGCCGAGCGTGGCGACAATCGCCGGAATACGTAGTCCCACCACCAGCAGGCCGTTAAACGCCCCCGCCAGCGCGCCGATCGCCAGCGCAAATAGCATCGACACCGGCAGGCTGTAGCCGTTATTCAACGCCACCCCAACGGCAATGGCGCACAGCCCCACGGTGGACCCTACCGACACGTCGATATTGCGCGTGAGCATGACCAGCGCCGCGCCCAGCGCCAGCAGGATTAAAATCTGCGAACTGGCAAAAATCATCCCCAGCGTCTGAAAGCTCAAATACGCCGGATTCAGTGCCACCAGCACGCCGAACAGTGCCAGAATGGCCAGGAAAGCGCTCAGCTCGCGGTTTTTCAGCAACGTCTTCATGATTGCCCTCCAAAGGCCAGCGCCATCATCCGATCCAGACTCACGGCATGACGCGGCAGTTCGCCGCTGAACATGCCCTGATGCATCACCAGCACGCGGTCCGCTAGTCCGGGGAATTCGTCAAGATCGCTGGAGATCATCAGGACCGCCACGTTTTGTGCCGCCACACTTTTGATCAGCTGATAAATGTCGGCACGCGCCGAAACGTCCACGCCGCGCGTCGGTTCATCAACGATCAGCAGCAGAGGATTTGCCTCCAGACAGCGCGCCAGCAGCACTTTTTGCTGATTGCCGCCGGACAGCGTACGCACGATTTGATCCGGATGATTAAGTTTGATCCCGAGCGCCCGGTGATAGCGCTCGACCACCGCCGCTTCACGTTTGCGTTGCTGCCACAGCGACGGCTCATTCAGCGCGACGGTGTTCCAGCGAATAGGCGCATCCAGGAACAAACCGGAAACCTGCCGATCCTCAGGCAAATAAACCAGCCCTTTTTCCAGACGGGTCAGCACCGAATCCTCGCCAATCTCCTGATTTTCCAGCCAGATCCGTCCGCCGCGCGTCGGTCGTAGCCCGTACAGCGTTTCGGCAAATTCAGTCCGTCCGGATCCCACCAGCCCGGCGAGGCCCACGATCTCCCCGGCGTAGATCTCAAGACTCAGATCGATAAACCCTTCGCCCGTCAGATCTTCCACGCGTAACACCGGGAAATCCTGCGCCTGCGTGCGGCGATTCCCCGGCAGCGCCAGCCACAGCTTTTGCGTGTCACTTAAGCCTTGTTCACGGCTGACGGGGGTCATGGCGGTAATCAGCGCCGTATCATCAAACTGCGTGGTTTCACCGCTGAGCACCACAGCGCCATCGCGCATTACCGAAACATGGCTGGCGAGCTGGCGAATTTCCGGCAATTTATGCGAGATAAAAACAATGCCGACGCCCAGATCCTGCAACGCGCGGATCTGGCGGAACAAGCGTTCGGTTTCGCCCGGCGTGAGCGACGCCGTCGGTTCGTCGAGGATCAGGATCTTCGCGTCACGCATCAGCCCGCGCAGGATCTCCACCATCTGCTGATCCGCCACTTCCAGCGTGCTGGCGGCGGCATCGAGATTGAGCTGGCACTGCAACTGCTGGAGCTTATCGGCAAGCCGTTTTTCAGGATCGTTGCCACGCGGCAGGCGAAAGAGAATGTTTTCGCGCACCGTGAGATTGGGGAACAGCATCGGCTCCTGCGGAACAAGATAAATGCCTAACTGATGCGCCTGGCCAGGTTTGAGACGCGCAAAGGGTTTGCCTTCGACATTAAGTTCACCGCTGTCGGGCGTTTCCACCCCGGCGATGATTTTCATCAGCGTCGATTTTCCAGCACCGTTGCCGCCCATCAGGGCATGAACCTGGCCGGAAAGCAGTGTGAAATCAATGCCCCTGAGCACCGGAACACCGGAGAACTGTTTGTGGATACCGTGCGCTTCGATTAGTACTGTCATCATCGCTCCGCTATTGAACAAATGATTTTTTGATTTAATAATGTTCAAAAGCGTAGACGGTGAACTATATTTACAACCGTGCAGGGATCACAGTTTTATTGATTAGGATCCAATTCAGGTCAAAACCTTTTTAAAAGATCCGTTTTGCCGCGTGGCTCACATTTTCAATCCGCGCCATCACGAACATATGATCTAAATTTTTATAAGAGTTCACTTATGAGCGATAAACGCATTGCCGAAGAGAGTCGATTTGCCGGACTGGCGCTAACGGAAGAGGAACTGGTGGCGCGAGTGGCCTGGTGTTATTACCACGACGGTTTAACGCAGAACGATATTGGCGAGCGCCTGGGCCTGCCGCGCCTGAAAATCTCGCGCTTGCTGGAAAAAGGACGTCAGTCAGGTGTGATCCGCGTGCAGATAAATTCTCGGTACGAGGGTTGTCTGGCGCTGGAAACCGAATTACAGCAACGTTTTGGGCTGAAGCTGGTTCGCGTGCTGCCCGCATTAAACACCGTTCCCATGAACGTGCGCCTGGGGATTGGCGCAGCACAATCATTAATGGGTGTGCTGGAACCGGGGCAACTGCTGGCCGTGGGATTTGGTGAAACCACCATGAGCTGTATTCAGCACTTAAGCGGTTTTATTAGCTCGCAGCAGGTGCGGCTGGTGACGCTCTCGGGCGGTGTGGGGCCGTACATGACCGGCATCGGCCAGCTTGATGCCGCCTGTAGCGTCAGCATGATCCCTGCCCCGCTGCGCGTTTCGTCCGCAGAAGTGGCGGGGATTTTAAAACGCGAAGCCAGCGTGCGGGACGTGATCCTTGCGGCAACCGCAGCCGACGCCGCCGTCGTTGGCATTGGCTCGGTTAATCAGCGTCGTGATGCAACGATTTTACGCGCCGGTTATATCAGCGAAGGAGAACAGCTGATGTACGCCCGCAAAGGCGCAGTGGGCGATATCCTCGGCTATTTCCTGAATGCCGCGGGCGAACGGGTATCCGATCTTGAGATCCACCACGAATTACTCGGCGTGACGCTCGATGAACTGGCGCAGTTGCCTACCATCGTCGGCGTGGCGGGAGGGGAAGAAAAAGCAGATGCGATTTATGCCGCACTGAAAGGTCGCCTTATCAATGGCCTGGTGACGGAAGAGACGACAGCCCGCGCGGTGCTGGCTCTGGCTGGATAAGAGTCGCCCTGCGCCTGACACGAGGCAAGCTGATGAGTTACCTTTTAGCGTTAGATGCAGGGACGGGAAGCGTTCGCGCCGTGATTTTTGATTTGCACGGCAATCAGATTTCGGTCGGGCAGGCGGAGTGGAAACACCTGAGCGTGGAAAACGTGCCCGGATCAATGGAGTTTGATCTCGACACCAACTGGCGGCTCGCCTGTCAGTGCATTCACCAGGCGCTGGAGCGTGCGCACCTCAATGCCGCCGATATTCAATCCGTTGCCTGCTGCTCCATGCGCGAAGGGATCGTGTTATACGATCGCAACGGCGACGCCATCTGGGCTTGCGCCAACGTCGACGCTCGCGCCAGCCGCGAAGTGGCAGAACTCAAAGAAATTCACGACTACCGCTTCGAATCCGAAGTGTATGACGTCTCCGGCCAAACGCTGGCGCTGAGCGCCATGCCGCGCCTGCTGTGGCTAGCGCATCATCGCCCTGATATTTATCGCAACGCGGCGACCATCACCATGATCAGCGACTGGCTGGCGGCGAAGCTGTCCGGCGAACTGGCGGTGGACCCGTCAAATGCGGGCACCACCGGCATGCTCGATCTGTTCAGCCGCGACTGGCGTCCAGCCCTGCTGGATATGGCCGGGCTGCGCGCCGATATTCTCTCTCCGGTTAAAGAGACGGGCACCGTTTTGGGCGCGGTCACAAAAGCCGCCGCGTCACAAAGTGGCCTGCGCGAAGGCACGCCCGTGGTGATGGGCGGCGGCGACGTGCAGTTGGGCTGTCTGGGCCTGGGGGTCGTGCGTGCCGGGCAAACGGCGGTTCTCGGCGGGACGTTCTGGCAGCAGGTGGTGAATCTGCCGCAGGTGCGTACCGATCCAGACATGAACATTCGGGTGAATCCTCACGTCATTCCCGGCATGGCGCAGGCGGAGTCGATCAGTTTCTTTACCGGGCTGACAATGCGCTGGTTCCGCGACGCCTTTTGTGCGGAAGAAAAACTGATTGCCGAGCGCATGGGAATGGACGCTTATGCTCTGCTTGAGGAGATGGCCAATCGCGTTCCGGCAGGTTCTCACGGCGTGATGCCGATATTTTCTGACGCCATGCATTTTAAGCAGTGGTATCACGCTGCGCCGTCGTTTATCAATCTTTCCATTGACCCCGAAAAGTGCAACAAAGCGACGCTGTTCCGTGCGCTGGAAGAGAACGCGGCGATTGTCTCAGCCTGCAATCTGGCGCAGATTTCACGCTTTTCCGGCGTGACGTTTGAGAGCCTGGTGTTCGCCGGTGGCGGCGCGAAAGGCGCGCTGTGGAGCCAGATTTTAAGCGACGTCACCGGCCTGCCGGTGCGCGTGCCGGAAGTCAAAGAAGCGACGGCGCTCGGCTGTGCAATCGCGGCGGGAACGGGCGCGGGGCTGTATAACGATATGGCTGCAACGGGTGAGAAACTGGTGAAATGGAGCCGGGAATTCACGCCGAATCCGGAACATCGCGAGCTGTACGACGGGATGATGCAGAAGTGGCAGGCGGTGTATGCCGATCAGCTGGGCCTGGTCGACAGCGGCCTGACCACGTCGATGTGGCAAGCTCCGGGGCTGGTGCGTGTCCCCTCACCCCGGCCCTCTCCCTAAGGGAGAGGGAGAAAACCAGACTCGCCAACCGCTATACTGTCGCAACAGTAAGTTCCTTTTTTGCTGGCTACCCACAGACCGCTCCAGATTTTCCCTCTCCCCATAGGAGGGGGTCTGGGCGAGCGAAAAAAACCGATCGTGCCACCACATTACTTTCGCACCGGCAAGTCCCTTCTTTTGCTCACAACCTGCAAGCCGCTCCAGACTTTTCCCTCGCCCCTGTGGGATGGGGGTAAGCATCCGGTAGCACCAATCTTTGAATCCCATCACATTCACCACACTCCCCTTTTCCCTTTTCCCGGCGACTGGCTAAATTAGTAACTCATCCGACCACATAACAATAATTTTACATTGGAAGAGATTATGAGCCGCTACCCGTCGTTATTCGCCCCGCTTGATCTGGGTTTTACTACGCTCAAAAACCGCGTGTTAATGGGCTCGATGCATACCGGTCTGGAAGAACACCCGGATGGCGCTGAACGGCTGGCAGCGTTTTACGCCGAGCGCGCCCGTCACGGCGTGGCACTGATTGTAACCGGTGGCGTTGCGCCTGCGCTGTCAGGCGTCGGAATGGAAGGCGGCGCGGTGCTGAACGATGTCAGCCAGCTGCCGCATCATCGCGTGGTGACGGATGCGGTACACAAAGAGGGCGGCAAAATCGCCCTGCAAATCCTGCATACCGGGCGCTACAGCTATCAGCCGCATCTGGTTGCACCGTCGGCTATTCAGGCGCCGATCAACCGATTCAAACCCCACGCCCTAACGCATGACGAAATTCTCACGCTGATTGATGAATTTGCCCGCTGCGCCGCGCTGGCACGTGAAGCAGGCTACGACGGCGTGGAAATCATGGGGTCCGAAGGCTATTTGATTAACGAATTTCTGGCCGCACGCACAAACCAGCGCGACGACGAATGGGGCGGCGAATATGCACGCCGAATGCGCTTTGCCATCGAAGTGGTACGTGCCGTGCGCGAGCGCGTCGGCACCGATTTTATTATTGTGTTCCGCCTGTCGATGATCGATCTGGTGGAAGGCGGTGGCACGTTTGACGAAACCGTACAGCTGGCGCAGGCAATCGAAGCGGCGGGCGCAACGATCATTAATACCGGCATCGGCTGGCACGAAGCGCGTATTCCTACCATCGCCACCGCCGTGCCTCGCGCGGCGTTTAGCTGGGTGACGCGCAAGCTGAAAGGCAAAGTGTCGATTCCGCTGGTGACCACCAACCGTATTAACGATCCGCAGGTCGCAGACGATGTGCTGGCAAATGGCGATGCGGATATGGTGTCGATGGCGCGTCCGTTCCTCGCCGATGCCGAGCTGCTGTCCAAAGCGCAAAGCGATCGCGCCGATGAGATCAATACCTGCATCGGCTGTAATCAGGCCTGTTTGGATCAGATTTTCGTCGGCAAAGTCACCTCTTGTCTGGTCAACCCGCGGGCCTGTCACGAAACCAAAATGCCGATTGTACCGGCAGTGAAAATCAAGCGTCTGGCGGTGGTGGGTGCAGGCCCGGCAGGCCTGGCCTTTGCGGTGAATGCCGCGTCGCGTGGGCATGCGGTTACGCTGTTTGACGCCGCTGCGGAAATCGGCGGGCAGTTTAATATCGCTAAACAGATCCCCGGCAAAGAGGAGTTTTACGAAACGCTGCGCTACTACCGCAAAATGATCGCGCTAACGGGTGTGGATCTACGCCTCAATCATTTCGTGACCGCACCGGATCTGACGGAGTTTGACGAAGTGATCTTAGCCAGCGGGATCGCCCCACGCATGCCAGAAATCGAGGGTATCGATCATCCTAACGTGCTGAGTTATCTCGACGTCTTGCGCGACAAAGTGCCTGTGGGCGAAAAGGTGGCGATTATCGGCTGCGGCGGGATCGGCTTTGATACCGCGATGTATCTCAGCCAGCCGGGCGAGGCTACCAGTCAGAATATCGCCGAATTTTGCGTGGAATGGGGGATCGACACCAGCCTGAATCAGTCCGGCGGCCTGCGTCCGGAAGGCCCGCAATTACCGAAAAGCCCGCGCCAGATTGTCATGCTGCAGCGCAAAGCCAGCAAACCGGGCGAAGGGCTGGGCAAAACCACTGGCTGGATCCATCGCACTACCCTGCTTTCACGCGGCGTGAAGATGATCCCGGCGGTGAGTTATCAGAAGATCGATGACGACGGATTGCATGTATCGATCGGCGGGGAGCCGCAGCTGTTACGCGTGGATCAGGTCATTTTGTGTGCCGGACAGGAGCCGCGTCGTGAGCTGGCGGATCCGCTTCGCGAAGCGGGAATAACGGTGCATTTGATTGGCGGGTGCGACGTGGCGATGGAGCTGGATGCCCGGCGCGCGATTGCGCAGGGTACGAAACTGGCGCTGACTATTTAGCATTTCTGGAGGTAAAAGCAAAACGGTCACAACCGTGACCGTTTTTAGTCTTTGCACCCTCTCCCCGTGGGAGAGGGTCGGGGTGAGGGCATCAGACTGCACACTTTAAAAGCAAAACGGTCACAATCGTGACCGTTTTTAGTCTTTGCACCCTCTCCCCGTGGGAGAGGGTCGGGGTGAGGGCATCAGGCCTCACTCCCCCCAAATCTTAGCGGGTACGACCCAGCTTCACGGCTTTGAGCACCACGAATTTATTGTTGGTCGCAATCGTTGTGCAGTTACCGAAGATCTTCTTCAGCTTGTGGAAATAGTCCAGGTGACGGTTCGCCACAATGTACAGCTCGCCGTTAATTTTCAGGCAGCGGCGCGCGTGGTGGAACATCTCCCACGCGACATTATCCGTCAGCGCATGCTGCTGATGGAACGGCGGGTTGCACAGCACGGCGTTAAAGCGGAACGGCTCAACGCCGGACAGCGCGTTGTTGATCATAAACTCGCAGCGATCCAGCGCTTCGGGCATATTGGTTTCAACGTTGAGGCGGCTGGAGGCGACAGCCATTGGCGATTCGTCCGTAAAGAGGACACTCGCCTCCGGGTTTTTCTCCAGCAGCGTCAGGCCTACCACGCCGTTACCGCAGCCCAAATCGACGATTTCGCCTTCCAGGTTGCCCGGCAGATGTTCCAGGAAGAAGCGCGCGCCAATGTCCAGCCCGGTGCGGGAGAAGACGTTCGCGTGGTTATGAATAGTCCAGTCGGTGCCTTCCAGCTTCCAGCTTAGCATCTGCTGTGCGTCAACCAACGCAGGCTCCGTGAAGGTACAGTTGATCAGACGCGCCTTTTTCCAGGCCAGCGTGGTGGTGGTGGTACCCAGAATTTTTTCGAACAGCTCCAGCGTGGAGTTGTGAATATCACGCGCCTTTGCGCCCGCGATAATTCGCGTTTGCGGCGTCACGACCAGACGCAATGCGCGCAGCTGCTGTTCCAGCAGGGCCAGCGTTTTAGGGATTTTAATCAGCACAACGCCCGGCGCCTGCGGGTATTCCGCGGTGCTGTCTAAGAACTTGACGCTGGATTCAGCAATCTCGTTGTGGCGCAGGTTCTCGCGGGTGGCGAGTTCGCTGAGATAGGAATCGCCGATGCTGTAAGGTGTATGCTCGGCTAACGCGCAGGCCAGCGCGCCGAAAACATCATTCAGGACCAGAACCGGGCCGCTGATTTCGGTGTCATCCAACTGTTGCAGCAAATATTCATCCGCCGCTTCCCACGCCTGCAGCGGGTTAACGTCGTCCGTTTCCGGGAAACGTTTAAGGTTGAGTGAACGGAAACCGTTGTCTAAGTGGCTCATCGGCCCTCCTGAATGGTAAAATTTGGCGTATCCCTGAAAAGGGTGCGTGAGTATATACCCAAAATCATTCAAGTTGTATCAAGGCGGCAAGTCTGAGAATCCCCGGGAGCTTACACAAGTATGTGACTGGGGTGAGCAGACGCAGCCAACGCAGAGACAACGTGAAGGATGAAGGGTATACCCGTTTTCCTCTTCATTTGGGGCTTTGATGAACCAACTAACTTATCTCCAGGGCTATCCGGAGAATTTACTGACTCAGGTTCGCACGTTAATTACTGAGAAAAAGCTGGGATCGGTGCTGGAAAAACGCTATCCGGGCACGCACGATTTCGCGACCGACAAGGCCCTTTGGCAGTATACGCAGGATATGAAAAACCGGTATCTGAAGAGCGCCCCGCCAATCAATAAAGTGATGTATGACAACAAGATCCACGTGCTGAAAAATGCGCTTGGTTTGCATACTTCGATTTCGCGTATTCAGGGCGGCAAGCTGAAAGCCAAAGCCGAAATCCGCGTGGCGACCGTTTTTCGCAACGCGCCGGAAGCGTTTTTACGCATGATCGTGGTGCATGAGCTGGCGCATCTGAAGGAAAAAGAGCACGACAAAGCGTTCTATTCTTTGTGCTGCCATATGGAACCGCAGTACCACCAGCTTGAGTTTGATACGCGCCTGTGGCTAACGCATTTATCGTTAAATAGTTGCTCCTAAATTATTCGAGCTGCAGGACAAGGTACTTGTACCTTGAGCAGCGCTGGCGCTGACCCCGAAGGGGCGAGGGCATAGGCCGAGTAACGCGGCAACGTAGTGAGTCCCCAGGAGCTGACTCCAGTCAGTGACGGGGGTGAGCGAGGAGAGCCAACGCATCTGCAGCGTGAAGAATGACGGGTAAGACACTGGTTTTGTCATGATGCCGTGCTACAGTGACAAAAGGTTCCCCGCTACGGAGTACGTGAACGTTTATGATACGTTTCGCAGTTATTGGTACGAACTGGATCACGCGCCAGTTCGTCGACGCCGCCCATGAAACCGGCAAATACAAACTCACCGCCGTTTATTCCCGCAGCCTTGAACAGGCGCAGTCCTTTGCAAGCGATTATCCCGTCGAACATTTGTTTACCTCGCTCGACGACATGGCGCAAAGCGACGCAATTGACGCGGTCTATATCGCCAGTCCGAACGCTCTGCATTCGCAACAAACCCTACAGTTCCTCGCCCATAAAAAGCATGTGATTTGCGAGAAGCCGCTGGCGTCGAATATTCAGGAAGTGGAAGCCGCTATCGCCCTGGCGCGCGAAAACCAGGTGGTGTTGTTTGAAGCGTTCAAAACCGCCAGCCTGCCGAATTTCCTGCTGGTACAGCAATCGCTGCCCAAGCTCGGGAAAGTGCGTAAAGCGTTTATTAACTACTGCCAGTATTCCTCGCGCTATCAGCGTTACCTGGATGGCGAAAACCCGAACACTTTTAATCCGGCGTTCTCGAATGGGTCGATTATGGATATCGGCTTTTATTGCCTGGCTTCTGCGGTTGCACTCTGGGGCGAACCGCACGGCGTGATGGCCACCGCCAGCCTGCTGGACAGCGGCGTGGACGCGCACGGTGTGGTGGTTCTGGATTACGGTGATTTCAGCGTGACGCTGCAGCATTCTAAGGTCAGCGATTCCGTGCTGCCGAGCGAAATTCAGGGCGAAGCCGGTTCAATGGTTATCGAGAAAATCTCAGAATGCCAGAAGGTGAGCTTTGTGCCGCGCGGAGGTAAGCCACAGGAGCTGACGCAGCCTCAACATATTAACACTATGCTCTATGAGGCAGAGGTCTTCGCTCGTCTGGTAGAAAATAATGAAGTGAATCACCCTGGGCTGGCGGTGAGCCGTACGACGGCGAAACTGCAGACGGAAATCCGTCGTCAGACCGGCGTGGTGTTCCCTGCGGATGGCGTGAGTGCTGAAGTCACCGCGTAAAGCTGTGTAATAGAATTCGGCCAGCCATTGACGAAACGCGTCTGCTGACATATTTTGTTACCTGCAAAGGGGAGTAACTTCATTGCCGGTGGGTCGTCATTACGATGCGTGCAATACCGCATCCGGTCGCCGGGCAACGAAAAAGAGTCACGAACGTGATCTTTTCGTTGTAAGTGAGACCTTGCCGGAAGGCGAGGTCCCTGCATAAAAAACGCAACGGCTATCGTCTTCTGACGTTAGCCGTTTTTGTTTTTTTAGAGCCGACCCAGAAGGCGTTATTGGCGCAGACAGTTTGAACACGGGCAGCGCGAAGCAACCGGAACGTACACGGAGTACGTAAGAATTGCGAGCACCGCCGAGGTTCAAAATGGCAAGCAAAATAGTCTTGTGGAGTAGGCTCGTAGCGTAAGGAAAATAGTATGCATTCTGTCGGCACTCCAATGTTATGGGGCGGATTCGCAGTCGTGGTAGTCATCATGCTGGCGATCGATCTGTTTTTACAGGGTCGTCGCGGCGCACATGGCATGACCATGAAACAAGCCGCCGCCTGGTCGCTGGTGTGGGTCACCCTCTCTCTGCTGTTCTGCGCCGCGTTCTGGTGGTATCTGGCCTCAACCGAAGGCCGTGCGGTGGCCGATCCTCAGGCGCTCGCATTCCTCACGGGTTATCTGATTGAGAAAGCCTTAGCCGTCGATAACGTCTTTGTCTGGCTGATGCTGTTCAGCTATTTCGCTGTTCCTGCTGCCCTTCAGCGCCGCGTGCTGGTGTACGGTGTGCTGGGTGCGATCATCCTGCGTACCATCATGATCTTTGCCGGTAGCTGGCTGATTACGCAGTTCGAATGGCTGCTGTACGTGTTTGGCGCATTCCTGCTGTTCACCGGTATCAAAATGGCGCTGGCAAAAGAGGATGAAACCGGGATTGGCGAGAAGCCGCTGGTGAAATGGATCCGTGGACATCTGCGCATGACCGACACCATCGACAACGAGCATTTCTTCGTGCGCAAGAACGGCCTGCTGTTTGCCACGCCGCTACTGCTGGTGCTGATTTTAGTTGAGCTTAGCGACGTGATTTTCGCGGTCGACAGTATTCCGGCGATTTTCGCGGTGACCACCGATCCGTTCATCGTCCTGACGTCTAACCTGTTTGCGATCCTCGGCTTGCGTGCGATGTACTTCCTGTTGGCGGGCGTGGCTGAGCGCTTCTCCATGCTCAAGTATGGTCTGTCAGTGATTCTGGTCTTCATCGGTATCAAGATGCTGATCGTTGATTTCTACCATATTCCGATCGCGATTTCGTTGGGGATTGTGTTTGGTATTCTGGCGCTGACGCTGGTGATTAATGCATGGGTTAACCATCAGAACGATAAGAAACAGCAGGCGCAGTAAACTTCTGCGGTCTGATGCCCTCACCCCAGCCCTCTCCCACGGGAGAGGGAGCAAACATTAAAAACGGTCACGGTTGTGACCGTTTTGCTTTTACCTCACACAACCCACAATAATGTTAATTTACAGTTAAAAAATATGACGCAGTACGTAAATTCCAGCATTTTACACTTCCCCCTCGGCGTGCTTTACCTATACTCAACCAGGCAAACATTTACTTACATCCGGACATAAATGCGGCCTAGAACGCATCCAGGATGGAACGCAATTTCACTTAAGGATTGACTATGACCATGCAATCGTCTGGTCTGCTCAAGCGTCTGACGCAGGGCAGCCTGGTTAAACAAATACTGGCAGGCCTGGTTTTGGGTATTCTGCTGGCACTGATCTCAAAACCGGCGGCTGAAGCGACCGGCCTGCTAGGCACGCTGTTTGTCGGTGCGTTGAAAGCCGTAGCACCAATACTCGTTTTAACGCTGGTGATGGCCTCGATTGCCAATCATCAGCACGGCCAAAAAACCAATATCCGTCCGATTCTGTGGATGTATTTGCTGGGCACGTTCTCGGCGGCGCTGACTGCCGTGCTGGTGAGTTTTATCTTCCCTTCCACGCTGCAATTGAGCACTGGCGCAACTGACATCACGCCGCCTGCGGGTATTGTTGAAGTGATGCACGGCTTGTTGCTGAGCGTCGTCGCCAACCCTATTCACGCACTGATCAACGCTAACTACATCGGCATTCTGGTGTGGGCCGTGGGTCTGGGCTTTGCCCTGCGCCACAGCAATCAAACCACTAAAAACCTGATCAACGATCTTTCCGACGCGGTGACGTTTATCGTTAAGCTGGTGATTCGCTTCGCACCGATTGGTATTTTTGGTCTGGTCTCTTCTACGTTGGCGACCACCGGGTTCTCCGCACTGTGGGGTTATGCCCAACTGCTTCTGGTGCTGATCGGCTGTATGGCGGTCGTCGCGCTGGTGATTAACCCGCTGCTGGTGTTCCTGCAAACCCGTCGCAATCCGTATCCACTGGTGTTGATGTGCCTGCGCGAAAGCGGCGTGACGGCGTTCTTCACCCGCAGTTCAGCGGCGAATATTCCGGTTAACATGGCGCTGTGCGAAAAGCTGAATCTGGACCGCGATACCTATTCCGTGTCGATTCCGCTGGGCGCAACCGTGAATATGGCGGGTGCAGCGATCACCATTACGGTGCTGACGCTGGCGGCGGTAAATACGCTGGGCATTCCGGTGGATCTGCCGACGGCGTTGCTGTTGAGCGTCGTAGCGGCACTGTGCGCCTGTGGTGCGTCGGGCGTGGCGGGCGGTTCACTGCTGCTGATCCCGCTGGCCTGTAATATGTTTGGCATCCCGAACGAAATTGCCATGCAGGTGGTTGCAGTGGGCTTCATCATCGGCGTGTTGCAGGACTCGTGCGAAACCGCGATTAACTCCTCAACGGACGTGATGTTTACGGCTGCGGTATGTCAGGCGGAAGACGCGCGTCTCGCGAAGAACGCGTTACGAGGTTAACAGCAAAACGGCAACCCTGAGGTTGCCGTTTTTAGTGTTTTTGCCCTCTCCCCGTGGGAGAGCGTCAGGGTGAGGGCATCAGACTGCTCGGTACTACAGCGTGACACCGCTTTTGAAGATCGCCAGTTCGCGGAAATCATTCTTCTCGTTAC
Source organism: Enterobacter sp. 638 (assembly GCF_000016325.1). Lineage (NCBI taxonomy): Bacteria > Pseudomonadati > Pseudomonadota > Gammaproteobacteria > Enterobacterales > Enterobacteriaceae > Enterobacter > Enterobacter sp. 638. Next base: position 3,849,520 of record NC_009436.1, read on the forward strand.
AGGTCTGCTTGCCGTTGGCAAAATCCACGATGGTATCAATGAACTCATTCAGCAGTTGCGGCATCGCTTTGCCGTGAATCAGCTGACCGGCATCAAAGTCGATCCAGTGCTTTTTCTTGGCAGCCAGTTCGCTGTTGGTGGCAATTTTCACCGTCGGGACAAAACCGCCGTAAGGCGTACCGCGACCGGTGCTGAACAGCACCATATGACAGCCTGCGCCCGCCAGAGCACTGGTAGCGACGGCGTCATTGCCCGGTGCGCTTAACAAATTCAGACCGTGAGTTTTCAAACGTTCGCCATAACGCAGCACGTCTACCACCTGGCTTGCACCCGCTTTCTGCGTGCAGCCAAGTGATTTCTCTTCGAGCGTGGTGATCCCGCCCGCTTTGTTACCCGGCGATGGGTTTTCGTAAATCGGCTGATTGTGTGCGATGAAATACTGTTTGAAGTCGTTCACCATGGTGACGGTTTTTTCGAACGTCTCTTCGTCGCGGCAATGGCTCATAAGAATGCGTTCAGCGCCGAACATTTCTGGCACTTCGGTCAGCACGGTCGTGCCGCCGTTGCTGATCATATAGTCCGAGAATTGCCCCAGCATCGGGTTAGCGGTAATGCCGGAAAGGCCATCGGAACCGCCGCACTCCAGACCAAACTTCAGCTCGCTCAGTTTGCCCGGCTCACGTTTGTCGTGACGCATCACGTCATACAGCTGGTGCAGTTGCTCAAGCCCAGCTTCCACTTCGTCATCCTGATGCTGACACACCATAAAGTGGACGCGGTCAGGGTCAAAATCACCCAGCGTTTCACGGAAGGCATCGACCTGGTTGTTCTCACAGCCGAGGCCAATCACCAGCACCGCACCCGCATTGGGGTGGCGCACCATATTTTGCAGCATGGTACGGGTGTTGATGTGGTCGTCGCCGAGCTGAGAGCAGCCGTAGGTGTGGCTAAACAGAAATACCCCGTCGGTGCCTTCGGCATCGTTGGTTTCTTTCAGAAAACGCGTCTGAATTTGACGCGCGATCCCGTTCACACAGCCGACGGTAGGAAGGATCCAGAGTTCATTGCGGATCCCCACTTCCCCACTGGCGCGGCGATAGATCTCAACGTCGCGATCTGCCGCCTGCCCAACGTCGGCCTGAAAATCAGGTTGATAGCTGTACTCGTCCAAATCGCTGAGATTGGTGCGGGTATTGTGAGAGTGAATGTATTCACCCGGCGCAATGTCCGCCAGCGCATGGCCGATGGGCAAACCGTATTTCACCACGTTTTCCCCTTTCGCAATGGGGATCAGGGCAAACTTATGTCCACGGCCAATTGCCTGACGTAACGTGACCGAAAGCGTGTCGAAAGTGACTTGCGTACCTTCGGCCAAATCTGCCAGTGCTACGCCTACGTTATCCAGCGAATGGATCTTGATGTATTGCATATCAACCTCAAACGGCCTTAGTTCAGTTCAATGGCGAAGTAGTCGCGCGCATTGTTAAAGCAGATGTTTTTCACCATTTCACCCAGCAGTTGAATGTCAGCGGGCGCTTCGCCTGCTGCCACCCAGCGGCCAATCATCTGGCACAGAATGCGGCGGAAATATTCATGGCGCGTATAAGACAGGAAGCTGCGGCTGTCGGTCAGCATGCCGACAAAGCGGCTTAACAGACCTAACTGTGCCAACTGAGTCATCTGACGTTCCATGCCGTCTTTCTGATCGTTGAACCACCAGCCGGAACCGAACTGCATCTTGCCTGGCATGCCTTCGCCCTGGAAGTTACCGATCATGGTGCCCAGCACTTCGTTGTCACGTGGGTTCAGGCAGTACAGAATGGTTTTCGGCAGCAGGTTTTGTTCGTTCTGTTTGCTCAGCAGTTTTGACAGCTCTTCCGCCAGCGGACGGTCGTTGATGGAGTCAAATCCGACGTCTGCGCCCAGCAGTTTGAACTGACGCTGGTTATTGTTACGCAGCGCACCGATGTGATACTGCTGAACCCAGCCGCGACGCGCGTATTCTGCGCCCAGGAAGACCAGCACGGCGGTTTTGAACTGCGCCACTTCGTGTTCGCTTAGACTTTCACCGGACAGACGACGCGCCAGGATGCTATCCAGTTCTGCTTCGTTTGACTCAGCGAAAAGCACCACGTCCAGCGCGTGGTCAGACACTTTACAGCCGTGGGCAGCAAAGTGGTCCAGACGTTTGGTCAGCGCGGATTGCAGATCGGTGAAGCGACGGATATCGGTATCAGACACTTCGGCCAGTTTCGCCATGTAGTCGCCGAACGTCGCCTGCTCGATGTTGAAGGCTTTATCCGGGCGCCAGCTTGGCAGCACTTTGATATCGAACGAGCTGTCTTTCGCGACGACCGCATGGTGCTCCAGAGAATCAATCGGATCGTCAGTGGTACCGACCATCTTCACATTCATCTGCTTCATGATGCCGCGTGCAGAGAAATTATCCTGCGCCAGCAGATCGCCACACTGGTTCCAGATTTCGTCGGCAGTGGTTGGCGACAGCAGTTTGCCGGTGATACCGAATGGACGTCGCAGTTCCAGATGCGTCCAGTGATACAGCGGGTTACCGATGGTGTGTGGCACGGTTGCCGCCCACGCATCAAACTTCTCGCGGTCAGTCGCATCACCGGTACACAGGCGCTCAGCCACACCATTGGTGCGCATCGCACGCCATTTGTAGTGGTCACCCTTCAGCCAGATGTCATACAGGTTTTTGAAGCGATAATTTTCGGCAACCTGCTGCGGCGGTAAATGGCAGTGGTAGTCGAAAATCGGCTGGTCTTTTGCGTAGTCGTGGTACAGACGGCGAGCAAATTCGGTATCTAATAGGAAATCTTCGGTCATAAACGGCGTCATTATCATCTTCCTCTATAACGAGAGCGTCAGAAACTTATGTTCAGATGCTGCAAAGTTATCACACCAATTTCCAGCGGCAGAAGTTTTTTTCGTGAGTTAGATCAATAAACGTCGACAAAATAATTACCCCCAAAGGAGCAAACCTCAACGCAAACCGCGCCAGCACTGGCTTCATATCGTGAAAATAATGACCACACTAAGATTCACGCTTTTGTGATGTCACTCACCTTTTAAAGTTGTATGACAAGTTATCTTTTCGCCGTCGCAACATATAAGCCGACGGAATGCATTACCGGTGTTTCAACATCGGAATTAGCGGTACGGATACCGACTTATGCACGATTACTTATGGCAAGGTTCGGGCCGTTCCGGGAGTCACTCCCCGTTACGCCCTCCCGTTACAAGACAGCTCCCGGAAACGGTCGAGATGTTACCGCGCTCCGGCGCGGCAATACTATAACGATGAGGTTTTACATGCGTAAAATTAAAGGGTTACGTTGGTACATGATTGCACTGGTGACGCTCGGCACCGTGCTGGGTTACCTGACGCGTAACACCATAGCGGCGGCTGCGCCAACGCTAATGGAAGAGCTGCATATCTCCACGCAGCAATACTCATACATTATCGCGGCTTACTCCGCGGCTTATACCATCATGCAGCCTGTTGCGGGCTACCTTCTGGACGTGCTCGGCACCAAAGTGGGTTACGCCTTCTTCGCCGTAACCTGGGCGATTTTCTGTGGTGCAACCGCACTGGCAGGAAGCTGGGGTGGACTGGCGTTGGCGCGTGGTGCGGTCGGTGCGGCTGAAGCTGCAATGATCCCTGCAGGCCTGAAAGCCAGCTCCGAATGGTTCCCGGCAAAAGAGCGCTCCATCGCCGTGGGTTACTTCAACGTCGGTTCTTCTATCGGCGCCATGATTGCTCCTCCACTTGTGGTATGGGCTATCGTGATGCACAGCTGGCAGTTGGCGTTCATCATCTCTGGCGTCCTGAGCTTTGCCTGGGCAATGGCGTGGCTGATTTTCTACAAACACCCGCGCGATCAGAAGAAACTGTCTGACGAAGAACGCGAATACATCATTAGTGGTCAGGAGTCTCAGCATCAGACCAATAATGGCAAAAAAATGACGCCATGGCAGATCCTGGGCACCCGTCAGTTCTGGGGTATCGCCCTGCCACGTTTCCTGGCAGAACCGGCTTGGGGAACATTCAACGCCTGGATCCCGCTGTTCATGTTTAAAGTCTACGGCTTTAACCTGAAAGAGATCGCGATGTTCGCCTGGATGCCAATGCTGTTCGCTGACCTGGGCTGTATCGTCGGGGGTTATCTGCCGCCGCTGTTCCAGCGCTGGTTTGGTGTGAACCTGATTGTTTCCCGTAAAATGGTGGTCACCATGGGCGCACTGCTGATGATTGGCCCGGGCATGATCGGTCTCTTCACCAGCCCATACGTCGCGATTGGTCTGCTGTGTATTGGTGGCTTTGCTCACCAGTCCCTGTCTGGCGCACTGATTACCCTCTCTTCTGACGTCTTTGGACGTAACGAGGTAGCAACCGCCAACGGCCTGACCGGGATGGCAGCCTGGACCGCAAGTACCATGTTTGCTCTGGTCGTCGGTGCGCTGGCGGATACCATCGGCTTCAGCCCGCTGTTCGCAGTGCTGGCTATCTTCGATTTGATGGGGGCTGTCGTTATCTGGACGGTGCTGAAAAACCAGTCTGCCGAGGAGCTACAAAACAGCTCGGTGGGCGGGCCCGCCGCACAAAGTTAGCCCAGTTCACAATATTGATTAAAGCCGCCTCCGGGTGGCTTTTTTTATGGCGAAACAGGGGGAAATCTGGAGACTGGCTCGCAAAAGTGGTATAACAAATCATCCGCCGTACCTTGCCTGGAGCGCATATGGAAATCACTGAACCCCGTCGTTTGTATCAGCAACTTGCTGCCGAGCTGAAAAGCCGCATCGAGCAAGGCGTCTATTTGGTGGGTGATAAGCTCCCGGCTGAACGCTTTATTGCTGATGAAAAGAGCGTCAGCCGCACCGTGGTTCGTGAAGCCATTATCATGCTCGAAGTGGAAGGTTACGTTGAAGTGCGAAAAGGCTCCGGCATTCATGTGATTTCCAATCTGCCGAAACACTCTCCTGTTCCCGACGAAAGCCTGGAATTCGCCAGCTATGGTCCGTTTGAGCTGCTCCAGGCGCGACAGCTTATCGAAAGCAATATCGCGGAGTTTGCGGCGACGCAGGTGACCAAGCAGGACATCATGAAATTGATGGAAATCCAGGACAATGCGCGCAAGGAAAAATGCTTCCGCGATTCAGAATGGGACCTGCAATTCCACGTTCAGGTAGCACTGGCGACGCAAAATACGGCTCTGGCGGCAATCGTCGAAAAAATGTGGACTCAGCGCGTTCACAACCCGTACTGGAAGAAACTGCACGATCACATCGATTTGCGTACCGTGGATAACTGGTGCGACGATCATGACCAAATTCTTAAGGCGCTGATTCGTAAAGATCCGCACGCGGCAAAACTGGCGATGTGGCAGCATCTCGAGAACACCAAACTGATGCTGTTCAACGAAACCAGTGACGACTTCGAATTCAATGCAGACCGCTATCTTTTTGCTGATAATCCCGTCGTTCACCTCGATACAGCATCCAGTCAGGCAAAATAGAAACGCTTTTCGCTGGCAGGCGCACCGATGCGCCTTCCGGCATGCAGGGGTAAGTAAAACAAATATAGTGTCAGCCTGTGTAAAAAGCCTCGCTTCCCTTCCGTTTGTTAAGCCAAAATCATTTATCCAGCCGAGCGCAAATTATCTGACGCAGTACGTTGGGCTTTGTTACAATTGGATGCAAATTGCATTTTTTAGTTAGTGCTTGCTTACCTAGCCATTTTACAGGGAACAGTTCTGGCCATCACAATGTGTCCGCGGGCGACCATAATGAAATTATAAACGATGTCGCTGTGCTGTTTGACCCGGATAACAGGCGAGACGTTAACCGATCTCCAGGAACACTGAATGGAACTTTTGACCCAATTACTGAATGCCTTATGGGCCCAGGATTTCGAAACCCTGGCCAATCCCTCCATGATTGGCATGCTCTATTTCGTCTTGTTTATGATTCTGTTCCTCGAGAACGGACTGCTTCCCGCTGCGTTTCTCCCTGGCGACAGCTTGCTGGTGTTGGTGGGTGTTTTGTGCGCGAAAGGCGCAATGGAATTCCCGCAAACCGTTCTCCTGCTGACTATCGCCGCCAGCCTCGGATGCTGGGTGAGTTATATCCAGGGACGATGGCTGGGCAATACGCGTATCGTACAGAACTGGCTTTCTCATCTTCCAGCCCATTACCACCAGCGAGCGCACCACTTGTTCCATAAGCATGGTCTTTCGGCCCTGCTGATTGCCCGATTCATCGCTTTTGTTCGTACATTGCTGCCAACAATCGCAGGCTTGTCTGGCCTGAACAACGCACGCTTCCAATTCTTTAACTGGATGAGTGGCTTGCTGTGGGTGCTGATTTTAACCAGCCTTGGTTATCTGCTGGGCAAAACACCGGTGTTCCTGAAATATGAAGACCAGTTGATGTCCTGCCTGATGCTGCTCCCTGTCGTGCTGCTGGTCTTTGGTCTGCTCGGCTCGGTATACGTACTGTTGAAAAAGAAATACGGGGCTCGGAGCTAACATGGTTATTTCGCCACTGGCTCTGCGCCGCTTGTCTTATGGGTTGATCGCGTTGGTGCTCCTCAGCGCGTTGATTCTGGTCTGGACCGCACTTCAGCGCCAGGAATCCACCCTGGCGATTCGCCCGGTGAGCCAAGGGGCTAGCGTCCCTGACGGTTTTTATATCTGGCATCATCTGGATGCGAACGGCATTCAGTTTAAAAGCATCACGCCGCAGGATGACGTTTTGCTGATTAAGTTTGATTCCAGCGCGCAAAGCGCCGCAGCGAAGGTTGTTCTCGACCGCTCCCTGCCGCGCGGCTACATCATTGCGCTGCAGGACGATCAAAGCCAGACAGCGGTGTGGTTAACGCGACTGCGTGACACATCGCATCGGTTTGGTTAATTTCCTATATTCTGAATCTTTTCACTCACTTTGGTGATTCCCCCGTTTACTTACTATGCTTAAGTACGCGGAGCACCCCTCAGATGTTCTCCGCATGATACTGGACCGCGGCATTCTCTTTAAAATGCCGTAACACAATGGAAGGTTTCTATAATGAAATACCGCATCACCCTGGCTTTGGCCCTTTTTTCTTTGAGCACAGCTTCCTTTGCAAACTCTCTCTGTCAGGAGAAAGAACAGGACATTCAGCGTGAGATCAGTTATGCCGAAAAGCATAACAATCAGAACCGCATTGATGGCCTGAAAAAAGCGTTAAGTGAAGTGAAAGCCAACTGTTCGGACAGCAAGCTGCGTGCCGATCACCAGAAGAAAATCGCTGAACAAAAGGAAGAGATTGCTGAACGCCGTCACGACCTGAAAGAGGCGAAAGAGAAAGGTGATGCGGATAAGATTGCAAAGCGCGAAGAAAAGTTGAAAGAGGCTCAGGAAGAACTGAAAGCTCTTGAAGCTCGCGATTATTGAGTTAACGGAAATCTCAACAGGAGAAAATCATGTCTAAAGATACTACTTCAGAACACCTGCGCGCTGAGTTGAAATCCCTGGCCGATACCCTGGAAGAGGTGCTGAACTCTTCGACCGATAAATCGAAAGAAGAGCTGAGCAAACTGCGCAGCAAAGCGGAAAGTGCGCTGAAAGACAGCCGCTATCGCCTGGGTGAAACCGGTGATGCGCTGGCAAAACAGACTCGCGAAGCAGCGGCTCGTGCGGACGAATATGTGCGCGATAATCCGTGGACAGGCGTAGGCATCGGTGCTGCCGTGGGTGTAGTCCTGGGCGTTCTGCTGACGCGTCGCTGATTATGGAAGATCCTCGTCACGCACAGGGGCCTGCAAAAAACGTCCTCGGCATCGGCCAGCGCATATTAACGACGCTGGTCGGCATTGCCGAAACGCGAGTTCGCCTGGCGGTGGTGGAACTGGAAGAGGAGAAAGCCAATCTCTTCCAGATGCTGCTCATGCTGGGACTCACCATGCTGTTCGCCGCGTTTGGTCTGATGAGCCTGATGGTGTTGATCATTTGGGCCATCGACCCGCAGTATCGGCTTAACGCGATGATTGCGACAACTGTCGTGCTATTGGTGGCTGCGCTGATAGGCGGGATCTGGACGATGCATAAGGCGCGCACCTCTACGCTGTTGCGCCATACCCGTCAGGAATTGGCCAATGACCGCACGCTGCTGGAGGATGACAAGCCGTGAGCAGCACAACTGAACGTCAGAAGCGCAAAGCGTATCTGTTGAGTCAGATCCAGCAGCAACGGCTGGATCTGACCGCCTGTCGCCGTGACTGGCTGGAAGTGACGCGGTCGTACGATCGTGGCTGGAGCACGCTTCTTAGCATGCGCTCATGGGCATTGGTCGGAAGCAGCGTGATGGCGATCTGGTCTGTTCGTCATCCCAGTATGCTCGTGCGCTGGGCCAGACGTGGCTTTGGTGCGTGGAGCGCCTGGCGTCTGGTGAAGGCCACACTCCGGCAACAGCAGTTGCGATAGTAAAAGCAAAACGGTAACGCAGGTTACCGTTTTTTGTTTTTGCACCTCTCCCCGTGAGGAGGGATGCGGTGAGCACATAAGTGCACACTCCCTTACTCAATATCTTTGAAGAAGATTGACAGTTTTCCTTGCTAACAATTGTCATTCGTCACGTTTATTATCCTCTCCATCGACAGCAAACACGCGGTATCCCCCCGGATTTGCACACAAATAATAATCAGCAGCCATTGTGGTTCCCTGGAGAGTAAAATGAAAAAATTAGAAGATGTTGGTATTCTGGTCGCACGTATTTTGATGCCAATTCTGTTCATCACCGCAGGCTGGGGCAAAATCACCGGTTATGCAGGCACGCAACAATACATGGAAGCGATGGGTGTCCCAGGGTTCTTGTTGCCACTGACCATTTTGCTTGAGTTTGGCGGCGGTCTGGCGATTCTGTTCGGCTTCCTGACTCGCACCACGGCACTGTTCACTGCGGGCTTCACGCTGCTGACCGCGTTTATCTTCCACAGCAACTTTGCGGAAGGCATGAACTCTCTGATGTTCATGAAAAACCTGACCATCGCAGGCGGCTTCCTGCTGCTGGCTATCACCGGTCCAGGCGCATTCAGCATTGACCGTGTTCTGAATAAAAAGTGGTAAGCACGCTATACTGAATAAAAAAGCGAGGAGACATCTCCTCGCTTTTGTTTTTTATACAGGAGGAAAAAATGGGACAACTTGTTGACGGCGTCTGGCAGGACATCTGGTATGACACCAAATCCACTGGGGGACGCTTTAAGCGTTCTGTTTCGGCTTTCCGTAACTGGCTCACTGCCGATGGCGCACCGGGTCCAACGGGCGAAGGCGGCTTTGCGGCGGAAAAAGATCGCTATCATCTTTATGTGTCGCTGGCCTGTCCGTGGGCGCACCGCACGCTGATGGTGCGTAAATTAAAGGGGCTGGACGCGTTAATACCTGTTTCGGTGGTGAACCCGCTGATGCTGGAAAACGGCTGGACCTTTGACAGTGATTTCCCGGCCGCCACCGGCGATGACCTGTATCACCACGACTTTCTGTATCAGCTCTATCTGCGCGCCGATCCGCACTACACCGGACGCGTCACCGTTCCCGTACTGTGGGACAAAAAAAATCAAACCATCGTCAGCAATGAATCCGCGGAGATCATCCGCATGTTCAATACCGCGTTTGACGCGCACGGTGCCCGCGCCGGTGATTTCTACCCGCCGGCACTGCGCGATAAAATCGACGAGTTGAACAGCTGGATTTACGACAACGTGAATAATGGCGTCTACAAAGCCGGATTTGCCACCAGCCAGGAAGCCTACGACGAAGCGGTCGCAAAAGTGTTTGAATCGCTCGAGCGGCTGGAACAGATCCTTGGACAGCATCGCTATCTGACGGGCGATACGCTGACAGAAGCCGATATCCGCCTGTGGACGACGCTGGTGCGCTTCGATCCGGTGTATGTCACCCACTTTAAATGCGATAAACACCGCATCAGCGATTACCTGAATTTGTACGGTTTCCTGCGTGATATTTATCAGATGGACGGTATCGCCGAAACCGTCGATTTTGGTCACATCCGCACCCACTACTATCGCAGTCATAAAACCATCAATCCGACGGGTATTATTTCTATTGGTCCGTGGCAGGATCTGGATGAACCCCACGGCCGCGATACGCGTTTCGGTTGATTGACACCGTCATCCAAAGGGCACCAATCGCGTGCCCTTTACCACGCATTTATTCCCGTCTACGCTTAATCTGATCGCTTAAAAAACAAGTGATTAATTGCTATTGAGGGAAGGGAAAAATGGACTGGTATCTAAAAGTACTGAAAAACTACGTGGGATTTGGCGGCCGCGCCCGTCGCAAAGAGTACTGGATGTTCATGCTGGTGAACTTCGTTCTCGCCATGGTGATAGGAATTGTCGACAGGATTCTGGGCTGGGAGCGCGCGGGCGGCGAAGGCATTCTCACCACTATTTATGCGCTGTTGGTCTTTCTGCCATCCTGGGCGGTGCTGTTCCGCCGACTGCATGACACCGACCGTTCGGCGTGGTGGTTACTGCTGATTTTGATCCCGATTATCGGCTGGCTGGTGATTCTGGTCTTCTGCTGTCAGAGCGGTACGCCGGGTGAAAACCGTTTTGGTCCCGATCCCAAACATCTCGCATAATTCCTGCCCGGCGGCGTTGCGCCTGCCGGGCATACCCTCATTTGTTCGCAAACAGCTTAGGGATCTCGCGTAAACACCACGATTTGGCTTCGCCCATGCTGTCGCGGCGCCAGGCCATAATGATATCGACCTCATTGGTGTATTCCGGGCTGACGACGCGCAGACGCCCTTCTGCAATATCTTTTTCGACAAATGGATACGGCATCGTCGCGACGCCCAAACCGGCTAACAGCGCCTGACGCTTATCCTCCAGCGACGTCACGGTCAGACGCGGCTGTTTATCCAAAAGCTGGACGGTTAACACCGGGCGTTCTCGCGCGGTATCTGCCACCGCCACGCCGCGATACTTCACGCGGGTCACTTCGGATAACGGTTCCGGCTCCTGATGAATCGGATGATCCGGCGCAGCGACGTAAACGTTCATCACGCTATAGAGTTTTTTCGAATTGATCTCTGACGACGAACGGAAGTGCATATCCGGCGCAATCACAATATCCGCCCTGCCCGTTTCAAGACGCTCCCACGCGCCCGCCAGCACTTCGGTAATCACGGAAAGCTGCGTATTGGCTTTATTCGCCAGACGCTCCACCAGCGGGAATAACGCGGCAGTCGGTACTAGCGCTTCGGTGACCAGCGTCAGGTGCGTTTCCCAGCCGCGCGCCAGCGCTTCCGCATCGGTCGTCAGTTTGTCGGCCGCTTCCAGCAGAACGCGCCCGCGCTCCAGCAGCATGCGTCCGACATTGGTGAATTTTGTTCGGTGACCGGAACGGTCGAATAGCACCACGTCCAGCTCTTCTTCGAGCTTCTGCATGGTGTAGCTCAGCGCAGACGGAACGCGCCCCAGCTCGTCTGCCGCAGCGGCAAAGCTGCCACGCCTGTCGATCGCGTCCATCACGCGAAGCGCCTCAAGCGTCAATGCCCTTTCTTTTGCCATCTCGTTCTCATTCAGGAAATTTGAACATACCGGGCAGAATATCTGGCTAACAATGAAGCGTCCATACCTTTACCATTGTTTTAGTGTAAAGAGAGGTCAGTTTTATGATTACGACAAGAACAGCAAAACAGTGCGGACAAGCCGATTTTGGTTGGCTGCAGGCCCGCTACACCTTTTCCTTTGGACACTACTTTGATCCCAAATTGCTCGGTTACGCCTCACTGCGCGTGCTGAATCAGGAAGTGCTCGCTCCGGGCGCGTCTTTCCAGCCGCGTACGTATCCGAAAGTGGATATCCTGAATCTGATCCTCGAAGGTGAAGCAGAATATCGCGATAGCGAGGGCAATCACGTCCAGGCGAAGGCGGGTGAAGCGTTATTGATTTCAACCCAACCGGGCATTAGCTACAGCGAGCATAACCTCAGCAAAGATAAAACGCTGACCCGCATGCAGCTGTGGCTTGATGCCTGTCCGGAACGCGAAAATCCGGCCGTGCAGAAGATCAATCTGAGCGGCGACAAGCAGCAAGTGATCGCCTCACCGGATGGCATTCACGATAGCCTGCAATTGCGCCAGCAGGTGTGGCTGCACCATATTGAGCTGAAGAAAGGGGAACAGGCGAGTTTCCAGCTTCACGGCCCGCGAGCCTATCTGCAATCGATTCACGGCACGGTACATGCGCTGACGCACACGGAAGAGAAAGAAGCGCTCACCTGCGGTGACGGCGCGTTTATCCGCGATGAAGCGAATATCACGCTGGTTGCCGACACGCCGCTGCGCGCGCTGCTGATTGATTTGCCGGTATAAGTCAAAGGCCGGGTTTGCGTAAGCGTTCCCGGCCAGCACTGACAGCTTATCGGCTCATCGCCTGAGCAAACTGCGAGCGGACTTCGGCGCGCTGTTCCGGGGTCAGGATCTGGCTCACATCGAAGTAATATTTCATGCGGTAGTACCGCGCCTGCTCTTCAATATGGCTAAAGGCAGCCAGCTGCTCTCTGACCGCTTTCTCATCCCATTTGCCTGACTGGATCACGTTAATCAACGAGCCATTTTTCACGCTATCCGTCGGGATTTTAAAGACGTCGGCTTCCAGCTGCTTGTGCAGCGCTTTAATCTTCGCAATCTGATCGTTGTTGAGTTTCAGCTGCTGGACGATCGGGTCCTGCGTAGGCTCCGGCGCGGTTTCTACCTCTACCGCCTGCGCCATACCAGTAAAGCCCGCCAGAGTTGCCGCCATCAGCGCGATACGGAAAATTTTTCTCATCTCACAATCCTCAATTATCTGTCAGTAAAAAACACGGGAAGTATTTTTCAATTACGGATGTCGATCTGTGATGAAGTATATAAACAATTTTGTATGTAAATGCGGTGAGGGCGTATTTTTCGCCGCCTTGAGAATTCTTACGCACAAAAAAACCCCCTTACCGGAAGGGGGCTTGTTGGCGAGTTAGGCGTTAAATCGCCTGGGTGAAGGTACGTGAAATCACGTCTTGCTGCTGTTCGCGGGTGAGCGCATTAAAGCGCACTGCATAGCCCGAAACACGGATTGTCAGGTTTGGGTAATTCTCTGGATGTTCGATCGCATCCATCAGCATTTCGCGGTTCATCACGTTAACGTTGAGATGCTGCCCCCCTTCAATGGATGCCTCGTGGTGGAAATACCCATCCAACAGCCCGACCAGATTGGTTTTACGCACTCCTTCATCTTTGCCCAGCGCCTGCGGCACGATGGAGAACGTATACGAAATCCCGTCTTTGGCGTAGGTGAACGGCAGTTTCGCCACGGAGGTTAACGACGCCACCGCCCCTTTACGATCGCGCCCGTGCATCGGGTTCGCCCCTGGCGCAAACGGCGTGCCGCCGCGGCGTCCGTCCGGCGTGTTGCCGGTCTTCTGCCCATACACCACGTTAGAGGTGATGGTCAAAATCGACTGGGTTGGCACGGCGTTGCGATAGGTTGGCAGCGCCTGAATTTTCTTCATAAAGCGCTCAACCAGGTCACAGGCGATGCTGTCCACGCGGTCGTCATTATTACCGTACTGCGGATATTCCCCGGTGATAACGAAATCTACCGCCAGACCGTTATGGTCGCGCACCGGCTGGACCGTCGCGTATTTGATAGCGGACAGCGAATCGGTTGCAACGGATAATCCAGCGATCCCGCAGGCCATGGTGCGATGCACATCGCGGTCATGCAGCGCCATCAGCGAGGCTTCGTAGCTGTATTTATCATGCATATAGTGAATGAGATTCAGCGCGCTGATGTACTGCACCGCCAGCCAGTCCATAAAGTGATCCAGGCTCGCCATCACGGTGTCGTAATCCAGCACATCGTCCAGCAGCGGCGCGGTTTTCGGCCCGACCTGGATTTTTAGCTTCTCATCCACACCGCCGTTGATCGCGTACAGCAGGATTTTGGCGAGGTTGGCGCGCGCACCGAAGAACTGCATCTGCTTGCCAATCACCATCGGGCTGACGCAGCAGGCGATGGCGTAATCATCGCTGTCAAAATCCGTGCGCATCAGATCATCGTTTTCGTACTGCAACGATGAGGTGGCAATCGACATTTGCGCAGCATATTTTTTAAAGGCAATCGGCAACTCTTCTGACCACAGGATCGTCAGGTTTGGCTCCGGCGCAGGCCCCATGGTGTTCAGCGTATGAAGATAGCGGAACGACGATTTGCTCACCAGCGTGCGCCCATCCAGCCCCATGCCGCCGATCACTTCCGTCGCCCAAATCGGATCGCCCGAGAAAAGCGTATCGAATTCCGGGGTACGCAGGAAACGCACCATGCGAATCTTCATGATGAAATGGTCGATCAGCTCCTGCGCCTGGATTTCATTCAGGCGTCCTGCCTGCATATCGCGCTCAATATAAATATCGATAAACGTCGCCGTACGACCGAGCGACATCGCCCCGCCGTTCTGCGATTTCACCGCAGCCAGATAGGCAAAGTACAGCCACTGCACCGCTTCCTGCGCGTTCATGGCCGGGCGAGAAATATCAAAGCCGTAGTTCGCCGCCATCTCCTGAATTTGCAGCAGCGCGCGGCGGTGCTCTGACAACTCTTCACGCAGGCGGATCGTGGCTTCGAGATCGTCGCCACGCTCCATTTTGGACTGGAGATCGGCAAACTGCAGTTCGCGCTCGCGCACCAGATAGCTGATGCCGTAGAGCGCCACGCGGCGGTAATCACCAATAATACGTCCGCGACCGTAGCCATCCGGCAAGCCGGTGAGCACACCCGATTTACGACAGCGCATCATATCCGGCGAATAGACGTCAAATACGCCCTGGTTATGTGTTTTACGCAGATGCGTGAACAGATATTCGAACTGCGGATCCATTTCACGTCCGTAGGCTTCGAATGAGCTGCGGATCATGTTGATCCCGCCGTACGGATGCAGCGCGCGCTTCAGCGGTTTATCCGTCTGCAAACCCACGACGGTTTCGAGATCTTTGTCGATATAGCCTGGGGCGTGAGCGGTGATGGTGGTGGCAACGTTTAAATCGAAATCGACCGGCGCATGGGTGGCGTTTTCCTGTCGAATGCCGTCCATCACTTTATGCCACAGCGCCGTCGTAGCAGGCGTCGCCTGCGCAAGGAAGGATTCGTCGCCTTCGTACGGGGTATAGTTGTGCTGAATAAAATCACGCACATCGATCGTGTTTTGCCATTCATTTGTGCGAAACCCGGCCCACGCGTCGCTGTACGGCGTCGCGCTGATATCCATATTAACCTTCATGATTTTCTCTCTGTATCAGGCGTAAGCAGCGGCTGGATGGACCTTTCCAAGACGAATGGCATCCAGCGCGATCATTTTTTCTTCGTTGGTGGGGATGACGGCGCACGGCACATCTGAATCATCAGTGGTGATGATTCGCTCGCCAGCGCTGCCCGGTAGAGCATTTTTCAGCGGATCCAATGTGATGCCGAAAACCTTCAGGCGATCCGTCACCAGTTGGCGGATCAGTTTTGAGTTCTCGCCAATGCCGCCGGTAAAGACCACGCCGTCCAAACGGTGCAGTGACGCCGCGTGCCCGGCAATATGCCGCGCGATACGATGCACAAACGTCTCAATCGCCAGCCGCGCGCGCTCGTGCCCGTCATGCCACGCTTTTTCCAGCGTACGCAAATCGGAAGAGAGTCCCGAAATGCCCAGCAGGCCGGACTCTTTATTCACCACACGTTCCAGATCGTCCAGGGTCTGGCCGGTCTGTTGAGCGATCCACGCCATCGCGCCAAAATCCACATCGCCACAACGCGTGCCCATCACCAAGCCTTCCAGCGGCGTCATGCCCATGGAGGTATCAACACTTTCGCCGTTACGCACCGCGCAAATAGAGGCCCCGTTGCCAAGATGGGCAATCACCAGGCCGCTGTCTTGCTGGGGAATATCCAGCAGTGAATATGCCTGCTGGGCGACGTAACGATGTGACGTACCGTGGAAACCGTAGCGACGTACGCCCAGCTCTTCAAAGTAGCGGTACGGCAAGCCGTATAAATATGCCTGCGGCGCAAGCGTCTGGTGGAAGCTGGTATCGAAGACCGCCACCTGCTGCACGCCCGGGAAAAGATGCTTTGCCGCTTCCACACCGCTGAGGTTGGCGTAGTTGTGTAGCGGGGCCAGCGGGGAAATCTCACGAATCTGGTCGATGACCTCATCGGTGATCGGGGTGGATTCACTGAAAACGCTGCCGCCGTGAGCGATACGGTGGCCAATTAAGGCCACGCTGCCCATTAAATCGCGCGCTTCCAGTTCCAGGGCGATGGCGGCCAACGCCCCTTCGTAGTCCTTGCGAGCCAGCGGTGCTGGCTCGCCCCCGTTCACGGATATAAAGGCGTTTTCCGTGTTAACACCATCCGCGATGCCGGTGATCAGCGCCTCACAGCTTGCCGCGTCGAGCACCGAAAACTTCACAGAAGACGATCCACAGTTAATAACCAGTACAACCGGAAACTCAATCATGTCTTTACTCCGCTCTTCCTGAGCAATAAATCAGAACAGTTTGTAAACGATATTCAGAATGGTCAGCAGACCAACCGCGGTAACGAACAGGTTCTCGGTTCTGCCTCTGAACTTCGCCAGTGCAGGGACTTTACGAATGGCGAACATCGGCAGCAGGCACAGCAGAGAAGCGATAATCGGCGCGCCCATGGCTTCGATAAGGTCGAGAATGTTCGGGTTGGCGTAAGCCACAACCCAGGTCGAACCCATGATGAAGATCATGCTGATGGTGTTCAGTTTGCCGACGGAGACTTTCTTCTTATCGCCTTTATAGCCGAACTTCAGCACCAGGCCGTTCAGTCCCTCCAGCGTGCCCAGATAGTGACCGAAGAAGGATTTGAAAATGGCGACCAGCGCGATGATCGACGCGCCGTATTCCAGCACGGTGGCGAATGTCGATTTGGTGCCAGTCATGGTAGCGAAGTGGTTCGCCAGGTAAGAAAGCACCGGTATGTTCTGCGCTTTGGCTTCTGCCATATTTTGCGGAGAGAGCGTAAACAGGCAGCTAAAGGCGAAGAACATGACCACAGCGACCATCAGCAAGCTGGCGCGGCCGATGATTTTGGAACATTTCTGCTCGGTAAATTCTTTACCAAATTCGCCTTCGTACTCTTCACGTTTCGAGACCACAAAAGAGGAGACGATGGGTGAGAAGTTAAAGGAGAAGACCATGATGGAAATGCCCAGCCAGACGGTGACCAGAATGCCGTCATGCCCGGTGAAGGAGAGATCGCTCATACTGACCTGGTCGATCACCGCCGAGTTCCAGTAAGGAATCAACGACAGGGAAATCAGAATCAAGCTGGCAATAAACGGGAACACCAGGAAACTCATCACCTTGACCATCAGGTCTTTACCAAACCAGATAACAAACGCCATCAGCAGCAACAGGAACAGGGCCACAAAGCCACGGTTCAGCGCAGGCATCTGGAGCTGGTTTTCCCAGAAAGTCATAAAGGTGTTCGTAATGGTGACGCCGTAAATCCACAGCAGCGGGCAAATGGCAAAGAAATAAAGGAAGGTGATCACCACACCGCCGGTTTTACCGAAATGCTCTTCTACCGTCTCGGTGATATTGCCCGACGGATTGCTGCCGGACAGGCACAAGCGCGCCAGTGCACGGTGGCAATAAAAGGCGATTGGGTATGCCAATACCAGCATCAGTAAGATGGGGATCAGGCCGCCAAAACCGGCGCGAATAGGGAAGAATAAAACGCCTGCGCCGATGGCCGTACCAAACAACCCCAGCGTCCAGGTCGTATCTGATTTCCGCCAGGACGTTGTTTTTGTCTGACTGACAATAATGCTTTCAGTATTGCTCATAATCTGTCCTTATTTATGCGTCGACGAGACCGGTAATTTGGGAAACACGTGAAAGATCGATATTACCACCGGAAATAATACTGACTGTTTTCCGTCCCTGAATATAATGATCCAATTTTCCACTTAATAATGCAGCGGTCGCCAGCGCACCCGCGCCTTCGGTCACGACTTTATTTCTTTGAATAAGCGCCACCATGCTGTTACGAATATCGTCTTCGCTCACCAGGACAATGTCATCGACTAATTCACGCACAATTTCAAACGTTAATTTCCCTGGGCGAGAAACATCACAACCGTCGGCTAAGGTGCTTGTCGTTCGATGGTTGGTTATTTCACCGGCATAATATGATGCCGCCATCCCATGAACATTTTCAGATTGCACACCGATAATATTAATTGTGGGGTTGATGGATTTTATTGCGGTAGCAATACCGGCAATTAAACCACCGCCGCCAATAGGCACAATCACGTTATCCACGTCGTATAAATCTTCGAGGATCTCAAGACCAATCGTTCCCTGACCGGCAATGACCAACGCATCATCGTATGGAGGAATAAAGATGCGCCCTTCCAGCTCCACGATTTCACTGACTTTCGCGATGGTGTCGTTAAAGTTGTCACCGTGCATAATCACTTCTGCGGAGTAGTCACGCGTTGCCGCCACTTTTGATTTCGGCGCGCCCATCGGCATCACCACTTTGCCGTCGATACCCAGCATAGCGCAGGAAAGAGATACACCCTGAGCATGGTTTCCTGCTGAACAGGCAACCACGCCTTTACGTCGTTCCGCCTCAGTTAGCGAGCTTAATTTGTTAAATGCACCGCGAATTTTAAATGAACCTGTACGCTGCATATTTTCAAATTTCAGGAATATTTCACCTTTGCAACGCTCACTAAGATAATTAGAACGTGGCATTCCTGTTTTATATATTTTGCCAGCCAGTCGTTTACGAGCAGCTTGGATGTCTTCAATCGTCACCGGAAGATCGTAAGTAATGTGCATATAATCCTCTTTATAATAATATGATATTTTAAGCAAAGCCTGGGTGTCGACGCTTATAAAAAACCGCCGGATAGTTAAAAACTAAAAAGCTGAGTGAGTTATTCTGTTATGACAAATTGCTTTCGCCTTTCACTGTTTTGCGCAGAATATTGCTTCGCTAACTCCACTAATACCGAAGCGGATTTTTTAATACGATAATTTTTTGACCATACTGCCGCATAGCGTGCGACAGGTAATTTTTCTTCCACAGGGAGCACGATAAATTGGTCGGAGCCAAAGGGAGCGATCATGTCACGAGGAATAACGGTGAGATAATCAGCGTTAAGCACCAGGTTATAAATAGTGACAACGGAATCGGTCTGAACGATGTTTTCAATGCTGATGTGGTTATTCTGAAGGGTAGTGAGTAATTCTTTGTAGTAGCCCATATCGGTTTGCGGCATCACCCACTGCTCGTTCGTGAGCGATGCCAGGGTTGTCGGGCCGGTGCACGTTCGTGATTTACTGGCCACCAACACAAACTCGGATTCAAACAGTGGCTCAACGTGCAGATCCTGCAGGAGCATTTCGTCACTGAGCGTTCCGATAGCAAAATCCAGTCGCCCGTCGCGAATCGCGGGCAAAAATGACGAGAGCTGCGCTTCAAACATCGACACTCGCGCTTTCGGGAACACTTCTTTGAATTTTTTGAGCATGCTGGAGAGGAAAGTAAAACCGATTAACGACGGATAACCGAACGACACGTCAATAACGGTGCTGAAGCTCAGGCTGTTCATCTCGCTGACCATGTTCTTCATTTCGCGGGTGATGGATTCTGAGTAAGCCAGCAGCGTTTGCCCGGCGCTGGTGAGCTTCACGCCCGTGTTTTTGCGCACAATCAGTTCGACTCCAAAGTAGGATTCGACATCGTTGATAATTTTGCTGACTGCTGGCTGCGTAAGACCGAGCTGGCGGGCGGCAGAACCAATGGATCCACTTTTAATGACTTCCTGAAATACAACGAGGTGTTGCGTTTTCGGTAGAATAATAGTGTTCATTATATTCTGCTCTTATTTCCGTATCCCGATGCTTAATTGTACCCATTAATGATGAATGAGGGATGTGCTGTTACTCACAAATTACTTTTCAGCCCCGTTCACTCACACCAAAAAATCAATTTAAAACCATATACATCAATGACTTGAAATTAAACCAACCGTTCTATTGCCTGATATTGATCAACTAAATTGCGGCAGATAATTTTATTTTATGGGGATAACCAAGACGTATTAGGTGAAATTAGTCATCAGGAATAAAGGCTATATTTCAGGCAATTAAAGATTAATAATTAGTCGTTGTTCTGATTAAACATTTTTATGGTTTATCAAATAAAATTATAAAATTATGTTTTAATAAGTCAAAAGAGTAGAACCCATCACACATTCACATGGCAAATGTATTGAATCTGAAAATATCATTAATGAATAAGAAAAAAGTCAGATACATACAAGACACAAAATTAACATCAATCCAACACCAAGAAATCACCCTTTTCCAGTGCGTAATTTTGTGATTGAGATCGTTAACTTGCCAGATGGGGCAGGATTTAAATGAAAAATAGTGAAATGTGCTTACTGTCGCAAATATGACAATTCATCCTGATGGCCTACCTACCCCCAGAAGCCCAAAACCCGCCGAAGCGGCGGTTTTATAAGAGGTGAAGCTGACCGATAAGCCGCTTTCTTTTGGGTATAGCGTCGTGGACAGTCATTCATCGCTGCCCCGCTGACTTAAAAAGCCCAAAACGCGCCGAAGCGGGGCTTTGCAAGAGGTGAAGCTGACCAATAAGCCGCTTTCTTTTGGGTATAGCGTCGTGGGCAGTCATTCATCCACCGCCCCGCTGACTTAAAAAGCAAAAACCCCGCCGAAGCGGGGTTTTATAAGAGGTGAAGCTGACCGATAAGCCGGGTTCTGTCGTGGACAGTCATTCATCTAGGCCAGCAATCGCTCACTGGCTCAAGCAGCCTACCCGGGTTCAGTACGGGCCGTACCTTGTGAACCCCTATTTGGCCTTGCTCCGGGTGGAGTTTACCGTGCCACGGACTGTTACCAGCCGCGCGGTGCGCTCTTACCGCACCCTTTCACCCTTACCTGATCCCGCTTGCGCGGGCCATCGGCGGTTTGCTCTCTGTTGCACTGGTCGTGGGTTTCCCCCCCAGGCGTTACCTGGCACCCTGCCCTATGGAGCCCGGACTTTCCTCCCCTCCGCCCGTCTCCCCCCGAAAGGGGACGACGACGAAGCGGCGACTGTCTGGTCAGCTTCGGCGCGCAGTATAGAGGGTTTGCGCGTCGCTGTCACCCTTGCGTGCGCATCCCCACCTGCAAAGTGGCGGCAATATTACGCGACGACCGATAAATATTGTCATAGGCCCCACGGAATGCCTCTTCCAGTGAGCCAATACTGTTCAGGACGCTAAAGACGGCATCGATACCATATTGATGCACGACACCCACGTCAGGGGTCAAACTGCCCGCAATACCGATAACGGGTTTATGGTATTTTTTAGCGACGTTCGCCACACCCACAGGCACTTTTCCGTGGATACTTTGGCTGTCGAGACGGCCCTCGCCGGTCAACACCAGCGTGCAATCGTGGATATGTTCTTCCAGGTTTAATGCCTGGGTGACAATCTCAATCCCGCTGCGCAGCTCTGCGCCCAGGAACGCCATCAGCGCAGCGCCCATACCGCCCGCCGCGCCGGAACCCGGCACGTTTTTCACGTCGATATGCAGGCACTGCTTAATAACGTCCGCAAAATGGCTGAGGTTTTTATCCAGCTCTACAATTTTCGCTTCATCGGCCCCTTTTTGCGGACCAAAAATACGCGAGGCCCCGAGTTCACCCACCAGCGTGTTGGTCACATCGCAAGCCACGCGGATAGTGCAGTCTTTCAGACGCGGATCCAGTCCGGAAACATCAATACTGTTGAGCGCCATCAGGCTGCCGCCACCAAAAGCGATCTCTTTGCCATTAGCATCACACAGTTTTGCCCCCAGCGCCTGCATCATGCCGGCCCCGCCATCGTTAGTGGCGCTGCCGCCAATACCGATAATGATATTGCGTGCGCCTTTATCCAGCGCATCCAGAATCAGCTCACCCGTTCCACGCGATGTGGTGATCAACGGATTGCGTTTTGCGGCAGGAACAAGCGCCAGACCGCTGGCAGCGGCCATCTCGATAATCGCCGTTGCGCCGTCGCCAGAAATCCCCCAGCAGGCACTGACTTTGTCGCCCAGCGGCCCCGTGACAACCGCGTGTTGCTCTGTCCCTTGGGTGGCGGCAATCATGGCTTCGACCGTGCCTTCGCCACCGTCCGCGACGGGCACAGAAACATACTGAGCATCAGGAAATATTTCCCGAAATCCTTTTTCTATGGCCTGAGCTACCTCGGCGGCAGATAGGCTTTCTTTATAAGAGTCAGGGGCGATTACGATTTTCATAGTTGTAGCCTGTTACTGCACGCGGCAAAAATACCGGACGCGTTCCCGCGCCCGTCTTTGTTAGCGAGTGACTTCCACTTTCGCCAGTTTTTCGTAGTAGCAAGCGATAGCGCTATGGTCGGCATTACCCAAGCCATCGGCACGCAGCGCCTGCATCATCTCCATCACCGCAGCGGTGAGCGGCAATTGCGCGCCAACGCCGTGCGAAGTATCCAGGGCATTCGCCAGATCTTTAATATGCAGGTCGATACGGAAACCCGGCTTGAAATTGCGATCCATCACCATCGGGGCTTTGGCATCCAGCACGGTACTTCCCGCCAGCCCGCCGCGAATCGCCTGATACACCAGATCCGGGTTAACCCCTGCTTTGGTCGCCAGTGTCAGCGCTTCGGACATGGCGGCAATGTTCAACGCCACAATCACCTGGTTTGCCAGCTTGGTGACGTTGCCCGCGCCGATATCACCGGTATGCACAACGGAACCGGCCATGGATTTCAGCAGATCGTAATATTTGTCGAACGTACCTTTGTCGCCGCCGACCATCACAGACAGCGTTCCATCGATGGCTTTTGGCTCTCCGCCGCTGACCGGTGCGTCCAGCATTTCGACGCCTTTCGCTTTCAGCGCATCGCTGATTTCACGGCTCGCCAGTGGCGCGATGGAACTCATGTCGATCAGCACCAGGCCCGGCTTCGCGCCTTCGATCAGACCGTTCTCACCCAGCGCGACGTCTTTGACGTGCGGGGAGTTTGGCAGCATGGTGATTACCACGTCGCACTGCTCAGCAATCGCTTTTGCGGTGGTGGCCGTTTCTGCGCCAGCGGCAATCAACTCAGCAATCACTTCTGGATTACGGTCAGAAACCACCAGCGAGTAACCTGCCTTGATGAGGTTTTTACTCATTGGTTTACCCATGATACCCAGGCCAATAAAACCAACTTTCATTGTCATAATTGCGTCTCTCTTTATCTCAGTGGTGGTTATTTTTTAAAGGAATCGGCGAGCTTCTGCGTGGCAGAGCGGAACACGCCAAGGTCACTGCCGACGGCAACAAACGTTGCGCCCCATTCCAGGTAACGACGGGCGTCCGCTTCAACGGGTGCCAGGATGCCGCTCGGCTTGCCGTGCGCTTTTGCACGTTCAAAAATGTGTTGAATAGCGCGTTGCACTTCCGGGTGGTTGGCATTGCCGAGATGTCCGAACGCCGCCGCCAAATCGCTTGGGCCAACAAAGATGCCGTCTACG